>CAWBKT010000007.1:0-87911 GCA_963789385.1 uncultured delta proteobacterium | reverse complement strand
GATAATTCCACATGGCACCATGGGCGATAGAAAGCCCAAGCTCAAAAGGCCGCCGGCCAACCCCATGTAACAGAGAACAGAAAAGATGGCCGACGGCCCCTCGGCGCCCAGTGCCGCGAGGGCCTTGACATCTCCGGCTCCCATACCGCCGCCATAAATGTCGGACAGCGCCCCCAGAGTAAATCCCAGGAGAAGACCGGTAACGCCTTGAGTCAATCCGGACAGGCCGGACACGGCAGTTTGAAAGACCAGACCGGCCAGGGCGCCGCCGAAGGTGAGATAATTAGGGATGCGCCTGGTCCGCCAATCGCTCACGGCCATGCAGACCGACAACAGCAAGGGCGGCAGGGCGCCGGCCGGAGCCAGTGGAATAAGTCGCCATAGATTGATCTGATCCATAAGATCTTTCCAAAATTCCTACGAAAGATGTTTGAAAATTGAATCGTCAGATGTAGGTTATGTTTCTTTAATCGGCACTTCTCCAAAATTTCATTAATCCTCAAACCGATTTTATTTTTGCTCTGCGTTTACTTAATTTATTTAAAAAATACATTCGTTATTGACTTTCAGTAAAAAAGCGCAAAACTCTTTAATGATGTCTTGACTACGGCATTATTAATCCTTAATAAAGTATCATTATACCGGTTGACAGAGACCTAATACCCCAGCTCAGGCGATGGAGCCCACGGCATGCAACTATGAGCAATATACCTATTTTTATTCAGGATGAGTCCTGCCTCATTGGATATTAAGAAATTTTTGCCATGCAGCATTTCTTGGAGAGATAATTTCTTCTTTGCAGTATCCCCTTAACTAATGACCGAAAAAATATATGGAAAAGGAGTCTGATCATAAACCCAACGGATGTGGCCCCAGCGCCCCTGCATTATTTAGACAAGGCCTTACATTCTCTGCGAGACCTGGGGCTGTTGCCCGGAAAACCGAGCGAATCACAGATTGTGACAATGATCAAAAAGATCAGCGATCTGGACGAGGAAAAAGCTGTGGCCATCGCGCGCACGCTCAATAATATTACGGTATTTAATGAGGTGGTGCGGGAACAGATCACGGCCATGAAGGTGGGTGAGCGTTATGAGCTGATCGTAAATGCCTTTAACAGTATCCGGGACGATGCTTACAAGATGGTGAATCAGTTGGAAGACGGTCAGATTGACACCGGGGAGCGTCTGAGCAATTTCTGGATGAAGGTCACCCGGGGAGATATTCCGAGCCGGTTCGAAAAGATCAAGGACACCTATTAGAAGTCACCAATGACAGCCGGGACCAGTTGGAACGGGAACAGACTATTTTGCAGGCATACCAGGATTTTCGGGGAGCGTTAAAAGAAGCGCAGGTAATGGCCCTGCAGGTGTTGAAAAAGGCTGACATCAAGGTGCAAGAAGCAAAAACCAGGCTGGAAGAAGCTGCCAAGACCCTGGAGACTAATACCAAAACCGAGGCGGAGGAAATTGCCAGGCTGGAGCTGGCCCGGGATGAGAGGTTGCGGGAACTCCAGGATGAGGACAAGCGGTATCAGGTGGCCAAGGACCTGGCCGAGAACCTGTCCATCAGCTACAACACCACGGAAGTAATCATGGCCCGCCTGCTGCAGTCACACGCGGCCAAGGAACGGGTGTATTCTCAGGCCGTAACTTTTTTCGGGACCAACGAAACGGTCTTTACGGCTCTGAATGCTTCCTTTACCAGTCTGCAGGGGCTGCATGAAACCACCCGGACATTGGAGGCCATGAAAGAGGGTGTCAATAAGAGCCTGGAAACCCTGGCCGAAGTGGGCGGCAAGGTCCAGGAAGAGGCGCTCAAGGCCGGTTACGGCCCTACTTTAAAGGCGGCAAGCGTCAAAAAACTTTTGGATTCAGTTATCAATTTTCAGGAAAGGTCACGTTCCCTGATTGCCGAAATGCGCCAGTTGAGCGCCCAAAACGAAGAAGAAATCCGGCTGGCGGTGGAAACCGGCAAACGGCGGATGGTTGAGTTGATTAAATCCGGAGAAACCTTGACCCATGGTTGAAAATGCCAAGCCGGAAAAAATAGAACTCGATGAAATTATGATGGCCATGGACGTGGTGGACACGCTGCGCCATGAGCAGTTGCTGGTGGAGCGGGAACTCGCTTCGGACGAGCGGGACCAGGCGCTAATTGAAAAAGTCAAGCGCATGTATGCTGCCCAGGGTCTGGAGGTTTCCGATGAGGTCATAGCCGCGGGCGTGGCAGCCCTCAAGGAAAACCGGTTCGCCTATCAACCGCCGCCCAGGGGATCGTCATGGCTGGCCAACCTGTATGTCATGCGAAACCTACTGGCCAAATGGGCCGGCCTGATGGCTATTGCACTGGTGGGAATGTTCTTTTTCTACCGGGTGGCTTTTGTGGCGCCGGAAGCTCGGCAACGTCAAAAATCGGTAAATAATTTCAATACGACAATTAGCCAGCAGCAGGATCAGCTCGGCGTGGCGAAACAACGGCTGGTAAATCTGAAGCAGGCCCTGGCGCGGGCGGAAAAGACGCCGGCCGTTGCCGAGGCTGCGGCCAGACATCTCCTGACGAAGGCCGGGCAGGAGTTGACCGGAGCTGAGACTAACGTGCAGGCCATGGAAAAACTGCCGCTCCAACCGAACCTGACGGCAGAGACGCTACTCCGGGAAAGTGAGGTTATTAAGCGCCGGGTGGAACAACGGGGCGAACTCTTAAAAAATGCCCTGGCACAATTGACCGGCGCCGAAACCGCCATACACAACCTGGGGGAACTGGCCGGGCGGCGGGAAAAGCTGAACAGCCAGCGGCAGAGCCTGTTAGCCGAAACCCGGGAGGAAGCGGCCCGGACCCAGACCGAGAAGCTTTATAATGACGCTCTGGCAGCCTTAAATCAGGGGAATTTGGCAGAGGCCCGGAGAAAATCCGAATCCCTGCAGCAGTTATACGACCACCTGGTGCAGGAGTATGAGTTGCGGATCGTGTCCAGAGCGGGTGCGGCCAGCGGCATCAGGCGCACATTGCCAAACCGTCCCGGGGTGCAGAATTATTATCTTGTGGTCGAAGCCGTCACGCCCCAGGGGAAGCGGCTGACCGTGCCTATTACCAGCGAGGAGAATGGCAAAGTGTATAATGTGCAGCAATGGGGCATGCGGGTGGATGAATCCCTCTATGACAAAATCCGCCGGGACAAACTCGATGACGGCATTATCCAGAACAACTTGTTCGGTATCAAGGAACGGGGTTACCTGACCCCGCGTTACCTGGCGCCGACTACAGGCGGGGCTATCCCGGTGGTGAAAGATTAAGGCTATGGTTACCGGAAGAGATAATCTCAATTTGATCAACCAAAACGTGTATCAGGTGCAAACCGAGCAGGAGGACACAAGCCGCCGCTTAGAGAATTTGCACCGACAACTGGAGGCTCTCCGCCTGGAGATGAACGGCACTTACAGACAGTTAGCCAAACTGCAATTAGACGATATCCAGGCTGAACAGGTGATCTCCCATTTGAACCTGACAGATCAGGTAATTTTCGGCCTGTTACAAAATCTCAAGCGGCAGCGTCTCACGGTCAAGGACCAGATTGAAGCCAGCACCACAGCCAAGCAGCAACTCGAAGAGCAGAGAAAGGAGCTGGCACGGCAACGGGACGAGGCCGAACAGGCCATGCAGCAGCAGTTAGCCCAGTCCCATAAAAGAATCAGTGAAACGGCAGCGTATCAACAGCAGCGGGAGAAGACCCAGCAGGCCCAGGGGGTGGCCAAGAAGGCCGAGGAAAAGGCCTCCCAGGCCGAGAAGGATCGACTGGAAAAGGGCAAGCCTTACGAGGCCGACCGCCTGTTCATGTATTTGTGGAACCGGCGCTTTTTGACCCCGGATTACCGAGGGGGCTGGATCACCCGGCAGTTGGACAATCGGGTGGCGAGAATGATCGATTTTCAACGCAACCGCTCGAATTATTACCTGCTGCTGGAACTGCCCCTCCGGCTCCGGGAGCATGCCCAAAAAGTGCAGCAGCAGGCGCAGTTGGAGGCGCAGGCCCTGCAGACCATGGAGCGCCAGGCAGCCGAAGCTGACGGCGCCCTGAATTTGCAGGCCAAAATCCGGGAAGCCGCAAAACAGCTAAAACAGATTGATGCCACCATTGCCTCAGGCGAAGCCAACCATCAGAAGCTGGTGGCGGAGCAGGCAGAGGTAAATGCCGGTAAGGATCCATTATCGCAACAGATAATTGATCTGCAAGCTTCGGCGTTGGCAAAAGAACCGCTGGCCAGCCTCTATAAGAAGGCTCAAGCCACTCCCCAACCGGCCGATGATGTTCTGGTAGTTCGGATCCAACAGCTAAGTCAGCGACAGGAACAGATTGTTAAGGAAATTAATGCACTCAATGCAATTCTGCAGCAGCAGCAGAGAAATCTGGACGAGTTGGAAGAGGTCCGACGCCGTTATCGGGATAACGGCTACGACGGCTATAATTCCCGTTTTCCCGGCGACTTTTCCCTGGGAGTGCTCCTGGGCCAGATGCTGGGAGGTTCGGGAAACCCGGACACGGTGTGGGGCGAAATTGACCGTCATCATGAGAGCCGCGGGCCGAGCGGTGATGTGGGCGGGCCCGGTGATTTCGGCGGTGGAGGCGGCGATTTTTATACCGATAACAGCTTTTAACTGCGGGTGGGATGATTTTATTCGATCAGCTAACCTTTTCCCTCTCGGGAGAAGAGCCAAAAAGAGGAAAGGAAAAAGATGGCCGATTACAAGATTGAGGACATTGAGGGCATTGGAAAAGTTTATGGACCGAAACTCCGAAACCTCGACATCAAAACAGTGGCCGAGCTCCTGGAGAAGGGAAAGCATCCCAAAGGCCGCAAGGAATTAGCTGAAGCCGCCGGTATAGACGGCACCTTGATTTTAAAGTGGGTGAACATGGCAGATCTTTTCCGGATTAAGGGTATTGGTCCGGAATACTCTGAATTGTTGGAGAAGGCCGGGGTTGACACGGTGAAGGAACTAAAGCACCGGGTGCCGGAACATCTGCATGCCAAACTGGCAGAAGTTAATGCTACGGCCGGAAAACCGCTGGTGCGGGTCCTGCCCGGTTTGGCTGCGGTGCAGGCCTGGATTGAGGAAGCCAAGCAGCTGGAGCCAATGCTCACTTATTAAGCCGCATGACCTTTTTTCGCATAGGAGAAAACAGTATGGCCAACACAAATTTTATTGATCTACTGGGCACCCTGTTGAATGCCGACCTGGCACCAAATTCAAAGGATCGTCTGAAACAAGGGATGAGCGCCGGCGGGCAGGCCTCCGGCAGCGACATTGGCAACCTCTTACAGTCGTTTGGTCTTGATCCCAGCAAGCTGGGCGACCTTCTCGGCGGTTCCGGAGCCATCGGAGATATTCTGAGTTCCGGCAAAATAGGCGATTTAATAGG
This sequence comes from uncultured delta proteobacterium, assembly GCA_963789385.1. Classification (GTDB taxonomy): domain Bacteria; phylum Desulfobacterota; class Desulfobaccia; order Desulfobaccales; family Desulfobaccaceae; genus Desulfobacca. Next base: position 82,489 of record CAWBKT010000007.1, on the reverse strand, counting down.
CGGCGCCGGCGGCAAACTGGGGGATATCCTGGGAGGATTGTTCGGCGGGCAGGGAGGTGAAGGCATCGGCCAGACATTGTCCGGAACCCTTGGGGAAGCCCAAAAGGCGCTGGGCAACAACCAGAATATTGCTTTAGCGGCACTGGGGGCTTTGGCCGGAGCCATCCTGGGCGGCGGTTCCCAATCCATGAAAGGCGCAGTGGGCGGCGGCATACTTGCCGTCCTGGGAGCCCTGGCCTACCAGGCCCTGAAAGGCACCCAACAGGAAACCAACGAGGTGCCATTGACGCTCAGGGAGCCGCAAACTGCGGCGGAGCAGGCGCAACTGGAAAATCAGGCTCAGCTTATGCTGCTGGCCATGATCAACGCCACCAAGGCGGATGGCCAGATTGACCAGGAAGAAGTGCAGCGGATCGTCGGCAGACTGGAAGAGGCCGGCGCGGATAAATCAGCCCGCGATTTTGTCATCGCGGAAATGACCAAACCCATGGAAACCGAAGCCATCGTAGCAGCGGCCAAAGGGAAACCGCAACTGGCGGCGGAAATTTACGGCGCGTCGTTGCTGGCCATTAAGGTTGACACACCGGCGGAACAGGAATATTTGCAGAATCTGTCCGCCAGCCTCGGTTTGGCGCCCCAGGCAGCAACTAACCTGGAGAAGAGCATGGGACTGGTGTAAGGGCGGTTTTCGGTTTTCGGTTAAAAATCAGGATACATTAGAATAAGATATTATCTGGAATAAATTATCAAAATTACAGGAGGATTTGACCATGGGATTGTTTGATTTTGTGAGCAATATCGGCAAGAAAATTTTCGGCAGCGAAGCAGAGGCCTCGGATAAGATCAAAGATTTTTTTGAGCAGGATAACCCCGGGGTTAACGATTTTCAGGTAACAGTTAAAGACGGGGTCGCCACCATTACCGGCGAGGCCGCCAGCGCCGAGGCCAAAGAAAAAGCCATATTGATGGTGGGCAATCTCCAGGGGGTCACGGAGGTGCAGGCCGATAGTCTTACGGCTCCGGCCGCCTCGGGGCAGGTGGAGTATTACGTTATCAAATCCGGCGACACCCTGTCGGCGATTGCGCAAAAGTTTTATGGCAAGGGATCAGCGTATCCCCGCATCTTTGAGGCCAACCGGGAAGTTATCAAAGATCCGGACCTGATTTACCCGGGCCAGAAAATTCGGATACCTCTGGCTTAAAGCGGGGCAGAGGTTATGCCCCCTCACCCTACCCTCTCCCCCACGGGGGAGAGGGGATTAGAAGGAAAAATCTTGAGGGTTTTGGTGCGGTACGACTCTCCCGCCTGATGCAACTTGGTCCTGGCAGGCCAGGTAATTGTTTTGGATGAGATATTTAATCGTTAATTTTTTCCTGCCATTCCTGCAGCCGGCGGCGGATCTCGGGGGCAAAGATGCTGAGAGGCTCCAGTTCCAGGTAGGCCTGCCAGCAGGCCAGAGCCGCCTTTTTCCGATCCAGTTTATCCAAGACGCGGGCCAGGTTGAAAAGGGCGGCGGTAAATTCCGGGTCAGCCGCCAGGGCGTTACTATAAAAGCCCACGGCTTTTTCCAGTTCACCCCGGGCCGTCAACAGATTGGCCAGATTAAAATTGGCCTCCACGTGATTGGGGTCCTGTTGCAGGGCCCGGCGAAACACGTCCTCGGCCCTGGCAGATGCCGATTGCTGAAAATAACAGGCCCCTAAGTTTACCAGGATATCCGCCATCTCGCCAGATATCTGCAGCAGGTTTTCATAGAGCAAAGCAGCGCGAGCCCACTCACCTTCTTCCTGTAACTCCAGGGCCTGAAAGAAAAGCCGATCGCTGTCGCTTACCGGTGACGGTTGGGCAGGGGCGGCGCCGTCGTTAAAATCCAGAAGCAGCTGACCTTCGGGCGTCTGCTTGACGTCATCCCGGGCAATAACCACCTGTCGCCCACAGCACTCCAGACGCACCTGGCACAAGGGTTGCTCGATCCGGGGGAGCAGGGCATTTAATTTGCGCAAACCTTGTCTGACGGCGTGGAGGGGAAGGCCCTGATCCCGGAGTTTTTTCACGGCCCGGAAGGCAGCCAGGCCCCGGAAATCGAATCTGACTTCTCCTGCTGAGTTTATGGCAGGTATGATGAGGCCGATTTTTTGCCAGTAGCGCACCTGCGCTTCGGAAATGGTGCAGAGCCGGCAGATTTCTTTACGGCTGTACAAGGCTTTCATACTGCCAAACCCTCAAAAATTTGACATGAAAAGTACGGGCCGGAGGGAAAAATATTTTTTTGATAGAGTAATATTAAGAAATGATAATGTCAACTTATTTTCTGAATAGCTTTCCGGGCTTAAGCAGGAGAGACGATAAAAAAATTTATACTATCGAGAACAAGGAACAGCAACGCAAGCTGGAGCACGGGCAGGACAACGGGCTATTATGCCCCCCCTCCCCCCTCAAGCGGATGGCGAGGGGATCAAGGAAATTAGTCATTTGAATACTACTTGGTATCAGAGGTGCAAGAAAGGGGAGCATCCTGAGAAGTGAAAGATTATTGCAGGTGGAAGCCACGGAGGTGTGGGCGGTATGGGACCGGCGGTATAGAAAAGATCAAGTGCTGGAAAAAAATGTGGCGTCCCCACGGGGATTTGAACCCCGGTTGCCGGCGTGAAAGGCCGGTGTCCTGGACCAGACTAGACGATAGGGACGCATCGCTTTTGGTGGGCCGTGTTGGACTCGAACCAACGACTCTCTGCTTAAAAGGCAGATACTCTACCGACTGAGTTAACGGCCCGATGCAATGATCTATTATTTATAAACTCAGCCTGGTTTTTTGTCAAGTTTTTGGTCCGTCAATTTTCTCTTATAATAAATCATTTGCTGCCGTAAATTCCACAAAAAAATAATTTATTTTTTCAATCCGGTTGCTTATCAGCCGATTTCTCCCGGCGGCCTTGAGGATTTTTTCTTACTCTTATCTTTCCCGCATGATATCATAAAGTTGCCTCTGCACCTGTACGTATCAGGCAGATTTGGCAAAACAGAGATGTTGGTTGCGGTGGCACTGATGTCAGGCGCAACAACTAAACCTTTACTCATTATTTGAAAGGAGAAGACGTATGAAGTACGCCCTGTGGATGTTTTTGATTCTTTTTGTGTGTATGGTAAGCATTGCCGGCGCCGCGACGACGACTTACAGTCCCAAGGATTTCAGCCGCCTGAAGGGCATGGCTGGCTTCAGCGACAAGGCTCTGGACCTGCATTTTACCCTCTACCAGGGATATGTCAAAAATACCAATGATATCATTGAAAATATCAATAAGATAGCAGCCAATACTCCGGCCTACGCCGAAATGAAGCGGCGGTTGGGATGGGAGTTTGACGGTATGCGGCTGCATGAATTGTATTTCGGTAACCTGGGCGGAAATGGCCAACTCGCCCCGGACAGCAAGATTGCCAAACGTTTGGCAGAGCAATTCGGCAGTTACGAAAACTGGGCTAACGATTTTAAAGCCACCGGCGCCATGCGGGGCATCGGCTGGGTCGTGCTGTATGAAGACCCGGCTACGGGCCGTTTGCTCAACGCCTGGATCAATGAACATGACGTCGGCCATCTGGCCGGCGGGAAACCCCTGCTGATCATGGACGTTTTTGAACACGCTTTTATTCCGGATTACGGCTTGAAAAGAGGTGACTACATCGAGGCCTTTTTCAAGAATATTGATTGGAAGGCGGTTGACTCCCGTCTGGGACAATAAGAAGGTTTCGGTTCCCGGTTTTCGGTTTGTCATTAGCAATACTTAACTTACAATCTTCTTTCTGCAAAGGGGAATAGCCATGGCAACTTTTATTATGTTCGGCAAGTATTCGGCGGAAGCTTTGAAAGGCATGAGTTCCGCCCGGACTCAGCAGATTATGGAAACGATAAAAAAATTCGGCGGCAGCGTCCAGGGCATGTATGCCACCCTGGGGGAACATGATTTAGTTTTTATTCTGTCGCTGGCCGGTGTGGACAAGGCCATGCAGCTATCCGTGGCCCTGAATAGAATGACCGGCATTTCCTTTGCCACGGCCCCGGCGGTCAGCGCCGAGGAGTTCGATACATTCATGGCGGCTCAATAAGTCTTTTTATTGCTCCACCAGCAGCCTGACAAAGCTTTCAGACCAAACAGCCCATCTCCCCTCCCCTGGGTCAATCCTTCCCGGGGAGGGGAGGAATATAACCTACTCCGGCAATGACGTTAACAGAAAACCAGAAAGAGCAACCAGCGAACCGGATACCCTGCCCCGGCTGCGATTGCCTGCTGGATCTGGAAGCCCATGCCGACCTGGTCTGCGACGGTCAAGTCTGGTGTGCCGCCTGCCGTCAATATGCTCCTGAGATTTCAGGCAACCGTAGTTTTATTGAGCTCAAGGATTGGTCCGCCGCCATCTGCGCCTCATTTAGCCAGGCGCCCGTGCTGCTGATGGAAAACCCGGAAGCCAGGAACAATTGGCGCCTGTATTGGCGTGAGGAAAAATGCTTACTGGCTGAAGCCTACCATGAGCACCGGGCAATCCTGCTCTACCCTCCCGGACAACGTCTTACCACCCTCTGCCACGAACTGGCCCACATCTTTACCGGCGAAGACCACACCCGGGCCTGGGCCGAAACCTTTGCCCGGCTCATTGCCTGGGTAAAGGAAAATGACAGATAAGAGTTTGGGAATTATAGAGTTTTCCGAGTCAGCCAGGCAGGCCGGCCGGTCGTCGGTTAACCGGTCCGGCAGGTTATAGCCGCAGAAATAATACGGCAGGGCGCAGGCGGCCTCCTGGTAGACGAGATAGCGGCAACGGAAACAACAATCAGGAATTTCATCCACACACGAATGCGGCAACCCTTCCCGACCGGCTCGAAAATCCTCAACTTTGACCATAGGCTTAACCTCTGATAAGCAAAAAAGGAGGGTAGTCTTGGGACACCCCCCCCTGAAAAATTTCTTCATGCGGCGAGCGGAAGCCGCTCGCCTTACCTCCGTTGGATCACCACAATGGACCCCGTCTCAACCAATCTATACAGCTCATTGATATCCTTATTTTTTAAAGCGACACAACCGAAGGTCCAGTTTTCTCCCAGGATATTTTGATAATCAGATTCGGTGCCGTGAATACCGATGTCGCCGCCGATCTGGGCATCCCAGGGTATCTGGCCGCGTCTTTTGGCCTCGGCAAACTTCAGCCAGTTCTTCTTGGTGGGATAATTTAGAAGAATGAATTTACTCCATTTGGGATGGGGATATTTGGTCACCACCCGGTAAACGCCCTCCGGGGTACATCTGTCTCCCTGCACCAACTTGTCATTGCGGGGATTGTGACCCAGCACCACCGGGTACATTTTCAACGGCTTGATTCCTTTAAATACGGACATCTGGCGCGTCTGTTTGTGCACTACGATAACCGTGGGGTTGCGGTCCCAGGTGTGTTCCTGCGCCAGTACTTCTCTGACTATTTGCTGGTCGGCGAGAAACTTGGGATCGATTTCCTCCTCCTCAATCATTTCCTCCACGACCGGCGGCGGCGCCTTTTTCACTACCTTCCTTTTTCTGCCGCAACCTGCTACTGCCATTGTTAATACCAGTACTACCAATAATAACCAGAATCTTCTCATACCTCTCCCCAAGAATTACTCTTTTGAGCGTTGGTCGGCTGCAACAAATGCCGGCGTCATTATCCCCCTGAGAATCCGCAGAAATCTAATGTCGACCTTCGCAGAATAATAAATTGGTTAAAAAATCAATAACCTCTGTAATTAATTAACATTTTTTACTATCACAAAGATATTCTATTGACAAGATTTTTTTCAGTGGCCTTTTAGAAGAGCCTGGCTGGGCCTTGGAGGATACCGCCGCCGTTAATCCCCTTGCCATCCCGCCTCAAGTGATAAAGGCAGGGCCCTGTCGGGGTCCTGCCTTTTCTTCCGGATTTCAGGCGCAATAAAGAAATGAATTTACAGCTGATACCGCTCGGCGACGATGCGGGCCACTTCTTCTTCGCTGGGCATGGTGTCCCGATAGCCGGCCATGTACTGGTTCCGCAGCCAGCGGAAGAGGCTGACGGTCTCGTTGATGCGGACGATCTCCGGGATGTCGCCGCTTTCCTGGGTCCGGATATGCTGATTATACTGGCCCAGCATACTGACCACGTCATAGAAGGTGGCGGCTTCCCGCTTGATGTTTCTTTTGAAGGATTTCCCTTCCAGAGGATAGATGTTTTCGGGCTCCGGGTTGCCGGAAATGTCGATCTTCTGGAAAGGCCGCCGCACCGCCACCTGCCATTTCCGGGACTCCACCATCATCCGGGAGACCAGGGGGCCGGCCCAGTCATGGCTCTGGTGGCCCTGGGGGCAGAAGGAGAAAAATTCCACCATGGACGGGCCGTTATAGGCAATGGCCTCTTTGAGGATCTTGATGGCATACATGGGGTTGTCAATGGTCAGCTTGGCGGCATAGACATGGGAGATGGCCATGGCCTGGCTGATGAGCCGGCGATGCAGGGTGGTCTTGCCGGCGAATTTGGTCCCGATGGGCGACGTGGACCGGTCGCTGCCGAACCGGGTGGCCCCGGATTTTTGCATCCCGGTATTCATGTAGCCTTCGTTATTATAGATGATCCAGGTGATATCGAAATTTTCGCCCAGGGCGTGATTGAACGGACCGTTGCCGATGTCGTAAATCGCCCCGTCGCCGGCGAAAACGATGACCTTGGTGAGCACGTTGTTATACCGGTTCTCATAGGCCTGGTCCAGACTGAACTTGGAGCCGAGAGCGGCGGCCGAGGCCGTGCCAAAACCGTAATGCCCGGCCTGGTACAGCCTGGTGTTGAAAGGATTTCCCAGCTCGGACACCTGGTTGCAGCCGGTGGCGTTGATGGTGTAAATGTTGAAGCCGTAGTCCAGCATGTGCTCGATGGCCCGCTGGGTCTTATCCGACAGAATCTTGATCCCCTGGTAGAAGGTGGCGATGCCCTGGGGATTATTGCGCAGGGATTCCGCGGCAAAAAAGGTGAGCAAATTGATGGTCGGTTCGCTGCACCCCGGACACAAGGTATGTTTGCCCGGATACATTTTGGACAACACAAACAACGCCTGGTGCATCGGCGTCATCTGATTAACATGGGCGGCCAGGCCATAGGTGTTGTCATAATCCTTGCAAGGCGCCGGCAGTAAATCCCGGTCCGTCAACTTTAACTTGTCCACCATGCGCAAAGCGTCCGTGGGACAGACCGCCGCACACACCCCGCAGCCTTTGCAGGCGCTGGGCACGGCATCGATATTCATGGCAAACTGATCCCAGGGCACTCCCTTGGGCGGCTTCTTAAACATTTTGAAGAACCCTTCGTACTCCGGGGGAATGGGCCGCTCCGTCACCGTGCAGAAGAGGGCCGAATCCGGGCAGGAGGCGGTGCAGGTGCCGCAGGCGGTACATTTGGCGGCGTCCCAGACCGGCAATTGGGTGCTGATGAAACTCATGTCCCGGTACCGGGTGGTGGCCGCCGGGACAATGGGCAGGAAATGGTCCCAACTTACCTTGCGCCCTTCCATCAGTGGGTGCACCATCTCCAGATAAAAAATCTCCTGATAATTGGGAATCAGGTTCACCGGTTTGATGGCCCCCAGTTCATCCTTTTCCTTTAATTGCACCGGCAGCCCCGCTGTCCCGGGCCCCTGGCCGAAGTTTTCCGGCCGCGGCGGTTTGTACCCGGCCCCATGCGCCTCGATGGCTGCCAGGCCGTTGGCCCCTTCCGACCCCTTGCCCACGCCGGCCTTTTCAGCCCCGTATTTGAGCAGCGAGATATTGGTGTCGATGACCGCGGTGCCTTTTTTGCCCATTTTGCGGCCCAGAATCCGTTTGAAGCGCTGCTCGAAGTCCTTTTCCGGCAGAATGCCCATTTCTTTGTTGATCAGACCCAGGATAGGGGCCCCGGGAAGATTTTTGTTCATCTGCTTCAGGGCCACCCAGGTGGCGTCGATCACCTTTAATCTGATCTTGCGGTATTTGATTAACGTCTGCACCTGGGGCGGGAAGGAAGCCATGATCTCTTCCGGGTCCCGCAGGCTGTTGACCACCAGCAGGCCGTTTTCCTTCAGGGAGCCCACGTATTCCCGGAGAATCTGGCCTTCCAGAAATTTTTCGTTAAAAAAGGCCAAGACATCACGTTCCGTCAATTCCGAACTGTTGCGGATGGGCAGCGGACTGATGCGCAGGTTCATAAACACCGGCGAACCCTTCCGGGCCGCGCCGTACCGGGCCCCGGTCTGGATAAAGTTGGTGTGTCCTTCGCTTTCTTCCGCATAGATCAGGGCCGCAGACTCCAGGGCCGTCTTCACCCCCTCGGCCCCGATGCCGATAAAGGTCATGCCCAGTTCCCGCTCCGGATACCCGGGCAGCGGCGCCGGTTTCAAGGTATACGGTCCTTCAATCCCCACGGAGAAATCCCGATGGAACCCGCCCCGCTTCTTCTCAAAGCAGGCAGCCATATTCTCCACCACGGCGGCGGCGTCGTATTTGTTGAAGTCCTTGCTGCCCAGGCCATAGACGCCGTGGAGCAGCGTCGGCATGGAGGTCCGCCCGTAGATCTGATGTTCAGCCTTGCCTTCCCGACCCGCCCGCAGAGATATCTGCAAGGCGGCCTGGATGTCAGCCAAGAGCAACTGGTTATGAGTCGTGCCGGTCCGTTCCAGCACGGTGATGACCTTGGCATTGCGCACCCCATAGGCCAGCTCTTCGTAACAGGCCGGATTAAACAACACCGGCCGCACGATGCCGATTTTGTAGCCCCGGGCATCCCGGTAATAGTCCACCACGTCTTTCACCACCCCGGCCGCCGACCCCAGTATCACCACCACCATGTCCGCGTCTTCGGTACGGTAACATTCCACCACCTTATAGTCGGTTCCCAAAATCTTATTGGTCAGGTTAAAGGCGGCAATGTAGGCCTTGCGCATAAAGTGGTAGGCAAAATCCTGACTGATCTGCCCTTCCATGGTCAGATCGGTATCCGTAAAGGTGCCCGTCAGGGTCGGGTAGGAAAAGTTCGGCTGGTAGAGACGGTTGGGGGCGCCCACAAAATAGCGGAGATAATCGTCTGACAATTCTTTAATATTCTCGATGGCGTGGCTCTTGATAAAACCATCGCCGATGACCATGCAGGGCAGCATTACCTGCCGCATTTCCGCCACCTTGAAGGCGATGGGCAGCAGGTCGTGGAGTTCCTGGTTGTCTCCCGTCACCAACTGGGTCCAACCGGCGTTGCGCACGGCGTAAAAATCGGTATGGCCGCCATGAATGCTCAACGAACCCTTGTTCACCTCCCGAGCCATCACCGTCATTACCACCGGCAGGCGCTTGCCGGCCACCGAAAAAAGGTTTTTAGTTTTCAGCAATAATCCCTGGGACGAGGTGTTGTCGGTATACCGGCCGCCCTGGGAGGCCATGGCCTCCACTGAAACGATGGCCGACAACTCATCGCTGGGCTGAAAATACATTAATTCATTGCCGAAAATATTTTTTTTCCCCATGGACGAGGCTTTGGCAAAATTCTCGGCTATGGGCGTGGATGGAGTAATGGGGTAACCGCACAGACCGTCCACCAGCCGGGTCAGAATGGATATGGCTGCCTGGTTGCCGTCCATGAGGACGTCCTGGCGTTTTCGCAGGGACTCCAGTTCTGCCTCCGGAATGTCCGCCAGATCGAAACTGAAAAGTTTTTTGGCGTCAAAACGTTCCCATTCGGCGCGCCAGTCAATTTCCACCTTACGGCCCAACTTTTCTTTAAGGTTATAATACGGCAGATTCATCTGCAGGGTCAAAAGGTCGATTCTGGGTTCCATGCAAAATTCTCCTCAGGCAAAATTGTGTGCTGCTCTCACTCCAGCAAGTGAACAGGTGAATATTAATTATAACATCTGACCCATAAATTTCCACCTGCTGTCAAAATTTTTCTTACAGCTGACTTATTAGATCCTACCGGGAAAGAATTCGCCCGGGCCGCAAGAACCACTTGCGAAATTGTTAAGCCTGTATTAAAATATTTCAGTTTGGGCTGAATAGTCCATTGTAGGTTATCACGGCATTTGTTTCAGGTCCCCTCCCCTGCCTGGGTGGCGGAATTGGTAGACGCAAGGGACTTAAAATCCCTCGGGGTTTATCCCCGTGCCGGTTCGAGTCCGGCCCTAGGCACCAAGAATATTAAGGGGTTAGCGTTTAAGCTAACTCCTTTTTTTGTTTGGGGTCCATAGAGGTGTCTAACTGTCAAATTTTCTCCCAGAGGCTCGTTGTCTGGAACTTCACCTGTAACTTTCTTTATTTATTGCTTTTTATTAATTAATATGATAAAAGTGCGGATATTTCGGTAAAATATATTCCTCTTATTGAAAGACTCTTTACCTAAGGTCTAAAAAATGGGATCCAGGGAAAGACGTTATTGCTGGTTGCCAAAACTTCTCTGTTGGGCAGGGGCGATAATATTTGTGTTATGGGACAGCACTCCGGCCCAAAACTATATTTATAGTTATGTGGACAGTAAGGGCACCCGGTACATTAAAAATATCCCCTTGGAAACACCGTCAGACCAGGCCCAGGACAACGATCCACTCCTTCGGGCAAGGAATATCTTAGCCGTTGCCCGGGCAACTTCCGCATCTCAAAGTATATCCCACAACATGCCGGACAAAATCAGCCGGACAAAAGACAAAAAGGGTGTGCTGCACATTACCAGCGTGCGATCATCCCGGCCTTCTCCGGCTCAACAGACGCCTCCCGTTATGTTGGCAAAAAAGCAGGGAGGGCCGAACTCGGCGGAAATTACTCAAGTTGCCGGGGCAGGTCAAGGGGACTTGCCGACCGCAGAAGTATCTTCAACCCGTGGGGCTGAAGAATTCTACCAGTTTAGATCAGCTCAATCCGGAGGGAGCCTACGAAGGTGTCAGCCGGATGGCCTTATTTGTGGATCAGAACGGCAAGATGCATATTTACCGTTCCAAAGTCGAGACCAGAGAATCTTCCGACCTCGATACTATACCATTGGCAGACCAGGCAGGAACTGACTTAAAGATATCCCCGGCAATATCGGACCAGTCCACGCCGCCGATTGTGCCGGCAACAATACAGGGCCGGGTAAAAACACAAAGTCTTTTGCCCCAGGAGGCCAAGCGGCCCCGGGTTTGGTCGAGTGGAACGATCCGAGTTTTTCGGGACAAGAAGGGCTTTACTCATATTGTCAACAATAATGCCGGGATTAACAGCCAGTTGGCAGGACAGAAACGGCCCCAGCCGGTGATCCCGGCGACGGTCTGTTCTCATACCGCACCGGCGGCCCAACAAAACTTGGCCGTAATCTCGCCGCCTCCGGAAGGTTTAAACAACAGCTTTAGCCGGATAGTTTCCTTTTTAGATAAAGCCGGCAGATTGACTATTGCCAACCCCACAGTCAATGCCTTGAACAAGACCCTGCAGGCTGCGAATTCGCCTGGTTCACGTGCAGAAAACAGCGACTTAGAGGCGCTCATGGCCATGGCGGCCCAGCAATATCGCCTGCCGCTGCCGTTAGTAAAGGCAGTGATCAGGGCGGAGTCAGGTTTTATGCCGGAGGCCGTCTCCTGGAAAGGCGCCATGGGACTTATGCAACTTATGCCGACGACTGCAGCCTGGTTAGGCGTTAAAGATCCTTTTTGCCCGCAGGAGAACATTATGGGCGGTTGCCGCTATTTAAGGGACCTGCTCAACAGATTAAACGGTTCGGTCCCATTAAGCCTGGCGGCGTATAATGCAGGATTACAACGTGTCATTAATTCCGGCTACCAGATTCCGGCTATCGCTGAAACCCAGGATTTTGTCGAAAAAGTTATCGGATATTTTTTTAATTACCTGCAACAGGCCCCAGCAGGCCGCAAGATCTGCACAATCCCCTGATGTAGCAAGCACCGCTTTGCCTCTCACTAAGAAAGCCGCGGAAAAGACCGGCGATCCTGCCCGGGCCGAGGTTGGCCTTGCCTTGACGCCTGAAAGGTAATTTATTATATTTATAATAATTGCCGGTCCCACTGCTGAGATCGGCAGACCGCCAGCGCCCCGGCAATTGAAGCAAATTCGAGCCGAGAACAGAATCGCTCATCAGGACAGATAGCCATGGATTCTTCCAGTCTGGATCAGCTTCGCGATAACTCGACCCCAGTTTATTATTATCAAGCTTTTGGCCTGATTATCGCAAGCCCGTTTATCTGCCCGGAACTATTACCGGCAGCAGGAGCCGCAGAGGTCACCATCCGCTATGGCGCGGTCCCTGATGATCTGGAGTCTATCTATCAACAAGGAGTTTGTTATCAAGTAAATCCCGAGTCCTTTCTCCTCAAGCTAAAAGGCATCGCCAAGTATCTGGTGGCGGCAGGAGAGCAGATCATCATCGACCGAGCCCCGGGGGTTAAGGACAATGAGGTGCGACTCTTTCTGCTGAGTGCGGTGTTTGCGGCGCTGCTCCTGCAGCGGGGCCTATTGCCTTTGCATGGCTGCGCCATAGAAGCCGACGGCGGCGCGGCAGTCTTTGTGGGCCGCTCCGGCTGCGGCAAGTCGACCCTGGCCGGGGCCCTGCGCCAAAGGGGCTACCGGGTCTCTAGCCGATGATATCTGTGTTATTTCTTTTTCAGCAGCAGGAGAGCCAATGGTCCTGGCGGCTTACCCACAGCTCAAGCTTTGGACCGATGCCTTAAAGAATCCTGGGGGAAAATCCTGGGGATTTATGCCGGATTAAAGCCGGATTGGAGAAATACGGCCTGCCTTTAGGCGACGGTTTCGTCAACAGTTCCTTGCCACTGCAACGGGTTTATGAACTGGGGGTCAGTAATTCGCAAGAATTTGAACTTACCCTCTGTACAAGGAATAGATAAGCTCAACGTCTTCCTGCACCACACCTACCGCCTGCAGTTTCTGGCCGGGTCGGCAGCGAAGCAGCGCCATTTTGCACAATGCGGCCGGGCAGCCGGCCACTGCCGGGTAAACCGCCTGGTGCGACCGGTGAGGCCCTTCCGCCTGGAAGAGTTAGCCGAGCTGGTGGAGAAGGATTGGAGCTGATGGGAGGCATTTTCTGGCTGGCATCCTATCCAAAATCAGGCAATACCTGGCTGCGCATCTTTTTCACTAATTTGCGGCGGGAACGGCGAGGAGCCGGCCAGTATCAATGACCTGGAAGGCGGCACCATCGCTGCGTCCCGGAGGCTATTCGACAAATGGACAGGCATTGAATCCTCAGACCTCACCTTCGAGGAGATTGACCGGCTGCGCCCCGAAGTTTACGAAAAAATGGCCGCCGAGGTGCAGGAATTTCTCTTGTTAAAGGTTCACGATGCTTACACGTATGGAACGGACGGCCGCGCGCTGCTGGCAGCGGCAGGCAGCAGGGCCATTTATCTCATTCGCAATCCCCTGGATGTGGCCGTCTCGTTTGCCAACCATCTACGGCCGTCAGTGTGGATACCATTATTAGCCGCATGGCAGATACAGACTACGCAATGACCTCCAATACTGAGAAATTACGTGATTATTTGCCCCAGCGCCTCCTGTCCTGGAGTGCCCACGTCCGCAGTTGGTTAGAGGCCCCGATCCCGGTGTTGGTGCTGCGCTTTGAAGACATGAAGCAGCAGCCCCTGGAGACTTTTACCCAGGCGGCGCAGTTTGCCGGGCTGCCGGACGATCCGGCCCGGGTGCGCCAGGCCCTGGAGTTCAGCGACTTCAAGGAGCTGCAGCGCCAGGAGAAGGAGAGCGGCTTTAAAGAGAGACCGCTGGAAGGCGGACAGGTTTTTTCGAAAAGGAATCTGTGGGTGCCTGGCGTCGGGAGCTGAACCCGGAGCAGGCGGCCCAGGTCATCCGGGAGCATCGCGAAGTGATGCAGCAGTTCGGCTATTTGACCCCCGAAGGCGAGCCGGTCTTTTACGGGGCGAACGGCTCCAAGGTAGAGATAATTTGACGCTATCTCTCAGGCCGGAAGGCGGGAGGCGCTTTGCTTTCCCCCTACGGTTAGGGAGCTGACAGGCAAGAGCATTCCCAGATGAATTCTTTCATTGGGAAATCAATATTTTTAGAATAAACTTTAAAGTTGTGCTGGAGAAGGTATGAAAAAACAAGATTTTGTCAAAATAATCAGATCTCATGCGGGATGAGGGCGTATGTTAGTCCTGCTGGTTTTTTTAGTCATATGCGGGTGCGGTTCGGATTCAAAGCAAAGCACCCAACAGGTCCCTGAAAAAGCCAAACCTGTGATTGATAAAGCCAAGGGCAGCCACAAAGTAGTGGAAATACCCCAGGGCAAGGAACCGCTGACCGGCAAAAAGGTCAAGGAGGAGGGCAAGACCGCCAAATTGCCGACCAGCATTGGATCAGGACATGGAGGTAATCCCGCCGTATAAGCCAGGGGAAAAGGGAATGACCCTCCGGGAATTGGAAGATCTCCAGAAGCAGCAACCACAAATCGATCCCTTGGACCAGGAAATCTTCCCGCCGTCTAAGCCGGGGGGAAAGGGAATGACCCTGCGGGAAGTGGAAGAACTCCGGAAGCAGCAACCACAAATCGATCCGCTGGACCAGGAAGTAATCCCACCGAATAAGCCGGGGGAAAGGGGGATGACCCTCCGGGAAGTGGAAGATCTCCGGAAGCATTGCAACCACTAATCGATCCTTTGGACCAGGAAGTATTCCCGCCGAATAAGTCGGGAGAAAAGGGGATGACCCTGCGGGAAGTGGAGCGGCAAAAACTCTGAAGCCGCTCCCGAAAGCAGATGAACTCTTTCCGTCTCCAGGCACAGGACCTGGCCGATAAGTAATTTGACGAAGAGGATCATTAAAATCTCCTCCTGCCAGCTGAGGGAGATTTAAAGATAACTTACGATAATTTTTATTAAAAAGGTTCAGATGCAAGCAAAAGTCACCCTGACGGGCGAACATCCAGGAGGAATATTCTTACCAAGCTTTCGGCCTGAACTTCCGGGCCTGCCTGCCCTGCCCGGAATTGCTGCCCAGCAACCAGCCGCCGGAGGTAACGATTACCTATGGCCAGGTTCCTGAAGCACTGGAAGCACCCCTGGCGGCAGGGGAGTGGTATCAGTCGACACCAGGTTTATTTCTCTTGAAAATACCGGAATGTCGCCAAATATCTTGTTAAGGATGGGAAGGAAATCATCATTGACCGGGCCCCCCAGGCCAGTGATACTGACGTGCGGCTGTTTTTGCTGGGTTCGGTCATGGGGGCGCTCATGCATCAACGAGGGCTGTTGCCCTTGCATGGCAGCGCCATCCGTTTGCCGGACGGGACGGCGGCGATATTTATGGGACCTTCGGGGATTGGCAAATCGACGCTGGCAGCGGCTTTCCGCCAAAGGGGCTATGTAGTGGCCGCCGATGACGTCAGTCTTATCTTCAGCGGAGCTGATGGAGACTCCAATTCTCCAGCCGGCGTATCCCGAACTGAAGCTCTGGGCCGAGGCCGCGGCCAAAATCGGCGAAGACGCGGAGGCGTTACCCCAGGGCCCGCACCCTACTGGAAAAATTCAGCCTCTGCTTTCATGATCAGTTTGACGGTTCACCCTTGCCGGTAAGGCTCTTGTATATTTTGGAAACTGCTGAAGATGAGCATTTTGAAATTACTCGACTCCAGGGAATGGAGAAAATGGAGGGCCTGCTGCAAAATACCTATCGTTTGATATTTTCTAGATGATATTGACCAGAGACGGCTGCATTTCCAGTTATGCGCCGCCTTAGGGTCAAAAATCGTGATGAGCCGGGTGAAGCGGCCGCGGCAGACTTTTCAGGCTTGACTGAACTGGTGGAATTATTAGAACGGGATTTTGGTAAAGGGAAAATTTATGATTAATCAACAAACTTTGAATCTGGATAGTATCGTTGCCCGCGTCCGAAGGGTTGGTTACCAGCAACCTGGATGGCGAAGTGATCATGATGAGCATCGACAAAGGCAAATATTACGGTCTGGACGCCATCGCCAGTCAGATCTGGGAGCTTCTGGAAACTCCCTGTTCCATCCGGGCTTTGTGTGATCAGCTCCTGCCCCAATATGACGTGGAACGGGAGCAAGGGCGAACAGGATGTGCTGGCCTTTTGCCAACAGGCCCAGGAACAGAATCTGATTCAGGATTTTCATTGAAGCATGAGCGCTATCTTTGGACTGATTCATTTTGACGGGTCCCCGGTGGAGGCCGAGGATCTGGCCAGGATGCAGCAGGCTCTGGCATACTGGGGCGGCGACGGGGGCGGCGTCTGGCGGCAGGGCCACGTGGGCCTGGGCTGCAATATCCGCCAGATAACCCCGGAATCCCGCTATGAAACCTTTCCGGTGACCGGGGCCGACGGCAACCTGTGGCTCGCCGGCAGCGCCCGGCTGGACAACCGGGATGACTTATGCCGGGTGCTGGGTATCCCCCAAGTTGGATTGGTCCACCACCCCTGACACCCGGCTCTTGTTATTGGCTTATGAACGCTGGGGGCAAGACTGCCCGGAGCATCTCCTGGGAGACTGGTCCCTGGCCCTGTGGGATCAGCGGCGGCGGCGGCTTTTCCTGGCCCGTGATCATTATGGCATCACGGGATTTTATTACTATCAGGACTCCCGCTTCCTGGCCTTTGCTTCAGGGCTAAAAGGATTGCTGGCCCTGCCCCGGGTGCCGAAAAATCTTAACCAGTTACGCCTGGCACAGAATCTCACCGTCTGGCCAGGAGACGGGGTAGAAACCGTTTATCGAAGGAATTTTCACGACTGCCGCCAGCCCATGCGCTGACGATCGAACGGCCGGGCAAATCATCAAGCGCGCTTTACTGGCGGACTGAAGAGACGCCGGAATTGCGCCTACCCCGAAAAGAAGATTATTACGAGCGTTTTTTGGAGCTTTATCAGGCCGCGGTAAACTCCCGTTTACGTAGTATCCGTCCGGTGGGCGCTACCTTAAGCGGCGGCCTGGATTCCGGTTCGGTCTGCACCCTGGCGGCCCGGGAACTGGCGAGCACAGGCCGCCGCTTGCCGGTCTTCAGTTCCGTTCCGTTAGTCCCCACCGAAGGCCTGACCTCGCCCCACCATTTTGGGGACGAATCTCCTTATATCGAAGCCACGGCCCGCTGGGCCGGCAATATTGATGTCACCTATATCCCCTCCGGTGACACCTCTCCTCTGGCAGCCATCCGACGCAGCTCTGGAATTACAAACTGAACCTTTCTTTATAGCGCCAAACTCTTATTGGATTGAGGCAATGCTGGGCACGGCCCAACAACAGGGCCTGGGGGTTTTACTCACCGGGCAAACCGGCAATTTCACCGTGTCCTGGGCCGGGGGAGCGGTGGACCTTTGGCCGCTGCTGTTCACCGGCAACTGGCGAAGCCTACAGAAGGAGATACAACTCATATCCGGCCCCGAAAGGGGAAAGAACCTTTGGTACCTGCTGCGGAATCAGCTGGCGCGACCAATGGTGCAGCGCGGACGTCTTCTCTGGCGGCAATGGCAGAACAAGGGGATGGAAGCCTGGGAAGACTATGCCGCCATCAACAAAGATTTGGTCCGCAGTCTCGACCTGACCGGCAAAATGCTGGCAGCTGGGCATGATCCTTATTTTTCTCCTTACCGGAACTTGCAGCAAGCCCGTTTAAACATACTTAAGCCAGCCAATATTGGTCAAATATGGGCAGAACCTCGAAGCGGGTTATGGTCTCGAGGTTCGGGACCCCACGCATGATGTGCGGCTCATGGAGTTTTGTCTGGCTGGGCCCAATCATCTTTATTATCGGCAGGGCCGAGATCGCTTACTGCTACGGGAAAGTTTTGCGGGTTTAATGCCTCCCGAGGTGCTGTGGAATCCTCGCAGAGGGTTACAGGCTGCGGATATCGGCCATCGGCTGCTCAGGAATTTTGACGAAATAGAAGAAGTTTTAAGGCAGTTGGAACGTTGCGCCCTGGGGCGGGAATATTTGGATCTGCCTAAAATGCAGCGGGTTCTGGACTCTCTCAAGGTCAGAATTACCCCTGAGGCAACGGATAAATGTGCCAATATTCTACTACGGGGTCTGATGGTGGGACTATTCCTCTTGCAAGTTGACGCCGGGAGATAATGGGAAAAATCCTTAAACCAAAACGCCCAAGCCGGTTATTCCTTTGATTTTTTAACACGCCTGTTTTTCAAAAACCCTATAATGATTGCTACATTCAGCCACTTTTTTGTTATGCCTGTCGAATAATGGGCGTTCTCTGAGTATTTGGTTATCATTAAATTCAAGGGGAGTATATCTGGAAGCACAAAAAGTGTCGGTGAAACTGAAATCGGCATTATCGATTATCATTAACCCACCAACCTTCAGTTTTTCGTCCAGCAAACGAATTTCATTCTCAAACTGCCCGAAGCTAAACCCCTTGGCAATATCATTATTGGGTTTTGTTCTATTAACGGTTCGTTGAAAAATAGCCATGCAAAAGATGGCATCAAACGGTCCCGCATGAGCAAAGGCTCCAGTCTTGCGTGTTAAAAAGGAAAAGTTGGTATTTCGGTTATTTTTTACGCATTGTCTAATACACCATTTATTGATGTCTACCCCGGTAATCATTGCATGTGGAAGGTATGCTCCAAGGGTAAAGACCTCTTCACCCGTTGAACAGCCAAATGAGAGAATGGATGGAGCAGCGATGTTTCGCTTTAGAAAAAATTCGGCAACCTCCTTGAAAAGTTCTGGGTATCAATTGCGCCAGGTATGGGTACTACGCTGGTATAGTCCATTTCCGGAGAATATGCCGGCAAGGATTTCTGATCGAAACCTGCTGTCTAGATAAAAGTTAACTGCAAACCAGCATGATTTTAAAATCATGAATATTATTACGCACAATTTATTATTTGAATAGCGTAGTTGTTTGATTTGCTCTTTAAAATTCATAAAACAAGTATAATTCGACATTATGAAGCAGTCTTGACAGTTTTTTAAAAAAGTAAGCATAGAATATCATTTCTATGTGCAAAATCAAGTTGCAAGGTTCCCCGTTTGCACAATGCTGTATTGATTTAACCTTTTTATATCAATTAGTTGTAATAATTTCCATCTTTTGCTGCGGGATAATCCGGAGATAATCATTCTTTATTGGGGATTTGCTCATGAATGTACCGGAAAAATTTATTAAAATAGTTAAAATTCCTGTTTACAAGGGAAATTGTTTTATGCTAAATTAATTTTAATGCAAAAAAAAATAGAAAGGAGAAAATCATGGCAGAAAATAAAAACCACGAAGAATTGGCCTCCAGGAAAAGCTGGACCGCTCCGAGGATAAAAAATGTAACCGATATCTCCCTCACAGAGGCAGGTGGTGCTAGTCCCAACAGCGATGGCGGTTCCCCGTATAGCTAAGCAAAATTATTAGAGATATCGAACGAACTCCTGCTATTATAAATTTAGACTGGTGCAGTATAGGCAGTAAAGAAATAACTCCGAGGGCAGATAATTCATTATTTGGTGTTTTCAAACCAGAAGAAAATTCTGTCCAAATAGGGCTATCAGGGCGGCCATGATTAAAAATGGCCCATAAGGCATCGGGGTGAGATGCCCGTCCGATGCCTTACGGGCCATAATTATTCCAGCGACCAACCCCAGCCCGGCGCTTACAAAAATGATCCAGGGAAGCGCCGCAATACCAAGAAAAGCCCCGATTAAAGCCAGGAGTTTGGCGTCCCCGCCACCCATGCCGTCCCTCCCGGTCAGCCGTTTATAAACCTGGCGAATAGTTTCTAAAAATAACCATCCCCCAACAGCTCCGGCAGTTACCTCCAGCAGTGAAAGTTGTGAGAAGAGCGGCGCCAGGATCAGGCCCAGAATTATTCCCGGACAGGTCAGGACATCCGGCAGCCACCAGTGTTCCAGGTCCAGAAAAGCCAGGACCAGCAGCAGAAAAACCAGTGCGCCATACACCAGCAGCAGGGGGCTGTATGGAAATCTCAGCCAGAGACCCAGGGCCAGCAGACCGCCCAGCAACTCGACAAGGGGATAGCGCCAGGAAATGGGCCGGCTGCAGAAGCGGCATTCGGCCTTGAGGAAAAGATAGCTGAGCAGGGGAATTTTATCCTGCCAGGGCAGAACATTGCGGCAGTGCGGGCAATGGGACCATTTCGTGAAGATGGGATCTCCCTGGGGCAGTCGGGATATGATGACGTTGGCAAAACTCCCCAGGGCCAGGCCGATGAGGCTGCTTAAAAGTGCTCCCAGGAGCATGGGCGCCATTTTGTTCTTATTGCGTGCCGAATTGCAGCAATTGCACCCGGCTCAACGGCATATTCCAATACATGAAGTCGGCATTGCCTTCCAGCAGCACATCCACAAAAACTTCCGCCTTCAGCCGATGGCCATCCATAAAGAATATTTCAGCCAGGCGATAGCGGTCGCGCTCAGGCCCGCTAAATCTGATTGACTGAATCTGGGACGGCTCTACCCACATGGTGGCAGTGCCTCTCCGGACCCGAAATTCCTGAAAAGTGCCGGGCAGCCGCAGATCATTAATCAGAAAAGTCGCGCCATCTTCAGTGACGATACGGCTGGGAAAGGTTTCAATCGGCGGACGCGGTGGGGGCGGCATGCACCCGGAACCGAAGAATGAGGACAATAAAAAGAGATACAGAACAATTTTCCCGAATCCAAGGTGATTAATTGGAGATAACATGATCCTGAACAATCGCTTCCCCACCTCCTCCCAGGCTAATGATGAACAGCTAACGAATGATAAAAATATTACGATTTTTCGGAGGTTCGCCCAGCGGCCGCGTAAAGGTCCATGCTCCCGGCTCTTTAATCATTCCCCGGGCAGCATCTTTGACACTGCCGGAAAAAGCCGTGAAAGGCAGGGTGGCGACAAAGGTTCCCGTCCCCAGAATAGTCGCGCCCAGACCAATAGGGCGCCCGATAAGGGCGTCGGCGGCCATAACGTTGGTATTGGGGCGCTGGCGGTTTTGAGCCTGATAATAATCCGCAGCCAGTCCCAGCGGCGACCAGACAAGATTGCCGACAAGCATAAGTGCCAGAAATAGAATTTTACGCCTCATGCCGATTTCTCCTTTATGGCTTTATTCCGGTTATTCACTTGGTTTTAAGCCTTCGGAAGCCGGGGCATAAGAAGGTCTGCCGCCTGGCGTCGTCGTAAAGGCTGCAGGATTCATGCCCCTCTTCATTTTATCGGTTAAACGCGCCCCTTCCTCAAGACTGCTGACAACATGAGGAGTGATCAAGACAATTAATTCCGTCCGGGTTTTCTGCTTGGACTCGGAGCCGAACAAGGCGCCGACGAGGGGCACGCTGCGCAATCCCGGAATGCCGCTGTGACGTCGGCTGACATCCTCCCGGATAAGCCCGCCCAACACCACCGTCTGGTTATCCGCAGTGGTCAAGGTGGTTTTGGCCTGGCGGACTGAGATCGTGGGGGTATTATTCACCCCCGTGGTAGTTGCGGAAGCCGAACTCACTTCCTGGGCGATTTCCAGGGTTACCAGGCCCCGGGCATTAATTTGAGGCCTCAGAGTCAAGAGGATGCCGGTGTTCCGATAGCTTATGGTACTGGTCGAGAAGGAGGTCTGTTGACTGACCAAAGGAACGGATTGGGAAGTCAGGATAGGCACCTCATCACCGATCTGAATCGTGGCTTCCTGATTATTGGCCGCCATAATATGCGGGGAGGCCAGGATATTGACTTTTCCTTCCTCGGCCAGCAGATTGATGAAACCTCGCAAGTCATTATAGATGTTGCTGGCGACAAAGGTAAAGCCGCTGGCAGTGTAAGCTGCCCCGGCCGGACCGGCAAATTGGGCGAAATTTAAGGTACTTGTGGTTGTTGAAGATGCGCTCTGGGTCCCGGTAGTGGCAGTGGTGGTAGAACTTTGCGTGGGGGTGGTGGGATTAGGATTCCCCTTAAAAAACCATTCCAGGCCATATTTGAGCTGCCCCGTCAAAGAAATTTCGGCAATGAGAACTTCGCTCAATACCTGGCGCGGCAGGATATCCAGGCGGCGCAGCAGACTTTGGATGGTTCGCCATTCGTAGGGAGGAGCGATCACCACCAGAAGGTTGTTCTCTTCATCGGGAATGATGCGGATATTTTCTTTAGAGGCCTCTGTGCCGGCCGCACCAGTCAACGGGGTTGCCTGTTCTTTGCTGGAACCGGGCTGAGTTTTTTCAAGAGATGATTCTTTACCCAATGAAGTCAAACCGGCGCCCATTGCTCCCGTGCCCCCCATTCCTCCCATGCCGCCCATGGCACCCATGGCGCCCATCCCTGAGCCGCCCGCCCCGGTACTTCCCATAGCACTGCTCCGAGACCGGAGGCTGGAAAGACCGGACCTGGATTTAGTATCCTTGACCCCCACTCCCCCAACTGCCTCACCGTAACTCTGCCTTAAAATATCAGCCAGATTTTTGGCCCTATAATTCTCCACATGATACACATGGACATTGGCCAAGGTATCGCTTTTTGAATCCAACTCCTGGACCCAATTAATGGCCCGATCCATCAAAACCTTGGAGGAGGCCAGGACTAAAATAGAGTTCATGCGCTCGACCGGTATAAAATTAACCCCGAAGGTTTCCTTTTTGCCAAGGGCGCCGAAGGAAGAGAAGATGGTTTCCAGTTCAGTAATGATTTCCGAAGGGGAGGCATTTTCTACCCTGACAATGCGGACGATGCTTTTGCCCAGGGACCGGGAATCGATGAGGCGCATCAATTCCATAAGTTTTTCTATATTAGCAGGATAATCTATCAGGACTAAAGAGTTGCCGGCGCCTTCGGAGATGGAACCTGCCTGAGAAACCAGTGGTTTAAGGACATTGAGCATCTCTTTGGCCGGAGTTTGATCCAGGGAAACAACTTGGGCAAACGTCCCTTCGGGGAGTTTCCCCCGACGGTATACCGGCAGGGCACCGGACATTGCTTCTTTGGCCGGCACAATTTTTAAAACCTGGCCATCCTGCACCAGGGTAGCGCCGTTAACCATGAGAAGGGTTTCCATAATGGAAAGAAGCTCTCTGCGGGTCAACCTGCCGGACGCCCTGACATTGACCGTGCCCTTGACCTTGGGGTCGATCATATAATTAAGTCCCAGAGTTTCAGACAAAACTTTAATGGCTTCAACCAGGTCGGCATTTTGCAGATTCAATTCGATGGGGTAAACTTTTTCTCCTTTTTGTGGAGAATGGCGGTAGGCCGGCAGGTTTTTAAGTGTTTCGCCATACCCTTGGGCGAGACTGGATTCTCTGGCCAGGTTTTTTGGGGGCGCGGTCTCGGAGACTTCTGACTCGGGTATCTTTTTCTCCTGGAGAGGAGGCGGAGAAGAGGCGATTACAGGAAAAGGCCGGCTGGGTTCGTAGGTTTGAACCGATCCTGAATTGCGAGCGCAACCTGACAGACCCAGAATCAGGATCAGGAACAGCCACATACTTTTTGGGGCTGATTTTCCAGGCATCATTTCATCCTTGTAATCCCGGTTTTGGCTTTGGGCTCGGGAAAAACCATGATTTTTATACCTTCCTTGGATTGAAAAGTAACTGTTTCCGGTCCAATTTCCAGGACCTTATAATCGTGCCAGGTCTCTCCCGGACGAATGATCTCAACTTTACTTGTGGGTTGGGCATCTTTGGAAGCCACAATTGCCACTCTTCCCTCGCCCACAACAATTATGCCCTGCAGGATGTTTTTATCAAAATCATATTTTTGGGGCTGTTCAGCCTCTTTTTTTACCATGGCGCGACGCTGGGAACTGAAAAGATTTTTGGTCGCGACAATTTGATATGCCGATTTCGACTTCGAGTCCCGGCGGGGGAGTTCCAATTGGACACGTTCAGTTTTCTGGGAAGGCCCCTGCTTTGGCATACCACTGTCATTCCACCATACCTGAATGATGCCTAAAAAAACAAGTAAATTCAGCGCAGCCAGAATTACCTGCCAGAGGAGGCTCGGCTTGCCCATTAACTGGCCACTCCTTTTTTAATCATACCGGCTACTATCAGATCGGCTCGTAAATTGGGAATTTCTTCTTTCATAGCCTCGGAGCGGGAAACATTGATGTTCAGTTCGGTGACTACCAGGAGTTTTTGATTATGTTCCAGATCATACAGTATATTGAACAATTGTTCTATATTAGCAGTTAATTGAATCAGAATGGGCACTTCCTGATAAGACCCGCGCTCTTTCGGGGGAAGAACTTTGATAGCCAGGCTCTGGGCACCGGCAGTCTTAAGTAAATTTTTGAGAATCTCCTGGAGGTCAGCCGCGGCCACTGCGGGGTTGCCGCCGCTCAGCATCTGTTTGTTGGTTGCCGCCAACGTTGACTGAAGGGCCTGCACATGGGCGGCGAACTTTTCTTTATTGGCCAAAAGAGCTTGATAATGCGTTAAGATCTGCTCCTTCCGGCTCAGGTCCTCACTCCAGGCATTTTCCAGATTGATCAGGGGTTCGACGACTGCGAGATAGAGCAGCAGAAGCAACAGGAAGCCGCTCAAGGCCAGGACGCCGGTCCTGAGAACCGGGGGCAACCCCCGGAGCGTTCTCAATCCACTTCTTTAAGTTCAGCCTGAATAGTAAAGTTTTCATTGCCGCTGGCATCATTGACTATCGGAGAAGAAAATTGTGTTTTAGAAAATAATCCTGATTTATCCAAAAGTTGTATTAAATCCGCAGCCGATTTGGACATGCCGCTGATTTCCAACTGTTTGGCGCTCAAGCGCAGGCTGTAGAGCCAGGTGTGGTCCGGAATGGATTGCGTCAGGAGGGCGAGGATCTGCAATTTAGTGGCGGTGGCGCCTTTCCCGCCGTAGAGGTCTTGAAGCTGGCGGGAAATTGCCTGGGCCTCAGCCCTTTGTTGTTTTATCTGTTCCACCGATGCAGTTAAGCTTTCAATTTTTCGGTCCACCTGGTATAGGGCTAATCCGCTCGTGAAAATAAATACTGCCCATCCAAATAGCGCCAAGGATGACAAGAGTTGCCAGGAGAATTTTAATCAATCGGATGTTGCTCAGGGGGATGACATGCCTGGCTTCGACCGGCAGCAGATTACAAGCCATTGGAACTTTTCGAACTCCCTGCAGTGAAGCCCCTAAAGCCGGCCAGACCGCCGCAGTTAAAGGCAGATCAGCAGAAAATTTCCGGGCCAGCAGCTCCGCATCATGTAATATGGAAAATTTATCAATTTTTCGTAACGCTTCTCCTATTTCCGGCGGTAATGCTTCTCCAGTCAGGCAGAGAGTTTCGGCGGCAGAACTTTTATCACTAAAATTATCAACCACCGGCAAAATTTCGGGCCAGATTTCATCCTTTGACCTGAACGTCCGGTGCATACAGGGCCGCAGATTATCTTTGGCAATTTGATACAGATCAATGGCATCCCCGCCAATACTCAGGAGCAGCCAGGAATTGGGCAGACGCCGCCCACCCAGGAGGGCAAAGGCATTGGCACTGGACACCGGGGCAAGTTCTACGGCTATGGGTCTTAAGCCGGAGGCATTTAAAAGCTTCAGGCATTCCTCCACCGGCTTCTTATGGACCGCGAAAAGGTTCACGTGAACTTCCGTCTCAGTTTTTTGGTCTATCTGAAAGCTAAACCATACCTGTTCAGGGGCAACAGGAATAAAGCGGTCCAATTCATAGGAAACGACCTGGGCCAGATTTTCCATGGCTGCCAGCGGGAGCTTGATGGGCTTGATAAAGGCCGGACCGTGATTGATGGTGAGAGCGGCCGGGAGGCCCTGTAAACCCAGATCCGAAATTACTTCGCTCACTTTAATTTCCAGATCGGACAGCCCGTTTTCCGAAATATTCCAAGAAATCAGGTGCGCCAGGTCCATTCCCCGAAAATATTTTCGAACATGAACCATCGTCAGTTGGGCTCGATCCAGGCAAAATCCCAGGCTTTGTGAATCACTCCGGAATTCTCTGATAAGTTTTTTCCAGTTGAAAATCTATGGCCAACGCTATTCCTGTCTTCTCACCTCACGCGTGCAAGAACAGGCGGCGCGAGAGGTGAATAAAAATTCTGTTTTATTAATTTAGAAATTACCTGCGTATTTTGGCCAATTTCATAAGTACGTCAATTTTAGTTAGTCGCTGGGGTAATCAGCGGCCCAATAGAGAATGGACCAGAGAAAAGGCTTATCCAAATCCAGTTTTATAATGGCTTTGACCGTATGCCGGCTCTTATTAAAATCTACCATGCCTGAAGAAAAAATTGTATAAAAATCTGAAGATTGAAACGAAACTCCGGTCTGCAATTCGGAACTTTGAGAAGTATCCACTGGCGCCCAAAGCCTGCAAGTCACGAAGCGGTTGCTCTGATCTGAGGTCGACGATCTGCTGGGTCTGATCCGCAGTAAATCCTAAAGCCATAATGACGTCCGGCGAGGCGGCATTAATGTTGACCCCAGTCCCTGCCATCTGCACCGTAAAGCATGCCGAAAGGCGTTGTGGGGATAAGCCGCCGCAGTCCGGAAGCCACAGGATTTGTTCGACAGTATCGAAGGAATCGATATTGGCAGTATCAGCCCGACGTTTGAAAGACTGAAAAAATCCCTTGTCTTTGGAACCAGGAGCCCCTGTCCGCCAATCCAGGATAGCTTCGACCATATTCTTAACCTGGTCACCCGGATACTCCCAGATCTTGAAGATCTTTTCCAATGACTCCTGAGTAGCTCCATTAAGATTAAATTTACCGGCTTCATCCGTGACGTTAACTTCAATACGGCCAACGGGCAATTTGAGAGTATAGGCTCTGCCGTCGGTAAACCAAAATTCCTGAGGATTCTCACCCTGGCCCAATGATGCTCTCGGGTTGCGGGCGGCAATCTCCCTGGCGATAATTTTGCCGATGGCGTAATAGACCCCGCCTTCCGCCAGGCGGCGACATTGAGCCTTAGCCTGAAAATTTGCCGCCAACTTAAGTTCGGTGCGCCATTCCTGCAGCGCCCCCATGACCAGGACACTTACCAGGGCTACCAACCAGAGGACGGCTACCAGGATGAAGCCGCTCTCCCGGTCTTTGGGAAGATGTTTTAATGTGTTCATGGCCTGGAAGTCAGGACTGCGGTATGCAAGGGAATCAACCATTCCTGGGAGACATTATCACCCAGTGAAAATTTAACCCGCACGCTCTGCGGCAGCCCTTTTAAACTATAGCCGTCCCACTGGGCATATTCTTTGCCGCTATCGCCATAGAGGAATTGGCAACTTCTGAGACCTTGAAGCAATACCTGTCGGTTCTCAACCTTTGGATCTTCCTGCCAAATAAGCGCTTTAGATTCATCCACCACCAAAGAGCCCAACCCATCTTCACCTCTGCCGACCCAGACCCGCCAATAATAAAAACCACCCAGGTTATGGGCTTCCAGAGGTAATGGGGTGAGCAATCGGATCTCTTGCGTCTCGCCCGTGAAATAGGGCCAGTAGCCATCCGTTTTCAAGCTGTCAGCGGCTGAACTCAGGCTGCGTTCGAGTAAGCGCCAGGCGATTCGCACCTGCTGAATTCTGGCGAAGTTATCAATCTGGGAGCGATAGGCTTTGATGGCAAGATTTAAGCCCGTGAAAACGGCAACTCCCAAAAAGCTCAGGAGGAAGATGGCCAGAATTAGTTCCAGGAGGGTAAAACCTGAAGAGGAATGTTTATCCAAGGTAAATTCGCAGTTTTTTCCTTTAACATCCGAAGGGTGGAGGATGAAAAAAATCTTTTGCCTGGCAGTCCCGGGGGCTGATAATCGCCTCACGTCCTGCCCTTGACGATGGTTCTGATGGTTTCCAGGTCGATGTACTTGGTTTTCTCTTTTTCCAGCCAGGCAATGGTAACCTGAATCAGGTAACAGACAATCCTGGATTTGGCATTGGCAGTGGCAATTTCATATTGCGGTTCGATCAGGACCCGATACCGGTAACCATCCCGTTCTCCCTGGTACTGGCCACTGTTAAGGTTGTACAAGCCCGAATATTCCTGGAGAATTTTTTCTGCCAGAAGACTAGCGGCGGTGCGTTGCCTGGCATTAGTCTTGGCCTTAAAACCCACGAGAAGCAACTGCATCAGAGCAATCAGCGTTAATCCGGTTATGGTGGTGGCGATCAGCACCTCCAGAAGGCTAAAACCGGAATCAGTTCCAACAAGCCTGGGACTAGAGCTTTTTACCGCAGATGTATTAGACTGCTTAGGGCGCATCATCGACTGCTGAAATTGATCTGCCCGGTAATCCTGTCAACCTCAAGGATGAATTGCAGCTGGCCCGGGCCCGGAAAAATTAAGCGGCCGCCACTGGAACTGCCGTCGCCGTAAAAGGAAATATGCCCCTGCCGCCGAGATTGATCCTGCCAGACCAACTGAGACAAGTCGGCTTTTATTGGCGGCAATTGCCGAATCTCTTTGGCGGTATCGGCTAACCAGTAGCGCTGGTCCAAAAAATTAAATTGCACCTGAACTTTTCGATTACCTGAAACTGCATCGCTGCGAGCCTGCCGGAGAACACCGACCACCTGACGAAGGCTCATTCGTAACTGCTCCCGCTGCCAGGCTTTAAAAACATTGCTCCCCACTATCCCAAGCATCAAGGTCATCAGGAACAGGACGATGGTTAATTCGAGAAGAGTAAAGCCGGTCTGTGCCATAACTGGCGCCGGTGGGGCTTCCGCCGGCGCGACCGGCGGATTATTTCTTGATATCTTGATTTTCTCCTTCTCCTCCGGGAGCTTTGTCAGCCCCATAAGAAATAATGTCATAAGGGGCATTTTCACCCGGAATTTTAAACACATAGTCATTGCCCCAAGGATCTTTAGGGACTTCCTTGTCAAGATAAGGTCCTCCCCACCCCGGCAGACTGGCCGTATTTTGACTAAGGATTTTTAAGCCCTCTTCTTCGGTGGGATAACGTCCCATGTCCAGGTAAAATAATTCCAGGGAGGTGGCCAGCATGTGAATCTGGGTCTGGGCAGTTTTTTGCTTGGCCTTGCCTACCCGCCCCATAAGGCGGGGGGCCACCAGGGCGGTGAGTAAGCCCAGGATAAAGAGCACGATCATGAGTTCAATCAGGGTAAACCCTGTTTGGGAAGGACGTTTTTGCTTCACAGGCGGTCTCCTTGCTCGCGCATCAAAAAGAAAATTCGTAGAGATTCAATATCGGCATCAATAAAGAAACGATGATAAAAGCGACCAGCAGCCCCATACTCAAAATCAGCATCGGCTCCAGCAGGGCCACCAACCTTTTAACTTCATCCCGGACTTCAGTTTCCTGGGATTGAGCGGCGCTCAGCAGCATATCCGGGAGCCGACCCGTTTCTTCCCCCACTGCCACCATATGGAGGAAAAATTCCGGAAATAGATTCGTCCTTTTCAACAACTTGGACAGCGGCTGGCCTCTCTTCACTTCCACCAGAATACTGCTGAGAATCTGGCTCATATAGCGGTTGTCCAGGGTATTGGTTACTACCTGAAGGGCATTGACCAGGGTAACGCCGTTCGTGAGAAGCGTGCCCAGGGTTTTGGCAAAGAAAGCCGCAGCCAGGCTCCGGGAAAGATTTCCTACCACGGGAATCCGGAGTTTTAACCGGTCCACCCACAAGTGCCCTTTTTGGCTCTGCCAGATATGCCAGATACCCATTCCGGCCATAGCAGCCAACATTAAGCCGGCCCACCAATAGGTCCTCAGTAAATAACTTGCCTGCACCAGAAGCTGAGTGCTCCAGTAAAGGCCCTGTCCCATCTCCTGAAAGAACACTTCAAATCTCGGGACGACAAAAATCAGCATCAGAATAATGGACAACCCACCCACGAGGCCGAGAATCATAGGATAGATCAGAGCAGTAATGACATGATTTTTCAGTTCCTTGAGGCCGGTCAGATATTCCCCGAGGCGTTGGAAAGTTATTTCCAGGAAACCGCCCGTTTCTCCAGCTTTCACCAGACTGATATATAAAGAACTGAAAACCCGCTGGCGGCTCAAAGCTTCGGAGAGAGCTTTGCCCGCCTGCATATCCCGCCAGAGCTGCTGAATCATGGTACGCAGGACCGGTTTTTTGGTCACCTCCAGAATAATCTGGAGGCTGCGGTCCAGAGGCAATCCGGCATTAAGCAGGACCGCCATTTCCTGGGAAAATTGCACGATATCCGAGAGACCCACTTTTCGAAGAAAACTGGGGGGCCACAGGCTGGTCCCGGCGGAAGTCGGCTCATCCTGAGAAATATTGAGGGGGATCAGCTTGTTCTGGTGGAGTTGCTGAACGACGGCTTGATCGCCTTTGGCCTCCACACTTCCCTGAATAATCTCGCCGGCAGCGTTAACAGCTCTAAAATAAAAAATCGGCATGGTTACTCCTGGGTCACCCGGAGCAGTTCCTGAATGGAAGTTTTTCCCTGGGCCACTTTATCCCAACCGTCCTCAATGAGAGTGCGCATACCACGTTGCTGGGCGGTCTGCCGCAAGGTCATGGCATCGGCCCGGGAAAGGATCAGCTGCCGTATGGGCTCATCCACCAGGAAAAGTTCATAAATCCCGCACCGGCCCTGGTAGCCGGTGTGGTTGCAGTGCTCGCAACCTCTGCCGATAAAAGATCCTGCGAGAGCGCCTGCCGCCCCCTCCGGGATCACTTCCCCGGCCGACCTCGCCAAAGGTTCCCGGCAATGCGGACAGATAAGGCGGACCAGGCGTTGGGCCATAAAGCCAACGGCCGCGGAGGCCAGAAGATAATCCTCGATGCCCATTTCCAGCAACCGGGTAACCGCGCCGGCAGCATCATTGGTATGGATGGTACTGAAGACCAGGTGTCCGGTAAGGGCGGCATGAACGGCAATTTCCGCAGTTTCCCGATCGCGGATTTCCCCGATGAGAATCACGTCCGGGTCCTGGCGGACGATGTGACGCAAACCGTTGGCAAAAGTAAGGCCGATTTTGGGCAGGACCTGCACCTGCGTCACCCCGGCCAGGCGGTACTCCACCGGATCTTCGATGGTGATAATTTTTTTTTCCGGTGTATTAATCCGCTCCAGGGCGGCATAGAGAGTTGTCGTCTTGCCGCTGCCGGTGGGCCCGGTGACCAGGATCATGCCATAAGGTTTTTGAATCAATCTGATAAATTTGTCCAAGAGGTGGTCAGGGAAACCGAGGCGCTGCAAGTCCAGGATGACGTGCTCTTGATCAAGGATCCGGATCACCATGCTTTCGCCCAGCAGGGTGGGCAACGTGGACACCCGGAAATCAATGTCCCGGCCGTGAAAATTGGCCCGGAACCGGCCGTCCTGGGGCAGGCGGCGCTCGGCAATGTCCATCTTGGCCATAATTTTCAAGCGGGAGATAACTGCGGCCTGGGTCTTTTTAGAAGGCGATTCCACTTCCAATAACAGACCGTCCTTGCGGTACCTCACCCGGAAATCATTCTCAAAGGGCTCCAGATGGATATCGCTGGCCCTCATCTCTATGGCATGCCGGATGATCAGGTTGACCAACTGGATGATGGGGGCTTCCTGAGCCATAACCCGGAGATGACCGATCTCGCTGGTTTCCTCGGAAGAAATCGCCTCCACCTCTTCAGGGTCCAGGTCACCCACCAGCCGGGACAGGTGACTGCCCTTGAGGTAAACCTCGTCTATGGCCCGCATGATCTCGGCTTCAGGTAAAGGCACCGGCGTAATGGGCTGCCCTAAGGCAGCTTCCAGAGCCGCCCTGGCATCTTCGTTGCCGGGGTCCACCATGGCGACATAGAATTCGCCGTCAGCCTTGCCTAAAGGCAGACAGCCGTATTCCTTCAGATAGCGCACCGAAATATCGTCACAAGGTTCAATAAGCCCCCAATCTTTAATGCCGGCGGGTAGTCTAGTCATGGTACAGCCGAATGGTTTTCCTGTAAGAATTATTTTAGTTTATCATGAAGATAATAGTGGAAAAATGGCACGCTGTCAAAAATATTAGTTTTCTTGGGATTATTTTAACTTATTATGATCAAAAAGCATAATTATTTTTAATGGAATGACAGCAGCAGGAAAGATGTGGGGGCATCAAGGGAGGTTTTTTTCGAAGGATTCTGAAAATAGGAAAAGAACTCCCCTCCCCCTGAGAGAAAATAAGGGGAGAGGGAGTTCTTTTCAGTGTGGCTAATCTTTGAAACCTGTTAAGGCTGAAAAGTACTACTGGTGCTGTAAATATATGAGAGGGGGGTAGCACCGCTGGTATCCCAAACAAACGCCACTACCGGCAAAGTTGCTGAAAGGCTGGTCAAACAGGTAGCCAGTAAGGGATTGGAGACTGTAGTGTCAAGGTAAAACCATACAGGACCCCAAGCACCACCATTATCGGTTAAACTAACCACCGGCCCCCCACTTGACTGACCCGTGGCATTAACCGTACAGACATACCAAGGGGGCGCTATCGCAAGGCAGTTTGTCGCAGCCATCAAACTGGCCAGCACCATTGCCAGAACTACAATTGTCATTCTCTTTTTCATGTTTTTTCCTCCGGAAGTAAATGTGTTTAATTAAGATCATCCAAATTTTGTTTTATACGGACCGGATAATAGCCGGAATTCCCCCTTGCCCACTGCAGTTCAAATCCTGAATGCCGCCGAAGGGGTGAGATATCAACTCCTACCGACATCATTCTCATACCACCCATCTGAACATTCCTTACATGCTATCTAATTATACCCTCATTCGCTTATATTGTGCAATAATGATTTTGCAATAAATAAAATTTACGAGTTAGATCCAGGCGCCATTATCAGGCTGAGGCCACGAAGATAACCGCCAACGACTGCACCAGGACATGACCGGCTGCCTGGGGCGCCTTTTTTCGGGGCAAAATAATTGTCGGCAGCAGAATTAATAACAGGCACCACTTCTTCTCTATCCTCTTTTACCATTTGGGGTAATAAATTTATACCCTTGCCTTGACGCTCCGCCCATAACGAGTTTTATTTGTAAAAATACTTAGTTATAAATCTTTTATCTATCCTGAATCTACCATACCGCTTAGCTTGCCTTCACTTTAGTACTAAAATAACTCATGGAAATCTTATGTCAATAAATTTATTGCAGCAAACCATGGATACACCTAAAAATGAGTACAGTTTACTATTTCAATAATTCGAGCAGCAAGACACCTCAACTTAATGCAGCAGGATGAACCAAACTAAGCATCGGCCAACAGATTAGTTTCAGTTAACTAAGGCGCACCTAAAAATGAGTACTGTTTACTATTTTAAAAAAATTTTTTTCTTTTTAAAATTAAGCTCATTGATCGGAGACTTAGAGGCCAATTTCTTCATGAGCATTGTTAATTTCTCTTGCCTTGGAAGAAATGATGTTTATACTGAATTTTAGTAACATAAAAATGTAATGTCAAGTAAAAAAAGTAATGATTAAATATAAATTACATATAAAATTAGTCTAAAGTTTACAATTTACTTATTATTTTTTATCATTATTAATAAAAATAATAAGTTGTCGGCATTAAAAGGGGGTTATATTAGATGAAATGGGTTGCAATATCGGTGACGGCGGTTTTGCTGGCAGCAGCTTCAGGCTATGGCTGGGCCCAGTCGCCCATGAAAAGCCCTCAGACAGAGGGGGCGCAGGCCACAGGGGCAGCAGTTAAGGCGAAGGCCCGGCCCAGGAGACAGGTACCCCTGCGGAACGGAAGGCTTATGAAAAAAAGATGACCGAGGAACTTAAGGCGATTGATACCAAAATCGGCGACCTGCGGGTGAAAACGGCACAGCTGCCGTCCCAAAAAAAGCGGATGGCGCTTTTCCACATGCAATATTTGTATAATCAGTTGGTGGTTGCCAAGACGCAATTAGGCAAGTTGATTAATTCCCAGGGAAACGCCTGGGACCAGGCCAGGGCTACACTGGAGGCGACCATGCGGGAATTGACCGGTAATGTGGCGGCGGCGGAAGTAAAATATTAAGTAACTGGTTATTTTCCTTTGTATTTTCCTGATTTTCGGAGCTGCACCCGGTGGAAAACTTAAACACATCAGTGGGAAGAAGCAATAGAGCTGTTATTTAAACATATTCAAAAACCATTGTTACAGTTGCGGTAAAGTTTTTTTCTTAAAATATTTTGAGGAGGGAAATTGAGATGAAGAAGCCGTTCTTCTTGATGATTATGGCCCTGGCGCTGATAGCGGGCGCCTCGGCGGGAATTTTTACGGCCGACGCCAATGACGGGCCCCAGGGCGTGACCTGGTATGCCAACAGCCCGTCCGGCCTGAGCCCGAGCGGCCAGGATACGGGCACGGCGCTCCGGAAATTTGTCGACGCCCTGCCCGGGGTGGGGCCGGCGAACCGCAATACTCCCAATCCAGCGTCGGGCAGTACATCCCGCTGGCCAACCCGGATAAAACGACCTACCCGGGCTCCGATTATTATGTGATCGGGATGCGGGAGTTTAGCGAAAAGGTGCATACGGACCTGCCCGGCCCGACCAAATTCCGGGGCTATGTCGATCTCACCGGGGCGGGGCAGCCCATTCATTATCTGGGACCCTTGATTGTGGCGGCGCGCAACACGCCGGTGCGGATCTTATTTAAAAACCAATTGGGTACGAGTGCGCAACCGAGCGGCCAACTCTTTATCCCGGTGGATACCACTTTGATGAACGCCGGTGAGGGCCCGCTGGGCCCGTCCGGCGGCCTCTACACCCAAAACCGCACCTCCATCCATCTGCACGGCGGCCACACCCCGTGGTACAGCGACGGCACCCCGCACCAATGGTTTACCCCGCCGGGCGAAACTTCCCCTTATCTCAAGGGTGTGAGTTTCCGCAATATCCCCGACATGCCTAACCCGGGCGACGGCGGCAACACGATGTATTATCCCAACCAGCAGGGCGCCCGGCTGATGTTTTACCACGACCACGCCTCGGCCATCACCCGCCTGAATGTCTATGCCGGCCTGGCGGCCGGGTATGTCATCCACGAACCGGTGGAGGACGCTGCCATCGCCGCAGGGCTTATCCCCGATCAAGCCGGCCTGGATAAAACCCCCCCCGGCCCCGGCGTCATTAACGTTTACACCTGGGGCGTGCCGCTGATCATTCAGGACAAGACCTTTGTCCCCAAGAACATTGGCTTCCAGGATGACAAATGGAATATTGCCGCTTGGGGAGACTACGGCAGTCTCTTTGTGCCCCACATCTATGAGCCCAACCAGAAACTCGCCGATCCCACCGGGATGAATCAATATGGGCGCTGGGACTTTGGTCCCTGGGTACAGCCCAATATCCTGGCTCCGGTCAATCCCGCAGCCCCGGAATTGAAGGCGGCCATACCGTTGCCGAATGGCGGCATACCGCCGAATTATACGCCCTGGAATTACACCACCAGCACGGTGCCGGAGGCCTTCAACGACGTCATGATGGTCAACGGCACGGTCTATCCTTATATGGAGGTGGAGCCGAAAGCCTACCGGTTCCGGATTCTCAACGCCGCCAACGACCGACTTCCTCAACCTGCAGCTCTACCTGGATGCCTCGGGGGGCGGCAGCGGCGCCACGGCGACGGCCGTGCTCGGGACACCCGGCACCCCGTTCGAAGGCAGGATAGTGGCCGTAATTCCTGGTCAGCCTGGTCTAAATTATGCCCGGCCCCCGGGCGTTAACGTCACCGGCGGCGGCGGTTTCGGCGCCGTCATCGAACCCACGCTTCTCGGCGGTATGGTAACCGGCTACACCGTCGTCAATCCCGGCCGCGGCTACACTTCACCTCCCACCCTCACCGTCGGTGCCAACACGGAAGTCAAGATGGTGGACGCCACGCCGAATGGCTGGTACCCGCCAACCTGGCCTACTGATGGAAGGGCTGGCGGCGTGCCGGACCCGTTTACGGCCGGCCCCAAATTCATCCAGATCGGCAACGAAGGCGGTTTCCTGCCGGAAATCTCGGTGCGGGACAACCAGCCGGTTAATTTTGACTACGACCGGGGCAGCGCCACCTTCGGCAATGTCTCAGAACCTGGAAGGCTTACGACCCGGCGATTAAAGGTACGACAATCTTCCTGGGACCGGCGGAACGGGCCGACGTCATCGTGGATTTCTCCACCGTGCCCCCCGGCACCAACGTCATCCTGTATAACGACGCGCCCGGCACCCATGCCCGGCTTTCAGCCCCGATACGATTATTACACCGGTAATCCGGATCATCCGCCACCGGCGGCGCCCCCCAGACCCAGGTCGGCGTCGGCCCCAACACCCGGACGATCATGCAGTTCCGGGTCCGGGGCACCCCAGCCGCTGCCCTTTAACCTGGCCGCCCTGCAGGCAGCCTGGCCCAATATCTACCTGACCTCCCAGCCGCCGCCCATCGTGCCGCAGCCTTATTACCCGGGACCTTCCATTATGCGGACCGGCAGGGCCACTACCTACGCCACGATCAACGCCACCACGTTGACGTATCAGCCGGTTGGTTTCACTAACACCGTCACCAAGGCTCTGGGCCAGAAGGCCATAACGGAAGTATTCGAGAAATATGGGCGGCTGAAGCGCCAACCTGGGGTATGAATACTTCGACCCGACGACCGTACCGGCCACTTCGAACGGGGTGGGGTTCAAATATATCGATCCCGCCGGCGAAATCTTCCGGCGCCCCGGGGAAACCCAGATCTGGAAAATCACCCACAATGGGGTGGACACCCATCCGGTCCACATTCACCTGGTCAACGCCCAATTAATCAACCGGGTCGGCTGGGACGGGGTAATAAAACCCCCCGAGCCGTATGAGAGGGGCTGGAAAGAAACTATCCGCATGAACCCGTTGGAGGTCATCTATGTCGCCCTGCGGGCCGATATGCCCCAGGTGCCCTTTCCGGTGAGCGCCAGTGTCCGGCCTTACAACCCGGCCCGGCCCATCGGCAGTACAGAAGATTTCACCAACATTAACCCGAATACCGGGCAACCCATCGCCCCCGCTCCCATTATTAATCAGGTGGCCAATTTCGGCCATGAGTACGTCTGGCACTGCCACATCCTGGCCCATGAAGAAAACGACATGATGCGGCCGTTGGTGCTCTTTAGAACTATGACGGTAGGGCCGCTGGACCTACTCTTGCTTAATTAATAAAACCGGAAGATAACCGTGTCCGGGGAGAGACACATGTTCCGGCGCGGTTATTTCTTCAGGCAGTAAACCAAGATCCTGGTTGAGCTTTGCTCAGCCGGGATCTTAAATTAGCGCCCATGCCGCCCCAAAAATAAGGACCGACTTGATATATACCAGTTATAGTAATTCTCAAAAATAATTTCTTATTCCTGTCATTCTGAGGGAGCGTAGCGACCGAAGAATTTTAGATTCTTCGCTACGCTCAGGATGACAGACGGGAAGAAACTTTTGATTATAACTATAGATAGTTAGTTCGATACAGATCCAGCTTTGTGATGCAAATTTTTTTTGCCAAAATTTGTAAAGAAATATGGTTTAATAGAAATATTATGAAAATTAGAGTTATCGGTTTATTTATATTACTGAGTTGCTTGCTGCCGATGTCGGCTGGGGCGACTATCCCGGCCGGCGAGCGGCAGGTTACCCGCCCCGCCGGCCCCATCATCAGGCCGGACCGGCAGTTGAGTATTCCGGCGCCCGAGGTCCGTACCTGGAGCCAAATGGAGGCGGCCCGAGCCCGGGAAGCCGGCGGCCCCACCCCTCCTCCGGCGGCAATACCTTTCCGGCCCACCCTCAAAGAAGATGTCTACAAGGCATTAAAAAGCCAGGCGGGGCAGACTAAAGCTCTCCAGGCCCCGTTGCCGGCGCCGGAAGCCGGGGTCCCCGCCAGCCAGGCTCCGGCCCTGATCAATACGATCAATTTCGAAGGCGTCAATTCGAACACTGCCGGCTTATACCCGCCGGACACCCATGGCGCCGCCGGCCTGAGCCATTTTGTGGAAATCACCAACTCTCACCTGGATATTTACGAAAAAGCCGCCCCGAACCAGCGGGTTGCGCAGTATGACGCTCAGCGCTTTTTTCGGCTATACCCTCCAAACGCTTTACGATCCCCGGGTGATCTACGACCCGCAATACGAC
Source organism: uncultured delta proteobacterium (assembly GCA_963789385.1). Classification (GTDB taxonomy): domain Bacteria; phylum Desulfobacterota; class Desulfobaccia; order Desulfobaccales; family Desulfobaccaceae; genus Desulfobacca. The sequence goes on along the minus strand of CAWBKT010000007.1, from coordinate 44,446 downwards.
CGGTGGATCATGTCCGTCAATGCCGGCAAAGAATCCGCCACGGTGCAATATTTCTTCTTTGCGGTGTCGCAAACCCCCAATCCCCTGGGGGCTTATTATATCTACCAGGTCAACGTCAGTAACGGCGCCGGCAGCACGTGGGATTTCCCGCAGTTGGGACATGACAGCCAGGCCTTAATTTTCACCGCCAACGTTTTTAATGCGGCCAATGTTTATATCGACTCCCGAATGTTTGCCGTGGCCAAATCCCTGGTTTATAACGGCCCGGGCCAGGCTCTCAGCCCTTACATATTCACCGGCCTCGTGGGAACTCTGGCGCCGCCCCTGGTGCTGGACAACAACCCCAAGACGTTTCTGGTGGCGGCGGCTGATAACACCGATACTAAGGTGACCCTCTATACGTTGACCAACTCCGGGGCCAATCCCCCTACCCTGAGCGGTCCGGCGACCATCCCGGTGCCGGCTTACGATGTGCCTCCCAGTGCCCAGCAACCGGGCACTTCTTTCACCCTGGATACTTCCGACAGCCGCTTTGCCAATGCCGGCACCCAGGTCGGCAATTCCCTCTTCCAGGTTCATTCGATCAACAGCGGCGGGTTTGCCAGGTGCAGATTTTATGAATTTGATACGCTAAACCTGGGAGTTCTCCAATGGGGGGATTTTGGCCGGAGCAGCACTTCCTATGATTTCAACGTCTCCATCGCCGCCAATCGGCGCAAGGATGTTTTTGTGACCTGGACTGCGACGGATCCCGCAAATAACGTCAACGCCGAGGTCAGGTATGCGGCCCGCCTGCATACCGACCCCCCGGGGGTCATCCCCAGCCCGGGGCTACTGCTTTTCGGCAGCGCTACCTACTATCTGGTCAGCAATGGGGTTGTTGAACAACGATGGGGTGACTATTCCGCAGTCAGCCTCGACCCGGCCGACAGCAGAGGTTTGACGGCCTGGATCGTTAATGAGCGGATTCTGTCCAACTCTGTCTGGGGCAGCCGCATCGGCCGCATACATTTTAAGGCTGCGGTCGGTTTTCTGCCGGCGATTTATACTATCTTGTTGCTTGATAACTGATAATAATGCCGGAGCCTGTCATAAAACTTCTAAAAAATGTTTTTTAAAAGAAGATAATAGTAAACATTTTCTTGACTTATGATTATAATTAAATAGTAACTTCAGATAATTTAAGATTAGAAGGCAGAATAGTTAGGGAGGCACAAAATGGGGGCCCTAAAAAGAGGAAAATTGATTATGTTTTTGGCGGTCCTGTTGACCGTTGGTTTGGTTTTGCCGGTGTTTGGCGCCCAAAAGACTGTTGACCAATATATCAAAGAAGGCAAAGATTTTCTTAATGCCAATAATATTGAGGCCGCCATGGTCAGCTTCGGGAAAGCCCTGCAATTGGATCCCAAGTCCGCAACCGCCCTGTTTTTCCGGGGCAATGCTTTCTGCAAGCAGGGCTCCTACGAAAACGCCATCGCCGACTTTAGTGAGGTCATTCGCCTGGACCCGAAAAACGGCAAGGCCTATAATAATCGCGCCGTGGCTTACTGGTATAACAATCAACCGTTTAAGGCTCGCGCCGACCTGAATATAGCTGAAATGTTGGGAGCCCCGGTCAACAAGAAGGTCTGGCAGGAACTTATGGATTCTGAAAAGCCTCCTACAGATCTGACCAAGTTTCCATCCGAAACCATTACCGGTGTTTTTGAAGTCAGGCCCAAGGGAAAATCCGACGATCCGGCGGCGGCTAAACCCTGATATTCAGGTCCGGGCTTCGGCTGGGTTTTAACATTAGCGAAAGTTGACATTGAAATCGATTTCTGCAATTTTTTCAGAGTTCTCGCCAGCGGCGGAGCCCGGGGCACAGTATGTCTGAACAAAACCCGAAAAGTGAGACACGGCAAGGTTTGGTGGACCGAAGAAAATATTTCTACGCGGCCGGATTGCTGGCGGCGTTGGCATTATTATTCTGGGCCGGAACCTGGTATGGCCGGACCGGAACCGTCAGTTCTTCCGGCAAGCGCGTGCTCTATTATGTTGATCCCATGAATCCGTCTCATACATCCCCCGATCCGGGAATAGCCCCCTGCGGTATGAAAATGGAGCCGGTTTACGCCGATGCCGCGGAGACACCGGACGGCCCGGCCCTGCCGCCCGGCTCGGTAAAAATTACGCCGGAAAGGCAGCAGTTGATCGGCGTGAAGGTGGCAAAAGTAGAGGAGACCCCGTGGACCTACAATTTGAGAGCTTTAGGCACGGTAGCAGTTCCTGAAAATCGCATTTACCAGGTCAATGCTTACATCGACGGCTGGATTGTGCGAGCCTACCCCAACTCCACCGGCAGCATAGTCAGGCGGGACGAACCGCTGGCCTCGTATTACAGCAAGGAACTGCCCACGGCCTTGCAAAGCTTTTTTTATGCCGCCCATGCCTCGGAGAGCCTGTCTGAGGGAGTGAAATTGCCCAAGAGCCAGGCAGAGGCGCTGGATGCCCAGAAAAAATTGGCTGAAGGGAGCCTGATGAATCTGGGCGTGAACCGGCTGCAGATCGATGAATTGGCCCGCACCCGGCAGATCACCCAGGAAATCAACATCTATGCCCCGGTCACCAGTTTCATCCTGTCACGCAAGATAACGCCGGGTCAAAAATTTACTGCCGGGCAGGAGCTTTATCGGCTGGCCGATCTCAGCCAGGTTTGGGTATTGGCAGATCTCTACGGCAATGAAGCGAACTATATTAAACCGGGCGAAAAAGTGCGCGTCAAGCTGCCCAAGCAAAAAGAGAATTTTTTAGCCACCGTGAGCGAAATCCTGCCGGAATTCAACCCGAATACTCTGACCCTGAAGGTCCGGCTGGAGGTGGACAACCCGAACTTTATGCTGCGGCCGGGGATGTTTACCGATGTGGAATTTCCCGTAAAAATGCCCCCATCTCTCAATGTCCCGGCTGACGCGGTGATGGATTCCGGGCTCAAACAATTGGTATTTGTGGACCGGGGCAACGGCTTTTTCGAACCGCGCCAGGTCAAGCTGGGCTGGCGCCTGGGCGATCGGGTGGAAATTACCGAAGGTCTCAAGCCTGGGGAGAGCATCGTGATTTCGGGCAATTTCCTCGTTGATTCGGAAAGTCGGATGAGGCTGGCGGCAGCCGGCATGTTCGGAGAAGTTGTCCGGGACCCCGTCTGCGGCCTCAACGTCGATGCGGACAAGGCCAAAGCCGCCGGCTGGCAAAGCACGGTTAACGATACGACGTATTCTTTCTGTTCTCCGTCATGCAAAGATCATTTTGAAAAAACTCCCAAAAATTATGTCGAGCCGGCGGTCGCAGCCCCGGCTGCCGGCTTCAAACCCCCTGAGAAAGATTCCGGGGTTTCTCATACGGAGACGGCCGGCCACCATGTGCCGGGAACGTCTGGCATGGTTCTGGACCCGGTCTGCGGCCTGCCGGTGACGGCAGAAATGGCCAAGGGCAGAGGGTGGACCAGCGAATATCAGGGCAAGATTTTTTATTTTGACACAGAGGGATGTAAACAACGGTTTGACAAAGACCCTCGCCGTTACCTCACAGGTTCGGAGACCGTTTTTTCAGGAAGTTATCAACACTTTCCCACGGACCCGAATCTGCTGCTGCGGTTGAGACGAGATTTTCTGGGATCGCTGCCGACCTGGAAGACCCAGGAGTTGCCGGGGCCTCTCCAGGTAGAGCCACAGGCTCTGCCCCCGGCTGGCCCCCAGACCTCGCCACCGCCCGCCGACCCGGGTCAGACACCAGGCCCCTGCTTCGGGATCGCCGGCACCTCAGCCACAAGGCCAAGCACAGCAGCAGCCAGCGCCAGTCCACTCCCCGGACGCCTGTCATGACGAAGAGCAGAAGCCATGATAAACCGCATTATCGATTTTTCCGTCAACAACAAGGCCATCGTCTTTATTCTCACTGCAGCCGCCTGCCTCATGGGCTGGTGGTCGATACATCACCTGAACCTGGACGCGATCCCGGACCTGAGTGACACGCAGGTAATCATCTACTCCCGCTGGGACCGCAGCCCTGATATCATCGAAGACCAGGTGACCTATCCCCTGGTCACCGCCATGGTTGGCGCCCCCCGGGTAAAATCCGTACGAGGTTTTTCTGATTTCGGCTACTCCTACGTGTATGTGATCTTCGAAGACGGCACCGATATCTATTGGGCCAGGTCCCGGACCCTGGAATATTTGTCCGGAGTCCTGTCCCGCCTGCCGGCCGGCGTCAAGACCGAGTTGGGACCGGACGCCACCGGTTTGGGTTGGATCTTCCAGTATGCCCTCGTAGACCCCAGCGGCAAGCATAGTTTACAAGAATTACGGTCCTATCAGGATTGGTATCCTGCGCTATTACCTGAAAGCGGTGCCGGGGGTGGCCGAGGTAGCCTCGGTGGGCGGTTTCGTCCGGCAGTATCAGGTTAATGTTGATCCCAATCGGCTGCAGGCTTACAACATCCCCATCAGCAAAGTGGCCAAGGCGGTAAACAGCGGCAACAGCGAAGTGGGCGGGCGCCTGCTGGAATTCGGCGGCACCGAATACATGGTGCGGGGCCGGGGTTATGCCCGTTCCATTAAGGATTTCGAAGATATCGTTCTCAGCGCCAGCGATGACGGTACTCCCATCCGGGTCAAAGATATCGGTCAGGTTGTCGTCGGCCCGGATTTCAGGCGCGGGACCACCGATCTGGATGGTACGGGCGAAGTTGTCTCCGGCATTGTGGTCATGCGGGAGGGGCAAAACGCTCTGGACGTTATTTCCCGGGTTAAGGCCAAGCTCAAGGAAATCGAGCCCGGACTCCCCAGCGGGGTCAAGGTTGAGCCCATCTACGATCGCTCCGATCTGATAGAGCGCGCCATCGGCAACATGAAGTCGACCATGGTTGAAGTGTTGATCACCGTGTCCGTGGTCATCATGATTTTCCTGTGGCATTTCCCCAGCGCCGTGATCCCTCTCATCACCATCCCGGTAACCATATTAATCTCCTTTATCCCCTTCCGGCTGATGGGCGTGACGGCCAATATCATGTCATTGGGAGGCATTATCATCGCGGTGGGGGCCCTGGTGGATGCCGCCATTGTGATGGTGGAGCAGGTCCACAAGAAGCTCGAGATCTGGGACCGGGAAGGACGTTTGGAAGATTACCGGGAGGTGGTAGTCACTGCGGTCAAGGAAGTCGCCGGACCGAGTTTTTTTGCCTTATTGGTGATCGGTATTTCGTTTCTGCCGGTTCTCAGTCTGGAATCCATCGAAGGCCGGATGTTTAAACCCCTGGCTTATACCAAGAACCTGGCCATGTTTGTGGCTGCGTTCCTGGCAATTACTCTGGACCCGGCCTTACGGTTGTTGTTCACCCACATGCGGAATTTCAATTTTCAGCCGAGTTGGCTGTGCCGCTTAACCAATGCAGCTCTCGTGGGAACTATTCAGCCCGAGGAAAAGCATCCTATCAGCCGCAGGCTGATTCGCTGGTACGAACCGGTGGTCAACTGGTCCCTGAGACGGCAGTGGTGGGTTATAGGAGGCGCCCTGGTTTTGATCCTCCTGACGGTGCCGGCTTTTTACCGTTTGGGCTCGGAATTTATGCCTCCCCTGGAAGAGGGCTCCATACTCTATATGCCTTCCACCCTGCCGGGCATTTCCATCGGCGAGGCCCAGAAACTGCTCCAGGTCACTGACCGGATTATCAAGCAGTTTCCGGAAGTCGATAAAGTATTGGGGAAGGCGGGACGGGCCGACACTTCGACTGACCCGGCGCCCATTTCCATGTTGGAGACGGTGATTACTTTAAAGCCGAAATCGCAATGGCGGCCTCACCTGACCCAGGAGAAGCTTATTGAGGAGATGAATGATGCCTTGCAACTTCCCGGGGTGGCCAATGGTTGGACCATGCCCATTAAGGGTCGTATTGAAATGCTCTCCACCGGTATCCGGACACCGGTGGGCATCAAGATCTCCGGGGCCGATATCCATAAAATCGAAGAGATCGGGGCCCAGATAGAATCCCTTCTGCCTAAGGTCAAAGGCACCCGGTCGGTATTTGCCGAACGCACCGGCAGCGGCTATTTCCTGGATTTTGTCTGGCACCGGGATCAATTGGCCCGCTATGGCCTGAGCATGGAAGATGCCCAGAGTGTTGTCCAAAGCGCCATCGGCGGCGAGACCGTGACCACGACCGTGGAAAACCGGGAACGCTACAACGTCAACGTCCGCTACGCCCGGGATTTCCGGTCGGACATTAGCGCCCTGGAAAGGATTCTGGTCCCCGCCAAAGATGGCCAGCGCCAGATTCCCCTGTCCCAACTGGCAGATATCAAATTCACCAGCGGACCGTCCATGATCCGGGATGAAGACGGACTTCTGACCGGGTATGTCTACATTGACATTGCCGGTCGAGACCCTAACGGCTATGTTGAAGAAGCTGCCGAGCTGCTCAAGGCCAACTTAAAATTGCCGCCAGGCTATGCCGTCTCCTGGAGCGGCCAGTATGAAGCAGTGCAGCGGGTCCGGGAACGCCTGGTCTTCATGATCCCCTTGACGCTGTTCCTCATCTTTCTGCTCCTGTATATGAATACCCGCTCCTTTACCAAGACAATGATTATTATCCTGGCCGTACCGTTCTCGGCGATTGGGGCCATCTGGCTGCTGTATATTCTGGGCTATAATATGAGCATTGCCGTCTGGGTGGGACTTATTGCCTTGCTGGGCATAGATGCGGAAACCGGAATTTTTATGCTGCTGTATCTCGATCTGGCTTATCAGAAGGCGAAAAATGAGGGCCGGCTGCAAAACCTGGCCCAATTGCGCGATGCCATTGTTGAAGGCGCGGCCAAGCGTATCCGGCCGAAATTTATGACCGTGGCCACTCTCCTGGTGGGGCTTATTCCTATCATGTGGGCCTCAGGCGCGGGTTCCGATATGATGAAACGCATCGCCGCTCCCATGATCGGCGGCGTGGTCACTTCTTTTGTCCTGGAACTGCTGGTCTATCCGGCAATTTATGAAATCTGGAAATGGCATGCCGAGGTGAAAAAAAATCTCACCGCTTAATGCCCGGCCCTGCGGATTTTTAGCCGGACATGGTTAAATTTGAAAAGATAACGGTATATAATATGATACCCATAAAAATCCCATAAGAAATAACCGACCAGACAGCCAGCCTTTTTTGAATCACCGGCAGGATCCCTCTCAGACTTGCTTTTGATCTAAAAGGCATCAACATTCCCACTCCAGCCCCCAACAACCCTCCTCCCAAAAGAGTCAGATAAATGGGATAACCAATAAAGCCATACTCCCGCTGCAAAACGCAGAAGGGGCAGTGATGGGTGGGAAGTTCGTAGAAGTATACGGAAAAAAAAGAAATAAAGGCCGGTATCCCCAAAAGGCAGGCAATCACCGCCAGCAGCGAAAACCAGTAACCATATCGCCCCGTCCGATAGAAGATCAAACCCATGATCAGGGTGGCCGCCATCAGACCGAAAAAAGCCACCTCATTAAACAGACGTGAAGAAATAATTAATTCTGACGCTACGCCTTTATTTCCGGGGGTAAACAGGGCGCCGCAGCATGAAGTGATGATTTCCGGTTCCATCCCCTGAAAATAACTCACCTGAAAAAAGGTCTCCGTCAGGAAGCCCGGGAGAATTCCCAGCAGAAAAAGATATTTAACTTTTATGAGCGGATAATCATACCCCTGATTATCGGTATAATTCAAAATCAGCCAGAGACCGGCCAGCATGGCATTGACCATTTTGGCGACAATCAGCGGATATCCCCAGGAATTGACGTTAAGAGAACCGGCGGCGCACATGGCCCCCACAAAATAGGGGTGTAACTGGTCAACCGTATAAATAAACAGGAAAAAAGATAATATCTGGTAGGCGCCGGCATAGGACATCAGGGTAGAAATCAGGTAGGTCTGCTTTTCCAGCCGCAGTTGCAATTCCTGGCCGCTCTGCAGGTCCCAATGCCGCAGGATTTGCCATCCTAACAAGCTGCTGTACAATATCATGGCGGAAGTGGCCAAAGATCCGAGAAACAGAGCTATAATCGCCGGCTTGAAAAACATCAGGCTGATCCGCGGTCCTTTATTCTGCCATCCCGCATCTCTACGACCCGGTCGACGATGTCGGCTTCGTATATCAGGGGGTCATGGCTGGCAATCAGCAAGGTTTTCCCGCTTAGCTTGAATTGCTCCATGATCTTCAGGAAATCTCGAGACAGGGCCGTGTCCAGGTGAGCTGTCGGCTCATCGGCAATAATAACCTGAGGGTTATTTATCAACGCCCTGGCAATAGCCACTCTCTGGGCTTCTCCCCCCGAAAGCCATTGCACTTTGGCCGACATCTTTGGACCCAAATTAAAAAGGTGCAGCAATTCCCGGGCTCGATCCCTTATGGCCGCCGCCTTTTCACCGCTGGGATAAGCCGGCAGCATAACATTCTCTATGACCGTGATGCCGGGCACGAGATTGAAATGCTGAAAGATAAAGCCGAAGGTTTTTCTTCTGATGACGGTAAGAAACCGATCCGGCAGGCTGGTTATCTCTTTGTCCTGGAGCTTGATCCGCCCCGAAGTCGGGCGGGCCAGGCAGCCGAGAATACTCAGTAACGTAGTTTTCCCCGAGCCGCTCGGGCCCTTCAGGACAGTCAACCGCTCTCCCGCAATCGTCAGGTTTATCTGCTCCAGGGCGACGTATTCATTGACTCGGCCGGCCTGGAAAACTTTTCTTATTTCCTGTAGCTCGAGCATCGATCTTTAATCCCGCATGACCTGATCGGGGTCCGTGGTCGCGGCCTTCCAGGCCGGTACAATTGTCGCCACGGTGTATGGCATAACGGTAAAAAATAACAAGATCACTATCTGGTAAAAACTGATAAACGGGGTGAGATGGAAAGAGGGATACAGTACGGACCAGCCTTTGAACACGGTGGCAAAGAGGGGTGCATCAGCCAGAAAAACGTAGCCGTATGCCAGAATAACGCCCAGCAGAAAGGAAGTCAGGGAAATGGAAAGTCCCTCCCAGAACTTCAGTTGCAGGACATCGGTAGTATCCCAGCCGATACCTTTTAATATGCCGATTTCCCGTTTCTCCTCGGCACTTAAGCCGGTCGCTTTTTCCCAGGCAAAGATCACGAAAGCCAGCAGCGCGCCCGTCAGTATGACCAGGACAAGACCGCCCCTCCAGTCAAAGACGGCATCGTAAGTCCTTAAAACTTCATCTCTGGTTATTGGCCTGGCATCCGGGAAGATCTCGACAATTTTTGAGGCCACGGTGGAAATTTCCTTTTTATTTCGCACCGACACCATGAGATCGGTGGCCACCCCCGGGGGAATATTGAATAATTTTTTAAAATCATCCTCTCCCATCAGCATCAGGTCGGTGGAGACGAGGGCTGATTCCGGGCTCAAGACACCCTTTATTTTAAAATTCGTAAACCTGCCGGCAACCGATCTTAATCGAATGGTTCTGCCCTTCTGGACATTTAAGACCCGGGAGACGCCCTCGCCGATGATGATGTTCTGATCGGCCAGCCCGAAGCCGGTGGCGCTTATCAGAGTATAATTGGCCCGGGAGATCGGATCATAATAATATCCCCAGAGCCGGCCCTGAACCTCGGCCACCCCGCGAATCTTCCGGATTTTTTCAGCGTAATCCAGGGGGATCAGATCATGTCTGCCGGCAACAATTTTTTGGACTATGATTTCGGGCGTCGAGGCCAGCAGCAGGGCGGCCTCGTGCTTCAGGGCATTGGTAAAAAACATCACTGATCCGAGGAAAAAGACGATACCGCTATATACTGCTGTCAGCGCCAGGTTCCTGCCCCAGCGCCGCAGCAGTGAGGAAAGCGCGAAGTCAAGAATATTCCTCTGTTTTTCCAGAAAGCGCTTCATTTTCCGGGTGTGATGCTTTGGGGAGGTGGAATGACACTGCCACTGGGGAAGTGATCCAAAGCCAGGGGATGACTCTGGAACGGGCTGTGCCAGTCAGCCTGAGACGGATGCCGGGTATACCGGGCTTCCGTGCTCAGGCATAAGTCGGTTAGATGAAGATTCCTGACGAATTCCGCGCCGCTTTCCAGGTTCCGGTGATTTAACCCGGTCTGGTAAGCTGCCTGGAGGTACGCCAGGGTCAGGATGAGCAGCGCGCCGAACAGCATTAACATGAAAACCGATGATTTCCGTATGGTCATTTATCCAATTCGACCAAGGTCTCAGGTTTGATATCTTTAAAGGATAATATAGCCTTGCCCGCATGATCTTTCATAAATTCCCGGGCCTCGGCCTCACCTTTAAAAGGAATTAATTCCTTGCCCATGGGACCGTAGACGTCGCTGCCGATGACATAATATGCGGTCAACCCGTCAATCAAAGTTAAGTTATAATAATCCGTCACCGCGACAGAGGCGACCTCAGCCGGCTGTTTGCCGGCATTATACTTGGCCGGCTCAAAATAGTATTTCATCATATCCTTGACGCCGTCAAAGAAGGCATAGCTGCCGTCCTTAAAGATTATGCGGGCCACAAAATCAGGATACTTTGCTACAAACATGCCGCATACCGGACACTTATCCGTGGGCGAGGGTTTGGCCGGCCCCGCCTCGCCAGCCTGGGAGATCGCTGCCGTAAGAAAAAGCCAGACCACGATCAGCAACATCAGCTTGCAATATTTCATTCGATTCCTCTCTAACACACTTCTGCCAGTCGAAATCCTGGGGCAGGTTGAACGCGACAGAGCCGGCACGATAATTTTATTCTTACTGCTTCTGTTGCTGCATCGCTTTCATCTTGGCCCTTTTGTCTCGAATCATCTTGCAGTCGACATACATATCTGCAAAAGTGGCTTTCATGGCATCGTCGAAAGTGCCCTTCTCACCTTGATTTTCTTTAATAAAGGCCTCGGCGTCAGCAGGCTTTTCAAAAGCCCATTTCGCATTCTTGGTCATGACGCCGGGTTTATTGCCGCCGATCACCCAGGTGGCCTTTTCGGCATCAATAAGGTTTTTTGTGTTATAATCGCCGACTTGAATGAGGGTGGGTGTCTTATCGATGTTTAACGCCAGGTTAACTGCGGCGCAGTGGATGCTGCAGGACCCAAATTCAGATTTGTCGTCATACGTGGTCAGCATCCTGCTGTGGGCAAATTTCTGCCGGTCCATACCGCAGTATTTGCAATCCGGATGTTTTTGGATGTCAGCCGCGGTTTGAGCGAAAACCGTCCCGGATGCCAGACCTAAACAAATAGTCAATACCAATACACACATCACTCGCAATTTCATAGAATAGCTCCTTATAATAATTTATTTTAAAAAATACAAACTGATGCCCTCAATGATGTCGCCTGGTTACACCTCTTACTAATACCCGGTAATAATTTAAAAATTGAGTATCTCTTTGATAAAAATTTGTAGATATAATAAGCATAGGTTATCAATAAGTCAACATTTGACTCAGTTAAGTGTAAATTTTATACAAGAGAAAGTCCGGCAGGCATCTCAGGTTTTGGAGGTGTATGAGAAATACTATAATTTTATCCTCCGCATCGGCTATAAGGTATTTCTTTGAGGGAGCGGCAGCGGCTGTTACAGAGCAAAATCCACTTGAATTTTAAAGATTTTTTTGGCCGGGAAGCTGTGAATTTCGGGGATGCCGCTTTCCTGGGCGATCTGGGCCAAAATTTCCTTGATCCGCTCAGTTGACTCGGCAATCAGGGTGAACCAGATATTGAGGTGGTGGCGGCGGAGATAGTTGTGCGTCACCCCTGGAAAATGATTTACCACCCGGATAAATTGCTCAATCTGGTCGGGAGGAACGTGCGCGGCGCAGAGGGTACTGGTATAGCCCAGGCGCCGGGAATTGAAATTGGCGCCGATGCGGCGGATAATGCCATCCTGCATCATCCGTTGGACCCGGGAGACGACCTCGGCCTCGGTCAGGCCCAGCAGTTCACCGACGGCGGCATACGGGCGCGGGGTTATGGGAAAAAAAGACTGTATCTGATTGAGAATGGTCTTGTCCAGTTCATCCAGGTGAGCATTCTGAGATTGCTTCATGCCGCGGTCCTTGGCTCATACAGGCAGAGAGGCTCATCACCCAAGACGTCGTTCGTGAGGGCATAGGCCCGGGCGCGGCAGCCGCCGCAGACTTTGCGGTATTCGCAGCGCCGGCATTTGCCGTGATAGCCTTCGAGGTTGCGGAGATCGTTAAAAAGCGACGATTCGGCCCAGATCCGGGAAAAGGGCTGTTTCCTGATATCACCCGCCGGCAGTTCCAGATAGCCGCAGGGCTGGACTTCCCCCCGATAGGAGACAAAGGCAAAGCCCTGGCCGCCCAGGCAGCCTTTGGTCATAGCCTCCATCCCGTGGGTCGCCGGGGTGATCTTCTCACCGGCGGCCGCGGCATCCTGCCGCCAGATCCGGTAAAATTGCGGGGCGCAGGTCGGCTTGATATGCAGCAGCCCCTCCTTCTGCCGGGCCAGCAGCCAGCGCAGGGTTTCTTCGTAGTCATGGGGGGAGAGCAGTTGGTCTTTAATCTCTTCGCCCCGGCCGGTGGGGACGAGGACAAAGACGTGATGGGCGGCAGCCTGCAGCTGTTGGGCCAATTCGTAGATGGCCGGCAGTTCGGCCCGGTTGGCGGCGATGACGGTGGTGTTAATCTGGAAGGGTAAGCCCGCCTCACGCAAGATCTTGATCCCCTCCAAGGCTCCCTCAAAGGCGCCGGCCACCTGCCGCAGACGGTCGTGGCTGGCCGCGTTGGCCCCGTCAATGGAGATGCTCAACCGCTGGATGCCGGCCTCTTTAAGCTGCCGGGCGATGGCCGGGGTCAGCAGGGTGCCGTTCACCGCCATCACCATGCGGTGGCCGAGACTGGAGCCATAGGCCGCCAGCTCGAAGATATCCTCCCGGAGCAGAGGTTCGCCGCCGGTCAGAATAACCACTACCTGCCCCAGTCCGGCGATATCATCCAAAAGGGCTTTCCCTTCGGCAGTAGTCAATTCTCCTTCATAGGGCCCTTTGCCGGCGGCGGCGCGGCAGTGGGCGCAGGCCAGGTTGCAGCGGCGGGTGGTCTCCCAGGCCAGGAGACGGAGGGTGGGGACTTTTTGATCGTTTTTAGGCACGGTGAATTAATCCATTTTAGACGTGAGCCGTGAGCGGTGAGCCGAAAAAGCCGACTGCTCACCGGGCCCGGGTTGCTTGACAACAATTACCCCAGGCATTGAGCCGCATCCTTAGCGAAATAGGTGAGGATCATGTCGGCGCCGGCCCGTTTGATGCTGAGGAGAGACTCCAGCATAACGGTCTTTTCGTCGAGCCAGCCGTTGGCGGCCGCGGCCTTGATCATACTGTATTCGCCGCTCACCTGGTAGGCGGCCAGGGGAAGGTCGATCTCGCCCCGCAACTGGCTGATGACATCCAGGTAAGGCAGGGCCGGTTTGACCATGATGATATCGGCACCCTCCTCCACGTCCAGAGTGGCCTCCCGAAAAGCTTCCCGGATGTTCGCCGGGTCCATCTGATAGGAGCGCCGGTCGCCGAATTGCGGGGCCGACTCCGCCGCCTCCCGGAAGGGACCGTAAAAACCGGAGGCATATTTGACGGCATAGGACATAATGGCGGTCATGGGAAAGCCTTGATCATCCAGAGCCTCCCGGATGGCCAGGATTCGTCCGTCCATCATATCCGAAGGGGCGACGATGTCGGCGCCGGCCTCGGCATGGGAGAGGGCTACCTGGGCCAAAAGTTCCAAGGTGGCGTCGTTGTCCACCTCGCCATCGTGGACGACGCCGCAGTGGCCGTGGCTGGTATAGCCGCAGAGGCAGACATCGGTAATGATTAACATATCCGGTACGGCGTTTTTGATCTGTTTAATGGCTCGCTGGACCACTCCGGAGCGTTTGCCGGCTTCGCTGCCGAGCTCATCTTTGTGTTCCGGCAGGCCGAAAAGGAGAATGGCGGGCACGCCCACATCCCAGGCGGCCTGAACCTCCTCGGCCACCAGGTCTACCGACCAGCGATGGACTCCCGGCATGGCGGCGATGGGCTCTTTAATTTTTTTCCCGGGCGCAACAAAGAGCGGATAGATGAAATCGTCCGGCCGCAGATGGGTTTCCCGGACCAGACGGCGCAACGGTTCCCGGCGGCGCAAGCGGCGCGGGCGATACGGTAAATCCATGGAACACTCCTGACTTATACAATAATTATTTAAGATAACTCATAAAACACCTTATGTCAAATCAGGATCCGGCCGTCGGCAAAGTAATTCCTCTTGACCTGCCATACCATTGAAGATAGATTACTTAGACTTAGCTTGAGGAGAAGGCGATGCTGCTAGAACACCGGGTCAGGGAAGCATTTTCTAACATTACGCAGTTGATGGCGACATTCAGGGAAGAGCAGACGGAAAAATTGACCGCCGCGGCCCGGATGCTGGCCGCGGCTTTCAAGGAAGGTAATAAAGTATTGTTATTCGGCAACGGCGGCAGCGCGGCCGATGCCCAGCATCTGGCGGCGGAATTTGTCAACCGCTTTCAGGTGGAACGCCCCCCCCTGGCGGCTCTTGCCCTTACCACCGATACGTCCATTCTCACGGCCGTCGGCAACGACTATGATTTTCAAGATATTTTTGTTAAACAAATTAAGGCCTTAGGAAGAAAGGGCGACGTAGCCTGGGGCATCAGCACCAGCGGCAGTTCCCCCAATGTGGTGAAGGGCCTGGAGGCAGCTAAACAGCAAGGCTTACACATTCTGGCGGTGACGGGACGGGACGGGGGCGCCATGGCGCCGCTGGCGGATATTTGCCTGAACGTCCCATCGTCTGAGACGCCGCGCATACAAGAGGTTCAGATCACCATCGGCCATATTTTATGCGATCTCGTGGATTTCCTGCTGTTCCCGGAGCGGTTTAACCAGCCATGAGCGCGGATAAAAAAATAGAACCGTTGAGCCTGGCCGAGGTTTCGACCTACAGCCTGAAAGGCCGCCGCAGTAAAGTCAACCGGGAGGATTTTGGCCGGGCCTGGCAGCGGGGCGGATCTTTTCAGGACTATCTGGACCGGCTGCCGAATATCCTGGCAGCCGCAGATCTCAGGCAGGTTGCCGCGGCCTGGCTGACAGCCCGCCGGCAGCAGCATCCGGTCATACTTGGCTTTGGGGCCCATGCCCTCAAAGTTGGCTTAAGCCCGATAATCATCGATCTTATGCGCCGGGGGCTGCTTTCGGGGGTGGCCATGAACGGCGCCGGCATCATCCACGACAGCGAGATAGCCATGGTCGGGCAAACTTCGGAGGAAGTTGAGGCGGTACTGGATGCCGGTCAATTCGGCATGGCCGAAGAAACTGCCAGTTTTTTGAATAAAGCCATCGCCTGGGGGGCAGAGCAGAATCTGGGCCTGGGAGAGGCGGTGGGCCGTCGTCTTCTGGAGGCGGATTTTCCGTACAACGATTTGAGCGTGCTGGCTCAGGCGGCGGCCCTGGAAATTCCGGCCACCGTGCATGTGGCGGTGGGTACGGACATCATTCACATGCATCCTTCCGTGGCTCCGGCAGCCCTGGGTCAGACAAGCCATCAAGATTTTCGGCTGTTCGCCGCCCTGGTGAGCCGCCTGGCAGGAGGAGTATATCTTAACCTGGGATCAGCAGTCCTGCTGCCGGAAGTTTTTCTGAAAGCCATTTCTTTGGCCCGCAACCTCGGACACCCGGTTGAGCCGATCACCACGGTGAATCTGGACTTCATTCAACATTACCGGCCTTTGACCAATGTGGTGCGGCGGCCTACCCAGGGCAGCGGCAGAGGCTTTGCCCTAACCGGGCACCATGAAATCCTGTTTCCGCTTTTGGCAGCTATGGTCATGGAAGAATGGCGGGGTGAGTGAAATACGTCCGGCGAGCGCCGTCAAGATTCCGGGAAGCAGATTCAGGCTTGAAAGAGATGCAGGACGGATTAATAGCCGGCAAGGTCTTGAAAGAAGTGAAGGACGGCTATTATAATAAGAAGTTGACAAAATCATAAAATCGAATTTTGCAAGATCCTTTATGACAGCATAAAGTATACATTGTCTTAAGGAGAATAATATAGATGCCCATTTTTGAGTTTCATTGTAACGACTGCGGTAAGGAGTTTGAAAAATTGGTGTTTGGCGGCGACCCGTCGGTGGCATGCCCGGAATGCAATAAAACCAATTGTGAGAGATTAATGAGTGCCTGCAACGCCAAGGTGGGGACAAAACTCACCGCTTCTTCGGCCAGCAGCGGCGGCAGTTCCTGCACCGGTTGTTCGGCCACCAGTTGCAGCACCTGCCACTAAGTTCGAATCCCAGTTATTGGCGAGGCGGGCAATAAGCCGCCTCCCCATAATCACTACTTTCCCTGCCAGCACTGATAGGTATTTTATTATTAAGCAATGTGAGGTATTAAGCAATGCTGCCAATTGGTCCGTTAATGATAGAGCACCGCTTAATTGACAGGATGGTCCGTCTCATGAGCCGAGAGGTTACCAGAATCAGGGAGAATATGGCTTTCAGCCGGGAATTTGCCTTTGTCGATGCGAAGTTTATCAATACCGCGGTGGATTTTATGCGAACCTATGCCGACCAGGTTCACCACGGCAAGGAAGAGGATATTCTGTTTACGGCCCTGGCAGATAAACCTCTGGCTCCGGAACATCGGCAGATTATGCAGGAGTTGGTGGAAGACCACAAATGGGGACGACAGACAGTCGCCGATCTGCTTGCCGCCAAGGATGAATATGTGGCCGGGAAGATGGGAGCGCTCAATCAGATCCTGGAAAATCTGAGTTCTCTGGCTGAATTCTACCCCCGGCACATCGAGAAGGAAGATAAGAATTTTTTTCTCCCGGTTATGGAGTATTTTTCTCCGGAGGAAAAAGCGAACCTGCTGGCCAGGATGTCTACCTTCGACCAGGATTTCATCCATGCCAGGTATAAAAATCTCATGGCAGAATGGGAAGCACCCGGCTGCAAATGCCATTTATAACGGTGGCAATGTACTAATTATCGTGGTTGCCAAACATATTTTCCTGTTCACCCCTATGAAAACAGGTGTTAGACAAGAGGCTATAGGCAACTCGGGGGCTCTGCCTGCTTTCATCCTTCGTTGTGATTTTTAACATGATGACTTTCGGCAATTGATAATAATTTTGAAAAAAAAGTGTTTTAAATATGGAGCCCTGGCACTGGCAGGGTGGCTGCTTTTCTGTGAGGTTTTGCCGTCCACAGTCTGGGCGGCCGGGATTTCTGAAGCCGGCAACCCCATAATCCCGGTGCAGGTCAATAAAACCATCATTCAGGCAGAGGTAGTTTCCTCTCCGGATAAACTTTTGCTGGGGTTGGGAGGGCGCCGGAAGCTGGCCCGGGGAACCGGCATGCTTTTTATCATGCCGACATTAGAGGTACAGGAATTTTGCATGCGGGGGATGTTGATTCCTCATAGATATTATCTGGATTTCCCGGGACCGGGTTGTTGGTTTCCATGAAAATCTTTCCCCAACTGATCAGGGACTATTTTTATCTCCGGCGCCGGCCGATTTAGTCTTGGAAGTACCGGCCGGTTTGGTCAAATCGGCAGGTCTTAAGGCAGGGGATCGTGTGGAGTTCCTGGAATGATAATCCGATAAATGGTATTTAATGAATTACGGCAGGAAAAATATGTCGAAAAAAGGGCATCCAAGTTTTGGATGCCCTTCGCAGTTGAGAAGATAATTTTCTTAGACTTTCACGAGACCGGCAGCCAGTTTGGCGGCCATGACGGTGTTTTTCATGAGCATGGTAATGGTCATGGGACCGACGCCACCGGGAACCGGGGTAATAAAGGAGGCTTTTTCTTTTACTTTCTCAAAATCCACATCGCCGGCCAACTTAGCTTTGCCGGACTCGGTCATGCCGATGCGATTGACGCCCACATCGATGACCACGGCGCCTTCTTTGACCCAATCAGCCTGAACATAATTGGGCACGCCGGCGGCGACGATAAGAATGTCTGCCCTTTTGCAGTGTTCGATCATTTTATCTTTGGGGGTGCCGGTGTGCACGCAGGTGACGGTGCAGTTGGCCTTGGGAAGTTTTTGGATCATGATGGCGACCATGGGTTTGCCCACGATATTGGAACGGCCGACGACGACAACTTCTTTGCCTTTGGGGTCGCCGCAGGCGCGGAAAATGAGTTCCTGGCAGCCGGCCGGGGTGCACGGCAGGAAGGCATACTGGCCGATGAGAATGCGGCCGACGTTTACCGGATGGAAGGCATCGACGTCTTTATCGGGGTTGATGGCGTACAGAACCTTATTGGAGTCAATGTGTTTGGGCAGGGGCAGCTGCACCAGGATGCCGTGGATCTTGGGGTCTTTATTGTATTTTTCCAGCAGGGCCAGCAACTCGGCCTCGGTGATCGTGGGGGGTTGGCTGTCCTGGATGGAGAAAAAGCCCAGTTCATGTGCGGTTTTTTGTTTGGCGGTAACGTAGCTGACGGAGCCGGGGTCTTCACCCACCAGAATGGTCACCAGGCCGGGGGTGATGTTATGTTTGGCTTTAAGTTCATCAACTTCCTTTTTTAATTCTTCCCTGATTTGGGCGGCAACTTCGGCGCCCTTAATTAACTTGGCAGTCATATAACCTCTCCTTTTGGGTTTTTTTATAAAACTTTGTGCAATTTTTCATTAATTAGCAATAATCCGGCCAAGAGTCAATGAAAAAAATGTTTACTTATGTTCAAAAAATGAAATGGTATTATTTTTATTTATTAATCTGCCGGCACCGGCTGCCGGGTTGACAAAAGGTTCCGCTTCTCGCAAAATTAAATGATGTCCGATAAAGAAGAAATGCCTCTAATTAAGGGTTCCCGGATCGAACAGATGTTTTCCGGTATTGCACCCTGGTATGATTTTTTGAATCATCTGCTCAGCCTGCGGCGGGATGTGGTCTGGCGCCAGGAATTGGTCAAGGGCCTGAATCTTGCCCCCGGGGCCAAAGTCCTTGACCTGGCGGCCGGCACCCTGGATGTCTCCCTGGAGATTACCAGACAAAAGCCGCGCAGCCTGGTTACCGCGGCGGATTTCAGCCTGCCCATGCTGCTGCAGGGGAAAGCAAAACTGCGGGGCGTTGAAGCTGCGGCCAACATTTTGCCGGTGGCGGCGGACGCCTTTGCCCTGCCCTTTTCCGGAGCTGTATTCGACGCGGTGACAATTGCCTTCGGTATCCGAAACCTGCCGGACCGTCCGGCGGCTCTGAAGGAAATGCACCGGGTCCTGCGACCGGGGGGAATGTTGGGAATTTTGGAGTTCATTCCGCCGGACAGGGGCTGGCTGCAAGGTATGTATAAACTATACCTCAATTTAATGCTACCGATAATCGGCCGGCTTTTTTCCCAGCATGCCTTTGCCTACAGCTATCTTGCCGACTCGATACGTAAATTTCCTACTGCCGGAGCATTCAGCCGGCAGATGGAAGAGGCCGGCTTCCGGCGGGTACAGTATAAGATTTTGACTTTCGGGATAGTCAGCTTATTTTTCGGGCAAAAACCCGGCGCGCCATAACAATTTTAATATTGCAGCCGGTCAATGGCGGCCATGATTTCCCGGGTCAAGTCTGGCGCCTGGTTGTGGTGAGTTGCGGTTATGGCGGGGCCGATGCGAACTTTCACCCGGTATCCCGGCGGGTTCGCCAGATAGTTGATGCCCATGGGAATAAACGGCAGGCGGTCCTGGGGCAGATGTTTCTGAAGCCGCACGAGAAGTTGAATAAATCTGATATTTTCCCGGCCCCACCTCATCCGGAACATAGGTGCCTTCGGGAAAAAGCACCAGCTGTTCCCGGCGCGCCAAAATACTCTGCAACGTCCGGAAAGTCGATAACGTTGCCTGGGGGCGCCGGCGATCCAGGGGAATTCCTCCCATGGCTTCGCATAATTTGCGGCTGGCGAAACTTTGAAAAAGTTCCACTTTGGCAACGTAATAGAGCGGCTGGGGGAAGGTCAGCCCGACGATGGGAACATCCTCCCAGCGCTGGTGTTTGGGGCACAAAATTGCCGCCTGGCCTTGCGGCCAATGCTCCAGGCCCTCCACCTCCAGACGGAAATAGCGCTGGAAACTTTGGTGCGTCAGCCAGCGCAGGCTCATATAAAACCAGCGAATTAAACGATCCCGGTCCACCAGTATCTCGATTTAGCGAAAAACTACTTCAGAGCCTTCGAAAATTCACCCCTCAACCAGGAATCTTGCCTTGGCTTAATTCAACCGCATTGACCCTGACCCGCTCACAGATCAGGGAAAAGGGATGAGGGAAATAAACAATTAAAATCTTGTATGTGTCATAATCAGCTGGTAATGCCCAGCTCTTTTTCTTTATTGGCGATTGCCACCATGGTTTGAATGACCGTGTCGGGAGTCAGGCTGATGGAATCGATGCCGCATTCCACCAAATATGTGGCGAATTCGGGGTAATCGCTGGGCGCCTGGCCGCAGATGCCGATTTTTTTATGATATTTTTTGGCTATGCTGATCATGGTGTTAATCATTCCCTGGACCGCAGTATTGCGCTCATCAAAAAGATGAAACACCAATTCGGAATCCCGGTCCAGCCCGAGCGTCAGTTGCGTCAGATCATTGGAGCCGATGGAAAACCCGTCGAAAATCTGGGCAAACTCCTCTCCCAGGATGACGTTGCTGGGAATTTCGCACATGACGTAAATTTCCAGGTCATGTTCCCCCTGGACCAACCCCATGGTCCGGAGGAGATCGATAACCTTGAGTCCCTCTGCCGGGGTGCGGCAGAAAGGGACCATGATTTTGACGTTATGGAAGCCCATGTCCTGCCTGACCCGGCGCAGGGCCCGACATTCCAGGGCGAAAGCAGGCTGAAATCTGGTGTCGTAGTAACGCGAGGCGCCCCGCCAGCCCAGCATGGGATTTGATTCCTTCGGTTCAAAAAGAAAACCGCCCAGGAGATTGGCATACTCGTTGGACTTGAAGTCGGAAAGACGCACGATGACATCTTTGGGATAAAAGGCAGCGGCAATACGGGCAATCCCCTGGGATAAGCGGTCGACAAAAAATTCCTTTTTATCCTCGTAAAGCTGGGTGAGCTTATCAATCTTTTCCAATTCCTGGGCCACCCTGGAGTCGGTGGCGGCTTTTTCCTGGAGCAGATCGTAGTGCACCAGGGCCAGGGGATGGATGCCGATATGGGAATTAATGATAAATTCCTGCCTTGCCAACCCGACGCCACTGTTGGGAATCTGGCAATCCAGGAAAGCTTTTTCAGGCATGCCGACGTTCATCATGATCTTGGTGCGAATAGGAGGCAGGGATTTTAAATCCAAACGCTCCACCTCAAATTTCAGCATTCCCTCATAAATGTTGCCTTCCTCGCCTTCGGCACAGCAGACGGTTATTTCCTGGCCGTTCTGAATGAGGCTGGTGCCTTTTTCAGTGCCGATGACGCAGGGGATACCCAGTTCCCGGGAGACAATGGCGGCATGACAGGTGCGGCCGCCCCGGTTGGTGACAACCGCCGCCGCCCCGCGCATAATCGGTTCCCAGTCGGGGTCGGTCATATCGGTGACGAGCACTTCACCAGGCTGGAAATTAGCCAGGGAAGCGGAACTTTCAATAATGCGGGCCGGGCCCTGGCCGATTTTGGCGCCCACCGCCTGTCCCTGCACGATGACGCGGCTGTGCTCCCGGAGATGGTAATTTTCCATGACCGTAAAATCCCGCTGGGAATGGCTGGTTTCGGGCTGGGCCTGAACGATATAGAGCTGGCCGGTGCCGACCTGGGCGCCGTCCCCGTCCTTGGCCCATTCAATGGCCACAGGTCGAAATGTGCCTGTCGTGTTGGTATAGTGATCTTCGATGAAACAGGCCCATTTAGCCAGGGTGATAATTTCAGCGTCGCTGAGAACAAACCGGTGCTGTTCCTCTTCGGAGGTGGCAATGGTCCGCACCGGTCTGGTCTCGTCTTCGGTATAGACCATTTTAACTTTATGATCCCCCATTTTCTTACTGACGATGGGGTATTTCTCCAATTTTAAGGTCGGCTTGAAAACCTGATATTCATCCGGGGTCACCTGTCCCTGGATAATTGTTTCCCCTAAACCGTAAGTTCCAGTAATATCTACAATTTCAGTAAAACCAGACGCGGTGTCCACCGATGATAAAATCCCGGAACAGGCGGAGTCGGAGCGGATCATTTTCTGGACGCCGACTGACAAAGCCACTGTAAATTGATCGAGACCCTTGTCGTGGCGATAACTGATGGCACGATTGGTAAACAGTGAGGCAAAACATCTTTTTACGGCCTGAATAAGGGAGATTTTTCCTCGAATATTGAGGAAAGTCTCCTGCTGACCGCCGAAAGAGGCATCAGGCAATTCTCCGGTTGTGGCCGACGACCGCACCGCCACGTCCAAGTCGGTCCCGGAAACGCCGTAGAGATCTTCCAGATCTTCATAGGCCCGGCCTATTTCTGCTACTAAAGCGGACGGCAAGGGTGCATCCATGATGATATCACGCACTCGTTTGCCCCGGCGGCCTAAATCGTTTATATCGCCTGTGTCCAATCCTTCCAGAAACATCCGGATGCTTTTCTCGATACCGGCAGTCTTTAAAAAATAACGATAGGCTGCGGCAGTAATAGCAAAGCCGTTGGGCACCAGGATACTTTTGGCGGCCAGATTACGAATCATTTCTCCGAGGGAGGCATTTTTTGCCCCGACCAGATGGCCATCGGCCATACCGATTTCATCAAACCAGAGAATAAATTTTTCTTCTTTCGGCCCCATGACTTTCCCGCTCCCTTAATACCAGAATATATTTATAATTAAAAAATTAAACTACCATAGCTCATAATAACTGTCAACCACAGTCACTTGGATTCAAACATTTTTATAGTATTTTTATAAGTATTTTTTAAATATCAATAAAAATATTTTTAATTGCCGTATCATATTGTTAATTTTCGTCAAAATTTTGTATAATTACAATATTCTCCTCATATAACTGCAAATTTCCGGCCATTGCCGCGACCCAGGGAAAATGCCTGAGGCGGCAAGACTGGTGATTTTTAAAAATCCAGGCCGGGAAATTCTCTTCATCATACCTTAAGGAGCAGACTTGATTTATTTAGACTATAACGCCACCACCCCCATTGCCGAGGAAGTTGCTCAAGGGATGCAGCCCTATCTGCGCCAAGATTTCGGGAACCCGAGCAGCGACTATACCTTGGGACAGCGCGCCAGAGCCGGAGTAGAGCGGGCCCGCCTCCAGACGGCAGCACTACTGGGGTGCCTGCCGGAGGAAATATTCTTTGTCAGCGGCGCCACCGAAGCCAATAACTGGGCATTGAAGGGTGCGGCCCACTACCATCGGCAGCGAGGGCGGCACCTGATAACCACTGCCATAGAACACCCTGCCGTCATCAATCCCTGTCTTTTCCTTTTAGAGGAAGGCTGGGATGTGACTTTCGTCAGGGTGGACGGCAAAGGGCAGGTAGACCCGGATGACATCCGACGGGCCATAAAGCCGGAGACGGTATTAATTTCAGTGATGCATGCCAACAACGAAACGGGAGCGATCCAGCCGCTGGAAAAAATAGGTCTGGCGGCCAAAGAGCAGGGAATTCTATTTCACAGCGACGCGGCCCAGTCAGTGGGCAAGATCCCGGTTAACGTGGGTGAGTTGGGGGTGGATTTTTTGACCGTGGCCGGACATAAAATTTACGCGCCCAAGGGTATCGGGGCGCTCTATATCAGAAAGGGGTGTCAACTGACGCCGCTGGTGCATGGCGCCTCCCAGGAGGGAGGCAGGCGGGCGGGGACGGAAAATGTCATTCTGGATGTGGCCCTGGGCGTGGCCTGTGACCTGGCAAAGCAAAGGCTGACTCAGGATATGGAGCATTTCCAGGCCGGGCGAGACCGCCTGCACCGGCGCCTGCAGGAGGGTTTTCCGGCCCTGGTGCTGAACGGCCCGAAAAATGATCGCCTGCCCAACACCTTAAATGTTTCCTTTCCCGGCCTCAGCGGGGCGGAAATTTTATCCGCCCTCCCCGAATTAGCGGCTTCCACCGGGGCAGCCTGTCATGGGCCGGAAGTAAAACTTTCGCATGTGCTGGCGGCCATGGGCGTGCTGCCGGAGATAGGCAAAGGGGCGGTCCGTTTAAGCGTCGGCCGGCAGACCACGCTGGCCGAAGTGGATCAGGCGGCAGAATTGCTCCTTAATCGGGTTCGGGCTTTGTCGTGAAATCGCTGGCAAGATCAGAAAATTTTTGGGCGTAATGGAGTCATGGTGGATAATTTGGGGGCTGGGATCGGCCTTGAGTCTGGCGACTGCAGATGCCCTGATGAAACGATTTTTTACCGGTCTCTCCCCCTACGGCATGGTCCTGGTGCGCCTGGGCTACACTGTGCCCATCCTGAGCGTCGGCTGGTTGTGGACCAGGGTTCCTGACGTTAGCCGAGAGTTCCTCATGGTCGTTGGGGCGGCGCTGCCCATTGAGGCTGCCGCGACTCTATGCTATATGCAGGCCCTGAAAACAGCCCCTTTATCGGTCTGCGCCCCCATCATGGCCTATACGCCGTTGTTCCTGATTTTCACCGGTTGGCTGCTGCTGCAGGAGGCCTTGAATTTTTGGGGGCTGGCCGGCGTTATGAGCATTGTTCTGGGCAGTTATTTCTTAAATCTCAACGGCCGCCGCCAGGGATGGCTGGCGCCCTGGGCAGTCTTCCGACAGGTGCCGGGAACCCGCTGGATGCTGCTGGCGGCAGGTTTGTTTGCGGTCACTTCGGCCCTGGGTAAACTGGCGGTACTGTATTCCGCCCCAACATTTTTCGGTTTATTTTACCCGACAATCTTCAGCGGTTTCATGTTGGCCGGATATCCCTGGAGCTCCCGCCCCGGAATTCAGCTCAGGCGACGACCACTGTGGGGATTTTTAATGGGCTGTTGCATGGCAGCCAGCATCCTGTGCCATTTCCACGGCATTAGTATGGCTCCGGCGGCATATCTGATTGCCGTCAAGCGCACCAGCCTGTTGTTCAGCGTGCTCTACGGCGGCTTATGGCTGCAGGAAGGAGAATTCTCCAACCGATTAACCGGGGCCGGCTTTATGTTGGGAGTAATATTGATTACCATCTGGGGTGATTAAATAAGCTAGCGATCTCGAAAGTTTTTTCTCATCGGGAAGCTTTCCCGTAAACGGCGGCCATGGGCCGCCCTTGGGATTCTAACCAAACACTAGAGAAGTTCATTATAGGGGGGCGCGCCCGCCACCTTGAGTCCACCGAAAACGAAATTACTTTTGAGAATAGATAGATAACGTAATATTTTGGTTGATAAAAAAACAGGGCATCCGGCATGAGTGCAAGAAACTATCGGACCAGCATGGCCAGAGGCGGGTTGACGAGCTTTCAGGTGAAGATCCAGGAGACCGACCTCATGATTCTGGCGACGCAAGAATACCGGGACGCGGCCACGACAGTCGTTTTGCAGGAGCGCCGCCAGTTGGAGCACTACATCGCCGGCCACCCTGGATTTCTGGAAAGCTTGATTCCCTGGCCGGAAGACCCGCTGGCCCCAAGGATAGTTAAAGAAATGATTCAGGCCGGCGCCCGGGTCCATGTCGGTCCCATGGCGGCGGTGGCCGGGGCCATTGCGGCTGCGGTGGGCCGGGCCTTATTACAGGTACAGCCCGGAAGTCATTGTGGAAAACGGCGGCGATATTTTTTTAAAAACCTCCCAGGCGGCCACCGTGGCCCTGTATGCAGGCAATTCGCCTTTGAGCCTGAAAGTCGGGATTTTGCTGGCCGCGGCCATGACTCCCCTGGGAGTGTGCACCTCGTCGGGAACCGTGGGTCACTCTTTAAGCCTGGGCCGGGCTGACGCCGCCTGCGTCCTGGCGGCCGACACCGCCCTGGCGGATGCCGCGGCCACCGCTCTGGGAAATCGGGTCAAAGTGCCGGACGATATTCCTGCAGCCCTGGAGTGGCTGTCTAATACTCCGGGATATTTTGGGGGGAGTGGTGATTGCCGGGGATAAACTGGGGGCCTGGGGGGAACTGGAGTTGCGGCCGCTGTAGAGAGAGGCATCGCCGGCGGGAAAAAACCGCTTGCTAAACAAGCCAATGAGTTTTCAGGCTGCGTGGCGATTTTTAACCATGTGAATTTTTGGCAAGGCCCATAATTCCCAAGGCAATAATCTTCACCTTTTCCTAATCACCAAAAAACTCCCCTCTTTTTCTCCCGGCGCGGTTTTTTGTGACATCTGTCCTGCCTGTGCTGTCTTTTTTCCTCGTTCTATGCTAATTTTTTTGTCGTCTAATTTTGACCGTCTTGAACTTTTGTCGGCATTGGCTCTTTGAAAAGTTATCTGAACATGCGCCTGCCGCAACCAACGTCGTCGCGCCCAGGTGCGGCAAATCCGCCAAACGGGCGCGACAGTAGCGCGATAGAAGCGCGACAAACCATCTTCTAAAGAATATTTCATAAATATTATCAATACTATGGTGTTGATAAAAATATTTCGCTTCTGCCGCGCCCTCTCCTTCGCCTGCGACAACCGTAGCTTCGATACCCGCCTCAGCCTCCCGCCCCTGTTCTTTCAGGGCGGGCAGGACGAAATCATCTCGCAGCCCAGGGCAAGCGCCTCTTAGCTGCGGCCCGGAACCCAAGGAGCTTTATATTATTCCCGGAGCCCATCAGCACGATACCTACGAAGTCGGCGTCCAGGCCTTTTTCAGCCGCTGGCGCAGCTTCATCCACAAACTATCCTTTAAAATTACGACTTTAATTCTGGATTGAAGATATTCAAACCATATCCGCTACTAATGGACAATTTTAAGAAGTTTCCATAATGGTAAGTTAGCGATAACGTGTAATTATGAAATTTTCTTGACAGGAAAAAAATAGGTGTATATACTCATAATTAATCATGCCATCATCGGATTGCAAACAGCCGGAAATCGCCGAATGCCAAAAAATCGGTCGGACCTGCGCCTGCCTTAAGGTGCGCAAAGCCGCCCGGGCCATTACCAATCTTTACGAGGAAGCGCTCCGGCCCAGCGGTCTCCGCGCCACCCAATTCTCCTTGCTTATGGCCACCCGAGTAATGGGGCCAGTAACCGTGGTCAAACTGGCCCAGGTTATGGTGATGGACCGGACGACCTTGACCAGGAATCTGGAGATCCTGGAGAATCGGGGATTAATTACCATCAAACCCGGGGAAGACCGCCGGGAAAGGGAAATTAATTTGACTGCTGGAGGGATGGAAGTTCTGACTAAAACCATACCTTTATGGGAAGAAGCACAAGAACGGGTCCGGGAAGGGCTGGGTGACGAAAGGTTGCAAAATCTCCTGGGCGACTTGTCGGAGATGATCTCTTTGACCCGTAAGAAGTAATTTTTTTTAATGACATAAGTGCATATACACATATAAGGAGACGGCCATGAGAGAGGCGAAAAACGGCGGCACCATGTTGCATTATTGCCAGCAGATGATGGCCGGTGAGGTTCCCGGCCCGCCCGTGGCCCAACTCATCGGCATGGATCTGGCTGCCGTGCGCCCCGGCCAGGTGGCGATCGAACTGGAAGCGGGGAAGCAGCACACCAGCCCCCTGGGCACGGTGCATGGCGGCATCCTGTGCGCCATTGCGGATGCGGCCACTGGAAGTCCGGAGATCTGCGGAAGGCTTTCTGCATTTCCGACAATGGTTGTTTTCGAGCGGGGCTGGCTGGCGGGGGGATCTATTGTGTGGTGGAGGAGAAAGAAAATCTGAGGAGGTAGAAAAGATGGAGGAAAATTCGGAATTGAACTGCGTCAAAATGATCAACGCTGCTACTGACAACGGGGAGCAGCATGATCCGGGTACCCATAAGAGGACGAAGGTGACCTCTGCCAAAACCCTCCGGCAAATCTGTCTGGAAGCGGGCGCCTATGACGCCGGCTTTGTTGAAATCGGCCGGGAGGCCCTTGATCAGGAACGCAGCGACATACTGCGCGTCTATCCGCGTACGCGGAGCCTGATCTCGATCATCCATGGCATGAACCGGGAAAACATCCAGAGTCCGGCCCGCTATCTCTACGCCGATGAAATCAACCGGTCCGATGATGAGCTCATGAAGATTTCCAGGACGATTCTCCGTCACCTTAGTGAGGTCGGTATTCGAGGTGTGGCTATGACCGGAGCTTTTCCCATGGACATGAACCGCTATCCCGGAAAAATCTGGGACGTAAGCCACAAGCTTGTGGCCGTGGCCGCGGGCCTCGGTCATATGGGCCTGAATCGCCTGGTAATCCATCCGCAGCGCGGTAATGCCATCCTGTTGAACTCCATTTTGATCGATGCGGAACTGGACCACTATGGCCAGCCCCTGTCCCAAAACCCTTGTTTTGAGTGCAAATTGTGCGTCGGCGTCTGCCCGGTGGGCGCCATCCGCCCCCATGAACCCTTCGATGCCATGGCTTGCCTGACTCATTCTTATCGGGACAACATGCTCGGCTTCCTGGATTGGATCGATGCCATGATTGCCTCTGATGATACGGCCGCCTATCGCCAGCGCTTTCGCGACCCTGAAACTGCCTCCCTCTGGCAGTCCCTCATGTACAAGATGAACTACAAATGCGGCTATTGCATGGCGGTTTGCCCCGCCGGGGAGGAACGCCGGTCCGACTATAGCGACCACAGGCAGGTTTTCATACAGGAAGTATTCAAGCCTCTGAGAAACCGAGTGGAGCCAATCTATGTCATTGCGGGGTCGGAGGCAGAGTTGAGGGCAAGACGAAACCCAAAGAAAGAAATCCGTCAGGTGGGTCCTATCTATACCACAAGGCCTTAGATCCTCTTTAGGGCGGGGATGCGATACAAGGCATCTGCCCCAAAGGGTGAGCACATGTACGAAAGTCGCAAGGAGAGAGTAAATGGACCAGAATTCCGCAGTCAAGGCCATACCGACTTTGGTCGCCTGCGGTATTTTTAAGCAAGAGCTCTCCGCGGTCCTTGAGCCCGAATTGGGCGGCGAGAACCTTCAGATTGTCTGGGTGGATGCTGCGCTCCATTGCGACCTCGATCGTCTGGCAGCAGAGCTTAACAGGGCTTTTGCCGCAGCAAAGCGAACCGGTGACGACGTCCGCCTGCTGTTCGGACAGAATTGCCATCCTGACATCAATTCTCTGGCCAGAAATTGCGGTATTCGAACCTCTCCGGTGAAGAACTGCATCGACGCCTTTCTCGGTGAGAAGGTAAAAAGCTTGGAAGAGAATCGCACGCTGATCATGACCCCCACCTGGATCAGAACCTGGCCACGTAACGCAAAGATCCTGTCGGGGTGGAACGAAGTGGATTTTCGTATGAATCTGGGCAGATACGCGAGAATCCTCGTGATCGATCCCGGACTTAATTCGCTTTCAGACGAAGAAGTCCTCGATTTCTTTGATCTGGTCCAGGTACCGGTCGAAGTTGTGCCTTTGGATTTGGGTCTCTTCCGGGATACCGTGGCAAGCCTCCTTGGGTAAGATAAATGAAAAAGTCACAGCTCCTTAAAGATCTACAAAATCGACTTTCAAACCTTCTGCAAGACCCATTGTTTGTCAAGGCCCGGCAGGTTCGGGCCGCCCAAGATAAGGGTAGTATTGTAGACGCCATTGCCGCCTACAATTTGGCCGTATCTGCAGAAATACTGCGCCTATCTGAATCGTCAGTAAATGGAGAAGTAAAGGATAAAATTCTCAGTGATTTCAGGAAACAGTTAACCTCCTACATGGAAAGAAACTGTACCGGGCACCAAGGCTACGACACTTACGTGGCCATTATGTGCGAGTACTTGGCCATGGTGGCTGAAATACCCCTGCATCCCCCTGAGGTACGCCAAAGGGAAACCAATCCACCCCAAGACATCGACTGGCTGAAGGGTAACTTCACGAACCCGTTGCGGATCGATGACCTCGCAAAGACAGCAAATATGAGCACCTCGACCTTCCATCACCACTTCCGGGCGCTGACGGCCATGAGCCCGCTACAGTACCAAAAATGGCTGCGTTTAAACGAAGCGCGGCGGTTGATGCTCACTGAACGTCTGGATGCCACCAACGCGGCGTTTCAGGTCGGCTATGAAAGCCCCTCCCAATTCAGCCGGGAGTACAGCCGCCTGTTCGGCGCGCCGCCGTTACGCGACATCACTATCTTGCGTCAATTGGTTCCTGCTGAAAGGGTCTAATTATATATTCCCCTGTTGCTGCTCACTGCTATCAATATGGAATTTCTGATTTTTCCTTGGGATTTATAGAACCATTTCATATATGCAATTTGATCGCCGGACATACCAGGAGCGGACCAATT
This sequence comes from uncultured delta proteobacterium, assembly GCA_963789385.1. Classification (GTDB taxonomy): domain Bacteria; phylum Desulfobacterota; class Desulfobaccia; order Desulfobaccales; family Desulfobaccaceae; genus Desulfobacca. The sequence continues at coordinate 14,093 of CAWBKT010000007.1, read as the reverse complement.
CCTGATAAGGTCTTCTATCCTCAATTATGCCCCACTGTGCCGATTTGACTGCAAGCTTTGATCTTAACCACCAGGTGTCAGGCACTCCCGCATTGATGGTTGATAGATCAAATCTTCATATCGCGTTTGTCAAAATTTTTCATATTGAGAAATCACAACGAGGCATGAGAATACCAACCAAAAGGCGGGAGGCGCTGCGCTTTCCCGCCCTACAACTCGGGGAGCCGAGTTGCCAATCAGGGGCATTCTTATATAAAACTTTGGAAAATTGGTTTGACTAATCTTACCTGGCAATGCAGCTTTCAAAACAGGTTTTAGAAAAATCGCCGGCTAATTCGACGGCGTATTCCCCATTAAAGCAGGCCAGGCAGAAGTTATCGCGGTTCATGCCGGTTGCCCCGACCATGCCGTCCAAGCTTAAATAGCCCAGGTAATCCAGGCCCAGGTAATCCCGAATCTCGGCCACGGTCTGATGAGCTGCGATCAGCTCGCCTTTGCTGGAAAAATCAATGCCGTAGTAACAAGGGAAGCGAGTCGGCGGGCAACTGACGACCATGCTCACTTCTGTGGCCCCGGCTTCCCGCAAGGTCTTTACCCGGGTGCGGGAAGTAGTCCCCCGGATGATGGAATCCTCCACCACCACCACGCGTTTGCCCTGTAAAATTTCCCGGACCGGGTTAAGCTTCACCCGAACCGAAAAATCACGCATACTTTGAGAAGGTTGAATAAAGGTGCGGCCGACGTAATGGTTGCGGATAACCCCCATCTCAAAGGGAATTTTAAGGCCGGCGGCATAGCCCAGGCCGGCATAATTACCGGAATCGGGGAAGGGCATGGCAAAATCAGCGTCAACCGGATGTTCTTGGGCTAAGGCTAATCCTAAACGTTTCCTGATCTGATACACGTTTTTACCGAAAACCAAACTGTCGGGGCGGGAGAAATAAACGAATTCAAAAATACAGAATTTTTTCGGAGCCGGGGGTAAGGTCTTATAGGAGGTGAGGCCGTGATCATCCAGGACGACAATTTCGCCCGGCTCCACGTCACGCAGGTATTCGGCCTCCACCAGATCCAGGGCGCAGGTTTCCGAAGCCAGCACCAGAGCGCCATTGACTTTACCCAGGCACAAGGGCCGGAAGCCGTTCGGGTCTCTGGCGCCAATGACTTTATCCTTCGTGGCCAGGACCAGGGAATAGGCCCCGCGCACCTCGGTGAGGGCCGCCGTCAAGGCCTCCACCAATCCTTCCCGAAAATGCCGGGCCATGAGGTGCACGATTACTTCGGTGTCCATGGTGGATTGGAAAATGGAACCTTCCTGCTCCAGGCGGTGGCGGAGTTCCTGGGCATTAACCAGATTGCCGTTGTGACCGATGGCCAGGGTCTCACCGCCGTGATGCACGACAAAGGGCTGGGCATTGCGCATCAGGGTCGACCCGGTAGTGGAGTAACGCACATGGCCGATGGCTAAGTGACCGGACAGGCTGTCGAGCACCGGCTGATTGAAAACCTCCGGGACCAGCCCCAGGCCCTTGTGCTGCCGGACCTGATAATTGTCGCCGGTAATTATGCCACAGGATTCCTGGCCGCGGTGCTGCAGGGCATACAGGCCGAAATACGTCAGACGGGCCGCTTCCGGATGGCCGTAGATCCCGAAGATACCGCAGTATTCCTTGGGACGGCTACTGCCTGACAAGCAGGGAGATAAGGGATTGTAGAGAAGCATGCTTTATTTTAAATGACTATCAAAATGTTCAACTAACGAAAAATAAAAAGGCGGGAGGCGTCAGCATCCTGCCTTTTAAGGTATTCTAACAGTATTTTTATAAAAACAACATCATTTTTTTCTGTTGAATTATCCGGCTTCAATTACCTCAGGCGCGGCTTTTGATATCCCGGAGCATGGTTTTAATCTTGTCAATCCGGGCCAGGAGCTGGTCAAATTTCTCGGTTGCGAGGTCCTGTTGATCCCGGACGGCAAGCAGCCGGCTTTCCAATTCCGCCAGGGTGTTTTGCGATTCCTCCAGGAAATGCAAAGAGTCCTCATCATGAAGACGATTAAGACTTTCCGTGATATGGTTGGGGAGGGTTATGGCAACCCTCCTGATGTCCATAACCAGGCTGAAATTTTCGGCCGTCGCAGTCGGCCAGGTATCTGTAAAGGTATAGATATCTTTAAATAGCTGGACGGCTAATTCCAGAACCTTGTTATCATTGGTTGATGAAGTATTAATAGTAATGTCCTCCTCATAGGGATTGATTTATGGTATTCCTGCAAACTCTGAACCTCCAACTGGCCGGTTTTCACGGCCCGAATTGCCTCCAGAGTAGCTTTGGCCGCGGCGATGGTAGTAGTATAGGGAATGTCATATTCCAAGGCGGCGCGACGGATGGAGATGGAATCATCGGAAGTATAGCGGCCCATAGGAGTGTTGATCAGCAGGGAAATATCCTTGCTCTTGATGCGGTCAATGATATTTGGCCGACCGGCTCGGATTTTGTGAACCATTGCGACCTTAAAACCCTTATCAGTTAAAAATTCGGCAGTCCCATGGGTGGCAAAAAGCTCAAAGCCTAAGTCTTTGAACCCCCCGGCAATTTCAACCAGGGCAGGCTTGTCCGGGTCCTTGACGCTGAAAAGCACGCCGCCGCCGGCAGGGAGGCGCTGCCCGGCCGCGAGTTGGGATTTGGCGAAACTGAGGGCAAAGTTATTATCCAAACCCATGACTTCGCCGGTGGAACGCATCTCCGGACCCAACAACGGATCCACCCCGGGGAAGCGCCGAAAAGGGAAAACGGATTCTTTAACGGCAAAATAACCTGGCCTGATTTGTTCAGTGAAGCCTAAATCTTTCAGAGAATGCCCCAACATAACTTTGGTCGCCAGTTTGGCCAAAGGCACCCCGGTCGCTTTGCTGACAAAAGGAATGGTCCGGGAGGCCCGGGGATTTACTTCCAAAAGATAAATTTCTTGGTTTTTGACCGCGAACTGGATATTCATCAGGCCCACGACACCCAACTCCGCGGCCAGGGCTTTGGTCTGACGGGCTATTTCCGCCTGGAGAGATTGATCCAGGGAATACGGCGGCAGCACGCAGGCGGAATCTCCGGAGTGGATGCCCGCCTCCTCAATGTGTTCCATGATGCCGCCAATAATGGTCATGGAGCCGTCACAGATAGCATCCACATCCACTTCAATGGCGTCTTCCAGGAATTTGTCAATGAGAATCGGGTGTTCCGGAGAGACCTCCAAAGCCCAGCTCATGAAATTAGCCAGGGCCCGATCGTCAGCGACAATCTGCATGGCCCGCCCTCCTAAAACATACGAGGGCCGGACAACCACAGGATAACTGATCTGACGGGCAATCTTGAGGGCCTGGGCCGTGGTGGTGGCAGTGCCGTTGTCAGGCTGTTTCAGGTTTAATTTGGCGAGCAATACCTTGAACCGTTCCCGGTCTTCGGCCCGGTCGATGGCATCGGGAGAGGTGCCCAGGATGGTTGCGCCCGCCTTGGCCAGCGGCACGGCCAGGTTGAGCGGAGTCTGGCCGCCGAATTGAACGATCAGGCCCAGAGGTTTTTCGGTGTCGATAATGTTCAGCACGTCTTCCCGGGTCAGCGGCTCAAAAAAGAGCTTATCGGAAGTGTCGTAGTCGGTGCTCACGGTTTCAGGGTTGGAATTGACCATGATGGACTCGATACCCATTTCCCTCAGGGCAAAGGAAGCATGGCAGCAACAATAGTCAAATTCAATGCCCTGGCCGATGCGGTTGGGCCCGCCGCCCAGAATGACCACTTTGCGTCGATCATTCTTGCGGCTTTCATCTTCCACTTCATAAGTGGAGTAATAATACGGCGTATAAGCTTCGAACTCGGCGGCGCAGGTGTCCACCAGCTTATATACCGGTCGAATGTCGTAATCCAGCCGCAGGCGGCGGATTTTATCTTCGTTCAGTCCCCAAAGGTGGCCCAGTTGGACATCTGAAAAACCGTGTTCCTTGGCCCGCCGCAGCATATCCGGCAGGTGCGCCCCTTCCCGGCCCTGAAGCAGCATGGTTCCGTAGGAGGCCAATTCATCGCTGAATTGCACCAGGTCGCGGATCTGATACAGGAACCAGGGATCGATTTTGGTCAGATCAAAAGCCTCTTGAATTGTCATCCCCTGGCGAAAAGCCTGACGCAGGTAGAACAGCCGCTGGGAGTTGGGAGTGGTCAACCTGGCCTGAATAATTTCCCAGGGCTGTTCTCCCAGGTCCTTGCCGTCCGCCCCCAGGCCATAGCGGGATATTTCCAGAGAGCGCAGCCCCTTCTGCAGGGCCTCTTTAAAAGTGCGGCCGATGGCCATAACTTCCCCCACGGATTTCATGGAGGTGGTGAGCAGGTCTTCGGCCCCGGGGAATTTTTCAAATGTCCAGCGGGGGATTTTCACCACACAATAGTCGATGGTGGGTTCGAAAGAGGCATAAGTTTCTTTGGTGATATCGTTGGGAATTTCATCGAGAGTAAAGCCGACGGCCAGTTTGGCGGCAATCTTGGCAATGGGAAAGCCGGTGGCCTTGGAAGCCAGGGCTGAGGACCTGGAAACCCGGGGGTTCATTTCGATGACTACCATTTCACCGGTTTCCGGGTGAATGGCAAACTGAATATTAGAGCCGCCCGTCTCCACGCCGATCTCACGAATAATAGCGATGGCCGCGTCCCGCATCATCTGATATTCCCGGTCGCTCAGAGTCTGCGCCGGAGCTACGGTGATGGAATCGCCGGTATGCACGCCCATGGGATCTAAGTTCTCAATGGAACAGATAATAACGACATTATCTTTAAAATCCCGCATCACCTCCAGCTCAAATTCCTTCCAGCCCAGAGCCGATTCCTCCAGCATGACCTCATGAATCATGCTGGCCTCCAGCCCGTAGGAGGTAAATTCTTTTAAGTCCTCCAGGTTATAGGCAATTCCTCCACCGGTGCCGCCCAGGGTGAAGCTGGGCCGAACGATGATGGGATAATCCAGGACTTCCGTGGCCGCCAGGGTTTCCGCCATGGAGCGCACGATCACACTCTCAGGGACCCGCAGTTTTATGTTGGCCATGGCGTCCCGAAAAAGCTGCCGGTCCTCCGCCTTTTTTATGACCTGTGGATTGGCGCCGATCATTTCGACCCCTAAACGCTCCAGGATACCGGTTTCGGCCACGGCCACGGCGCAGTTGAGGCCGGTTTGGCCGCCCAGGGTGGGAAGAATGGCGTCGGGGCGCTCCCGTTCGATGATTTTACAGACGATTTCCGGAGTAATCGGCTCAATGTAGGTGCGGTCCGCAGTCTCCGGGTCGGTCATAATAGTGGCAGGATTGGAGTTAATCAGGACTACCTCATAACCCTCTTCCTTAAGGGCCTTGCAGGCCTGAGTGCCGGAATAGTCGAACTCGCAGGCCTGGGAAATAATGATAGGACCTGAGCCGATGATAAGAATTTTTTTGATATCAGTGCGTTTGGGCATGGGTCTTAATGACTCTCTACAGATTGAATTGCAGCATATAATTACGTTTCGAATATTGGAAAAATACTGATTCATTTTTTTCTGGTGCGCTGGCGGATCTTGAAAAAAATCAGAACTCCCAAAATGGCCAGGCCCAGGAGGCCCAGGGCAAGGATGGTCCGATATGCAGTGCCAAAATCCCCGCCGCCGCGGTGGAGCAGGTTGGACCAGCCGGTAACTGCGGCAACCTCAAAAAGATCCTCTACATTGAGAATCAGGCCCGAGAGGGTTTGCAAAACGACAAAGGCAACAATCCCACCCCCCAGCCAACGATGCCATTTTCGGAGAGATGCTTCGTTCATAGCTAAACCAATCTTTAATTAGCCGATCGTGATTTCTGCATTGGAAATCAGCATTAAATCTGCAGGGAAATTAAAAATTCTTAAACATTAAACCTGATTTCAACAATGTCCCCGTCTTCAATATGATAATCCCGGTCTACCAGGTGGACCAGTTTTTTGGTCCGGGCCTCCTGCATATTGAAAACATTGAGAAAATCGTCATATTTGACTATGTCGGCCTTAATGAAGCCCCGGGCCAGATCGGTGTGAATCTTACCGGCGCAGGTGACGATATCGGCATGAATAGGCACCGGCCAGGCATGCACTTCTTGCTTGCCCACAGTGTAGAAAAATACCGTTCCGGCTTTGGCCAACACCCTGGTGATAATCTCGTTGACCGCCACCGCCTCGGATAATACCAGAGTCGGTTTCAGGCTCAGCGGGGCCAGGGCCTTTAAAAGAGACAACTCCTCCGGAGAATATAAGCCATCACACAGGGGTTCTTCGCTTTCCAACATCTCTAAACATTTGGCCAGCAGATCCTTTTCAAAGGCATCTTCGGTGCGGTCCCGCCGGGCTTCCAGTTTCTCCATATCCAGGATCAGCAGATCCAGAGCCCGATCAGCTGCCACGACAAAGGCGTCGGCATGGACAAAATCGTCTTGCATGAATTCCATATAAAAAGGGGTTACCTTCAACGGATCACACTTTTTTACCAGTTCCACAAACTTATCGTCATGATACTTGACCTTGCCATCGGGCAGATCAAGACCTATTGTGCATACCTTCATTGACTTTTACCTCGCTTTAAAAAATACTTAAGAATATTTGATTGCTAAATTTTAAAGTTTTAGGCATAAAGAAGACGGCCTTTAGGTTCTGGAATAGGCCTCCCCAATTCCAGTGCAGTTTCTATCCACTCTTGAATAATAGTCTCGACGTTGGACACCGCCTCCTGATAAGTATCGCCATCGGCAGCGCAACCAGGAAGTTCGGGGACTTCAGCAATGAAGGCCTGATCTGCATCGCTCCAATAAATAATGACTTCATAGCGGTAGTTACTCATTCTTCGCCTCCCAAACGATATTTCAGGAGAACCTGGCGGACCTGCTTAACCTGATAGGTTTTGGCCTTGCCTTCCTTGGGTTGCAGGTTTAATATTTCCACAACCCCCTCCTTAGAGAAAATGTGATGACTTCCCTTGATGCGCTCCTGAAACCCATATTTTTTAAGCAAATGGCAGATCCCATCAAAAGGAATATTATTATCTGAGATCCCCCTTAAAATTCTAAAGAGGAGTTTATCGATTTCAGGCATACTTAGAATCTATCAGCGAACTGAAGTGGTTACCCTTCGAGATACAAGGATATCGCTTCATGTATGTTTGCCAAGGCCTCTTCCATCGTGTCACCTTCTGAAATACATCCAGGAAGTGACGGCACGTAGACTGTGTACCCGCCTTCATCGCTCGGCTCAAACACGACTTTTAATTTCATAGAATTGCCCCAAAATATAAAATTTCATCTTGTTTTATTTACCAACCCGATAAACTCATCAAACAAATAATCCGCGTCATGCGGGCCGGGGCTGGCCTCCGGGTGATATTGCACTGAAAAGGCCCGGAGTTTGGGATGCCGCAGACCTTCCAGGGTATTGTCATTCAGATTAACATGCGTCAGTTCCACGGCAGGGTCGGCAATGGAATTGAGGTCCACCGCAAAACCGTGGTTCTGGGAGGTGATCTCCACCCGGCCGTTGAGGAGATTCTTCACCGGCTGATTGCCGCCCCGGTGACCGAACTTTAATTTGAAGGTGCGCCCGCCCAAAGCCAGGCCCATGAGCTGGTGACCCAGGCAGATGCCGAAGACCGGCTTCTGGCCCAAGACCTGGCGGACATTGTCCACGGCGTAGGTCACCGCCGCCGGGTCGCCCGGGGCCGTTGGAAAGGACCACGCCATCCGGGTTGAGAGCTAAAACCTCCGCGGCCGGAGTCGCGGCCGGGACGACCAGAACCTCGAGGCCCCGGGCCTTAAGGTTCCGAATAATATTAAATTTAACCCCATAGTCGTACAATATGATTTTTTTGCCGGTACGTTCCTGCCAAAGCGATTGCAAGTCTTTAGGTGCGGTATTTCCGCCGAGGGCAGATTCATCCCACCAGTAAGGTGCCGGGCAGGTAACCTGGTCCACCAGGTTGGCGCCTTCCATGCCGGGAAGTGCCCGGGCCCGGCGCACCAGTGATTCCGGATCCAAATCCTCGGTAGAGATAAGCCCCCGCATGGCTCCGGCTTCCCGTATCCTTTTGGTGACCGCCCGGGTGTCGATGCCTTCCACGCCCAATGTACCGCTGGCTTTTAAGTATTCCGCTAAATTGCCTTTGGCCCGCCAATTGGAGGGATAGGGATGATATTCTTTGACGATAAACCCTTCGGCCTGGACCCCCCGGGATTCGACATCTTCAAAATTAATCCCGTAGTTGCCGATAAGCGTGTAGGTCATGGTGACAATCTGGCCGGTATACGAAGGATCGGTAAGAATTTCCTGGTAACCGGTCATGGAGGTGTTGAAGACTACCTCTCCCCCGGCCTCGCCCGGCCCGGTAAAAGAGCGGCCGGTAAGCACCAGGCCGTCTTCAAGTGCAAGGAGTGCTTTCATATGGTAACCTGCTCTTTATGGACAAGAATATAACTAGATTATTATAGCAGATATTTTTAAAAAAAAATAAAAAATACGCGCCTGTTAGTAGCCCGAAAATTGTTTTATCTAGGCAGGTTATTGCAGATTTTTTTCCGATTCATTGACAAGTGCTATATTCAGGGTTAAAATTATTCTTTAATATTTTTAATATGGCCTCCAATGATTCCATAGAAAAACTCTCCACACTTGAAATCATATGAAACTAAAAGTCGTTGCCTTTGATTGCGATGGGGTCTTATTCGACTCCCGTTCTTCAAATATTGCTTATTATAATCATGTCCTGGAGCATTTTAATTTCCCGGCCATGAATGAAGCAGCCATTGATTATATTCATGCTCATACGGTTTATGAATCTTTGGCTCATATTTTTCCGGACCAGGTCAATATGGATGATATTATAAAGTATTGCTTCAGTATGGATTACATGCGGTTCATTCCCCTCATGCGGCGGGAGGCGCACCTGATAGAATTCCTGCAATTTCTGCGCCCCAAGTTCGGCACTGCCGTGGCCACCAATCGCACCATTACTACCAAGGCCGTCTTTGAACACCATAGTCTTCAGGATTTTTTTGACATCATCATTTCCGCTCAGGACGTGCAGCATCCTAAACCTCACCCGGAGTCTTTTTTAAAAATATTTCAACATTTTGGTATTGGACCGGAGGAGGCCCTGTATTTTGGCGATTCCAGCGTCGATCAGGAGTTTGCCCGCAACTGCGGGGTTAAATTAGTAGCCTTTCGCAGCCCTCATCTGGAAGCGGATTATTATCTAGACTCTTTTGCCCAGGGACCGGAGTTAATTCGCCGGTTAACCGACTAAACTGCGGAGATTAGACTGGAACCACTTCCCGTCAATTGTATGAATCCAGAATATATCCGAAATTTTTCGATAATTGCCCATATCGATCACGGCAAGTCCACTCTGGCAGACCGATTGTTGGAACATACCGGCGCCATCACCTCCCGGGAAAAGCGGGATCAATTCCTGGACAGTATGGACCTGGAGCGGGAACGGGGAATTACCATAAAAGCCGCGGCAGTACGTCTCTGGTATCGTGCCAGAGATGGACAGGAGTATCTTCTCAATCTGATCGATACCCCCGGCCATGTGGATTTCAGTTATGAAGTTTCCAGGAGCCTGGCAGCCAGCGAAGGGGTTTTGTTGGTAGTCGACGCCTCCCAGGGAGTAGAGGCGCAGACCCTGGCAAATGCCTACCTGGCCCTGGACAACAATCTGGAAATCATTCCGGTGCTCAACAAATGTGATATGGCCAACGCCGACCCGGACAAGGTGGCCGAAGAAATTAAGGAAATTATCGGCGTCGATCCTGCTCTCGGCTATCCACGCCAGTGCCAAAACCGGCCAAGGCATCGAAGAGATTCTGGAGGCCATCGTCACCCGGGTGCCGCCTCCGCAAGGCCGAGCCGACGACCCTCTGAAGATGCTGATCTTCGATTCCTGGTTCGATCCTTATGTAGGGACTGTGGTCATGGTCCGGGTCTTGGCCGGCAAAGTGCAGCGGGGCCAGCAAATACTCCTCATGGCCACCGGGAAAACGTATGAGGTCTATCAGTTAGGCATCTTCAGCCCCCATGCCACGGTCGTGGACACCTTAAGCGTGGGTGAAGTGGGTTTTCTAACCGCCACCATCAAAAACCTGGCTGACGCCATGATCGGCGATACCATTACTGATGCCGTTAACCCCACTTCGGAACCTTTTCCCGGTTTTAAAAAGATCAAACCCATGGTTTTCAGCGGTTTTTATCCGGTGGATCCGGGGGAATACGGCCGCCTCAAAGAGGGGCTGGAAAAGCTGCGCCTCAATGATTCTTCGTTCACGTATGAACCGGAAACTTCTGCGGCTCTGGGTTTCGGTTTTCGCCTGGGTTTTTTGGGTCTGCTCCATCTCGAGATAATCAAGGAACGTCTGGAGCGGGAGTATGAATTATCCCTGTTGGCCACCGCACCCACGGTAGTCTATAAAGTCATAACCACCAAGGGTGAAGAGATCTGGGTGGACAACCCCCTCAAACTGCCGCCCTGGGGCAGAATTGAGCACCTGGAAGAGCCCATCGTCCGGGTGGAAATCCATACGCCTGCTGAGTACTTGGGAAATATTCTGAACCTGTGCGAAGAAAAGCGGGGCCGGCAAGTGGAAATTCGTTTTTTCCCCAACCAGAAGGCGTTGCTGATTTACGAATTACCTTTGAACGAAATCCTCATGGATTTTTATGATCAGCTCAAATCTCTGAGCCGGGGCTATGCCTCCATGGATTATGAGATGCTGGGGTACCGGCCTTCTTCCCTCATACAGATGGACCTGATGGTAAATGGTGAACCGATCGATGCTCTGTCGATCATCGTACACAAAGACAAGGCTTACCGCTGGGGCCGGGAATTAACCGAAAGACTAAAAAAAATTATCCCCCGGCAGATGTTTGAGGTGGTAATTCAGGCGGCCATCGGCTCCAGGGTCATTGCCCGGGAATCGGTGCCGGCCCTGCGTAAAAATGTCACCGCCAAATGTTACGGCGGCGATATCAGTCGAAAGCGCAAGCTTTTGGAAAAACAGAAAGAAGGCAAGAAGCGCCTGAAACAGATAGGCAAAATTCAAATACCCCAGGAGGCCTTCCTGGCGGTGTTCGGCTTACGGGAGTAACCATGTCCAGAGCAACTGAGGCGCCTTTCGGTAATTCGTCAGACGCACTTACGAAAAGAAAAAAACCTCTATGGCGAGAATATCTCGAAGCCATCGTCATTGCCCTGTTCCTGGCTCTGTTTATCAGGGCTTTTATCGTGCAGGCTTTCTCCATACCTTCCGGGTCCATGTTGGAAACTTTGCAGATCGGCGATTACCTGCTGGTAAATAAATTTTCTTACGGCATTCGCAATCCTTTTACAAATCAAATAGTTATTGCCAACGGAACGCCGCAGCGGGGAGATGTCGTGGTTTTTATTTATCCCAAAGACCCCACCAAAGATTTTATTAAACGGGTCATCGGCATACCCGGGGATAAAATCCAAATCATTAATAAAAAATTGTACGTGAATGATACATTAACGGAAACGCCTCAGGCAATTTTTAAGGATTACCATATTATTGATCAGAATGATCAGTGGATTTCAGGTTCTGAAGGCAGCCACCGGGATAATTTTGGCCCTTTTACCGTGCCGCCGGGCCAACTGTTTGTCATGGGTGACAACCGGGACCACAGTTATGACAGCCGATTTTGGGGGACTGTGCCTATAGATAATGTTCGGGGCAAAGCCTGGATTATTTATTTTTCCCTGGATAAAAACAAATTCTGGCCACGCTGGGACCGGATAGCTAAAATTATCCATTAATTCTGAGTTTGGTCGCCCGGCCCGCAATATCCATGACCAAGGCGATATTCCTCGGTCAATAACCGGATGTGATGAACAAAAAATTTCTCCTCGTCAGCTTGCTTCCTCTGCTGCTCTTCCTGGCTCCAGTCCAGCCGATTGATGCCAGGGATGATATTGAGGTTTTTTGCTGGGACCTTACTCCCCAGGCTAGAGCCGTTCTGAGTGGGATGGAACGTGTCCTGGAACAAAAATTACCGGTGGTCGATGCCGCCGGGAATTATCACCAAGGAGAAATTTTCCTAAAAGAACTGGCCCTGAAGCAGCCCCGCCTTTTAATTGTCTTGGGCACCCAGGCTTTGGCCTTGACTGCTCCCAGAATAAAAAAAGGATTGGTTGTCTTTGCCATGGTGGCAGATCCTTTTCACACCGGCGCCGCCTACAATAAAGACCACCCCGATGACCACCAGGCAAATATCACCGGCATCGCCAGCCCGCCTCCCCTGAAAGAAGCCATTGAGAAGACGGCACAGTTGTTTCCGGCCAAACGTCATTGGGGACTCATCTATGATCCCTCTGAAGGTCCCTCGGTTGAACTCAAACAAAATTTTGCTGCCCTGGCCCAGTCAGCCGGCCTGACGTTGACCGCGCGGCCGGCTCAGTCAGGTCCGGAAGCAATCGTCGTTCTTGATGAACTGAGAAAGCAGGGTATTCAGGTGATTTATATTCCACCGGACCAATTCTCGAAAAATTACGCCCGGCACTTAATGACCCTGGGCCTCGAGCGCCGGTTTGTGGTGGTAAACGGCAATCCCCGCCTCGACCGCCGAGGCGCGGTTCTGAGCGTCACGCTCAATTATGACACCATCGGCCAACAAGCCGCGGAATTGGTCCAGAGATTGTTAAACGGCGAGAAACCCAAAGCCATACCCATAATGCCGGCATCACCGGCTGAGGTGGAAGTGGATGAGTCTTTGCTCACGGATTGGGCGGGGTATCCGCCTGGTAAAAAATAAAAAGGCTTTCCGCAGTCAGCGGTCAGCTAAAAATCAACTTTTTTTCTGTGCTGCAAGCTGACCGCCATGACGATAAATGTTTGATTCAAACTGCTAAAAATGGGGAACACTATGCCAAAAAATCTCGACCCCAAGAACTGGAACCCGGCCATTGAAATCAAGGAATATCGATTTGATAATGGTTTGAAACTTCTGGTCTTGCCCAATTCCAGTCTGCCTATAGCCTCCTTTCAACTTCATTATGCCGTCGGTTCCCGCAACGAAAGGCAGGGAATCACCGGTATCAGCCACCTCTTCGAACATATGATGTTTCGAGGTTCCAAGGAACTCGGCCCCGAAGAATTTGCCCGCATCATCCAGGCCAAGGGAGGGGAAGTCAACGCTTTTACCACTCAGGACAATACCTCCTATTTTGAAAACCTTCCGGCGGAACATCTGGAACTGGCGGTAAGGCTTGAGGCGGACCGGCTCCTTAACCTGGACCTGACGCCGGAGAGTTTTGGTTCGGAACGGGAAGTAGTGCGCAGCGAACGAAAATTGCGTTCGGTGGACAGCCCTTTTGGCCTGCCCCTGGAATTGCTTTTTGCCACGGCCTACTCCCAACATGCCTATAAATGGCCGGTAATCGGCTGGGACAGCGATTTGGTGGCTATGACTCTGGAAGATTGTCAGGAATATTTCCGCACCTATTATAACCCGGCCAATATGGTGGCCACCGTTGCCGGGGATGTGGATCCGGAAAGAGCCAGAGAATTAGTTGCCAAATATTTCGGCAACATCCCCGGTTCCGGGCCCGTGCCGACAGTGCATACCACGGAGCCGCCGCAACGGGGCGAGCGCCGGGCCATTTTTAAAAAAGTTTCCCAGGTAGAGGCATTTCTGGCGGGTTTCCATATACCTGCCATTGATCATCCGGATACCTATACTATCCTGCTCCTGGCGGCGGCTTTGGGTCTGGGGAAGGCTTCACGCTATTATCAAAAATTGGCTCGTCCCGGCCTGGCCATCCAGATTGAAGTAAATCTGTCACCGCCCCGATCTACCTCCCAGGACCCGGGGCTGCTCGCGATTACCGGCATTGCCGCTCCTGGACAGTCACTGTCGGGGCTGGAAGAGTCAGTCTGGGAGGAAATCGATAATCAGACTGAACTGACGGCCTGGCAGAATCTGAACTGGCCCGGGTCAAAAAAGCTGCTGCGCTCACAAACCGTGCGGGTGCTGGCGAACAATTTTTATCGCGGTCTGCT
>CAWBKT010000006.1:0-88161 GCA_963789385.1 uncultured delta proteobacterium | reverse complement strand
CGGTGGGGCAACGTCTGCTCGGCCGCATGTTTAATGTCTTCGGTCAAACGATCGATCTGGGTGAGCAGATTACCGGCGGCGAGTGGCGGTCTATTCACCAGGTCCCCGCCTCTCTCATGGCGCGCACCACCAGCTCAGAAATATTCGAGACCGGCATTAAGGCAGTGGATGTCCTTGCCCCTCTGGAGCGGGGCGGCAAGGCAGGCCTGTTTGGGGGTGCAGGCGTGGGTAAGACCGTCCTTATTACCGAACTGATCCACAATACGGTGGGACGGCACGAAGGCATAAGCATCTTTTGCGGCATCGGCGAGCGCTGCCGGGAAGGCGAAGAACTTTACCGGGAAATGAAGGACGCCCGGGTTCTGGATAATACCGTCATGGTCTTCGGTCAAATGAATGAGCCGCCGGGCGCCCGGTTTCGCGTCGGCCACGCCGCCCTGACCATGGCCGAGTATTTCCGGGATGACGCCCATCAGGATGTCCTGCTGCTCATTGACAATATTTTTCGCTTTATTCAGGCCGGCTCGGAAGTTTCCGGTCTTATGGGCCTGCTGCCCTCCCGTCTGGGCTACCAGCCGACTCTGGCCACGGAACTTGCCGAACTGGAAGAACGCATCTGCAGCACGGCTTCAGGCGCCATCACCTCGGTGCAGGCCGTCTATGTCCCGGCCGATGATTTCACCGACCCGGCCGCCACGCATACCTTCGCCCATCTGTCTTCCTCCATCGTGCTCTCCCGCAAACGCGCCAGCGAGGGTCTTTTTCCCGGCCATCGACCCCCTGCAGTCAGGCTCCAAAATGCTGGCCACTCCCATTGCCGGCTCCCGGCATTACCAGGTGGCCCAGGAGGTCAGGCGGACCCTGGCCGTGTATGAGGAACTGAAAGATATCATCGCCATGTTGGGATTGGAGGAACTTTCGCCGGAAGACCGGCAGGTGGTCTTCAGAGCCCGCCGGCTGGAACGCTTTTTTACGCAGCCATTTTTCAGCACCGAACAATTTACCGGCCACCCCGGGAAAATGGTGTCGCTGGACGAGGCCCTGACCGGCTGCGAAAGAATCCTGAACGACGAATTCACCAGTTACCCGGAAAGCGCCCTCTACATGATCGGCAGCATCGCTGAGGCCAAAAAAGATGCAGCTTAAAGTCCTGTGCCCACCGAAGTTTTGTTGTCAGAGGAAGTCGCCAAGGTCACGGCCGAGGCTCCCAACGGCCAGTTCTGTCTCCTGCCGCGCCATATCGATATGGTAAGCGTCCTGGTCCCCGGTTTGCTGTCCTATGTCAAGGACGGGACGGAGGACGAGGTCTATCTCGCGGTGGCGGATGGAGTTTTGGTCAAATGCGGTTCCGAGGTGGTGGTGGCAACCGTTAACGCCGTCAGCGGGCCCCAATTGGGTCAGCTCCGGGAGGTCATGGCCCGGCAATTCAGGGCTCTAGCCGACCATGAAAAGCAGGCGCGTGCCGCCCTGGCCCATCTGGAAGCTAATTTCATCCGCCGATTTCTGAAGATGAAAGAATATGCCTGAGCCCAAAAAACCGGAAATACCGTCAGACCCCGGCGACGACTTCAACCGGCAGATCAAAATTAAAGCGGCCCGCCGGCTGAAGACCCAATCCGGCGGCAAGGGCAATGTCTGGTTCGGCCTGGGCATGTTCGGGCTGATCGGCTGGTCCGTGGTCATTCCCACCCTCTTAGGCGTTGCCCTGGGGGTCTGGATCGATGGCACCTGGCCGAGCAAATATTCCTGGACGCTGATGCTGCTGCTGCTGGGCATAATCCTGGGCTGCTTGAACGCCTGGCGCTGGGTCAGCCAGGAACGCCAGAAGATTGACCAGAACAGTGAGCGGTAAGCGGTGAGCAGTGGTCAACTGAAAAAATATATTGGAGTGGAACAAAAAGTGCTTGTTTTTTGCCTTAGCTGACAGCCGAAAGCATTTTTTATCACCTATGGAAATCAGTCTCGACAGCTGGCTCCTCTGGCAGTGGGGCCCCATCCACCTGTATGCCACCCTGGCGTACACCTGGCTGGTTATGATGCTCCTGGCGGGAGGTTCCTGGCTGGTAACCCGCCGACTGGCAGTGGACCCGCCACTGTCCCGCTGGCAGAATGTTCTGGAAACCGTCGTCGTCACCATTGCCGATCAGATTCAACAGATCAGCCAGCAGCCCGCCGGCGATTTGCTCCCTTTTATCGGCAGCCTGTTTATTTTTATCTCTGTTTCCAACCTGCTGAGCATTATTCCCGGGTACCATCCGCCCACGGATTCGCTCTCCACCACTGCGGCCCTGGCGTTATGCGTCCTGGTGGCGGTTCCCTTGTTCGGCATCAGCCGGCAGGGTCTGCGGGCCTACCTGAAACATTATCTCCAACCCACGGTTTTCATGCTGCCGTTTCACCTGATGTCCGAACTCTCCCGGACCCTGGCGCTGGCGGTCCGCCTTTTCGGCAATGTCATGAGCGGCGCCATGCTGGGGGCCATTCTGCTGGCCGTCGTGCCTTTGTTTTTCCCCGTGGTCATGCAGCTCCTGGAACTCTTAATAGGCCAGATCCAGGCATTTATCTTTGCAGTTCTGGCCACGGTCTATATTGCCTCAGCCATGCAGGCCCATGCCGAAAAGACACAGATCCCGGCGCCTGCCGACCAACCCGCACCGGCTTCCACAGCAAACCCTAAGGAGGATTGAACCTTATGGATGCCAGCTTTATTATCGGCGCAGTGTCAATTTTTACCGCCGGCCTGACCATCGCCATCGGCTCCATCTGTACGGCCCTGGCCCAGGGCCGGGCCATTTCCCAGGCCATGTCCGCCATCGCCCAGCAGCCCGACGAAGCAGCCACCATCACCCGTACCTCTTCGTCGGCCTGGCGATGATAGAATCCTTTGCCATCTATTGCCTGGTCGTGGCCATGATCCTGATCTTTGCCAATCCCTTCTGGAACCATGTCATCGCCAAGACCGGGGGCTGATCAGTGCTGATCGATTGGTTCACCGTGGGCGCCCAGGTGGTTAACTTCCTCATCCTGGTGCTCCTGCTGAAAAAATTCCTCTACGGTCCCATAACCCAGGCCATAGCCGCCCGGGAGGCCAAGATCCAGGCGCACATCACCGAGGCCGAAACCCGGCGGCAGGAGACAGCCGCAACTGAGGCCGCAGTCCAGAAGCGCCTTCAGGAACTGGAGGACAAGCGTCAGGTTTTGGCTGCCAACCTGGAGGCTGAAGCGGCCCAACAGAAAAAAAACCTGCTGGCGGCAGCCCGGCAGGAAGTGGAAGAATATCGCCAGGGCTGGCTGCAGTCACTGTCCCGGGAACAAGCCGCTTTAGCCCGTACGGTGCAGGAACGCTGCAGCCGACAGGCCTTTGAGGTGGCGCGCCTCATCCTGAGGGAATTGAGCGATGTCACCCTGGAGGAGCGGTTCCTCCAGGTGTTTTTTGACCGGCTGCAACGGTTGCCGGCCGAGGCTGACCTGGCTTTCCGCGAGTCTTTGCGCCAATCCGGCGATGCCGCCCTCGTGGTCAGCGCCTTCCCCGTCGATGAGGTGAACCGGGCTAATATTTGGGCTGCAATTCAGGCCAGATTCGGCTCGCACATAAACCTCCGGTTCGAGACTGACCCGGGTCTCATCGCCGGTCTTGAGGTCAAAACCAGCTCTCGCAAGCTTGCCTGGACGGCCGAGGGGAACCTTCATAATCTGGAAGAGCAAGTTATAGCGGATTTAATGCCGCCGCCCCGGGAGCCTTCCCATGGCCGCTGAACCGCCGGTCCTGGCAAGCCAGGTTGATAATGCCGAAGCCGCCTTCAAAAAGGTGCTGGCCGACTTTCAGGCAGAGCTTAAGACTGACGATATCGGTGTGGTGCGCTTTGTGGGTAACGGCATCGCCCTGGTAGACGGTCTCCCCCGGGTTAAATCCGAGGAAATCATCCAGTTTCCCGGCAATCTTCCGGGCGTGGCTTTTAATGTGGATGCCCAGGAAGTGGGGGTTATTCTTCTGGGAGAAACCGGGGACCTGAAAGCGGGCGTCGAAGTCAGGCGCACCGGGCGAGTTCTGGACGTTCCCGTGGGTGAAGCCCTCCTGGGGCGGGTCGTGGACAGTCTGGGCCGTCCCCTGGATGATCTGGGGCCGGTGCAGGCTGCGGCCCGCCTGCCGGTGGAACGGGACGCCCCCCCGATTATGCACCGGGCTCCCGTGACCGTCCCCCTCCAGACCGGTCTTAAAGTCGTGGATGCCCTGATCCCCATCGGCCGCGGCCAACGGGAGCTGATTCTGGGGGACCGGCAGACCGGCAAAACCACCATTGCCCTGGATACCCTCCTCAATCAGCGGGATACCGGAGTGCATTGCATCTACTGCAGCATCGGCCAGAGGGATTCGGCGGTGGCCCAGCTCATTGCCGATCTGCGCCGCCAGGATGCCTTGAAATTTTGCACCGTGGTGGTGGCGCCCGGCGAAGCACCGCCGGGACTGCATTATGTGGCCCCCTTCGCCGCCACCAGCATGGCGGAATATTTCATGGAACAGGGCCGGGATGTTCTCATTATTTATGACAACCTGACCAACCATGCCCATACCTACCGGGAGTTGTCACTCCTGCTGCGCCGGCCTCCCGGGCGGGAAGCCTATCCCGGCGATATCTTCTACCTGCACGCCCGGCTCCTGGAACGCGCCACGCATCTCCTGCCGGAATTCGGCGGCGGCTCCCTCACTGCCCTGCCCATCGTCGAAACCGAAGCCGGCAATATCGCCGCCTACATCCCCACTAACATCATTTCCATAACCGACGGCCAGCTTTACCTCAGGTCCGATTTCTTCCAGAAAGGTATTTTGCCGGCCGTGGATGTGGGCAAGTCCGTCTCCCGGGTGGGCGGCAAAGCCCAACGGGCGGCTTACCGGGCTGTTGCCGGAGACCTGCGTCTCTCCTACTCCCAGTTCCAGGAACTGGAGGCCTTCTCCCGTTTTGGGACCCGGATGGATGAGCGCACCCGTCAGCTTCTGGAGCGCGGCCATCGCGTCCGGCAGATACTCCAGCAGCCGCCTTCCGACCCCCTGTCGGTGGTCCAACAGATCCTCGTCCTGTTTGCCGTCACCCGGGGCCTCTTTGATGCCATCCCACTGGACAAGCTGTCTGCGGTCGAAAACCGGATCAGGCTCCAGGCCGGCGGCTTGCCCCTTGATATCAGTCAAAAAATCCTGGCCGGGGAAGATCTGAGCCCGGCCGACCAGGAGGTCCTGCTGCAACATCTGAAGAATAGCCTGGCCACGGTCAATGAGCATGGAAACCATTGATCTGGTCCGGCGGCACATCACCGTCACCCAGGAACTGCTGGAAGTGGTGAAAATCATGAAAACTCTGGCAGCCGTTAATATCCGCCAATACCTCCGGGCGGTGGCTTCCATGTCCGACTATCACCGCACCGTGGAAATGGGCCTCCAGATCTTTCTGCGCCACCAGGAGGCCTGGTCGGTGGCGACGCCCGTCGGCTCCCAGCGCTTGGGAGCTGTTGTCTTCGGTTCGGAAATGGGTATGTGCGGGCAGTTTAACGAGGTGCTCGTCGCTTTTGCCCAAGAAAATCTGGACCGGCTGGCCCCCCGCCCGGAAGACCGGCTGTATATGGTAGTGGGGCACCGGGCCCTGGCCCGGCTTGAGCAGGAAGGGGTGGAGGTGCGGGAATATGTTTCCCTCCCGGGCACAATCGCCGGCATCGCCAACCAGGTCCAGGAAGTCGTCCTCAAGCTGATGGCCTGGCAGGAGCGGCTCGGCGTGGAGAGGATTGTCCTGTTCCATCAACGGCTGGTTTCCAAGTCCCACTTCGAGCCGTACCTGGTCAACCTGCTCCCTCTGGACATGGAGTGGCTGGCAACTCTGGCCCGACGACCCTGGCCGAACAAGGTTTTGCCCACTTACACGATGCCGCCCGGACACCTTTTTTCCGGCCTGCTCCGCCAGCTTTTTTTTGTCCTGCTCTACCAGGCCTTTGCCGAATCTCTGGCCAGTGAAAATGCCAGCCGGCTGGCAGCCATGCAACTGGCCGAGGAAAATATCACCAACCGCCTGGCCGACTTGCGCCTGAGCTTCAATCAGATGCGCCAGACCGCCATCACCGAAGAACTCCTGGACATCATCGCCGGCTACGAAGCCTTGAGCCGCAAGGACTGATTGCAGGCGTTCAGCTATCAGCAAAAACAACAGGTTAAGTTAGACTGGTAAAATGGACCAACCATGAGCCCAAGTTTACCAAACCGCCCCCTTTTAATTACCATTTGTTCATATATAGCAACTTCACAAATGTACTATATTGATTTTCTTATAGTGACATTGCGAAAAGCCCATTGTAGTGTTAGAATAGTATCTTTAATGATATCTTTTCCTTGACTTGCCCTGCCCTTGAGGCTATGCTCACGTCATGTTCATCCGCACGGTCCGCAAAAAAAACCCGGGCTCCGGTCAGGTCTATATCTATCAGCAGCTCATCGAATCAGTACGCACGCCTCGGGGGCCGCGGCAGCGGATCCTTCTGAATCTGGGGACCCTGGAGATCCCCCCGGCCGAGTGGAAGGAATTGGCCAATCGCATCGAGGCCTTCTATTTGGGCCAGCAGGAGATCTATCCGGCCGCGCCCCATCTGGAGTCCCTGGCCCAACATTATGCCGACCTGCTGCGGCAGCAGGAATTCAGCCGGGCGGCGGTGGCAGCCGAGGAGGCCCAGTGGGAAACGGTGGATCTGGCCTCTCTGAGCACGGGCGACTGCCGCACGGTGGGTTGCGAAGCTGTGGCCTGGCAGGCCTGGCAAGACCTTGGATTATCAATCATTTTCAATGATATAGGCTTTTCCGATATCCAGATCCAGCAAGCGGCGCTGCTCGTCATCGGTCGTCTCGTGCATCCGGGCAGCGAACGGGAAACCGCCACCTGGGCCAAGGAGAGCGCCCTGGGTGAATTTTTGGGGGCTGACTTCAAAAACCTGTCCAATAACGCCCTGTATCGTCTGGCTGATCTGTTAGTGACCCATCGGGCCGAGATCGAAGTGGGCCTAGCCCGGGCCGCCCGGGAACTCTTCTCCCTGGGAGAAAAGATCATTCTTTACGACCTGACCAACACGTATATGGCCGGCCGGGTCCAAGAAAGCTCCTTAGGTCAACGGGCCCATGCCAAGGAAAAGAGGCACGACCGGCCTCTGTTGACCCTGGCGTTGGTCTTGGACGGCGACGGTTTTCCCAAGGCCTCCCGGGTATTTCCCGGCAATGTCAGCGAACCCGGCACCTTGATGGAGATGCTCCAGACCCTCCGGGAAGAGCTGGCCGCAGCCCCGCCTCTCTTTCAGGCCCCCCCGACGGTGGTGATCGATGCCGGCCTTGCCAGCGCCGCCAACCTGGCGGCCATTCAAACAGCCGGTTTTTCTTATATTGCCGTCAGTCGCAGCCGGCCTCAAGAAATGCCCTCTGAGGGGATGGTCGTCATCAAAGATACCAACGCCACTACCATCCAGGTACAACGGCTCAATCAGGATGGTGAGGTCATCCTCTGTTGCCAGAGTTCGGCCCGGGCCCGCAAGGAAGCCGAGATGCGGACCCGTATGCAAAAACGCTTTGAAGAGGGGCTGGAGAAGCTGGCCGCCAGCCTTACCAAACCCCGAGGACTCAAAAGTTATGCCAAAGTTATAGAGCGGCTGGGCCGCCTGCGGGAGCGCTATCCCACTATCGCCCAACTCTACGAGATCAAGGTTGAACACCACGATGGCCAGGCTTCCCGCCTCACCTGGGAAATCGCCCAGCCGGAGCAACTTCAGAACCGGTTTGCAGGAGCTTATTATCTGCGTTCCAACCGCCAGGACTTGGACGACGCCGAACTGTGGTCCCTGTATATGATGCTGAACCAGGTGGAAGATGCCTTCCGTTCCCTGAAAAGCGAACCGGGTCTGCGGCCGGTCTATCACCGTTTGGACCGCCGCCTGGAAGGGCACCTCTTCATCTCAGTCCTGGCCTACCACCTCCTGGCCGTCATCCAACGCCGACTGCGAGCCCAGGGGCTGTCCAACCGCTGGCAGACCATCCGCTCGCACCTGGCGATGCAACTGCGGGTCAACGTAGCCATCACTAATGACAAAGGAGAACGCCTGTATATCCGGCAGACCACCGAACCGGAACCCTTCCACCTGGCAATCTACCGGGCCCTGGGTCTCCCCTCCAAACCACTGAAAACCAAACGACTGCGAGTCTAACAAGATGTAGTGACCATAAATCTTCTCAAAACGACCTAACTGATAGATATAACAATTACCCATGAGCGCGTGCCCCTGGACTGGGCCATGACCCAGAACAACCTGGGCAATGCCCTCCAGAGGCTGGGGGAGCGGGAGAGCGGCACCACACGGCTCGAAGAGGCCGTCAACGCGTATCAGGAGGTACTGCAAGAACGGACCCGGGAGCGCGTGCCTTTACAATGGGCCGTGACTCAGAACAACCTGGGCAACGCCCTGACGAGCCTGGGAGAGAGGGAGGGCGGTACGGCGAGGCTGGAAGAGGCGGTGGCGGCATATAAGGTGGCGCTGGAGGTGTTCGAGGCCGGGCAGGCAAGTTACTATTTAGAAATAGCCAAGGGAAACCTGCAGCGGGTGGAAGCGCTGCTGCGGGAGCGGCAAGCGGCAGGCAGGGGAGAAGGAGGGCGATGATCGGGAGGATAGCGGATCAAATGATCATGTTGGGCAGGGCCCAGCCGATGGTTTGAAGCAAGGGAGGCGGACCTGGAGGTTGCGAAGAATCTCATGGTCCAATCAGGCTGAGATCCTTCACTACGTTCAGGATGACAAAAAAACACTCTCGCCAGCGGCCCCAGTTTGACAGCTAATTAATCAGCAAATGCGGCGGCAGTTTGCTTAAGACGCTGCGGGTGCGCAGATGGCTGCGGGCCAGGAGGTAGGGGAAGATATTGTGTTCGTCGGTGACCGGGGCGAGGCTGGCCAGGTCCTCCCGGCGCACCAGCCGGGCCGCGTTCAGGGTGAGGGCGTCGTCGGTTTCCGGGGGCAGTTTGGCGGCCTCCCGGTGCGCTAAGGCGGGCGAGAGATCGCCGAGTTTGGCCACGAGATAGGCATTGAGGAATTTGCCGGTGGCCGAAGGGGCGCGCAATTCCAGGATCTGGGGGAAGACCGCGGCGATGGTGGCCAGCAGGCGCTTATTGGGATAGTCGTCGTCCTGATCGAAAAACATATTCATGACGACGACCCCGCCGGGCTTGAGGGATTGCCGGAGGTCCTGAAAAAATTCCCTGGTGAGGAGATACTCCGGGGTGGCATCGCCCTGAAAAAGGTCCACCATGACCAGATCAAAGGCCTGGGGCCGGCGGCGCACCAGGGTGCGGGCATCCTCCCAGAAATGTTCGATACCTTGGGGATCATAACCGAAAAATTCGGTGGCGGCGGCGAGCGCCAGAGGATTAATTTCAGCCACCGTCACCTGCTGACCAGCGGCTTTCAGATGCCTGGGGATGGCCCCGGCCGCCAGCCCCAAGACCCCCGCCCGTTTGGCTTCGGGGGCAAACAAAGCCGCCAATCTCAGCATCATGGGAGTATGGTCCAGGGCCTGACCCTTGTGGTCATAATGGTTCTGGATAATACCGTCCTGGACATACATGAGGTCGGTAACGGCGGGTGGTTCGCCGCCATACAAGGCCACCACCTTGACATTGCCAAAAACGGAAGGATATTCGGCCAGGACCTCCCACATCTGCTCGAAACCGCTGCTGGCGGCCAGCAATCGCAGGTAGCCGCGCTGCCCCCATTGCAGCAACAGGGCCAGCAGGGCCACCAGAGAGCAGATGAGGAGCATTTTGCGCCGGTCCGTTCGGGATAACCCGGTGGCCTGCCAGACAGTCCAGCCGGCGGCCAGGCACAGGGCGAGACTTATCCCCAACACCGCCCGAAAATTCGTCAGATTGGGAATGATGAGAAAAGCGGTAACGATGACGCCCACCACCGAGCCGATGGTGCTGATGAAAAAGACCCGGCCGGCGCCGGAATCGCCTTCCGTGCGGCCACGCCGGTCCAGGGCGATAAGCAGAGGATTCATGGCCGACAGCAGGATCAGGGGCAGGGCCAGGAGCACTGATCCCCCTAAAAAACTGGCGACGATCAAATTTCCCCTGGCCAGTAAGGGAAAGATCAGGGGATAGATCAGAGCCGCACCCAGCAGCACCAGGGCGGCCAGCAGGGGGGCCAGCAGATAGAAAGCCAGGATGGCCTGGAGTTCACGGCCGGTGGTTAATTTACCCCCCAGGTAATAACCCGTAGCCAGAAAAATGAGGGTGATGGATAAAATTCCGGACCAGATATACAAACTCACCCCGAAATATGGGGTCATAATCCGCGAGGCTAATAACTCCAGAGACAACGAAGCCGCACCGGTAAAAAAAATGAGGAAATCCAATCCCCGGGGGGTGATGACGTCGGCTACAACAGTTCCTGGCTCTACCGCCCTTGCCTGATCTTTTTTCATGACCTTACCTTGATCTAAAGCGTAACCTCAGAAGATGCTTCCCATGGATGAGGTAAAAGTATATCATTGCCGAGAACAACTCGGTCACCTTTTTCGCATATTAATATTACATTGCTTCTTGACATTCAGCTTTTTATTGATTAAAATTTTTTTAGATAGCATGTCAGACTGGAACAAAAGCTTTAGCTTATAGTAATCGGAAGGGTATGCTAATGACCCTTTCGATTTTTTTTTAGCGGCATGTTTTATTATCACCTGCTTGGCAGGACATCAGTTCAACTTTTTTTAGGAGATTTTACGTAATGAAGGAAACCGGTAAGGTAAAGTGGTTCAATGATTCCAAGGGCTTTGGGTTTATTTCCAGAGATAACGGCCCGGACGTGTTTGTACATCATACCGCCATCATCGGCGAGGGCTTCCGTTCCCTGGCCGAGAATGAGTCAGTGGAGTTTGAGGTGGTCCAGGGTCAAAAAGGTCCCCAAGCCCAGAATGTGGTTAAGCTGAGCTACTAAGGTCCAGCCAAGCACGAAAAAACTCCGGCGGTAGAAAAACCACCGGAGTTTTATTTTTTTACACAATTAATTCTCGACATTTTCTCAGTCAGCATCAAAGAACAAGGGACATCGCGTCCGGATTGGAAGAAATTGTTTTGGGAAAAAGGAGGAAGTGCTTTTGGCTCGAAACCGTTGCAGTTATGAAAAACGCGCCAAAGAGATAGCCCGCAAACAGAAAGCGGAAGAAAAAAGCAAGCGCCGCCAGAACAAGGCTCAGGCCAAAACCTCAGAAGATACCTTTGAAACGGATCTGATGGGAGAGGCCCTGGAAACCGATGTGCAGCAGGCAGAAGAAGAAATATCCTGAAAGCGAAGAATAATCGTTTCCATTAATAAAAACTTAGGCATATATAATATCGGCTCATCAGTGCTTTTATAAGGTTTGGGCAGTGCTGTTGAGCTGGAATTTTTAATCCTCCTTTCTTCTGCAGCAATTACCAGGCACCCACGGCCATCCACCCTGTTTTTAATAACAATCCTTGCACAACCATTCTCGGCGAGATAAAAAAAGGGGGTGGAAATTACCCCACCCCCTTGAATCAAACATGCTTAACTTTTAATTAGAATCAAGGCTCCCCCCGAGATTTTTTGTACTGGTCGAAAAGGTAACCGCCTAATAACCCAGCACCCCCGCCGATGGCGGCGCCGGCGGCGGCATTCCCGGCCAGGGCGCCGATGCCGGCGCCGCCGGCGGCGCCAATGGCGCCACCGCTCAACGTTCTTTGGGCGGTGTAGGACATGCCTGAACAACCTGCAGCCAAAATACAGACGATTAAAACCAGACCTGCAATTTTCCTCATACCATTTCCTCTTTATTTAGTTGTTGCCGGAGGGCAGAGCAGATTGGCTTGCCGTAACATCACTTCCAAAACAGAGGTACTTGCTTTTCCTGGATTCTCCTTATAATACTGATCAATCTCTTTTACTACCGCATCAATGGATTTGTCTTTTAATTCCTGTACCAGCGTCGAAGCCAGACAAAAAACCCGACCCTGCTTAAAAGCGCCGGCCTGGCACTCATAGTCGGCCATGTTGCCCACTCCTTTGACGTAACCGACCTTGGCATCATAGGATATTTCCGACCAATTGGTGCCATTTAAGAGGGACGGCTGACTCCAGCCAACGGCGGCTGTTCCTAACGTCAGAATTCCAATCAGCACGCCACAAAGAATTACTTTGCGCATCATCAAGCTCCTGCAGTTTTTAATTTCATCTTAATAAAGTGTAATTTCAATGTCAATGATAGATAAAACATATTCGAATAATTTTCTGCATTTTTTTATTTTATTAGCTCTTCGCGCATCAATAATGCATCCAAATCGATGGTAACGAACTCCTCCAGCGGTAAGTAAAGAGCGTGTCTTAACCGGTTTATGACAATGGTTTTAAGATAATGTTGACAGGCTTGGCAGAGGTCAGCCCGCCGGGCGGGATCATCTTCAATAAAAACATAGGAAAATTGCGATTCTTGTTTGCCGCAAAAGACGCAGGTCTGACGGGAAAATGGCCACTGGACGCCACAGAGGCTGCAGTAGAGAAATCTCTGACCGGAGTCGGGGGCAAGGCTGGCAAGAGCGGGTTGCTGGCCACAGAAAGGACAGTGCCCTTTTTGCCACCCGGCCTGAAGCAATTTTTGCTGAAAAGGGGCTGCCGCCTGATGGTAAAAGGGGGAAAGGGCTTTCTGCCCCAGGAAAAAAAGCAGTCCTGCCGGGAGGTCCCGGCCCTGGCAGATTGCCTCCATTGAAGTCTCGTCAAGCCAGGCATGAGGCGCTAGAGACAGCAGGCTTTGGAGCTGATTGGCTGAAAGCGGCGGCATTAATTCAAATTGCCGGAAAAGTTCCAGCAAGCTGGCCAAGATATCCCGGTGGCTTGTCGCCGAGATTGGCACGTGAGGGAAAATGGGGTGACCGGCGGCCAGTTTAGCCTCAACATCCTGGTCAGTAATTTCTTGAATTGGTGACAAACCGGCCTGAACAGCGCCCAATTGCCGCAGCACCTCCCCCGCCAACTGTATCAGCCTGGCGTGGCGAGGGAGGGCCGCGGCGTATATACTTAAAGAGCTTTCAAGCTGCGGGCTGTGAGGGCTCGACATGAGGCTCCAATTCTTCATGAAAAACAGGTAAATTCCGGCTCAGGAAGTCGAAGATCAAGACGCCGCCGGCCACCATGCCCACGGTAATAATAATCTCGAAAATGGACGGAAAATAAGAGATCTGCCGATAGCCGCCATAGGAGGTGAGGCTGACATTGAAGCGGTTTAAGAGGACCCCAAAGGCAGACAAACCGGCAATCCAGAGCAGCCCCTTGCGACTCTCCCGGATCTCCCGGAAGGTAATGAGCAGGGCCGGCAGGGCCACGGTGCCGAACAACTCCACATAAAACCAGAAATGCACCCAGTCCAATTGCCAGACCGTAACCTGACGGGCATATAGGTCAGTTACTTTCATGGCAAAATAAACCAGCAAAGCCATTCCCAGACCCTTGCTAAGGCTGGACAGCAGATCTAATTCCAGTCTTCGATTATAGGCCCAGGAGCTGATAATACTTTCCAGGGTGACGATGCTGAGACCGCCAATTACCGCACTGGTGAAGAACAAGGGACCGATGGCGTTGGTAGCCCAGAGTTCCGACATCTTCTCAGGCATTAACAGATACAAGGCTCCCAGAGACGATTGGTGCAGGGTGGACAGCATAATGCCGGCAACAATAAAAACCACATAAATATTACGGAGGAACTGGACCCATTCATCTTTTTTGAAGCGCTCCAGGGCCATAATAAGAACATCGATGCTGAGCACGGTGGTGTAGAGCATGACGCACCAGGCCACTTCAAAAAGCACGGAGTGAGGATTCCACATCACCATGGGATGCCAGATACGCCATGGCAGGCCCAGGTCCAAAAACAGGCCGACGATAAACATAAGATAGCCGATAAAGGCCGAAATTTTGGCGGGCCGCAGCAGCGGCTCAAATTTTTTCAGATTAAAGACATAGATAATGGCGGCCATGGTAAAGCCGCCGCCGGCCAGGGCCACGCCTGCGAGCACGTCAAAGCTGATCCACAGGCCCCAGGGATAGGCGTCATTAAGGTTGGTAGTAGCCCCAAGCCCCAAAAATAAACGGATAAGGGAGGAAATGATTGCCAGGGTGGCCAGGACCAGGAGAACCATCCGGCCGATGCTGACCTTTTCTCGGGGGGTACCGGGATACCATTTTTCAACTTTCTCGGCCATGACCTATGCCTCCTTACTCTGCTTGGGTTCCTTGGATTCATGGGCCGCCACTTCCGCCCGACGCTTATTGAGAGTATACAATCCCAGAGTCAGACCACCCATGGCCAGGGCCACAAAGGGCACTTTGGACATCCATTCACGGCCGGCAACACCTTGCGGGATATCGCCCAAGTCAGTGCGGAACCCCCGATGGTGCAACCCTAACGACTCGAAGCCATGGGCCGTGAGGTACAGCTTGGCCGTGCCGCCGGCAATCTTCTCACCGTACACCTCCCGATGGTAGCGTTCGGGGTGCTGCCGGATGCGGTTCCAGGCCTCGGCGATCAGTTCTTTCCGGTCGCCAAAAAGCAATGCTCCCGTTGGGCAGGTGGCGGAGCAGGCAGGCTGTAGTCCCGCAGCCTGGCGGTCGGCGCAGAAGGTGCATTTACGGATATAGGGCACTGCCGCCTCCCATTGGAATTTCGGGATCTGGAAGGGGCAGGCCATCATGCAGTAGCGGCAGCCGATGCAGCGGCTGTCGTCATAGACCACCGGCCCTGAATCGAGCTTGATGAGCGCTGCCACCGGGCAGGCGCTGGCACAAGCCGGGTCGTTACAATGCATACACTGGCGTTTGACAAAGTGCCAGCCGACTGAACCGTCGGGGTGGAGGTCTTCCCGGAAGATTATCCGGGTAAAATCTTTGCTGCTCAAAAAGCGCGGATTGGAAACGGTGTTGCTGAAGGTTGACGGGGCCGCAGGCAGGTCGTTCCAGCTTTTACAGGCATTTTGGCAGGCCCGGCAGCCGATGCAGCGGGTGGTGTCGATGAGCATAGCCTTACTCATAGTTTTGTCCCCCCTTTAGGCCTTTTCCAGATTGACCAGGAACACTTTATATTCCGGAATCATGGTGTTGGCGTCGCCCACGGATGGGGCCAGTTGGTTGACCGCATAGTTTTTGGTCTTATCGGGACCGCCGGTGATCAACCCGGCAAAACCAAAGTGCCAGGGCAAGGCTACCATTTCCACGGTATTTAACATACCCGGCAGACCGCACTTAAACGGCTGGACCCGATTAGTGACCTGAGCCCGGGCCAGCACTGACCCCCGAACGCTGGACACCTTTACCCAGTCTCCGGCTTTAACGCCTTTGGCTTTGGCCAATGAAGGGCTGATCTCCACAAACATCTCCGGGACCATCTGGGCCTGCCAGGGCAGGTTGCGGCTCAGGGCCCCGGCCTGCCAATGCTCCGTGACCCGGAAGGTAGTGGCAATATAAGGGAATTTTGGATCACAGATCTCGGCATATTTATCCAGCTCCGACTTCCAGATGCGGATCACCGGGTTGGCCTGCTGCATGGGATACACCGGATTGATGAAAGGACATTCCAGGGCTTCATAGTGTACCGGATAGGGACCTTCCCGGGTAGCGCCTTTAGGCACAAAAAGTCTGGCTTTACCTTCCGGCAGCATGAGATACGGCGCCTTGAGAGATTCGGCTGGGGGAAATTCGGTCTTGGTGGCCGGATCGATCCATTTAAAATCCGGAACATCGTTCCGAATCCATTTATTAGCGGCCTCATCCCAACGCACCAGCGCTTTTTGGGGATTCCAGGGCTGACCCTGGGGATCCACGGAACAACGGTTATAGATAATCCGCCGGTTCACCGGCCAGGCAAAGGACCAGCCGGGATAGAGGCCCAGGCCGCTGGGGTCTTTTTTATCCCGGGCGGCGGCTTTGTTGTCTTTTTTATCCGGGCCGGGATAATATCCGGAATAGATCCAACAGCCGCCGGCAGTGGACCCATCATCTTTTAACCCCAGAAAATTGGCCAACTGCTTTTTATCAGCGACAGTGTAGCCATTAATCTCCTTGGCGACCAGATGGACATCCGGATCATCGCCGTAATTCCAGTTGAGTTGGACAATGGGCTCGGGCGTAACGGCTTTGGGATCTTCCTTATAAAGCTTCTTCAGCTCCAAAGCCAGTCGATTGGCATACCAGAGGTCGCTTTTGGTGTCACCGTGGGGTTTTACCGCCTGATAGCGCCACTGAATCCAGCGGCCGCTGTTGCTGGCGCTCCCTTCTTTTTCCAGGGAATCCGCGGCGGGAAAAAGGAATACCTCGGTTTTAATATCCTTGGTGTTAGCGCCGGGGCGTTTCCAAAAGACCGAAGTGTCAGTTTCCCAGAGATCAAAGGCGGCCATCCACTCCAGGTTGGCCAGAGCGGCATAGGTCTGATTCAGGTTGGAGGAACTGACCGCGGGGTTCATGCCCCAGACCAGCATGCCCTTAATCCCCCCCTTATACATGTCTTGAAAGAGAGGAATCCAAGAGTAACCCCCGCCTTCATAACCCTTACCGATCTTGGGTAGGTAGTCGTAGGCGAAGCTGTTCTCCGGCTTGGCCGCGTCCCCCCAAAAGGCCTTGAGCAGGCTGACAAAAAATTTCGGTTTGTTGGTCCAGAAACTCGCCTTGGGGGTTTCTTTGTCAAGATAATCCTTCAGAGTAGGATGGTTGGCGGCATTGGGTATGGCCATATAACCCGGCACAATGTGGAACAAGAGGGCCATATCGGTGGAGCCCTGGACGTTGTTTTCTCCACGGAGGGCATTGATACCGCCGCCGGGGAGGCCCATGTTGCCCAGGAGGAGCTGAAGGATTGAATAGCTCCTAATCACCTGCACACCAGTGGAGTGCTGGGTGGCGCCCATGGCATACATGACAGTGCCGGCCTTGCCGGGTTGGCCGGTGGCGCAGAAGGTTTTGGCCATCTCCAGGATTTTTTCCTTGGGGACGCCGGTGACCGACTCGGCCATTTCCGGAGTATAGCGGGAGAATTCCGCCTTCAGCAACTGCAGAACGCACCGGGGGTTTTGCAGGGTCGGATCGGTCTGGGGATTGCCCTGGGCATCGGTTTCGTAGTCCCAGGTGGCGTAATCATAGGCCTTCTTGGCTTTGTCGAACCCGGAGAAGAGGCCGTCGGCGAAGCCAAAGCCGGGTTTGACGATGAAACTCGCATTGGTGTAATTAACGACGTAATCTTTGTGAATCAGGTTGTTGTCGATGGCATAATTGCTCAGGCAATTGAACAAGGCAATGTCACTGCCGGGCCGCAGTCGGATGTACAGGTCGGCTTTGGCAGCGGAGCGGGTGAACCGGGGGTCGGCGACAATGAGCTTGGCCCCTTTATCTTGGGCCGCGGTGACGTACTTAAAGCTGATGGGGTGATTTTCCGCCGGGTTGGCCCCGACAATGAGGATACAATCGCTGTTGGCCAGGTCATTCCAGTGGTTGGTCATGGCACCCCGACCGAAGGTGGGCCCCAACGAGGCCACGGTGGAGGAGTGTCAGAGGCGGGCCTGATGTTCCAGATAGACAACGCCTAATGACCGCATGAGCTTGGAAATAAGATAGCATTCCTCATTGTTGAGCGCCGCCCCGCCGATGGAGGCCAGGGCCTCGGTGCGGTTGACGGTGACGCCTTCGGGCGATTTGGCGGTAAAACTGGCGTCACGGGTGGCCTTAATCCGTTGGGCCAGGGTCTGCATGGCCCAATCCAGGTCCTTTTCTTCCCACCGGTCGCTTCCCGGGGCCCGGTAGCGGACTTTTTGCAACCGCCGGTCATTATTAATAATTTGAAAAACGGCCTGACCCTTACTGCATAAGGAGCCCTGATTTATAGGGTGATCAGGATCACCTTCCACATTGATTAATTGATTATTGCTGCTGTGGGCGATGAGGCCGCAGCCGACCCCGCAATAAGGGCAGATGGAGGTTGTTTCAGTGGCTTGCTTGATTTTGACGGCGGGAACGGTGTAAGCCCAACTGGGCGACTGGAGGACAGCCTCAGCCAGCCCAAGGGAGGCCATACCGCCTCCTAAACCCTTGAGAAAATTCCGGCGTGTGATAGCCATACGTCTCTCTCCGTGATGGTTAAGTTAAGCGGGGAATATAGACAAAAACAATTTTAATAAGTCTCGCCAGTACCTCCTTTCCAAATGAACGTTTGTTTATAAATAGATTATAAACAAATACTTACCCCATTTATTCACCTTAGAATATATTCGATCTGTTGTAAATATGTCTTCTTTGGCATAACAAGCTTGTGAATAACGCTGAATAACGTTAAAAATCGGTTAAAAAATTCAAAAACAGGTGCAGTTAGGACGACAAGGGATTATGTTATTTCAACCGGACAATTAGAAATTAAGAGTATCGAGAAAATGTTCAAGCTTAAAATAGACGCCGGAGCCCTGGCTGCGGTCCTGGCATTAGTCATAATCCTGTGGGCTTCCGCAGTTCAGGCCGCGGCAAAAAATGTCATCTTAATGATTAGTGACGGCTTAGGGTATAATACCATCAAAGCCACAGATTATTTCACCGGTTCCACAGCGGTTTACGAATCGTTTCCGGTGCGCTACGCCGTCAGCACCTATTCCGCCGGCTTACCGGAAAAGCCTGCCGCCGGCTATAATACCGTTTTGGCCTGGGGTCTGCCCGAATATCTGAAATTCCGGCCCACTGATTCCGCCTCGGCTGCCACGGCCATGGCCACCGGCGTCAAAAACTACGACGGGGTCCTCAACCTCAGCACCAGCGGCCAACCATTAAAAACCATCACCGAGATTGCCAATGATTTTCAGAAATCTTCCGGTGTGGTCACCAACGTGCAATGGAGCCATGCCACCCCGGCCGGCATGTTTGCTCATAACGCCAGCCGGAACAATTATGCTGCTATCGCCATGGAAATGGTGGGCAGTTCCAGCCCTCTGAAGGTAATCATGGGAGCCGGTAATCCAAATTATGACGACAATGGTGAGCCTGCCTCTAAAACCGCAGATTACGTGGGTGGGACCGCGACCTGGAATAATCTGGTTAACGGCACCCACAATGGCTTTACTCTCCTTCAGACGAAGAGTGAGTTTGAAAAGCTGGCCAACGGCACCACCATATACGATAAAGTAGTGGGTACGTTTGAAACCAATACCACCGCCCAGCAAGCCCGCACTTCACCCCCAAAAGTTGCCGCTCCCGAGAATCCCTCCGGTGTGGCCTTCAATAGCAACGTTCCCTCCCTGGCCACTATGACCCTCGGGGCCCTCAATGTCTTAACTCAAGATCAGGACGGCTTTTTCCTGATGATCGAAGGCGGCGCCGTGGATTGGGCCAGCCATGCGAATCAATTAGGCCGCATGATAGAGGAACAGCAGGATTTTAACGAAGCGGTGGAAGCTGTGGTAACCTGGATCGAGGCGCATGGCGGGTGGAGCCGGAACCTGCTGATCGTTACGGCCGACCATGAAACCGGCAATCTCTGGGGACCGGCAGGAGTCTACACCGATATCGTGGATTACGGCAAAGGCAATCTCCCCGGCGCCCAATTCTATTCTGGAGAACATACCAATGCACTAGTCCCTCTTTTTGCCAAGGGGGCCGGTTCGGAGTTGTTTGCCGCCTACGCCGATAAAATTGATCCGGTGCGCGGCGCTTATGTTGACAATACTGTTATCTTTCAGGTCATGAAATCCCAACTGGCCGAGGTGTCACATCCCGTTCCATGCCGCTCAGGGGTTTTGAAACCACAGGCCGGCCCAAACGCAGCCTCGCCCGCTCTTGAGCCTCATTGACCCCTAGTCCAAACCAAGACGCCAATTCTCAAAATGGCAGGATCCCCGAAATGCCGGACCCGCAGATCCCTCCCCTTGGCCTGCACCGCTCGCGGCCGCTGCCTGGCGATACCCGCTCTGGCCGGCTTTGCCAATCCAACCCCGGTATCTCACTCCCTTCAAGCCCTTCATAGAATTTTAATAAAATTCTAATTTCCCTCTGCGCTTATCAAATAATCGCTTAACACTTTCTATTTAAACTACCGCCAAGTCCAGCGAGACGAATCCTATGGAAAGGAGGGTGGCGTTACGTTATCAAAAAAGAGTTTTTAAGATATCTAATAATTTCTTAAGTAAATTATGTAAGTGTAAGTGGGAGAACAAAGAATGTTTAAGCTAAAAGTAAGGATGCAGATAGCAGCCGCGTTAGTGGCTTTAGTCATGGTTTTATCAGTTTTCCGCGGCCCAGGCGGCGGATACGGCCAAAAACGTTATTTTTATGATTTCCGATGGTTGGGGCTATAACCAGATCAAGGCCACTGATTATTTCAACGGTACCCTTGCCCCATATGAAGATCCGGCGAATAGTTTTGCGAAATATGCCATGAGCACCTATTCCATGGGCACAGTGACGGGCGGCAGCACCTCTCCGATCGGTTATGACCCGACCAGGGCCTGGACCGATTTCAGCTACCTGCAATCCAAGGCTACGGATTCCGCCTCGGCCGCCACGGCTATGGCCACCGGCTTCAAAAACTATGACGGTCAGATTAACTGGTTTATCAACCAGACCCCAATGACCGGTAAGACCATCACTGAAATCGCCGCAACTAAGGGGAAATCTTCCGGTGTTGTCACCTCGGTGGAATGGTCTCACGCAACGCCGGCAGGATTTTATGCCCACAATGCCAACCGGAGCAATTATGCCGCTATCGCCAACGAAATGCTGGGGAACAACGGCACTAACAGCCCGCTCAGCGTCATCATGGGCGCCGGCAATCCGGGTTATAACAACAATGGCACGACTCCTGCCTCAAATAATTACAATTACGTGGGCGGTTCCACGACCTGGACTACGTTAAACAACGGCACCTTGAATAATGGCAATTCCGGCAAAACCTGGACCCCCATTCAATCACAAACGGATTTTGCCAATTTAGCCTCGACAAATTCGCCGCCTGACATGGTTGTGGGCACGGCTCAAGTGTATGAGACCCTGCAGGCTTACCGGGCCCCATACCCGACCGTTCCGAAAGATACTCTGCCGTATGCGGATACCTTAAATTCAACTGTCCCTGACCTGGCCACCATGTCGGAAGGGGCTTTAAATGTTTTGAGCCAGAACAGCAAGGGCTTCTTTTTGATGATCGAAGGCGGCGCCGTGGATTGGGCCAACCACGCCAACCTGGAAGGCCGCCTGATCGAAGAAATGAATGATTTCAATAAATCTGTAGATGCCGCCATTAGCTGGATTGAAACCAAAGGCGGCGGCTGGGATAAGAATCTGCTCATCGTCACCGGCGACCACGAATGCGGCCTGCTCTTAGGGCCTCAGGCTGATCCGAATAATCCGGTCTGGAATCAGGTAGTGAATCTTGGCCCTGGCAATCTGCCGATGGCCACTTATAATTCCGGCAGCCACACCAACAGCCTGATCCCACTCTTTGCCAAAGGCGCCGGCTCTGATTTATTTGCCGGCTACGCCAACGAACATGATCCTGGTCTTATACTTTATCAAGGTTTAAGCGACGACAGCTACATTGATAACACGGAAGTTTTTTTGGTCATGAATGCCCAGATCTCTGCCGCGCCCATTCCCGGTTCCGTCATGCTCTTAGGGTTCTGGTGTCATGGGGATAATAATTGGGCTGCGCCGAAAAAATGCCTAAGTCACCCGTTTAAAAAACGTCTTGTAGTAGAAGACGAACAATTGAAAAATTAAAAGGTGTGCAACCAAGACAGGACCAGGGAAGGACCTGTCTTTTTTATTTCATAACGATAACCTGCCGCAGTATAGTTAAAGTGAATCAATTCAGCGAAGGCAGATGAACGTGCCGGAACACCACCTGATATTTGTCTACGGCACCCTGCTCCGGGGCCTGAGCAACCATGCCATCCTGGCTCAGGCCCGGTTTTTAGGGACGGCCAGGACTAAAGAACCGTATGCGCTTTATGTGGATACCTATCCCAAAGTTATCCGGGACGAACCGGTGTCGCCGGTCACGGGCGAACTCTACCTGGTGGACGGCCCTACCCTGGCCCTGCTGGATGACCTGGAAGACCACCCTTTTATGTATCGTCGGGAGCAGATTGCCGTGATTATGGATGACGGCGAGGAAACCTTGGCCTGGCTATACTTCCACCCGCAGCCGGGCGGACGTCTGGTGGCAGGAGGCGATCTCTCAAGGTGGCTGCGGGAACAGAATGGTATGAGATAACACGGAACGGTGGCACAAACTCGCAAGCCTGTACCACCGTTTCCAAAATTGCCGCTACTCTTGTCGGCAGTAAGTAATGCAACTCTTTTCTGTTATTTCTTTTCTTTGGCCGGTGGCGAGGTCTTTACCAGGCAGCCGGACTCCCCGCAATTCTGGCACTTTTTCGGTTTACAGCGGCAATCCACGGTGGCGCCGCATTTTTCGCAGGTGAAAACAGCCATTGGACAATCTCCTTTCTTTTTAAGGATGTTGCGATTGTAAAGCCGGTTATTGTTAACCGGACGTATGGGCTTTAAATATCCAGCTTTCAGCTATCTGCAATAGAAGGAAAGGGTAATAATTTTCTCCCAGATCGATTTCATCGATAATTCATTCAGGCTTTTAGTTTATAGCTGACCGCCACTTTATCATTCACTTAGCATAAGGGCCAGGCTGTCAGCAACCAAAAAACCCTTACTGGTGGGGCGAACCCGGTTCTTATCAATTTTAACCAGTGAAGCCTCACAAAAGTTCGCCAGGGTCTGTCTTGCCTGTGGGAAATTACTGAGGTCCGCCAGAGCCACCCCCTGCCGGGTGCGCAGTCCCAGACAGAGGGTTTCCAGGCGCCGCTGCTCGGCTGTCAGCTCCTCCTGCCCGGCCAGGGGCGCCCTCCCCTCCCCCAACATTCGGCAGTAGGCCGCCACCGAAGACACATTCCAGTGCCGCCGCCGGCCGTCATAAGAGTGCGCCGCCGGCCCCAGTCCGAGATAAGGTATCTGCTGCCAATACTTAGAGTTGTGCCGGGACACGTATGACTCTTCCCTGGCGAAATTAGAGACTTCGTAATGAAGATAGCCCCTGGCTCCCAGATGCTCCGAGGTCAGCAGAAAGAAAGCCCGCTGCTGCTCCTCCTCCGCCTGTCTGAATTCTCCCCGGGCCCATTGCCGCCCCAACGGCGTGTGTTCCTCCAAGGTTAGCTGATAGCAGGACAGATGCTCCGGCTGCCAGGCCAAAACGCCCTCCAGACTGGCTAGCCAGCCGCCCTCTGTCTGGCCGGGCAGGGCGTAGATGAGATCTGCGCTAAGATTGTCAAATCCCGCCTCCCGGGCCAGGTCCAGGGCTCGCCTTGCCTGGACCGCGTTGTGCCGGCGACCCAGGAACCGCAACTCCGAGTCATCCAGAGACTGAACCCCCAGGCTCAGGCGGTTGACGCCTAAATCTTTCCAGAGGCGAAGTTTCTCCGGGGTAACATCATCCGGGTTGGCCTCCAGGGTGATTTCGACATCGGCCAAAAACTTAAAATGTCGGTGTATTTGGTTGATGATATGGCGTATTTCATCGGCCGCCAGCAGGCTGGGAGTGCCGCCGCCCAGATAGAGGGTGTCAAATTGAGAGGAAGAATCTGCATAAACTCCCATTTCTTGCTGTAACGCCTGCAAGAAGGCTTCGACCAGGGAAGAATCGGCAATAGAGTAGAAATCACAATAGGAGCATTTGGTCATACAGAAGGGAATGTGAATGTACAGACCCGGAGGCTCCGACTTAGGTATTGTTTGTTCGGGCAATGATTTTATTTCCCGGATTTGAGCCAGAATCTTTTTTGAGCATGCGGTATGAGAGTGAAAAAAATCAATCGTCCGTTTCGCTCCGCAGCACGGCCACAAAGGCGCTCTGGGGGATCAGGACGTTGCCCACCATCTTCATGCGCTTTTTGCCCTTCTTTTGTTTTTCCAGAAGCTTGCGTTTACGGGAGATGTCGCCGCCGTAACACTTGGCGGTGACGTCCTTGCGGAAGGCGGAGATGGTGGAGCGGGAGATGATCTTGCCGCCGATGGCCCCCTGGATGGCGATCTTGAACTGCTGCTTAGGGATTTCTTCCTTGAGCCGGTCGCAGATGCGCACCCCCCAGTCCCGGGCGTTGTTGGCAAAAACGATGGTGGACAGGGCGTCCACCTTCTCGCCGTTCACCAGGATATCCAGTTTCACCAGGTCGCTCTCCCGGTAGTCGATGAGTTCATAATCAAAGGAACCATAGCCCTGGGTGACGGTTTTGAGCTTGTCATAAAAATCGAAGACGACTTCGGCCAGGGGCATCTCGATCCGAATTTCGATCCGCCCCGGTGACGGGTAGCTGAAGGTGGAATTGACCCCCCGGCGTTCCAGGCAGAGCTTCATGACCGCGCCCATGTAGCGCTCCGGGATGATGAGGCTCGCCCGGATGTAGGGTTCAAAAGCCTTTTTGATGCGGACCGGGTCCGGGTAAAATTGGGGATTATCAATGGCCACCTCGCTGCCGTCGGTGAGGATAAACTCGTAGCGGACGCTGGGGGTGGTCATGATCAGGGACTGATCGTATTCCCGTTCCAGCCGTTCCTGGACGATGTCCAGGTGCAGCAGCCCCAGAAAGCCGCAGCGGAAGCCCTGGCCCAGGGCCGCGGAGGAGTCTTTGGTATAGACCAGGGCCGCGTCATTGAGCTTGTATTTTTCCAGGGCCTCAACCAGGGACTGGTATTCGTCCGAGGCCACCGGGTAGATGGAGGAAAAGACCACGGGCTTCACTTCTTTAAACCCCGGCAAAGGCGCTGCCGGGTTGGCGTCCAGGGTGATGGTGTCCCCCACCCGGGTGTCGGCCACGGTCTTGATGCCGGCGATGAGGTAGCCCACCATGCCGGCGGCCAGTTCTTTGACCGGCTGCCGCTGCAGGCGGAAGAGCCCCACCTCCTCGACTTTGTAGACGGCGTTATTAAACAGGAAGCGGACCAGGTCACCGGCCTTGAGGACGCCGTCCAAAACCCGGAAGGAGACGATGACCCCCCGGTACGGGTCGTAAAAGGCGTCGAAGATGAGGGCGGCAAGGGGCCGGTCCCGATCACCTGAGGGCGGCGGGACCTGGGCCACCACGGCCTCCAGGACATCGGCGATGCCGATCCCCTCTTTGGCCGAACACAGGATGGCCAGGTCCGGATCCAGGCCCAGTTCCCGGTCGATCTGCTCCTTGACCATGTCCACGTCCGCGGAGGGGAGGTCGATCTTGTTGATCACCGGGATGATGGCCAGGTCGTGCTCCATGGCCATGTAAAGGTTAGCCAGGGTCTGGGCCTGCACCCCCTGGGAGGCGTCCACCACCAGGAGCACTCCTTCACAGGAAGCCAGGGCGCGACTGACCTCATAGGAAAAATCCACGTGACCGGGGGTGTCGATGAGGTTGAGGTCGTACTGCACCCCATCCTTAGCCATATAAGGCAAAGTAATGGTGTTGCTTTTGATGGTGATACCCCGTTCCCGTTCGATGTCCATAGTGTCCAGGAGCTGATCCCGGAACTCCCGTTCTCCCACCATGCCGGTGTGCTGGATCAGGCGGTCGGCCAGGGTGGACTTGCCGTGGTCAATATGGGCGATGATGCTGAAATTGCGGATGTTGGGCATATTAAGCCGCTTTTAACTTTCTCTCATTTTGAATTATGATTTTCGGATCCTGATTTTCCAGAGGCACTGGCAGTCCTTGTTCCCGTAAGAGAGTTACATGCTCTTGCATACCCCACTTTGCCTTATATAGGCAGTCTTCCTACCGAATGCCCGATCCCGGTGAAACCCTCTAATTCCGGGGAATAGAAACCAAAATAATCTGGTTCGGCGGTTGCCTCAATTATGAGAGAATATGTTAAGTCGATCATGTTGAAGTCCTCCGTTATTTTAAACCTGCCGCTTTGAGAATCGATTGTAAAGTGCCTGACAGGCACTTCCTTAGTAAGGCATGATAATCAACTCTCATTAGCTTATCCCATCCAGGTTTTCCATAG
Source organism: uncultured delta proteobacterium (assembly GCA_963789385.1). Taxonomy (GTDB): domain Bacteria; phylum Desulfobacterota; class Desulfobaccia; order Desulfobaccales; family Desulfobaccaceae; genus Desulfobacca. The sequence goes on along the minus strand of CAWBKT010000006.1, from coordinate 62,079 downwards.
ATACCTGATTGATCCCTTTTCTACGGAAGCCTTTCTTTTCCAACAGCTTAATCAGTTCATTGAATCGCAATATTTCTCCCCTAATTTCAACGGATCGATTCATTCACTGGATCGAAAAATACTTTATCTGGAAGAGGTGCCTTATCTGGACATGACAAATTAATTCATATTATACCCAATATTAATAAATTTTTCCATGGGCTTATCTCCTCGGCCAAAATGATCAAAAAGGGCACAGCCTCTCAGCCCTGCCCTTTTATCTTTATTCCCGATTTGCAATGCTTGCCGCGGTCAGCTTTGCCGGGCCCCCAACTGTCTCGCAGCCAAAGAAAGCATGATCCAGGCCCAACCGCTGATGATAAGGTCGATACCGATGAACAGGCCGATGACCCACAGTCCGGAGATGGGCCATTGCTCCCAGATAATGATCCCCAGAATCATAGTCACAATGCCGTTAATACATTCCCACCCCCAGTTAGGCAGGCGCATCCACAGGGCCAGAATAAAACGAAAAATCCCCGTGAGTATGAAAAATATCGCCATCAACAAGGTAAGGGTCACCGCACTGGACCCGGGATTAGCCAGGACCATGAAGCCGACGACGACGTACAGGACGCCTACCAGGAGATGCATGAAGATACCATCCCATTTTTTCTTCCAAAAGGCATGCACCACCTCGCCGATACCGGCAAAGATCATCAGCCAGCCTAAAAAAAGCATGGAAAAGAGGGTAGTTGTCATGCTGCAGCCCAAGGATAGGGTACCCACAACGATCATAAATATACCCAGGACCAGGAACCAGCCCCAGTGCTGTCCGACTTCAGTTTGATCCAACGCTTCGAATGTGAGACCCGGCATAATAACAATCTCCTTTTCACAGTATGGCTTGATTTAACATATTATTATTAACATTAATAATAAATTCTTGTAATTATTTTATTAGAAATATTTCAATAATTTTTAATGCCCCAAATAAGCCTTTTGGACCCCTGGATTTCCCAGGAGTTCGACATTGCTGCCGGCAAGGATTATTTCTCCGGTCTCCAGAACATAACCCCGGTGAGCTATTTTCAGAGCCATCATGGCATTCTGTTCCACCAGCAACACAGTGGTGCCCTGGCGATTGATATCCTTAATAATTTTAAAGATTTCTTTTACCAGAAATGGGGCCAGGCCCATGGAGGGTTCGTCCAGGAGCAGGAGCCGGCCGCGACGCATCAGGGCGCGCCCCACGGCCAGCATCTGCTGCTCGCCGCCGGAGAGGGTGCTGCCCCATTGGGAACGGCGTTCCGCCAGTCGGGGGAACAGAGTAAATACCTGATCCAGATCACCTGCAATTTCATTGTCCCGGCGGCCATAGGCGGCCAACCGCAGGTTTTCCAGAACTGTCAAAGTCCCAAAAATGCCACGCCCCTCAGGCACATGCGCAATCCCCTGCCGGGCTATGACCTGAGCCGGCCACTGTCGCAGGTTTTGCCCATCAAAATGGATGGCGCCTTTGGCCACGGGCTGCAGCCCCGAAATAGCCCGCAAAATGCTGGATTTGCCGGCACCATTGGCCCCGATGAGGGTGACGATTTCACCCGGTGCGACATTGAGGGTAACGCCCCGAACCGCTTGAATATGGTCATAGTAGACCCAGAGGTCTTCGATTTGCAGCAACATGATAATAACCAGCGACTGGTAAACGGCTAATAGCGAAAAAAATTAATTATCCTCTACTTCATCCTTCCCCAGATACGCTTCCAGTACCTCGAGGATCCTGCTGGGCTTCCTGGGGAGAACCGGAGAAAATAGTGGCCCCGAAATCAAGGACCTGCACCCGCTCACAAAGGTCCAAAACTACTCCCATATGGTGTTCGATAAGCAGGATAGTGAGTTTAAATTCCTGCCGCAGTTCTTTCAGCAGTTCCACCAGGGCTGCACTTTCGGCCCGATTCATTCCGGCTGCCGGTTCGTCCAGGAGAATCAATCTGGGACGGCTGATCAGGGCGCGGGCGATCTCCAGGCGGCGCTGTTCACCATACGGCAGATTTCGAGCCGGAGTAAGGGCGTAATGTTGCAAACCGAAGCGCTCCAGCATGCCCATAGCCTGAAGGGTAAATTGCTTTTCCTGTCGGCTAAAGGAAGATAGTCGGCAAATGGCCTGGAAAAAAGAATAGTTATATTGAGCAAAAGCCCCTAGCCGGATATTATCGAGAGCAGTCATATCTTTGAAAAGACGGATATTTTGAAAAGTACGCCCTATCCCGGAGGACATGATGCGGTAACTGGGCCAACCGGTAATCTCATGTTCTGCAAAGATTACTCTTCCCGCCAGCGGACGGTACACTCCTGAAATAATATTAAAGACCGTGGTCTTACCGGCCCCATTGGGACCGATGAGTCCTACCAGACTTCCCTCTTCCAGGATTAAAGAAAATTCGCTCAGAGCTTGTAAGCCGCCGAATTTAAGAGAAATATTTTTTATTTCTAATATGGCCACGATAACTGGAAGAGTGGGTTTGACCCTTTATAGATTTATTTTAAAAATATATTTAATATTTAAAGGCTGAAGGGCGTGATAACTCATGCCCCTGCCTGACTCTTTTAAGTTTACCGATAGGCTTGAATATTATCAGTCTTAGGCCTGAGCCAGCGAGGTTCCTGAAGACCCATGATACCTGTGGGTCTAAAAATCATCAGCAACACCAACAATAAAGGTCCCACCACCCAGCGCCATAATTCCAGAGGGCGGAGCAACTCCATGAGAATCGTAAAGAGAGTGGCGCCCAGGATAGATCCGGTGAGAGAGCCGATGCCGCCTAAATATACCATCACCAGCATGTCAGTTGATTTCAAAATGGAAAAACTGCGGGGATTGATGAACTGGAGCAGATGGGCATACAATCCCCCGGCTATCCCGGCGAAAAAAGCCGACAGGCAAAAAGCGTAAATCTTGAGGCGTGGGGTATTGACACTCACCAGGTTGGCCGCCAATTCATCTTCCCGGATAGCCACCACACCTCGACCAAGGTTGGAGTAGATAAAATTTCGCAGAACCAGGAGAGTGATTAAGACCCAAAAAACCACCCAGACCAGATTTGTAAGCTTTGGCCATACCCATATAACCCCTGGGACCGCCCACAGCATCGATATTTTCCAAAATACTTTTGACGATCATATTAAAGGCCAGAGTAACTATCGCGAGATAATCTCCCCTGGTGCGGAAAGAGGGAACGGCTATTAGTAAGGCCGCCAGGGCTGCCGCCAGTCCGCCGCAGATTAAAACTACGGGGAAGATGAAAGGGCCCCAGGCCCGGGGAAAGACCGCCACTGTCAGCAAAGAAGCTACATAGGCGCCCACGGCCATAAACCCGGCATGACCGACGGAAAATTCTCCCATGTAGCCGTTTACAAGATTCAGGCTCAGGGTCAGGATGATATTAATTCCCACATACATGGCTACCTGTTGGATGTAGAGATTGAGCATACCGAAGGCTGAAAGGAGCCAGGCGAGGAAAAGAAGCCCGAGAGCCAAGAGTGAAAAGCGAAATCCAGTCATTTTCTAAATTATAAGTTTCCTAGACTTTCTCGAACGTTGGCCGGCCCAAAATCCCGGTAGGCTTTAATATTAACAATATCAATAGCATGGAGAATGCCACACAATCTCGATAGGTGGATGAGGCCAGGAAGACCGGGGTGAAGATTTCTACGGCGCCCAATAAATAACCTCCCAATACGGCCCCACGAATATTGCCGATCCCCCCCACTACGGCGGCAATAAAGGCCCACCAGCCGATGCGGATTCCCATGTAAGGGTCCAGCACCGGATAGGCCAGCCCGTAGAGCAGGCCCCCGGCTCCGGCTATAGCCGAGCCAATAGCAAAGGTCATGGAAATAATTCGATTAACCGACACTCCCATAAGAGGCACAATCGAGCGATTGTAAGAGATGGCCCGCATGGCCATTCCCGTCAGCGTATGTCGCACCAGCCAATCCAGCAACAGCATAAAGACAATGGACACAATAATTATGAGGATCTGAATATTGGTAAAGGAAGCGCCATGCCAGGTGAGGTGTTGCACTGGTATGATGGCCGGAACCTGGCGAGGCTCAGGTCCAATGATGGCCAAAGTAAAATTCTCCAGAAAAAGGCCTACCCCCAGGGCAGTGATAACCGCCGAGACTCTTGGAGCCTGCCGTAAAGGCCGATAAGCCAGATATTCAATGGTTACGCCCAAAGCGGCGGTAAGAGTCATGGTAAACAGCAGGGCTCCCAGGAATATTAAGGACACTGGCAACTTAAGGGTCAGGCCGAGCAGAAAAAGAGTGGCCCACATGGCCAGGTAGGAGCCTACCATAAAGATGTCACCATGAGCAAAATTGATCATAGTGAGGATGCCGTAAACCATGGTATAGCCCAGGGCGATCAGAGCATAGACGCTGCCTAATTGCAGGGCATTGAGGAGATATTGCAGAGTTAAAGCCATTATGCATCTTTAGGAGTGGTATCGAGTCTAGCTGCTTTCGATAACCACTCCCGTAAATTCTACGCCTTAAGGCTGGACGCTGGCAAAATATTTAAAGTTGCCATCTTTGATCTGTAAAATAACGGCGCTTTTAACAGGGTCGCCCTTACTTTGAAAAGCCATTTTGCCGGTGACGCCATCATATTCCTGAATCTGGGCTAAAGTATCTCGTACTTTGGTTCTGTCCAGGGACCCGGCCTGGGAAATGGCATTACACAGGAGTTTGCCGGCGTCGTAGGTCAAAGCGGCCACATCATCAGGTTTTTTGCCATATTTGGCTTCATATTCACTGATAAATTTTTGCGCATTGGGAGTAGCGATGTCCTGGGCGTAATGGGTGCTGAAAAAAGCTCCTTCAAGGTCTTTACCACCTAAAGTAAGCAACTCTTGACTGCCCCAGGAGTCAGAGCCGATAATGGCACAGGTGATTCCCTGATTCCGCGCCTGTTTAACCTGGAGCGGCACCTCATTATAATAATTGGGGAGGAACAGCACTTGGGGAGAAGCCGCCTTAATGCCGGTTAACTGCGACGAAAAATCTTTATCCCCGGTAGTATAAGAAGCAAAGGCCACAATCCTGCCGCCGTCGGCTTCAAAAAACTGCTTAAAATATTCGGCAATACCCTTATTATACTCACTGGCCACGTCATAAAGCACTGCCGCGGTTGCAGCTTTGAGATCCTGACGGGCAAACTTGGCCATCACCCGGCCCTGAAAATCATCAATAAAACAGGCCCTGAAGATATATTTTTTTCCTTCAGTGGTCTTGGGATTGGTGGACCACGGACTGATCATGATGACCCCGTTATCTTCGCAAATACGGGCAGCAGGTATGGCATTACCGGAGGCATTGGGACCAATGACGGCCAAAACATTATTCTGGCTGATCAGCTTTTGGGCCGCAGCAGCAGCCGATTCGGCCTTATCTTCATTATCCTCGATATACAATTTCACCGGAATCTTTTTATCGCCAACTTTTAAGCCCCCCTCCTGGTTGATTTGAGAGGCCACTAATTCCATGGCTTTCTTGCAGGAATCCCCCACTGTGGGCTTGCTGCCGGTCAGTTCGGCATTAATCCCAAGACGCACTTCCTGCTCTGATTTGGCTCCACAACCCGAAAAGATGAGAACCAAGGCCAGCCAACTCAGGGCAATCAGCCCGGTCAAATTAAATTTTTTCATATGGCGCACCCCTTCCCTGAAAAAATATTTGTTCGAAAGGTCATCGTCAAAAATGCTTTTTCGGCTCGAAAAAAATCCCAAAATATGAGTTTGCCATGGCAATCTAACAGAAAACCGCATAAATCGTCAATGTCAAAATTTCTGCATTATGACCGGTTTTAACGGCGAGGTCATTTGACAATATCGCTGCATCAGGAGTGATGTTTTAATAATTATTATAATCAGGAAATATAACTTAAATTTATTTAGAATGCTTTCTATCTACATTTTATCAATATTTAATTAATTAATTTTCACTGCTACAGAATCTGACAATAAAGAAGTAGATAGTTTTATGAATTGTAACAAATAGTCGGTAAAACTATACAAATGTTAAAAACAAGGCTTGACTTTGGTAATAATGTAACTATATAAAACATCCAAAAAGAGAGTTTAAAATTAAAATAGATTATTTTCTTAATAAAAATATATTCTTTTATAACTAACTGTTTTACAAGGAGAAAAATCTATGGCAGACGAATTGTTAAAGATGACCGCACAGATTATTACCTCTCATGCATCAATAAATGAACTGACTTCCCAAGAATTAATTAGTGAAATAAAGGAGGTCTATACTACTCTGGCTGTTTTATCCGGGGATAAGGGTTCACCGGCGGAGTTAGAGGTAATTGATGAGACGCCTAAAGACTCATCCGGTCCAAAACCTGCGGTTCCAATTGAAGAGTCAATACAGGATGATCATATCGTCTGTTTGGAATGCGGCAAGAAATTTAGAACTCTCAAGGCCCATTTACGTCGAGCCCATCAGATGACCCCGGTCGCTTACTGTGAACGCTTTAAGTTGGACCTTAAAAAATATTCTTTAGTTTCCCGCAATTATTCCGAACAACGTCGAAAACTGGCAAAAGAAAAAGGACTCGGAGAATTCCGTCGGATCAAGAAATCTTAACTCTGTTTATTACAATTAATCCTCAGGAGATTTGATATAGTCACAGACGGCGCGATCATTTCTATTACTATTCATTATTTTTAATTCCTTCTGTCCTGACCGCCCAAGACTTGTTCTTCCCGGAGTTGCAAATCTATTTTGCAGACAATTTTAATCAGTTCCGAAGAAAGTTCGGATTGAGAAATTGTTATGGGGACATTTGCGCCTTGAAATTCTTTTTATCTCGGTATAAAAGTTAGATATGAATCAGTCATCTCTTCCCCTGTCTAAAATCCTCCTCCCGTACGACGGCAGTCCTTCAGCCCGTATGGCCTTAAAATTTGTCGCGCAGGCGGGCTCAGGCTACGAAAAAATTCACAACCTGACCCTGCTGCACGTTACGGCAGGAGGCTACCTGGCGCGTCACATCCAAAATGTTGATTTGCGAGTCACACGTCTGGAAAAAACCAAGGAATGGCAAAGAATCCGCCAGGGTTTCCTGGAAAAGGAAATCCAACCGCTTCTGACCCAAGGCAGGGAATTACTGATTAATTATGGATTCAGGTCGCCAATCGACATAAAAATCGTTGAGGGCAAGGTTGGTGAGCAAATCCTGAAAATTGCCGGAGACGAGAGCTATTCCACCATAATTATGGGAAGACGGGGATTATCGCCTTTTAAGGAACTTTTTTTAGGCAGCGTCACCCATTACGTCCTGACCCGTGCTGCGGGTGTGACAATTTTCGTCGTCGGACCGGATCAGGCAAATTTTCAGCAAAGTCCTTTTTCCCCTCTGTTGCTGCCTGTTGACGGCTCAGAGGCTTGTTTGGAAGCAGTGCGCCGGGCAGCTATTCTGGCTCAGGATTGGAAGATACAAAGTCCCCGGATAATTCTGCTCCATGTTGTGGATATAGCTCTCCTGGGACTTACTTTTTCAGAAGAGGCAGATCCTCTCCTGGATGAAGGCCATCAGGCCCTGGCCGCAGCGCGTCAGATTCTAGACCAGGCCGGATTAAAGGAATTCATTCATGAAAAGCTGGTGGGTGGTATCCCGGCTCAGACCATTGCCCAGGAAGCCGAGGCCCAGCAAGCTGCTCTTATTGTTATGGGTAGTGTCGGCCATTCAGCCTTGACCCGTTTGGTTATCGGCAGTGTTACCAACAGTGTTATTCATCTAGTCAAAAAACCCGCAGTAGCAGTAGTATATCCATAGCACATCACTTTATCTGAGACAGGAATTTTAAAGATATTATGAAATTGAGTATAAATTGGCTAAAAGATTTTGTTGACCTTACCACTTCTCCCGAGGCTCTCGGTGATAAATTAACCCTGGCGGGCCTGGAAATTGACGCCCTGGAAGTGTTGACGCCAAATTTTTCAGGAGTGGTCGTGGGGAGGGCCGAAAAGGTGGAGCCGCATCCTCAAGCCGATCGACTCCAGTTGGTGGAAGTGTTTGACGGTCGGCAGACCTACCGGGTGGTGTGCGGCGCCCCGAACGTGCAATCGGGACGATCCTATCCGTTTGCCCCGGCGGGGGCAGTGCTGGCAGACGGCAAACCCTTAAAACCCGCTAAATTACGAGGGATTATTTCCGAAGGCATGCTTTTAGCCGAAGATGAATTGGGACTGTCAGAGGATCATACGGGCCTGATGGAATTGCCGCCCTCATTAGCCGTGGGGACAGACCTGGCCGAGGCATTGGACCTGCACGACGTGGTGCTGGAAGTGGCTATCACCCCGAACCGTCCCGACTGCCTGAGTGTTCTGGGATTGGCCCGGGAAGTGGCTGCCTTGCTGGACCTGCCCCTGCATATCCCGCCGGTGGAATTTACTGAAGACCTGGAAGCTACGGACCGCTGGGCCGCGGTGGACATCGAAGATCCGGAAAATTGCCCCCGCTACACCGCCCGCATGGTGGTAGACCTCGAGGTTCGGCCCTCGCCTTTCTGGCTCCGGCGGCGACTGCAGGCCTGTGGCCTGAGGGCCATTAATAACCTGGTGGACGTGACGAATTACGTCATGCTGGAATACGGCCAACCGCTGCATGCCTTTGATTTCAACTGCCTGCGGCATGGTCGGATTGTCGTCCGGCGCCCCGCCCCCCAGGAAAGCAGTTTTACCACATTAGATGGACAGGATCGGCCTTTGGTCTGGGAAACGCTATTAATTTGCGACGCTTTACAACCCGTGGCCATCGCCGGCGTCATGGGCGGTCAGGCTTCGGAAGTAACCGGCGATACTCGTCAAGTTTTGATTGAAAGCGCTTATTTTAATCCACCGTCCATTCGCCGCACTTCCAAGCGCCTGGGCCTTTCCAGCGAATCCGCTTACAGATTTGAACGTGGGGTAGACCCTGACGGCGTCGTGCCGGCCTTAAATCGGGCGGCGCAACTTATGGCGCAGATCGGCTCCGGGCGAATCCTCAAGGGACTGATTGATGCCTGCCCGCGGCCGCTGACCCGGCCACAATTACAATTGCGGCTCCAGCGGACGAATGCGATATTGGGGACGGCGCTGACTAAACCTCAGGTCAAAGACATTCTGCGACGGCTGCAAATGCCGGCCCTGGCCGAGAATGAGGATTCCCTGACAGTGCAGGCGCCATCCTATCGCGGCGATTTGACCAGAGAGATCGACCTGATCGAAGAAGTGGCCCGGCTGCATGGTTATGATAATATTCCGGTGGCTCTTCCCAAAATGGCCATGTCGGCCCAAAGGCCTTCCAAAGAGGCGCGGCTGCGGGAAAAGGCCAAAGAACTGCTGACGGGGCTGGGATTTTCAGAAGTTATCAATTATGCCTTTCAGCCGGAACGGTGGCCGTTCTTGATCCCTGGTTCAGGAGGCGATCAGCTGCGGCTGTCCAATCCAATAAGCGAAGAGCAAGCGGTGATGCGGCGCGACCTGCTGCCCAGCCTGCTGGAAAATATGCGGCGCAACGCCGCGCACGTGAATAAAGACCTCAAGATTTTTGAAATTGGCAAGGTCTTTCAGCCGAATCCGGGCGAACAACTCCCCCGGGAAACCCTGATGCTGGCCGGCCTGATGACCGGCTCCCGAAATACCCCGGCCTGGAATCTGCCGGCCGAGACCATGGTGGACTATTATGATCTAAAGGGAGTCGTGGAGAATCTTCTGGCAGGACTTTTGGTTAATGAAACTGCATTTCAACCGATCGTGACCCACAGGCTTCTGCACGGCACCAGCAATCCTCTCCGGTAATAGCGAGATAGGATATTTAGGCCAAATTCATCCTGACGCTGCTGATCGATTCGAGCTAAAACAGCCGGCCTGGGTCTTCCAAATTAATTTTGCCTTGCTGGCTGCCGCGGCTCGGGAAGTTCCCCGTTTCACACCCCTGCCAAAGTATCCGGCGGTATTCCGAGATCTGGCAGTGACGCTTTCCGCGGCGATTCCCGCAGCCCAGGTAATGGCGGAAATTTACACCTGCGGACGGCCCTGGCTCATTGAAGCACAGCTTTTTGATGTGTATGCCGGACCGCCGGTACCGGCCGGAGAACGCAGCCTGGCCTTTCACCTCTACTACCGGGATCCTGAGCGTCACTCTCACCGACGAGGAGGTAACTCCCTGGCATAATGCCATTATTCAAGGTTTGCAGGATAAGTTCGGCGCCAAGCTAAGGGCCTGAGAGTCGTTACCCAGAGGCTGCCTTTGGCCAATGAAAACGTCCCGAAAAAATTGTTCCGCATCGGCGAAGTGAGCCGTCTCACCGGAATAAACCCGCATGTTTTGCGTTATTGGGAGGCGGAATTTCGGATTCTGTCTCCCAACCGCCGCCTTTCCAAACAACGCCTTTACCGCCAGACCGATATCGACCTGATTCTTGCCATCAAACACCTTCTGGAACAGGAGAAGTATACCCTCTCAGGGGTGAAACAATATCTGACCGAGCATTGTGCTGCCGGGCAGGCAACGGGCTCTACAGGTTCTGCCGCCGCCCTGCCCTCCCCTGCCGAGCCTCGGTCGGAAGCAATATTAGATTTTGTTCGGGAAGAATTGCAGGCCATACGCAAGATCCTGCTGGATGATCATTAATAAACCCAAATCCTCGGTGCTTCATAACCTTTAGTTACTGATGAGCAGCGAGCTGGAAGTTATTTTTACGGTTAAAAATCTTGGCAATAAATTTCTCCACCGGGATCTCGGCTTAGTCGTTACCATCGCAACAAAATCAGGCTGGCCTCCCCTGGTGGTTTTCATTTCGAGGCAGAGATTTTCTCAGATTGCTCATCATAATGACGTCGAAAATATGATCACTTCTCAATTTGATTAAGAATTACGTCAACAATTTTCTGCATACCCGCAAAAGACATCCCCTCAAAAAGTATATCACATTAATATTATTATATTTTTTATCTTTTTGAAACTATCCCCGGAATTGGCCGACAGCTTGCAATAATAGAATTCAATACGAAAGTTCATGAGATAATTTTTTGTTGTTAAAAGGAGAGATCCGTATGAAATCTTTGAGAATGTGGGCTATTCTTGTGCTGCTGGCTGTCCTGGCAACTGGTTGCACCAGCCTCAGCCCCTATACCTATACCGGCGCCGGTGTGGGTGGCGCTTTGGGCGCCGGTGCCGGGGCCTTAATTGATAATAATAATCGTTGGCGTGGAGCTATGGTGGGCGGACTTATGGGCGGCGCCCTGGGGGGCACAGCCACTGAATTAGGCCGCCGGGCCGCAGAGCAGGATATGAGCCGGCAACAGCAATATGGCCCCCCTCCCGCAGCACCCCAATCCTATGAGAGTGGCGGCTATTATTAAGAATATCTAATATCTTAAATGGGTGTCATGAGAAAGGGACCTCTATGAGGCCCCTTTTTTTTATTACTGTTTCTCAATCTATTCTCTATGTTCTCGATAGCGAGTCCAACAGGCCCTCTAAACCAACCGCATTTTGCACCGGGGCCAGGCAGGTATGGCCCCGACAGACAAAGGCGGTGGGTTTGCCGTCAATCTGCTCGTATTCCCGGACGGCCGGCACCAGATTAAGCAATTTTGCGTAATCATTTGGATTTTTGACAACCAGTCTGCGGTGGGGCAGATAACGGCGGTAAACATAAGCCAACATCTCCTGCACTGCCGGGTCCCCAACCTCGCCCACCAGGGTGATGGCCACCGTTTCAGACAAGAACTCCTCCTGGGCCGAAGCCAGATGGGTCAGCGCCCGGGGGTTGTTGACCATCAAGTCCTGAAGCCGGGACAGCATTTCTTTGGCCCTGGAAAGGAAATCCCCGTCTTCCGTAAACCGGTACAGCCGGATAAGATTGTGGACCATTACCGAGTTCCCGGATGGAATGGCCAGATCCATAAAATTTTTTGGCCGTACCAGGAGCTTTTCATGTTCCTGGGGAGTGGAAAAATAACCGCCCGCATCTTGATCGGAAAAAGAGACTTCCACCTCCTGGGCCAGCCTGAACGCAGCTTCCAGCCATTTTGGGGAAAAATCGGTCTCGAACAGATCCAGCAAAGCGGTAATGAAAAAGGCATAATCATCCAAAAAAGCAATGCCCTTTTTTTCAGTTGCCGTCCAGGTGCGTTGCAGTCGGCCCACCTGTTTTTCCCGGTCCAGAATAAAATCTGCTGCATCTGCTGCCGCCTGACGATAAACATCACTTCCCAATACCTGGCCGCCATAGGCCATGGCTGAAATCATCAGTCCATTCCAGGAGGTAATTACTTTGTCATCCCGATGGGGCCGGATACGCTTTTGCCGGGCAGTCAATAACTGGCGGCGGGCCTGAGCCAGGTTTTCCCGCACCTGGGCGGGGCTCAAGGAAAACTGCTGCGCCAATTCCTTTTCCGTCATCGGGCAATGCAGGACACTGCTGCCATGCTCAAAATTTCCCTCCGGAACCACCCCAAAAGCCGCGTTGACAAACGGCGCCTGGTCGGGGCCGACCACCTGGGCAATTTCTTCGGGGGTCCAGACGAAGAACTTTCCTTCCACCCCTTCACTGTCCGCATCCTGGGCGGCATAAAAAGCCCCTTCCGGAGAGGTCATTTCCGCCAGCACATAATCCAGGGTCTCCCGGGCAATGTCGGCAAAATATTGATCACCGGCAATCTGGTAAGCCTCCAGATACCGCTGGGCTAATTGGGCATTATCATAGAGCATTTTTTCAAAATGCGGCACCAGCCAGACCGCATCCACGGTATAGCGGTGGAATCCCCCGCGCAACTGATCATAGATGCCCCCGGCAGCCATCTTTTCCAGGGTGAAAGTCATTCTGTCCAAGACCTCGGCCCTGGCTGTGCGGTGGTAATAACGGGCCCAAAAACCTAAATCCAGAGATGGAGGAAATTTTGGCGCCCCCTGAAAACCGCCATTTTCCGGATCAAAATATTCCCCGGCATGTTCTATAACCTTATCCAGGGCCGCCACATCAGGCTCCGACCCCACCGCCGGTGTCAGGGCCAGTATTTGCAGGTTATAGTCCATTTGCCCGGCGACGTTGTCGATGTTCGTTTTCTTGTTTTTATAGGAGTCGGCCAGGGCCTGCAATAACCTGGGAAAGCCCGGCATACCGCCTCGATCTTCCGGGGGGAAATAAGTGCCGCCGTAAAAAGGCTTTAAATCAGGGGTCAGCAAGACGGTCAAAGGCCAGCCTCCCCGACCGGTCAGCATCTGCACGGCGTTCATATAAATGTCATCGATATCCGGTCGCTCTTCCCGGTCTACCTTGATATTTATGAACAAGTCGTTCATCAATTGGGCGATGGCCGGATTTTCAAAACATTCATGGGCCATTACGTGGCACCAATGGCAGGTGGAATAGCCGACGCTGAGCAGAATAGGCTTGTCTTCCCGGCGGGACCTTTCTAAGGCCTCCGGTCCCCAGGGATACCAGTCCACCGGATTATAGGCATGTTGTTGTAAATATGGGCTTGACTCATGGATAAGACGATTAGGTTTGCCGGTGTGTTCCATGCAATTCCCCTCTTTTCTCAACTATTGAAACATGCTGATATTTTTTCCTTAAGTGCCGGAAGAAGAATCAAAACCAGGGATTATTTGATCATGATTTTGACAAAATTTATTAAAAACTATCTTATTGGTAAGCACTAGAGGCGGATTGTCAACACCGCTTCTTACAGCTGCAGCAGGGCCTCAAATTCCGGCCGATCCAAAATGTGCTGCACCTGCTGCAGTTGCCGGGCGAGTTGGTTTCGGTCCTGGAAGCGGAGTTCCAAACGGTAAGAAGCATCTTCAAAAGCAGGCGGCGGTATCAGGCGCATCTCGGGGTGCTGATATAGTTTTAAGGCTTTGAGGTAGTGTTGGAATTGCTGCTGTATCTGACTGCTGCGGGGAAAACACCACGTGCGGAGTTTTTTCCATAACCATTCACTCTTTTCCGATTTAGACCGGGCCTGGTCCGCTAACAGATCCAGCAATTCGGGGCGTTCCAGCCAATCTTTCGGAGAGTTCCCGACCCGACGGCTTAAGGTGGTGAGATAACCCAAGAACTCGAGTTGCTTGCTAAAACTGAGATGGAGACTTTGAAACCAGGGCAGGATAGCACTTCGATCCGGTGGTGTCCACTGGCTTAACACTTCCCCCGCCTCCGGGCTGAGACGGCTGTGGGCCACCAGCTCCTGCCACGGTTTTTCCAGAGTGTTTAGTGATAGCAACCTCTGAAACTGTTGACGGGACGGGGGCAGACCCAGAAGGGGGAGATATTTCGTACGCACGGCGTCATCAGGAAGATAGTGCAATAACCTGGCAATCATAAATGCGGCTTCCATCGGATTATAATCCCGGCCCGAAATATTGTCATGCAAAGATGCCAGCAGGCACCAGACATCCGGTTTATCCGCTGGAACCAGCCGGGCCGGCAGTTCTCGCCACCCTAACTGCGCCAGGACTAATGTCCGCTGATAACCGCAGATTATTTGAAATTGGCCATCCTGCCGCCGCCGCAACAGAGGTGGCGACAACAATCCCAGTTCCTGCACCGAGGCCGTAAGCGGTGCCAGCTCAAACCCGTAACTTACCACGAAGCTGAGGTCGGCAAAATCTACTTCGGCAATTTTTATCTGCATCAGAGAAAACGTCATGGTCTGCCTTAACAAAGAGCGCGGCTTGATGCGCCCGGTCAGAGATTATGCATTCTGAGGAAAGTTATGGTTCTGCCTTTCAGGACAAGGTTTCCCCGCGAATAATCTTTTCAGGGATTGAAGTCACCATGTCCATGGCCGCCTTTTTACCGATCAGCCGCGCCATCAGGGTCACTGCCTTTCGGAGCGCCGGAGTGCGACCCTGGCAGTTGTGGGCATCGCTGGCCACAATCTTGATATAACCTTTTTTTACTAAAGCTCGGCTTAACCGGGCTACTTGACGACCAAACAGCCCCGTCAGGCTACCGGCTGTCATTTGTGCCAAACATCCCAAATCCAGCAATCTCCCCAGTTTCTCGGGATTCTCCTGAATTATGAAATGGCGTTCCGGATGGGTAATTATGGGAGTTATGCCCCGGCATTGCAAAGCATAGCAGATCTCTTCCGTAGTCGGCGGCAGGGCTAAATCTGGAAGTTCCAGCAGTAGATAGCGGCCACTGTTATTAATGGTGATCACCTGGTCCTGTTGCAGGAGTTCCAGGGCTTCCCGACTCAGGGGGAAATCACAGCCGACCAGGACCTCCAGGGGAATCTGGTCTTGCGCCAGCCTGGCGCCTAGCTCCCCGACCTTCTCGAGAATGGCTTCTTTATAATTTAAGTCATTCATATTAACGCTACGATGGCGGAAGAGATGGGGTGTGGCCACCACTGTCCTGATTCCGTCAGATACGGCCATTCGGGCCATCTCCAGGGATTCTTCCCAGGTTTCCGGACCGTCATCGATATCGGGCAAAATGTGGCAATGAAGATCGATCATAGTCTTAATAAGCCATAGCGGTTCCGTAGCTAAAAACGGAAATCACCTTCTCTGAAAAAATATTATTTTTAATTATAGGAACTTATCAAAATTTGTTTTTATAATCGCTGCTTTTTAATTTTTCCTTAGGAAATAAAATACTCATCATAACTCGTTAATTTAAATTAAGTTTCAACATTATTACCTTATTTATATCCTTATTGATTATTATTTATTAAAATTCTATAGTATTTATAATTTATTTCTTCTTCAAACCAAAACTATTATTTAATTAAATTATATTAATAATTCAATATGTTAAGTATTTAACTATTATATATTATTTGTTAATTTTATTTTATTTTATAATATTGTAATTACTAATATATTATATTTCTTAATAATTTAATTTTAATAATTGTTTAAATAATATTTTGTAAAATATATACCATGACTAATTGCTGCTGACCGTATATTCTTAGGGCCAGTGCCTCTTAAAACAGAGCATAATGCCTTTAAAAAAATCTTGACAAATTATTATTCCAGATGTCAATATGTTTATAACTCTCACAAAATTTTCTGGCACATCAATGACAATGGGATAGTTACGTACGTAATCGGGGAGGGGTATTAAACACTCCTGATTATGCATTACCAAAGCATCAGCCACACCAGATGCTCGTGTCAAGATTTCCTTGCCTCCGCACTGTTAGATCTCCGGCGGCAGGAGTCCCATAGTTGTCACTTTAAGGACCGCCAAAATTCAGTTTTCACTTTTGTGTTTTTCGGCATATAACTGACCTACAACAAGTAATATCGCTATGAGCAGTTATGATTTATTCAAGTTTTTGCTTAATTGGAGAAATAAAGCAATGCCTTATAAATCAGATAAAAAGTCCCGGATTGCAACCCGCGTCGGAGTCGAATGGCTGTCTTCTTTATTCCGGTCGGTAGGCCAAACCGCAATTATTATTCCAGGCTTGATTTTATTTCTAACTGGCTGCGGCGGTCCTGCCGTGAAGACGCCTCCCCCTCAGGTCGTGGCCCAAATTGACTCCCAGACCCAAAAAAATCGCCTTCAGGACCAACTCACCAGGCAGGTTTCGAAGGTCTCTGTGCCAGATTACACGGATTACAAAGTAGGACCGGAAGATTCTCTAGAAATACGTTGCCTGGACACGGAAAAATTAAACACTGAAGCCCGGGTCAGTGGTCAGGGTGATATTAGAGTTCAACTGCTCGGCGATGTTCCCGTAGCCGGTTTGACGTCCAGTGAAATCGCCAAGAAACTGGCGCGCCTGTACCGGGAAGGAGATTATCTTAAAGATCCAAATATTACGGTTGCCGTCAAAGCAGTCCGCCATCAAAAAGTCGCGGTCACCGGGGCAGTTAACAAACCGGATGATTATGCTCTCATAGGACCCCGCTCCCTGCTGGAAGTGTTAGGAATGGCCGGGGGCTTATCAGATAAGGCCGGCGAAACGGCTCACATCATCCGTTCCCAGAAAAAATCGTCAATTTCCGTTCCCAAATCTTCAAAAGAACCCTTTTCCCCGGGCACTGAAACCATCGTCGTGGATCTTGACGGGCTCTTGCGCCGGGGGGCGACGCAGTTGAACTATACAATCCAGAATGGGGATGTGGTTCATGTTCCCTTTGCCCAGACGGCCTATGTTTTAGGCTCAGTGACCAAACCGGGTGGCGTCTCAATCAAGGAAAACCTGACGGTGTCCAAGGCCGTGGCCCAGGTAGGCGGTCAGCATATCCTGCTTTCTTCCAATAGCGCCACTATCCTGCGCCTGGATGACAACGGCCAGAGAACAACCATTAAGGTTAATCTCGCCGAGATTGCCAAAGGCAAGGAGGAAGACCTGCCCCTGAAAGAAAATGACATCGTTTTCGTCCAGGAAAGTTCTCTTCGGCGCGCTCTCTTTGACTTTAAGATGCTTCTACCGGGGAGTGTTTCTGTAGCTCCGGCGGCTTTTTAACTTTTTGCTCATTGGCGTCTTATCTCTTCATCTTCGATTCAAACCGGTTGCCTTCAGGCATTGTCAATCCCTTAGGCAATCATAGAAATATTGAGGGTATCCAGAATGCAAAATAATCTTCCTGCTGAGCTACCGGCACCAACCTCGCTACCGATGGCCCCGACCCCGACACAATACTATAGCTTTGAGGAAGAGCCGGGCTTTCATTTAAGAGATTACTGGTACGTCCTCATCAAGCGGAAGTGGTGGTTTTTGGGCGTTTTGACTCGGGATTACTGTCCTCACCTTATTGGTAATCTTTTGATGTCGCCCATCTATAAGGTCACCACCACTCTGCAGATCATCCAGGACAACCCTTCCGCCCTTATGGGAGGTGATAAGACTGACCCTCTCGGTGCTTTAGCCGGCTCCAGTGAGTTAGATAGATTTTATGAAACCCAGTATAATATTTTACAATCCCGCGCCCTCGCCTATGGTCTCATCGACTCCCTGAACCTGAAGGAACATCCCTTTTATAAAGATATGGAGAAGGATTATCCGGATTACACACCTGAGGCTATCCGGAATAAATTCGCCGACTATCTGCTGGATAACTTGAAGGTGGAACCGGTCAAGAATTCATACCTGGTGGATGTATCTTTTAAATCAACCGATAAGCAACTGGCCACAAAAATTCCGGAAACCATGCAAAAAGAATATTTGAAACTGGCTATGGTCACCCGGCAACAGTCCTATGACATGTTGCGGAACTGGTTGGACAAGGAGCTCACCCGGCTGGGCAAAAAGCTCGAAAATTCCGAGAAAACGGTTTACACCCATGGCCAAAATAAGGACTTTTTGTCCCTGGAAACCCCCGATACCAACGTGACGGTCCAGAAATATGTCGAAGTGAGCAAATTATTGACCACGGCCCAGGCGGACAGGGCCAATAAAGAAGCGCAGTACCGGCAAATCAAGGAAAAAGGGGCTGACGCGCCGCTGATTGTCAACAATGCCTTAGTTCAACAGTTGCGCCAGCAACTCATCGGCCTCGAAGCCCAGGTCAGTGGCGATAACAAGATATTTGGCGACAATTATCCGGATTACAAGGCGCAGGCGACCAAAATGAATGACTTGCGCCGGCGCCTGAACACGGAAATCAAACGTCTGGAAACCAGCATCAGGGCGGACTATGAAGCGGCCTCCCGGGCGGAAAGCATGCTGCAAAAGGAATTCGACCTGCAAAAGTCCAAGGTCATCGACCTGCAGGATAGTCTGGTGCAGCACCATATCCTGACGCGCGACCTCCAGACCAATCAAGCCCTCTATGAAGCCTTGCTGGCCCGCATGAAAGAGGCCAGCGTGGCCAGCACCATGGTGGCCAGCAACATCTCGGTCATCACCCCGGCGGAATTGCCCTACAAACCCTGGTTGCCCAAACCCCTGCTGTTCCTGGGCCTGGCCCTGGTTCTCGGTTCCATGTTCGGCGTGATGACTGCCTTTTTTGTGGAATATTTGGATAACTCCATCAAAACCACCGATGAACTGGAAAAAGTCTGCCACATCCCGGCCATGGGAGTAGTTCCCCTGTTCAGCGACAATGGCAAGAAACCGCTTCCAGACATCAAGGAACCTCTCGGACTCGTCCCGTATTATCAACCCAAGTCCATGCTCAGCGAGGCTATTTTTCATATCCGCACCGCCATCATGCTCTCGGCCTCAGGCGGGGCTCCCCAAATCCTCATGGTCACCAGCCCCAATCCCGATGAAGGCAAAACCACCATGGCGGCAAATCTCGCCGCCGTCATGGCCAGCCCGGACAAAAAATGCCTTCTTATGGATTGCGACTTGCGGAAGCCCAGTCTCCATAAGGTTTACTCACTGCCCCTGCAGCCCGGTCTGACCAATTACCTTACCGGGAACGCCGATTTGGAAAGCATTATTCGCCCCACCGATGTGCCTAACCTGTTCTTCATTGCAGCCGGGCCGACGCCCCCCAGCCCCCATGAACTGCTCAGCTCAACCGCTTTCCAAAACCTGCTGGATCGTCTCCGGCAGGATTTCCACCACATTATTGTAGACTCGCCCCCCGTTATCGGCTTTGCCGATGGCCGTATTATTGCCGCCCATACTGATGGAGTGGTGATGCTGGTGCGCCACCATTCCACCACCCGGGATGCCGGGCGCCTGGCCGTCCAGCTATTATCCCAGAATAATTCCCGTATTCTGGGCGGCATCTTGACCATGGCCCAAAAAGATCGACTCGGCTACAACGCCTACTACAGCTACTACCACTATTATAATAAATATTACAAGCAATACCATGATGACGATGCCGGGCCGTCAGGGAAGGGAACTAAACGGTCCTCATAATCACCTCCAAAAATTGGATGATAGCAAATCACAAGAAAAATCAGTGTTAACCAGGGGAGCGTGTCATGGAAGACTTTTACCGCCAAAAAACCATTCTGATTACCGGGGCGGCCGGCACCGTGGGTAAGGAACTTGTCCGTCAATTGCTTGAATTCGACCTGGCCGGACTGAGATTATTGGACAATAATGAAACCGAATTGTTTCTGTTAGGAAGAAAATATCTCCATACCGAAAAGGTGCGGACTTTTTTTGGAGACGTCAGGGACCTGCAGAAAATTGTTAATATCGCCCGGGGAGTGGATCTAATATTTCATGCCGCAGCCCTCAAACATGTGGATATCTCGGAGTATAACCCCTTTGATGCCGTGCAGACGAATATCATCGGGGTCAAAAATATCGTGCAAGCCGCCATAACATCCAATGTCCCCCGGATGATATTTACCAGCTCCGACAAGGCGGTAAATCCCACCAACGTCATGGGCACTTCAAAACTTATGGGGGAACGCATCGTCACCGCCGCCAATATCGTCAATACCAATGGGACTCAGATTTTTTCCAGTTTGCGCTTTGGCAACGTCCTGGGCTCCCGGGGCTCGGTAGTTCCCATTTTTGCAAACCAGATCCTCCAGGGTAAAGCCGTCACCGTCACTGACCAGCGCATGACCCGGTTTGTCATGTCCATTTCCCAGGCCGCCCAACTGGTGTTGGAAAGTGCCATGCGGGCGTGTGGGGGAGAGGTCTTCGTCACCAAGATGCCGGTCATGCGAACCCTGGATTTAGCCCACGCGATGATTGAGCTGCTGGCCCCCAAGGTCGGTCTGCAACCGGGTAACGTCAAAATTAATTATATTGGGACTAATCCGGGTGAAAAATTATATGAGGAATTAATGAGCGAAGAGGAGACGCAGCGCACCAGGGAATTGCCTAACATGTTTGCCATCCTGCCATCCTTTCGAGCCTTTTATCGGGCTATTAATTATCACTATCCGGACGCCCTGCCGGACCGGGACCTGACCCCCTATATTTCCTCCACCGAACCACATATGGATGTTGAGGAAATCAAGACTTTTCTGACACGGCACCGGCTCTTGGAGGAATATGTCGCCGCCCTGCCCTGGGACCTACCTGTGATTCCCTCCAAAGGATCTCGTACCCAATCCAAGGTAGCTCCCATCACGAAAGGGGATGATATCACCTTGGCCACACCACCCGATATCCTTTGAATCCTGCAGCATTGCTGTGACGCTTATAAGTTAGGGGCTTCCATGAAATTAAAATACGACTTTTAAGGAATGGAGAGTTTTATTCCATTTATTCTTCCCAGGCTGCATTAAGTATCCTGCCATTGAGAGTAATGGGAAATTGTCATCGAGCAACCGGAAAAATGGTATGGGGAAAAATTACGAAACTGTCCGAATCAGCTTCCATGTGGTATTCAGCCATATTAAAAATCGATACTCGTAATATCATTGTGAATAATAACGGATTCAAGAAAGTGATAAACCCTGATGAATAAAACTGAGTCAATACCTAAAGTAGCGGTCATTGGGGCAGGTGCCTGGGGTAAGAACTTAATTCGGACTTTTGCCCAATTAGGTTCCTTGGCCCTGGTTTGTGATCTTGATGAAGTTGCCTGTTCAAAAGTTGTGGAAGCCTTCCCCGAAACCCTAATCTGTAAAAGATTTCAGGAAGTCTTGGATAACCAGGCCATAGAGGCGGTGGCAATAGCTTCGCCGGCGGCGATGCATTTTGAACAGGCCAGGATGGCCTTGCTTGCCGGCAGAGATGTCTTTGTCGAGAAACCGTTGGCCCTGGAGGTAACCCAGGGGCAGGAACTTGTTTCCCTAGCTCAAAAGCATGGGCGTATATTAATGGCGGGACATATCCTCCAATATCACCCTGCTGTGCAAAAACTCAAAGAGATTATCGACGCCGGCCAATTGGGGAAAATACAATATGTCTATTCCAATCGCCTCAATATCGGCAAAATCCGCAGTGCCGAGAATATCCTGTGGAGCTTCGCGCCGCATGATATTTCTGCCCTTCTTTTGCTGCTGGGCGAAATGCCAGAGGCAGTTAGTGTCCATGGTGGCCAGTATTTGCAGACAGGAGTAGCCGACGTCACCGTCACCAGCCTGTCGTTTCCAAGTGGGGTAAAAGGACATATTTTCGTTAGCTGGCTTCACCCTTTCAAAGAGCAGATGCTGGTGATCATTGGCGATAAACAGATGGCGGTTTTCAATGATGTTTCCACCGATCGCAAATTGGTCCTCTATCCCCATCAAATCGATTGGGTCGATCGGATACCGGTGGCGCGGAAAGCTCAAGGAGAAGTCGTACCTCTTGAATTGACAGAGCCGCTGAAAACAGAATGCAGCCATTTTCTCGATTGCATTTGCACCCGCAGAAAGCCACGGACCGACGGTTATGAAGGCTTGCGGGTTCTGCAGGTTCTGCAGGCAGGCCAGTTCTCCCTCGAGCAAGGGGGTGCCCCATGTTTCCTGACGTCCCCGACGCCGCCACCGGTGGATCTGCCCTATTTTGCGCATGAAACCGCGGTAATTGACCAACCGAGCTCCATAGGCAAGGGAACAAAATTGTGGCATTTTTCCCACGTGCTCAAGGATGTCACCATTGGGGAAAACTGTAACATCGGCCAGAATGTGGTCATTGGACCGAATGTTACTATCGGCCGCGGTTGCAAGATTCAGAATAATGTATCAGTATATCAAGGTGTTACCCTGGAAGATTTTGTGTTTTGCGGTCCTTCCATGGTGTTTACCAATGTCTTTAATCCCCGGGCCGATATCGGCCGAATGGATGAAATTCGACCAACTCTGGTAAAGACCGGGGCTTCCATGGGGGCGAATTGTACCCTCGTCTGCGGCGTTACTATTGGACAGTATGCCTTTGTGGGGGCTGGGGCGGTGGTTACCAGGGATGTGCCGGATCACGCCTTGGTGGTGGGAAACCCTGCCCGCCGCACCGGTTGGATGTGCGCCTGCGGCAATAAGCTGACCCCTATGCTGCAATGTCCCGCCTGCGGGCAGAAGCATGAAGAGGAGATCTCAGGCTTAAGCCCCAAATCATGACACCTCTGGGGCGAATGTGTTTTGCCCTGAAACCTCTATCGCCTGACGCTCGAATGGAGACTACATGGAAACCCAAAAGAAAATAGACTTTATTGACCTAAAAGCCCAGCAGAAGATTATTGTCAATGACCTTAAGGTTCGCATCCAGCGCGTCCTTGAACACGGGCAATATATTATGGGACCCGAAATCAAGGAACTCGAGGAAAAATTAGCGTCTTTTGTAGGAGTGAAACACGCTATCAGCTGTTCATCCGGGACTGATGCCTTATTGTTGCCATTGATGGCTTATGGCGTGGGTCCTAATGATGCCATTTTCACCACCCCGTTCACATTTATCGCTACAGCTGAGGTTATTCAACTTTTGAAGGCTGTTCCGGTATTTGTGGACATAGATCCCAAAACTTTTAATATGGATCCTGTCGCCTTGGAAAAGACGATAAAAAACTTGGGTAAGAACCAAGACACTGCTCACTTGAAACCCAAAGGCATAATCACCGTGGACCTGTTTGGGCAACCCTGCAACTATGATCAAATCAATGCCATTGCCCGCCAATATGGTCTATTTGTGCTCGAAGACGCCGCCCAAGCCTTCGGATCCACCTATAAAGGCAAGCGCGCCTGTTCTCTGACAGAGGTAGGGGCAACCTCGTTTTTCCCTGCCAAGCCTTTAGGGTGCTATGGAGATGGCGGTGCGGTTTTTACTGATGATGATGAGATGGCCGATATCTGCCGGTCCATCAGGGTGCACGGCCAGGGCTCTCATAGGTACGATAATATTCGCATTGGCCTGAACGCTCGTTTGGATTCATTGCAAGCCGCCATCTTGCTTGCCAAACTGGAAGTTTTCAACGAGGAAATCCGGCAACGCCAGGAAATAGCGGAGCGTTACCATGAAGGGCTCCGAAAACGCGTCGAAGTTCCTTTTGTGGCGGAAGGCTGTACCTCGGTATGGGCGCAGTATTCCGTCCTCAGCGGAGAGCGGGCCTCTTGGCAACATAAACTTCGGGAAGCGGGCGTCCCCACAGTGGTCTATTATCCACTTCCCTTGCATCTGCAGGGTGCTTTCAAGCATCTCGGCTACCGACCAGGCGATTTTCCGGTAAGCGAACGCTCTGCGGAACAGATTTTCAGCCTGCCCATGCATCCATACTTAAGTAATGAGTTGCAGCAGTTCATCATTCGGGCATTTTCGGGATAGCTCAACCATGGAAAAAAAAAGCACGTTGTTGAGCATTATCGGCGCCAGGCCGCAATTTGTCAAAATGGCGCCCATGGTCCGGGCTCTGAAAGCCTTTGATATGGAGCACAAAGTGCTGCATACTGGTCAGCACTATGATTATGAGATGTCAAAAATCTTTTTTGAGGAATTGGGTTTAACTTCACCGCACCATCATTTTGAGGTGGGTTCTGGGTCTCATGGCGAACAAACGGCAGAAATCATCAGATCTCGGAAAAGGTTCTCCTTCAGGAAAAGCCAGACTGGGTTCTAGTTTATGGTGATACCAACTCAACCCTGGGGGGTGCACTTGCGGCTGCTAAACTTCGTCTGCCTATCGTGCATATCGAAGCCGGATTGCGTAGTTATAATCGTCAAATGCCCGAGGAAATCAATCGGGTTCTGACTGATCATCTTTCCACCTTACTCTGCTGTCCCACTGAACAAGCCGTATGCAATCTCCAGGCCGAGGGATTCTCCAACTTCCTCAACGACGGCAAACTCATCCCCTTCCCTGAAACGGTGACCTTTCGACAGGATATGAGCGCCTTACTTTCAAATCCACTGGTGGTCAATATGGGCGACGTAATGTACGATTCGTATCTGCTCTGCCAGGAGATTGCCGGCCACAGGAGCAATATTCAGGAAAAGTTGGGGTTATCCCCAAAGGAATATTTTTTGGCCACAGTCCACCGTGAGGAAAATACTAATGGCAGCCCGAGGCTTGGGCTGATTCTGGAGGCTTTCTCCAGGTTAGGGCGACATTTGCCGATAATCTGGCCCCTGCATCCGCGTACGCGGAAATTCTTGGAGGCCACCAGTTTGGGACTGAACCTGGATGAATCCCAGGTAAAAATCATTGCTCCGGTGGGCTATTTTGACATGCTGGCCTTGGGGAAGGGAGCCGCCGCTATCCTAACCGACTCCGGGGGCGTCCAGAAAGAGGCCTTCTTTGCGGGGGTACCATGCCTGACGTTGCGACAGGAAACGGAATGGGTTGAAACGGTTGCCACAGGTCATAATGTGTTAGTAGGCACAGATCCCGAGGCCATTGTGTTTCAGGCATTGAAAACCGGAAACTTACAAAAAACGTCTGAACCTTATGGCAGGGGTGATGCAGCCGACAGAATATTATCTTGGATTAAATATTTGTCCTCAATTTAATTCAAATATAAACGGGCAATATCAGACACTGTAAAAAAAATACAAAATATTTTCGAAATATGAAATTAGGAATTTCATTTTTTTATTATTTAATAAATAATGTCGGGTTTCGGCTGCTCAAGTTTATTGGTTTAATCTTTTGTGCCCGATTTCTGACAGTTGATGATTTTGGTGTTTTTTCCACCATAACTAGTCTAATTGCTATCTTCGGAGCAATCAGCGTCTTTGGCATGCATAATACTGTTATTAAATATGCTGAAGAGACGATTAGAAGTGGAACGACAAGTTTTTTTTCTCTTTTAAAAATTTCATTTGGGATAAACATTTTTCTTGGTCTAATTTTTGGAACATTTTGTATTCTGTTTCGAAATACTATTTCCTACTATTTAGTAGTCCCAGTCAATCTTATTTTTATTGCTTCAGCAACTATTGCCCCTTTTGCTGTTTGCCGAACAATGACTTTTATCTTTCGAGCTTTAAGGGCTCCCAAAAAATCTTTGGTTGTTGATGTCACCGGTCCATTTTTTTTTATCCTGGTGTTATTAATACTGCATTTTTTTAATAATGCTTCCCTCACTATGATTATATGGGGCAATCTTCTGACAATAGCTGTTCCTGTAATTATTGGATTATACTTCCTTAATCAATTTACTAGTAACTTATTGACTACATCAGATAATTTAGACAAAAAAAAACTATGGAATATCCTTTCTTTTTCCTTTTTCGCATTTATCGCCACTATTTCCAGTCTTTCTGGGAGCGAAATTGATCGGCTTCTAATCGCCTTAATTCTCGACCCCCAAGCCGTTGGCCAATATAACGCTGCGGCCCGGACTGCTTTTCAATTAAATATCTTTTATATCTCATTCAGCTATGCCTTTACCCCCCAAATTGTCAAAGAATATCTCGACCAGGCGACTTCCTCGGTTAAAGATTGCAAGAGAGCATCACTTTTGTTTTTGCTGGTTGCTCCCGTTTATATTGCTGCCATCGGATTAGGGAAATATATCATGTTGCTTTTCGGTAGCAAGTACCTCCCGGCCCTTGGAGTGTTCCTGATTATAGCTTTTGGTGGTTATATTAATCTACTCTTGGGTCCCTCTGAGGTATATCTCAGGATGAGAGGCTTTCAGAAATTTGAAGCTGTAACTTTTATAACCAGCATGATAACTACAATTACTATAGACCTTTTTTTGATTCCAAAAGTCGGCATAATTGGCGCAGCAGTTGGTTCGGCAACGGGGTTTATTACTTTCAAAATTATTACCACCATCTATGCTGTAAAATTTGGTTTCATCCAGATGCCTGAACGACTTTATCGGAGAATTTTATACATAATACCGCCCCTACTTGGAGGCTTTGTTTTTAATCAACCTTTAAGTTTAATTGCGCTTGTCATAGTTGGCCTGTTTCTTCTTTTTACTTTTGAAAAGGATGCGATTAAAGAACTGGCTGTAAGGGTTAAAGCTGTTCTTATCCCCATAATATCTTCACATTAACACAAATTGGAAAATTGAAATGCAGAGAATTTCTTCTTCGTTGTCCCCAATTAATTATTCCTCACCATCCAAAAATATGGATAATGGAGGCTTGAATGGTTTTTTCGTTTTCTTTTTTTCACTTATTCTAATCGCTCAGATTTTATTATCCGAACGTCCTTCGGAAATAAATTTCATTCTATTGTTTCACGTGGCTGCACTGGGCTTAATACTATTTTTCGGATTCTCCACTATATTAGTATATTCTGATCGTTTTACTTTTGATAGCCTGACTTTATGGACCTTTTTTTTCATAACATATTTTTATGTTGTGGGTGTTATGGTCTCTTTCTTAAATGGGGTACGCTTGTTTGGGGCAATTGAGTTTCCTTACCGTATCAGCAATCTGTTCTTAGTTTTTATAATACCGTTCTTCGTCAGACGTGAAAAAGACCTTACCAAACTATTCATCATGTTCCTTATCATGTTGGCTGGACAAATTCTCCGGGACATTTTTGTCGGCTCAATCCGTGAGCAGGAATCCCTCCTTGTGGAAAGGCTCTGGAGCCCGACTTTCACCTCTGTTTTGTTTATAGCGACCCTTCCCTTCTCCTTCTCGGGATTAATAGTTTATTGGCATGATCCCATTGCCAAATTATTCAAGCGAACTTTATTGATCGTCCTTTGGGCACTTCTGGTTTTAAAACTCTTTTTAACCTTCTCCCGGGTGGTATGGTTAATCATTTTTCCTCTGAATATCGTTGGGATATATTACCTTCTGCGATGCAAGGTTCAACCTTTAAAAGATTTTCAACTTTGGCCAAAAAGAATCACCAAGTTAATCATTCTTTTAGCCTTTACAGGCGTAATCTCGATGATGGCGGTGGCTGCCTTTAAACCTGAAGTCACCGGATTTATCCTTCACCGGCAGGAAATAACAGGTCAGAGGATGAGTAACCGCATCGAAGAATACCGAAATGCCATAAAAGAATGGCTCGAAAGTCCTATCTGGGGAAAAGGGTTTGGGAATAAATCCAGATTTTTCAAAGGGAATCGTTATCGCTCCCAAGATTACATCCACAATTTCATTTTTCAGTTCCTTGCGTCTAGCGGGGTTGTAGGTTTAACCTTTTTCTTAACCCTTTTGATGGTAACTTTCTTAAAATTATTTAGCTTGTTAAAATATTCAAAATCCCTCCTCCAAACTGCTATCTTAATCGGCAGTATTTTAACTTTGACAAATATTGTCTTGTTAAGCTCTGTACAGACAACTATTTTGAAACAAGACACGTATTTCATTCTTTCTATGATAATTTCCTTTGCTATCATTATTGGCCGGCTTCAAAGGGAAAAACGGCAGCCGGAAAGAAATCAAAAGAAATGATCGACAGGGTGAAAGCAGCCCCAGGATCCATCACTTTGCTTTGGCACCCTCATCCTCCTAACCAGAATACAACAACAGGTTCATGTAAGGTGGCATACAATGGCAACATTGTGCTGACAACCAAAGAAAAAATCTCAGATGAAGATATTATTTTTAATTCAGACTGAAATTGGGCCACGGCACTTATCACAAATCAAAGCCCTCCTCAAGAATGGGTATGCGGTGCAAGTGGTTAAGTGCTGGAATACTAGCGGTGACGATTACCTATTTAACCCCCATGTCCCAGTTATTATTATTAATAATAAACGCCGGGTGAATTTTCATCAGAACTTGAAGAATGACCTTTTCGCCGCTTTAAAAGAGATAGTCTTTTGTCTTTATCCGTTAACTTTGCGAAAGGTCATGGATTCATCATGGGACGTATTGCATTGCTGCCACCTGTCCCTGCTTCCATTGGCAGTCTTGGGAAAGATACTTAAAGGCGGCTGTCTAGTTTATGACTCTAAAGAATACTATGCTCTTAACATCTCCGGCATGTTAAAAAATCGACTTCTCGCCAAGTGGGTGGCTTTTACACTCCAAAAAGTCGAAAACCTTTGTCTACGGTGGGTAGATATGGTTTTTACCGTTCCTTCAATGGGAAACATCGAATGGCACAAATTTTCCCAACAGTGTAACAACGTAAAGGTTCTCATGAATGTTCCCCAGTTGAATGATTTCCAAACAAAGGAAAAAACCTTTCCCTCACCGCCATCGGCAATTTATATCGGGGGGTTGATGCTGGAAAAAGGATTGTATGTCATGATCGATGCCGTTTCCAAAATAACTTCTATATACCCCGACTTTAAATTAATCCTTATTGGCCACCTGAAAGAGAATAGAAACCAAATTATTCAGGCAATCAAAAGGCTTAATCTCTCCGAACGGATAATCATTTATGATTGGGTGCCCCCACACAAGATAGGAGATTATCTTGCCACAGCCTGGATCGGTCTCGCTCCCTATCAACCAACCCAGTGCTTCAACCAAATAACCATTGGCAATTCACGCAAGATCATGGAATATATGGCATTTGGCCTTCCGGTGGTTGGTCCTAGCTTCGGAGAAGTTGCCAGAGTGGTGGCAGAGGAAAACGCTGGAATTTTGGTTGATACTTCGAATCCGGAGGCTCTTGCTGCCGGAATCTTGCAGATTTTAGAGAATAATTATTTAAGAGATCGAATGTCGGCAAATGGCATTTCAGCGATCAAGCAAAAATACAATTGGGAAAAAGAGTCAGTGAAGCTTATAAAATCCTATCGTATTTTAGAAAATTCTCTCTGCAACCATTTCGATCAATCAATAGAGCGACAGATAAAAATAAATGTTTAGGAGAACCGGTGGATACAGCAATTTATGGCGGAGGAGAAAATTGCCAGATTCAAGCTGGTTGTATCATAGGCCTAAAATACCGGGAGGGCTGCCAGCCCGTCCTGTTGGGACAGGGAGCCAGGATCCGGGCCGGCACTATCATCTATGCCGATGTCCGGATAGGTGACAATTTTCAAACCGGACATCACGTTATGATCCGGGAAAAAACCGTCATCGGAGACCATGTCGTCATTGGCACTAATACGGTGATTGATGGGCAGGTTACCATCGGCGACTTTGTCAAGATCGAGTCCAACTGCTATATTCCCACCCACGTAACCATCGGCAACCGGGTTTTCCTGGGGCCGAATGTCACCCTGGCCAACGACCGCTATCCCCTGAAAATGCGGGACAGCTATGTGCCGGAAGGTCCGATCCTGGAAGATGGGGTCACTTTGGGGGCCGGGGTGGTGGTCTGCCCGGGAGTGCGCCTCGGCCAGGACGTCTTTGTGGCTGCCGGCGCCGTGGTCACCAAAGATGTGCCCGCCGGGACTCTGGTGTTGGGGGTGCCGGGGCGGTTTTCCCCCTTGCCGGATAAATTAAAAGAGCGCAATATAGCTCTTTCGTGGATGAAATACCTCAAATAATGAAAGGAACATATTAATTATGAACGTGGGGATAATAGGCTGTGGGAAACAAGCTCCCAAGCACATCACCGCTTTAACAAAGCTGAACATTCCAATATCGTCGTCAGCGACATTAAACCGGAATTGGCCACCAAACTGGCCAACCGGTTCGAAATTGCTTTTTCACCGCATCCTGAAGAAGTCCTTCAGAATAAATCCATTGATCTTGTTGACATTTGCACTCCGACTCCGACTCATTTCTCTTATGCCAAACAGGCCTTGTTAACGGGAAAGCATGTCTTCTGCGAAAAGCCCCTGACCCCTGATGTTGATGAAGCTATCCAGCTCCTCGAACTTGCCCGACAACATCACCTTCACGGGATGGTGGCATTCGTTTTCAAATATCACCCCGTCTTTACTCAGGCCAAATCCGCCATTGAGGCCGGGGCTATCGGTCCTCTGCGAGCTGTTTTTATGAGGCTGGGGGGTAAAGGCTCCCACCGCGCCTGGAAACACCAAACGGAAACCGGGGGCGGCGTAGTCAATGAGATGATGTCCCACATGCTGGACCTGCTGCTGTGGTTCATCGGTGATGTGGAAAAAATCGATGTCGTCCATCTGGATAATCTTATCAAAAACCGTCACATCGACGGGCGGGAAGTCCACTCCCATGCCGAGGATTTCGGCCTCGTGGCGGGCACGGGAGTGAATGGTACAAAATTTGTGGTGCAAAGTGACCTTACCTCTCCGATTTACCAGAATTACATCGAAATTGTCGGGACGGACGGCTATATCAACCTCTCTATCCTTGATTCCCGGGAATCTTACCTTTTTCTGAACCAGGAATATCCTCCTTATCCCAAGGGGAAAATTAAATTGGCAGCCGAGCCCGTTGACCTGTTTCAGTTGATGTTTGCCGACTTTATCAAGCAGATCCGGGAAAATGGCAGTTTACAGAAAAACAGCTTTGCGGACGCCGCCCAATTAGCCCGTCTGCTTCACGAAATAAAATTGAAAGGAAGAATTTAGCTCTGATGACCGTTAAAAAAATTAACATGGCTGATACCCGCCTCACCCAGGCAGAAATTGCTGCCGCAGTTGAGGTATTGCAATCCGGTAGTTTGCGACAAGGCCCTTTTGTCGCCGCTTTTGAGAAACGGTTTGCCGAATTCACCGGAGCCAGGCATGCCGTTGCTTCCAGTTCCGGCACCTCCGCTCTGCATTTAGCCTATCTTACCTTCCTCCAGCCGGGGGATGAAGTCCTGGTGCCTGCCTTTACCTTTATTGCTACCGCCAGCGCCGTTGTCCTGGCAGGCGGCAAACCGGTTTTTTGTGACATCAACCCGGAAACATTTAATCTGGACATGGATGACGCCGAACGTAAAATAACCCCCCGGACCCGTGCCATCGGACCTGTTCACCTTTTCGGCAACGCCTGTCCCGTGGAGCGCATCCGCTCTTTTGCCGCCAAACATAACCTCAAGATCGTCTGGGACGCCGCTCAGGCCCACGGTACTCAATACGACGGCCAGGATATCGGCGCCTTGGGGGATTTCGTGGCTTACTCCTTCTACCCCACTAAAAATTTGTTTGTCGGGGAAGGGGGCATGACTCTCACCGACAGCGAGGCCGCCGCCGAAAGGATGAAGCTCTTTCGGAGTCATGGGCAAGGCCAAAAATATCTCCACACCCTCATCGGCTATAACTACCGGATGACTGATGTGGAGGGAGCCATCGGCCTCAAGCAGATGGATCGGCTACCCCAGATGTTGGAAACCAGAAGGAGAAATGCCGCTCGCCTGCGAGAGGAACTCTCCCGGATCGATGGACTGACCCTGCAGCGGGTTGAGGACCGGTCGGTGCATTCCTACCACCAGTTCTGTTTTCTGGTGGACAAAAACCGACTGGGGATTGATCGAGATACCTTGCGGGAGAAGCTCCAGGAAAACGGCGTCATGTCCGGCATTCACTACCCCAAAGGCCTCCAGGAACAGCCGGTTTTCCAGGAAATGTACGGCAAACTCTCCATGCCGGTGTCTGAGGAGACCTGCCGGCGCATCGTCGCCATCCCGGTGCACCATGGTCTGAGCGAGGCAGATGTGGAATATATGATTTCAGCTATTAAATTTGGATTGGGATTGTGATTGCCTGGCTCTTGATACTCTTGTTGCTGGTCGTGATTCCGGACCGGTGGGCAGGGGCAAAAGTCAGCTCTCCCCTCCCCCCGGAAAAGCAGCTATCAAACCAAACCGAACCTGCTCCCTTGCCGGCATCGGCGGCGACTGATCATCTCTGGGAAGATGTAAAACGATACGGGGCTAAGGGGGATGGTCAAACCGACGATACCGCTGCCATCCAGAAGGCCATCGACGCAGCCGTGGCCAAAGGCACAAAAATGGTGCTGATCCCTGCTGGGACTTATCGGACCAGCGATCCGGGCTTGCACATTTATATGTCGGATATAACCCTTCGGGGTCTGGGAAAGTATGCCACCATAATTCGACACCATGGGATAAAACCTGCTCTCACTGTGGGACAAGGCAAAAAACCATTGTGTATGAATGTTAGGATCGTCGACCTTCAGTTCGATGGCAGTTCCGCACAAAGTGATGGAATCTTTTTGCAGGATTACACAGTCCGATATTACATTGAAAATGTAAGCATCCTCAACTTTAAATCAGGATTCGGTATCAGGACCGTTAACCATAACCATTCCGGACACATCTCCTCAATGGATGTATATAAAAATGAAGTCGGCATTTTTATAGGAGATCAAGGACAATATACTGATATAAGTTTTTCAAAAATTTACCATAATAAAAAATATGGATTGAATTAATCGATAATAACGTCATTAATATCATTTCCACCCAGATTGAGAAAAATGGTGGGGGAGGGGGAGCCTCAATCGTGGCCAGGGGAGTAAAAGCCCTAAATATTATCGGGTGCTATAATGAACAAAACGATATTTATAACGGCCCTTTCATAATTCTTACAAAAGGTATTACTACAGGGCCCTGTCAAGCTGTTAATATAATAGGCTGCCGTTCCATAGGCAATAAGAAAGCCCCGCATAGTGTAGTATTGGAAAGCGCCCAAAACGTCAATTTTACCGGGAATGAAATAAAATCCTTTGCAAGCGGTATCTTTGTTCTGCGACCGTTAGAATCAGATCAGGTTAAGATGATTTCTGGTCAAAGTAACAATTTTAGTGGACCAATGGGAAGCGATATTTTTACAATAAAATAATACTGATATTAATTAATCCTTGGTAGATTTTTTTATAGAAAGTAAAATAGCACACATGTAGTATTTTAATATTTCAGAAATTATTATTTTATTTAAATTAACGATCCAATGAGTGTTCTATACATCTCCGGCCTGGCTTAATTAAACCACCCGGAATGGGTCGATTTATAGATATTTCATGCATGGTTTTATCTGGCATCCAGCAACTATTACGATTAAATTAGTATTCTTGAGTGCATTGTAATTCTATATGTTTTTTAATCCCGAGCGAAGGCAAAATGCGTAGATTCTTGTTACAGCAACACCAAAAATATCGACTCTTACTTCTTCTTGGAGATCTATTGATTATTATCGGCAGCTTTTCATTGGTCCTATTTTTTGTTGGAGTATGAAAATTCATATTTAATATTGAATGTTTATAAAATTGTCGCAATATGTTGTATTATTTCAATTATTACGATTACTACTTTTTATATTTTTGGTTTATATGATGTGGATAGACCGAATGGCCCAGTGAATATATTAATTTTAATTTGTCTGAGTTTATGGGTAACAATCATTATTTATAGTGCATTAGCTTATTTTATTATTCTTTTGCGCCCAGGAAAAATTTTTTTAATTCTTATTCCTTTCAATGGTAATCATTTTTGTTTTTACATGGCGCATATTTTTAATAATTTCATTAAAATAACTAAACAAAATTTATTGTTTATAGGTAAAGACCCAATATTTGATGATATTTTTAAGATTATCGAAAATCAATTACAGTAACTACTATTCTATTAAGGGACATCAGCATAGTCAAAACTCTGTTCAAAGCATGCCGGTCTTTTTAAAATTCATTGAAGATGAAAATATTGATACTGTGGTTTATTCCGTTCATTCGAAATGGCCAAACAAATTTCCAATGATTTAATTACTATCCAATTCAGCAATAAAAACATCATAGACGCCTATAATTTTTATCAATTCTGACTTTTAAATATCCTGTTTACTTTTTGATAATTTTTGGCTGCTTATCAATGCTCAAAAAGAGATTTTCTTCCCTGCCATTGTTAACAATTTGAAGCGAGCCTTTGATGTGCTTTGGGCGTATTGATTTTACCTCCGGCCTTCCCCTTCTTATTACTCTCAGCCCTGGCCGTTAGGTTTGATAATGGTAAACCGGTTCTCTTTATCCAGGAACGGCTAGGAAAAAATGGCGTGCCTTTCCAATTATTTAAATTGCGCACAATGAATAATAATTCCGAGTGTCAAGGACCACGGTGGTGTGTAAAGAATGATCCCAGGATTACCAGGGTGGGAAAATTTTTGCGCAAATTTCGTGTTGGACGAATTACCACAACTTTTAATGTGTTAATGGGTAATATGAGCCTCGTTGGCCCTCGACCTGTTCGGAGTAATGTTACCGAAGATATGGCCAAGGAGATTCCTTATTATAAAATGCGCCTGTTAGTAAAGCCCGGCCTCACCGGCTGGGCTCAGATTCATTATAGGCATAACCAAACGGAGGAAGGTCATTCCGAAATGTTACAATATGACCTTTTTTATATTATGCATCAGTCGATAGGACTGGATCTTTTGATCCTTTTTAAAACTATTAAAATTATACTTTGGGGGAAAGGGACCTAAAGTCCTGTGCAGAAGTAGACGAGACCAAAACATGCTTAACTTTAGGCGACAGGGGGATTCTATCGATTTATGAAAGTTCTCATTTTAGGGGCGGACGGCTATCTGGGATGGCCGACGTGCATGTATTTCTCCTGGCGCGGGCATGAAGTGGCCGGCGTTGATAACTATTTCAGGCGAACCGCGGCCGTCGAACTGGATTGCGAGCCGCTTTTCCCCACGCCCAATCTGCTGCGCCGGGCCCAGATCTGGGAGCGGCGCACCGGGAAGACCATCACGGCCAAAGTCGGCGATATCACCAACTACCATTTCCTGAAAAGCATTTTTACTGAATTCCAGCCCGAGGTCGTGGTGCATTATGCTGAACAGCCTTCGGCCCCATATTCCATGCTCAACCGGGAGAAGGCGGCCGGGACCATTACCAATAACCTCTTGAGCACGATCAATATCATTTATGCGGTTCACGAAGTTGCACCGGCGGCCCACATCATCAAACTCGGCACCATGGGCGAGTACGGCACCCCTAATATCGATATTGAAGAGGGCTGGCTGGACATTGAACACAATGGCCGCAAGGACAGATTTCTCTTTCCCCGGCAGGCAAGTTCATTGTATCATACCACCAAAATCCAGGATACCGACCTCCTGTGGTTTTATGTCCGAACCTGGGGGATGAAGGTAACGGACCTGATGCAAGGGCCGGTGTACGGTCTGGTGACCGAGGAAACGGCCATTGACCGCGATCTGCTGCCATTTTTTAATTACGACGAGATCTTCGGGACCGTGCTAAATCGCTTCATTGTCCAGGCCGTGTCGGGCTATCCTCTAACGATTTATGGCCAGGGGGGACAGACCCGAGGGTATATCAATATTAAGGATACGTTGCAGTGCGTTTACCTGGCGGCTCTCAAGCCGGCTGAACCGGGAGAGTTGCGAATTTTCAACCAGGTGACCGAGACCTTCACCGTCACCGAATTGGCCGAAAAGGTGAAACAGGTGGGGGCGAAGCTGGGATACACCGTGCAATTACAGAATATTCCCAACCCCCGCATCGAAAAAGAAGAACATTACTACAACCCAAAATACATGGGATTAGTGCAACTCGGCCTGGAACCGCACTATTTAACTGAGGAGACACTGACCGAAATGTTCCAGGTAGTGGAGCACTACAAAGCAAATATCAATCCTGATGCCATCTACCGGGGCGTGAGTTGGCACAAGTGATGCTACTAATTTCCTAAAAACCCGGATACAGTTGTCGATTGGCGTGGAGAGACAAATTTACAACAACAAGTTTTAGGAGGTGTACCATGTTCAAGAGAAACATTAATCTACTGTCTTCTTTTATCATTATCGGTCTCTTTCTATCCCTGGCTTTAACCCCGCCGCCGCCGGCCCTGGCTTTGTCCCAGGGTCAGAATC
Organism: uncultured delta proteobacterium; assembly: GCA_963789385.1. GTDB lineage: Bacteria > Desulfobacterota > Desulfobaccia > Desulfobaccales > Desulfobaccaceae > Desulfobacca. The sequence continues at coordinate 25,633 of CAWBKT010000006.1, read as the reverse complement.
TGGAAATCACGGTTGTGCCGGCCGTCTCAGCTGTGGCCCTTGCCGCGGCCGGTTATCTGCTCTATAAAAACCGCCTGTCCCAGCCGGCCAACGCCAAAGGCAGCCTGGGCTATAGAGGCCCAGGGGAATTTTATGTCGGCGGCTTTCTCGGGGCTGGATTCATTGCTGACACCTCCTGGAAGTATCAGTACCGCAGTCAAAATATTACGGCAAACAGAATGGCAATAGACCCGGGAATTACCGGCGGCATCAAATTAGGCTACTTTTTTGACAGCCTCCCCTATTTCGGGCTGGAGGCCGAGGGCAGCATCGGCAGCCAATATCAGCCGTCCCAAGCAGTATCCGTTAACTCTTCCCCCTTTGGGGTCCGGAACGGCAGAGTTGATTCCCAATCCATGCTGGTCTGGACCATGGCCTTGCATCTCGTCGGCCGCTACGGTTTTCTCAAAGACGCCGAAGTGCCGTTCGGCCGCCTCCAGCCGTACGTAGGCATCGGCCCCGGCCTCGTCATGCTCTATGCCGAGGCCGATTCCGCCAAAAACTTCTCCCTGGAGGTTGAAGCCGGCCTCCGCTATATGTTCAACAAACATATTGGCGCCTTTTTGGCATACAAATTAAGTCAACAGTGGGCTGTTGAACTTGACTCGCAACAACTCTTCTTCCCCGGAGCCAATAACGCCATCACCTCCAATAAGGCAAGCTTCGATTTCACCCGTCACCAGGTAGTGTTAGGCCTGGCATATCATTTCTAATTCTGCCCAAAGAGCGGCATTGAGAATGATTAGCGCACAAATAATTGTGAAGGGAATATAAGTACAAATCGGTTGACCGGGTGGTTTTTAAAGGGATAAATCCTGGTTAGTGGAGGCGCGCTCCTGCTGCGCCCATATCAGCGCATGGGATGTACAGGGGCGCCCCCTGACAAAAATTTATTTATCACTCATCCTTAATTACCTACATAAATCCAGCTATTTAAAATGGCATTCAAAATTCCGATTAAGTAGAGGCTGGTAACTGCTCCCTCCGTGGTCTGGATTGCCAGGCTGCCCAGGCGCTCCTCAGCCTTCAAACCGTAATAAATTGCCACAGAAGCCAGAGACATGCCAAAAAGCAGAATTTTAACCCCGCTGATGACAATATCCTGCCAACGCAACGCCTTGAGGAATGATAGCCACAATTCCTGCCAGTAAATATCAGCCAATACCTGGCCGAACAGATACCCTCCGAAGATGGCGCTCGTCAGGAAAATACCGTATAAAATAATCAAAGAAATGATAAGTCCCCAAAAGCGAGGTGCTCCAATAAAGATTTCGGGTTCAACTCCCATGAGTTCCAGCGATTCAATTTCCCGGTCAATTACCATTGAGCCTATTTCGACGGTCATGGCAGCCCCGGATCTAAGCAGAACGAGCAAAGCGGTAAGAACCGGACCCAACTCCCGCACCACAATAACTACCAGCAAATAACCGACTAATTCTCCTGCTTGAATTTTCTGTAATTGCGCTGAAACGTAGACAATAATGGATAATCCCAATAATATGGCGGTAAGCGCTATCACCGGCCAACCTCGAGCGCCGATACGATAAACCTGCTGGGCAAATTCCTTTTGTATCAGACGATAATTGGCTGCCCGAAGCCCGATTGAACCTGACAATCGGTAAAGCAGGCCGAAAATATCGGCCAAACACTTGATTTCGCCAATAAAGGCCTGCCACAAGGCGCCAAAATACCAGAACCTGTCGCTACTCCCTGGTGTTTTCACCGCTTATCCCACTCGTGCCTGCCCCTTTATTATCCGGGATTTCCAATTGTATACTCAATCCTCCCGGGTTCGGCTGCATCACCAGGGTCCCCCCATGCTGGTGTGCTATAGCTGCAGTCAGATAAGGGCCCAAAGGCAGCGAGATCTCGTTCAAACTTTTGAATGGCCTCAATAACTGGGCAATTTCATCCAGACTGTATTGTCGGCCTGAGAAATCAAGCCATAGCTTGACTCCGCCGGTTTCTAAGGACAGAGCGCCCCAATGTAATTCTCCCGATAAAGGCATCTGGGTTAAAGCGAAATCAACCAGGAACAGAACAGCCTGAACTAAATTAGCTTCGTGGCCGTAAATCTGCGGAATTTTCTGCCTGTCCTCGCTGAGGGCTCCTGCGGGTAATATCGCGGTTAATAAACTGCTGATCTGCTGAAGATATGGCTGCAGGTCCACTTCCCGCCACCGGGCCGGTAAGGTACTGAACAGACCCGTCCATATTCCCTGGGATTGACCTGATTGCATGAGCTTCGCGGCCAGCCGGCCCAAACATGCCTGCCGTTCGGCCTCGATCAACCTCTCCCCCAATGACTTTATAATTCCTCCCAATCCCAGACAGAAGTTTTGGAGATGATCAAATTCCAAAATCCCCTGCGTATCTTGATGATCGAGGTGAGCCAGGAGAGATTTGATATCAATCCCGCTCCCGCTGGCCAAGGCATTGTTTAGTATCGCATAATTTTCTAACGGGTCGGCAATTCGGCGACTGATTAATCTAGATCCCAATAGTCCTATGGCCATGGCAACTGCGGTTATTATTCCCATAGTGATAATCAGAGTCCACCGTAAATCAGTCTTTTCTCCTTCCAGGAGGACCAGGAACCTACGCATTGCATCAGCATTGATACCGACTTTTGTCACCCCCCAATACACCGCTCCCTGGTCAGGCAGAGGAATGTATAAAGGAAAATACCGCAAGAGCAATTCGCTCTCGATTTTCCGGCCCTGGTTTATTGACTCCAAAAGGTTTTTATCAACCCGCTGTTCTTTATTAATTATGCGGATCAGATCCCCTTCCGGTCCTGAAAAAGTTTTCATGGTCTTTTGGGGGCCCAATTCCGATTCACTCTTTTCGTGGCTTAAAGGGAAATAAGAATAGGTAAGATGTCGACCCTGGATATCAGCTTGTCCCTGAATGAGTTCAATCCCTCGAATGGTCTCATTGAAAGTGACTTTTTCCCACAGTCGCCGTTTGACCTGTTCGTCAATCTTGCTGTCCGGACTTTTTGGGTTCTCCAACTCCGTTAAATGAGAAAATTCGAAAACCAGCAGCCTGGCAATAGTGTCGGCCTCTCTTTCGATTTCCGTGCGTACCGATTGTGTTGCCTGATCCCATAGGGTCTGAAAAATAAAACCTAACGAAAAGATAAAAATAATGAAAGCACTGGCAAAGGTGATCAGGAAGATGACGGCTTCGCGCCGAAACAGGCTTTTGGCTAATGGAGTCTTATCTGTAATAGCAGGGTCGGCCATATTAATCCCAGGTTGTTATCTGCCTGATTTCATCGGCTGCAGCCTGGATAGCTGCACTGGGGGTTGATCTCCCATAAAGGGCATTCAATAAGTTTTTTTCCAGGATATTGTTAAATATGCGGCTCCGGGGGCGAGGTTGCAGGATGACCTCCGGGGACGAAAAGATATTATCATAAACCCGCAAAACTTCCTGGTTCTTGACCTGAGCCAGGGCACTTTGCAGGGCTGGGATGTCCCAGGCGTTTTCCGCCCTGAGCACCTGGAATTGATCACTACTTACTAAATTTATAAATTTCTTGGCATTCTCCATGATTGTGAAATTTTTTACCGCAAATCGGTTGATACTCCAGCCAAAGGAGCCGATATTGGAATATCTTCTCGGGCGTCCGATTTGGGAAGGTATTGGCCCGACACCAACCTGGGACGTGCTTTTAAACGCCGCTTTACCCTGCCACTGCGGACTGACAAGCATCTCCTGGATGTCATGCAGACGCGTATTCCAATTGATCATAAACAAGGCCTCTCCTCGCAAAAAGGCTTGACGCAGGGTGGTTGGGGCTTCAAAATTTTTCAGCGCTCCAGGGCCCGGGGCGAGCGATCCCTGCATGCCGACAATTTCTCGCAAAGCCTCTTCAGCCCTGGCCATCATCTCTGGCTGCAAGAAAACCAGATTACCACTCTCATCCTGAATGACCCCTCCAAATCCCCAAAAAATCGGATAAAAATCATTCACGAAATTTGTGACATGAAATATTAAGCCGTATTTAATTGATTTTTCCCGGGCCAAGATTTCCCGGCAGATCGCTCTGAGCTCATCCCAGTTCCGTGGGGCTGATTTATTGTACTTATCCAGGAGATCCTTACGGTAAAAAAGAATGTTTCCCTTAATGGAATTGGGCACTGCCATTAATTCTCCGGCTGCCTTACCGGTTGATCCGGGGACCCTCACCGAAAAGGCCCGGGCTACCGCAGGAATCAATTTTTTGGCTTCAAAAACTCCGGTCCGATCTAACTCATAAAGCCAATTTGTGGAAGCGTAGCGATGTACCCAGGGGGCATCGAGAAAGAGCACCGTCGGTACCCGACTTTCCGTGGCCAAACCTAATACGAAAGGTTCAAAGGGCAGGAATTTTGCGGGGACAAAAAGTCCAATAAAATTTCGGCCGATCGGCGTCCCGCCCTGCAAATCAAGCTGCTCAAAAAATTCTTGGGTCTGAGCATCGAGAGTATAGGTAAAAATCTCTTGAGGACCTGGTTCAAGCGAAGTCCCGCAACCGGGCAGCAGGCAACAGAGCCAGGTCAGGAGAATCAAAAAAGGCATGCTATTCTCTTCTTCTGTATTATCGCGCTGCGGGCAGGAATTCCTGTGGCCTGGAATCGAATTATATCTCTAGATTCAGCCCCAAGGCAATCTGCCGTCGATATTTGCCGACATTCATAAAACTGAGCAACAGCAGGCATCCCAACAGCCCCAGGCCTATTGCCAGGAAAACCATGGCATACGCCGCATTATAATTCCCTAGATATTTTACGCCCAGGTCCAGGAAAAAACCACCCGCCATCTCTCCGACTGCCAGAGCCAGACCTGAAATAAAATTCCACAGACCCATAAATACCCCGCTGAATGCGGGATGGGCCAAACGCATGGTTAAAAAAGAGATTCCAGCATTATAAAGTCCCTTGAAAAACCCAAGCATCCATAAACCGGTTTTTCCCAAAGACTCCCCGGGCTGCCAGGCGCTCCAACTTAAAAGGCTAAATGCGACTGCACCGATGAGGAGAGCGGCAATAAGCAGGAAATTATTCTCTGATTCAGTTGAATTTCGGTGCCACCAGTACGCCATCCCCATGCCGAGCAGAGTGCCGTAGGAGGTATACATTCCAAATTTAGCTGTTTCTCCCACCGAAAGCTTCAAAATTTCGCCCCCAAACGGAGTTAAAATAAAAATCTGCATCGCCGGGAAAAAAACCGTGGCAGCAAGAAACAAGAAAAATAAAATTGCCTGGCTGCTTCGGCCAAAACCTTTTATAACTCTGCCCATGCCAACGAGAGAAATCGTTGGCGAGGAAAAGCTGGACTTGGGAGTCTCTATGCCAATTACGCTCACCAGGGTTATAACCAGTGCTAAGCAGGTAAAGATCCAGAAGATTATCGCCAGCCGGTTAATTTGGTTGCCGGGAAAGATATAATTGAAAATTCCGGAACCGATAATAAATCCCAGCAGAGTCATAATCCATACCAGGGTCATCCCTGGCCCTCTCTGGTTTTCCGGGACCTGATCCACGAGCAGGGCATTGATTCCCGTGGCAGATACCGTCGTGCCGATACCGAACAGAAAAAAGAGACTTATCCCCCACCAGAGCAGATGCTGATTTTGGGGGTGAGCGACAAACGCCAGGGCCCAGTAAGGGAACAACGGCATTACAGCCAGGCTTAGCAGCATACCTCCCAAAATAAAGGGCAGCCGTCGCCGCCGCTTTGGATTAATTCTATCGGAGAAATATCCGGTAAGTAATCCTGATGGCGTAGCCAGGTGCTGGAATGCAAAAATAAAGACTATCACTGTCGCCGAGATTTGAAACTCTACCATGAGGACCCGATTCAGGACATTTGTCAGCAACACCACCAACAGCGAAGTGGCAAATCGTATCATCCCCAGTTTATATATGATGATTGTATAACGCCTCAATGTCTGCCTTCGTAACGGGCCTGCCTGTGAATAAAGATCAATGCAGCTGCCCGGTCGTTGCCAAAAATAATGTCTGCTGCACCCGTATTATCATACTCTCCCCGCAACCGGATGGATAACTTAATATTTTGGCAATCGGTTAAAGATAAGTAAAGTCATGCTAATATAGACCGATATAAAGACAGATAGGCTTCCACCATCCGATCCGAAGAGAAGTTCCGGGCCACATGTTGACGGCAAAATTCGGCGTCAATGTCCCCGACTGCCTCTATACCTGCCAGTAATTCAGTAAACCCCTGGACAATAAAGCCGGTTTTCCCATGTTGAACTACCTCTGGGGCTGCACCGCGATCATAAGCCACTACTGGAGTGCCGCACGCCATGGCCTCAAGCATAACGAGACCGAAGGCTTCATCAACCTCCAAAGGTAACAGCAGCGCTCTGGCCCGATTAAGCAGATCCAGTTTCCGGTTAAAATCTGCCGGGCCGACATAAAAAATCCGGCGATTGTCCAGATATGGCGAAATTTCAGCATCAAAATACCCTTGATCCTGAGGGAATACCGGACCTGCACAAACCAGTTGCCGTCCGGCCGCCAAAGCGGCCGCGATGGCAGTATGCAAACCTTTTTCAGGATAAATTCGACCTAAAAAGAGCAGGAAATCTTCTCTCGGCAGCGGCCGGTGATAATCCGCCACCTCAAGTCCATGCGGAATTACGCTCAGTCGGGGATGGCCCTCCAGACGCTGCCGCTGAAATTCACTCACGGCCACAAGGTAGACCTCGGGAAAGTGAAGCAAATAATCACGTTTTATATCGGTAATGGGCGTATGCAGGGTTATCACCAGTGGTTGAGCAGTCCCGGCGGCATGCTAGAAACCGGCGGCATTTTCCAGGTGGGAGTGGATTATGTCCACACATTGATCCTTTAAAAAATTCCAGGCATAGGCTAAATGGAGATTCTCCGAAAATTTCTCCGGAGGCCAGAAAGAGCGGGGGAATAGACCGGCTTTGGGCCCATCCAGTCCAGAATCGCCCGAGCAGAAGACGATAGTTTCCAGATTACGCCGGCGTAATCCCCGAACCAGCAGATCCACCATAAGTTCAGTGCCGCCGTAGGTAAGAGGTGGAACCGGAATCCAGGGTGGAGCAATGTGAGCCAGACGCATAAATTACCAGTTAAGAGCCGCGGCGATTTCCGGGAGTTCTTTTAATGGGCGCAGAGTTGCTTCGCCCACATCCACCGGCAGCATCTCGGGATGCCAGTCAGGTTGAGTTCCGGGACTGGGGATTAGCAACCGGCGCCGGACCGATTTATCACCTGCCCGGGAGACTACTCCAGCCTTTTCCAAGGCCTCGAAAACCGTGTGGAAGACATTAACCCCCATTTGATCCAACCCCTGTTGACTCCTGGTGGATTGCAAAGGGGCATGCCGATGGTCCATATTCCCGACAAAAACCTGGGCTACCTGCTCCAGATCGCTTCTTTCCGGGTGCAGTCGGACCTGATCCAGGGCCAGGGACAACAAAACCATGGTCTCAATACCGTAACCTGTTTTAAATGGTATATAACTCCAAAATTTCAGGGTGGCGGCCATTTCGCCGGAAAGCAGGTAGATTAAATCCTGCAGTCGCTGTATCCCCTCATGGGGAAAAAGCGCTAATAAAGATCTCAAAAAGGTATTTAAACGGCCTCCTTGGGGACGGAAATATACTATCTTGGCCGCCTCCACCCGAGAAAACCAGAGAAGACTGCCTACCGCCCCAAGGAACCAATTAATATGAAAATAAGCTGGCACTATATCGGCATCGATGAATTGAACTATAGTTCGGGGATCGGTTGCCTGCCCTGAATGAATTAAGTGATACAATAACGCCCTCATTACCGCCCCTTTGCCCCAGGCTTCTTTTAATTGATCGGGAGGAGTGAAACGGCGGGCCTGGAAAAGATGCAGCCAACGGTATTGCCGGGTAAGATTAATCAAATCTCCAGGATCATCACCGCCAAAGGCCAGCCAGCCCTTATCGATCAAAGGCTCTGCCAGGGGATCCAGCAGGGCCAGTAATTCCTTCAGGTTGGCCCCTTCGGCAGCATCCTTGACCGGGAAAACCAGATGAATGGGGTGGGGTTCGGCTCGTTTGAGCCAGAGAATATGTTCGAATGTAAAGGCGTCGGCTTTGATCACCCCCAAAGCCGGAAAGGGACCTTCCCTGCCCATGCGAAGAGGATCGACGAATTCTACCGGCTGAGGCCGAATCAGCCCCATAAAACCTCCATGGCGGCCTTCCTGACCTCCGGTTGGTTGAGCCACGACTGCAGCCGACGCCATTTAGCTACTTTTACCAGATAGTCCTGAAAAACATTTTGAGCCGGAGTTTCCTCCAAGACGGAGAGATTGAGCAATGTCTGATAGGCCTCTGCCGGCCGGTTCAAAGCCAGATATTCTCGCGCCAGGGCAGTATGAGCCCGGTAGGCTCGAATCTCCAAATCGTCCGTCAAAAAATTTCCCGGATATGGCATCAGCTCCACAGGGCTGACCCGCATTGCATTCAAAGAGGTATCCTGAAACAAAAGTTTTTGGCGGGTATACCAGAATCGCTGCAAATCCTGGCGCAGCCGCCGCCAGAGGGGATGAGGTTTGACAGGTGGGTCATGCACAACTCGAAGGTGAGAATCCATAAAGAAAGGCACCTGAAAAATTCGAGCGTTTATCACATAATCGATATCTTCGCCCCGCACCACGGCCGGATCAAATGGCAGGAATCGGTAAAGCGAGGCGCCTACTGCCATATTCCCCCCTAAAGCCAGCGGGGTCAATTTTAAATTAGGGCCATCGGCGGCCAATTCGGTAAAACCTGTATTCATCCAGCGTATTTTCGGCCAGAACTGGACCCAATCACCCTCCGGTTCGGCTGCCAGAATTTCACCTTGAGGATTTTCGTATAGCCCGGCCAACCCAAACATGTCGTAATTTTTGGCCAACAGCTTAAAATCATTTTTAATTTTAACCAGATAATCCGGATCGGAAATTATTTCGTCATCATCGAGACTTACCATGATATCGGCGGCCAAAAGATTAGCCACCACCAGGGTCAGATTGCGAATGGCAGCATATCCGGTTAAAGACAGAAGCTCAAAAAACTCCGGGTGCCCTTGCTGATCGCAGAATGAAGATAATTTTTTAAGATGGGAATAGGAAAATAACAGAGGCTTATGGAATTGAGGATAATTTGCTAATAGATCATTTACCCGTTGTTCCACGGCATTCTGGAGTGAATCCGCCGTGGCTGCGGCTATTACTACAACCAGAGCAGGGGTGGCAGTTAAGGCTAAGGCGCTATCCAGGAAGCGGACCAAGGTCCCGCCTGCATCCAGCGGCGTAGGATGATCGTAGATGACCTCCTCCTCCCCCCGACCTCCGGGGTAGGTCCAATAAGTGGGAACAGCCAGACAAATCCGCATGGTTAGCCCAGATTATCCTGATGCAAGATACCCGTCAAGGGAATTCTCCATTCAGCCGGATGATGACCCCAACTATTCTAAGTTCAAAATTAATGTTCAAAAATCTGATTAATTTATTGACAAAAGATTGAACATTTTATATTATTATCCACAATAGTTCATTTTTTTAACATTCTATGTTCATTTTTTGAAACAGATTTTGAATCAAAGTGTCGGGCCTGGGATCTTATCCCCTGGAGGCGCAGTCATGTGGGATGATTAAGGAGTTGCCATATTTCCAAGGAGGGAAAGGCAGGTCGGACAGGATGTCAGGCCCGATTTGGTTGTAAAAATTCAGTGGCTTCCTTCTGTATTGACGTATCAGTAACCTTGCCAGCACAATTCATTCCAGGTCAGTTAAACTAATGTTATCTGCGACAGTTTTAAAGCAGGTCCAATACTTCATACAGGTTGTATACCTGGCTTATTCCCGGCAGATTTACCTCAGCAATTTTTCCCACAGAAATTTTATCTTTCACAAATTCATAAACCGTTTCCGATATCAAGAAATGTGAACCTACCTCTTTGTTTGCCGTTTCTAAGCGACTGGCCACATTGACGGCATCTCCGATGACAGTCTCTTTCCTGTCACCCAAAGCTCCTATTGCTCCTGCCACCACTTGACCGTAATGCAGGCCGATGCGGATTTCAAAACTGCGATGATAAAGATCTTGCAGATACGGCTGCATCTTTTTCACTTCTAGAAGCATTGCCAACCCGGCCCGGATAGACTGCTCGGCCCCTGCTGCCGGGTCTGCCGGTTCGAAAAGGGCCATCAAACCATCGCCCATATAGGAATTGATAAATCCGTGCTGATGCCTGATGGCTTTGTCCATGAGATTAAAGTAGCGGTTTAACACATGCACGACGTCATAGGGCATGAGAATCTCAGCAAAGGTGGTGAAACCCTGAATATCGGCAAAAAGAATAAACATCCTTTTTTCGACCCCGACCACTGCTAAGTGGTTGTCGGCAGAGGAGATGTTATGTAGTTCCACATCTTCATCATCGATAATCAGACGCCTGATTTTTACCGGACCGGATATCTGTGTCTGGCAGGCCAATCGAATGGTAGGGGAAAAATGCAGCCGTTCGGCTATACGTTGTTCTTGGGGCGAGCGCGGTGAACAGAATTGCAGGCCTTCCAGAATTAAAAGACGGCAGGTGGAACAACGGGCATTGCCGCCGCAGACATGGGCGTGCGAAATGCCATGGCGCAACAGGGCTTGGAGAATTGTCTCATCTTCAAATGCCTCAATCTCGGCATTATTGGGAAGTACTTCAATGCGGGGCATATTCTGCCGCCAATTGCATCGGGAGAAAACCTGCCTTAAGCTGCTAACTAAACCAGCCTAAACGTGCCGACAAGGCTCAGCGTCATTGCAGGGGTACGGTAGTGGCCCGAATCACCGGTTTTTGATCTGGTTTTTTGGCTGTTTTAGTTGAGGCCTTTTTATTCTGGGCAAGCTTGGGATTATCTTGTTTGCCGGCGGGTTTACAAATTCTCACCGGCTTCGGTTTTTTGGGCTTTTCTGTTTCAGCCGATTTCTTCGAACCGGCAGCCGTCACCGGTTTAGCAATCTTCTTGGCTTTCTCGGGGGATTTCTCGGTTGCAGCAGTCTTGGACTCTGTGATGCCTGGAACTGTGGCGGCCTGCACCGGCGCCGGCTTGGCATTGGCCTTGACTTTTTCAGTCGCCTGCGCCGCCTGCACCGGCTTTGGTGCAGGTTTACTCTTAGCCACGGAAGGCTGGGTATCAAAAGGCGTATTAGTGGGCGGTGGCACTTCGCGTTGGGCCAAAGCATTGCCGGCAATTCCCAATAACAAGACGATTGTCAGGAAGCTCAATATTCTCGTCATAGTCCCCCCCCATAAATTTAAATATGGCACTAGCGGATATGATATTGAAAAGGATTGGTGGCGGTGCAGGGATTTGAACCCCGGACACTGCGGATATGAGCCGCATGCTCTGACCACCTGAGCTACACCGCCATATTAACTTGTTAATATTGCACTTCCATTAATTAGATGTCAATAGGAAAATTGGGCTATTCTAAAAAGCCGAGTTGTCGGCAGGAGCAATTGTCACACTTGGACGGTCTTGGCTGATTATAAGGATACGTAAAAAAAAATTTTTAGTCAGACGCAAAAATTTCAAGGATTTTGCAGGAATGCTCCCGGAGAAATTTTTGCCTGCTATTTGTAGTCTTAAAGATATTGACAATTCCGGCTAGATTTGCTATTTCCACTGTGTGAATGTTTGCACATTATTAATCGCTGGAAACTGGACCGTTATTTTTTATCTGGCGGTAAGTGTTTAATAAATAAATATTTTTTACGAATAAAACAATAAGGGGGTGGTTTTTTACAGTTCCGGGAGCATTGGCTCCATCTGCTATGTTATAATTTTCTCAATTTTCGAGGCAACTTAGGATCTGATGTCGGATCCCCATTTTGGTAGAATTAATGTATAAGGAGGAAGTGAATGGACATTCTTAGTTTTGCGCTGATTTGCGGCGCCATCGGTGTGGCCTACGGCCTGGTCACCACCACCTGGGTATTGAAACAGGATCCAGGCAACCCGCGCATGCAGGAAATTTCCGCCGCCGTTCAGGAAGGCGCCGGGGCTTTCTTAAACCGGCAGTATAAAGCCGTTGCCATGGTTGGTGGCGTGCTTTTCGTCCTGCTTTTTGGTCTGGGCAAATATACGGCCATCGGTTTTCTCATCGGCGCCGGCCTCTCCGCTCTTTGCGGTTACATCGGCATGTATGTGGCCGTGCGGGCCAACACCCGGACTGCCCAGGCTGCTTTCACCAGCATTTCCCACGCCCTGTCCGTAGCTTTCAAAGGCGGTTCGGTGACCGGTCTGTTGGTCGTGGGTTTAGGCCTGTTGGGCGTCGCCGGTTATTTCAAGTTCCTAACCCAAATCGCTAAGGTTGATACTTCCACGGCCATGCATGCCCTGGTGGGTCTGGGCTTCGGCTGCTCCCTGGTTTCCGTGTTCGCTCGTTTGGGCGGCGGTATCTACACCAAAGCCGCTGACGTCGGCGCCGACTTGGTGGGTAAAGTAGAAGCCGGAATTCCGGAAGATGACCCCCGCAACCCTGCCGTTATCGCTGACAACGTCGGTGACAACGTCGGTGACTGCGCCGGTATGGCCGCCGACCTCTATGAAACCTACACCGTCACCATGGTAGCCGCCATGCTGCTGGCCTCCACCATTTATGGCGCCGACTCCAATGCGGTGATCTTCCCCTTGGTCATCGGCGGCGTCTCCATCATCGCCTCGGTTATCGGCACCTACGCCGTGAGACTGGGCAAATCCGAATACATCATGGGCGCCCTGTACAAAGGTCTGGCCACGGCGGCAGTCCTGGCCACGGTGGCTTTCTATCCTCTGGCCAACAAATTCATGAGCTGGTGTAGCCGCCAAAGGTGTCGGCAGCGCCGCCGGTCACATTATTCCAGTCTTTAACGTCTTCCTGCTGGCGGTCATCGGTGTGGCCCTCACCGGCCTCATCGTGGTCATCACCGAATACTTCACCTCCAAGAGCTTTCAGCCGGTGAAGTCCATTGCCGCAGCCTCCACCACCGGCCACGGCACTAACGTCATCCAGGGTCTGGCCATCTCCATGAAGGCCACCGGCGCCCCGGTTATCGTCCTCGTGGCCGCTATTCTCTACGCTTTCCATCTGGGCGGCGGCTTAACCAACCCGGGCACCGGCCTCTATGCCATCGCCCTGACTGCCGTGTCCATGCTCTCCATGACCGGTATCATTGTGGCCATCGACTCCTACGGCCCCATCACCGACAATGCCGGTGGTATTGCTGAAATGGCCGAACTGCCGGAAGAAATCCGGAACATCACCGACCCGTTGGATGCAGTGGGCAACACCACCAAGGCCGTCACCAAAGGTTACGCCATCGGTTCCGCCGCTCTGGCCGCCCTGGTGCTCTTTGCTGAGTATTCCCGCTCCTTCCCCGGCGCCATGACCTTTGACCTGTCCGATCCTCGGGTTCTGGCCGGTCTGTTCATCGGCGGTCTGCTGCCCTATTACTTCGCGGCCATGTGTATGGAAGCCGTGGGTAAGGCCGCTGGCGGCGTTGTCGAGGAAGTCCGTCGGCAGTTCCGGGAAATCCCCGGCATCATGGAAGGCACCGCCAAACCTCAGTACGGCACCTGCGTTGACATCGTCACCAAGGCCGCTCTGAAGGAAATGATGATTCCGGCCCTGATCCCCGTGCTGTCCCCGGTTATCGTCGGCTTCATGCCCGGCCTGGGCCCCGTTGCTTTGGGTGGTATGCTCATCGGCTCCATCGTCACCGGTCTGTTCCTGGCCATCGCCATGACCTCCGGCGGCGGCGCCTGGGATAACGCCAAGAAAGCCATCGAAGACGGCCTCTATGGCGGCAAGGGCTCCGATGCTCACAAAGCGGCAGTCACCGGCGACACCGTCGGCGACCCCTACAAAGACACCGCTGGCCCGGCCATCAACCCCATGATCAAGGTCGTCAACATCGTTGCCCTCTTGATTGTGCCGTTGTTAGCCAAATAAGTCAGTTCATCACGTAATACCTCGCAAAGGTCGGCTCTTTGAGCCGGCCTTTGCTTTTTGGCAGACGCGGGATATATCTTATCCTTGATTTTTCTCTCCCTGCACCTCGCCACAACTGGAAAGGTAAGAAAAGAAATACGACAAGAAATATTTTTTATCATCTTCGACTGACTCTTTGGCGCCCTCAGGATGACAGAACAAACATATAAATTTGGAAATCAATTGCCGGACCAAAGGATGTAACAAGAAAAAACTTCAAGATTTTAATGAGTTTTAGTACAATTAAATAGTATCCTATGAAAATATCGTCAATTCTTCAGCGGTTCAACAAATCCTGCCTCGGTCTCCTGGCTTTGTGCTGCTTGCTCTTTTTTTACCGATTGGGCGTCCCCGGCCTCACCGATCCGGATGAGGGCCGCTACGCCGAAATTGCCCGGGAGATGCTGGTGCTGCAAGATTACCTCACCCCGCATCTCAATTTCCTGCCCTATCTGGAAAAACCCCCCCTCGTTTACTGGCTCACCGCCCTGAGTTTGCGTTTCGGCGGCCTCAACGAATGGGCCGCTCGCGCCATTCCGGCCTTGAGTGCCTTGGGAGGGGTCCTGGCCGTTTACTGGCTTGCCGCCAGGTTGTGGGGGGCCAGGACCGCTTTTCTTGCCGGGCTGGTAACTGCCACGAGTTCAGGTTATTTCCTTCTGGCCCACCTCCTCACCCTGGATATGTCCCTGACCTGTTTTATGACCTGGGGGATTGGACTGACCTATGTGGCTTTAAGAAATCAAGAGCGGCGATACCTCCCCTGGGCCTATCTGGCCCTGGGACTGGCGGTGTTGACCAAAGGACCGGTGGGAGTGGTTTTACCCGCCTTGATTTTCCTGGTCTGGTTTTTGGCCCGGAAACAGGTGCGGGACATCTGGAAGCTCTGGCATCCGGGTGGCGCCTTCCTCCTGGCCGTCTTGGTGCTGCCGTGGTATATCTTGGTGGGTTGGCGAAATCCTGATTTTTGGCGTTATTTCTTCTGGCACGAAAATATTCAGCGCTTTTTAGCTCCCCAGATTCATGCCGGTGAGCCGGTTTATTTTTATTTCGGCGTGTTGGCGGTCGGTTTTTTGCCCTGGGTGTTTTTATTGCCCTGGGCCTGGCAAGCCTCAGTTCCTGAATCTCCATCTCCGGAAGCCTGTCAGGACCGTCTTTTTCTGGTTATCTGGTTCGGAGTGATTTTCCTGTTTTTTTCTTTGGCGCGATCAAAGCTTTTTCCTTACTTGCTTCCCGGCTTGCCGCCATTAGCGATTTTGGTAGCCCGGGCCCTGTCGGAAAACCCCTTTTCTCGTCAGTTTCAGCGCAGTTGGCAGTGGGCGGTACGCTTTTGGTTATTTCTGGCGCTTCTGAGTCTTGTAATTTTCACTGTCGTGAGATTTTTCCTTCCCTCCCTCTGGCTTAAAATTTCTTTTATCGGGCCGTATCCTTTTGTATACAGTTTTATATTGTCGGTGACCGCCGTCCTGTTACTGGCCGAATTGCCTGCCCCGGGGCACCGCCCATATCTCTTGCTGGGCAGCGCCATGCTTCTCAGTCTGGTTCTGCTGTTTGCCTGGGAAAAAACCGCCGAGATTAGATCACCCAAACCCCTGGCCCAGAGCATAAAAAACCATTGGCAGGCAGATGCTATTATCGTAGGATTTCAGTATTATTCCCAGGCATTATCTTTTTATACCGAGCAACCGCTGTATCTTTTCCAAATCCGGGGAGAATTGGATTTCGGCCTGCAACAACAACCGGACAACCCTTTTTATCTTCACTGGCCGAGGCAATTACCCGAATTGCTGGGACGGCACCCGAATTTTTTTGTTGTTCTTAAACCTGATAATTTAAGTTTTTTCCAGAAATTATATAATGGACCGATAACTGTTTTAGAACCTTGGAGAAACTTTCTGCTGGTCCGCAAATCATGACCAATATCAGTTCTTCACATCGCCGTATGATCTGGCCCTTCATGATCTACCGCTATCTCTGGCGGGAATGTTGGAGTATCTTTCTCGTCGGCCTTCTGGCGATTACTATTATAGTCTTTATGGGCCGAATCACCCGGGTGATGCAGATGATTATTACCAAAGGGGTGAGCTTGCCGGACATTCTGAGATTTTCTTTACTTTTAATGCCTTATCTGCTTCTGTTTACGGTTCCCATGGCGGGCATGATCGCCGTTCTGGTCACCTTTCTCCGTTTATCCAATGACAATGAAATCATGGCCTTAAAAACCAGCGGCATCAGCGCGGCTCAACTTCTGCCGCCGGTATTGGGATTCAGTCTCCTGATCAGCGGCGCCGCCCTGTTTTTCTCTTTATACGCCACTCCCTGGGGAAATCAGGAAATGCGGCAACTATTGCTGGATATCACCAAGCGCCGGGCCGATCTCGGGGTCAGAGAACAAGTTTTTAATAATGATTTCGATAAAATGGTTTTTTTTGTGAACAATGTTGCCACCTCCGGCGGGAAATTGGAAGGGGTGTTCCTGTCTGATGATCGAGATCCTCAGGTGCCAAATGTCATTACTGCCGATTCAGGGAGAATGGTCTTTGATCCCAAGACGGAGCGCCTGGTTTTACAATTGTTTCATGGCCGGGTATTGCGTCTGAGTGAAGATTCCGGATCTTTTCACAGTATCCAGTTCGATACCTACCAGGTACCCCTGGAATTATTTCAATTTGCTCCAAAAGCCAAGTCCGAAGATGAGATGTATACTTCGGAACTTCTTGAGGCTTTGCAACAAGCCCAACCGGGAAGCGTTGAACAAAATAAGTTGCTCATTGAAATAAACCGCCGCTTTGCCTTGCCTGTGGGGGTTACTGTTATGGTATTGACCGTAATGCCGCTGGGAATCTCGACTCAGATACGGGGGCGGGCGGTGGGTCTGATTATGGGCCTGGTTATTTTTCTGATTTATTACCTGCTCTTGACTGCGGCCTGGCGGCTTGGTACGTATGCCATCATTCCGCCGGCCTTCGCCCCCTGGATGCCAAACCTGGTTTTCCTCTGCCTGGCGATATACTTTTGGTATCGGGCCATGCGCGACCTGCCGATTACAGTTTTTGAAGGCCAGTGGCCGGGACTGGAAAAAATCAAGGCCTGGTTCCGTTAAAAACGGTTTCCAGTTTATGGTTGAGAGGATGGGCAGTGCACCCGGTTTTCAGGAAAGTACGGTCACATTATTCCTGGAGGCTTTCCGACTCGATGGCTTATGTTACCGGATATTGCAGCTTTTTTCCATTACTTGCCGAGGTCGGTCCGGAATTGGTATGCTAACTTTGTAGGATATTTTCCACTGGTCTAAAAATGCTCATCTTACATGGCGGATTTTTCGCCGATCGCTTACTTCTCTGGGGGGAGACATCTGCGCCCCAAAATCCCCGTTCCGACCGCGTTGGCAGAGGCCGACCTAAGACCGCCGGCCCTCCCCCTTTCCCGTATGACGCCGGCCAGGATACCTTACTGAAAGTAATTAAAGAGGCAGGATTAGCCCCGTCTGACACTAATTGCCATTGCCGGACCGCAATTGCCCGGCTTCCGAGCCGGAAGCATAAACCCCAGGTCTCCAGCCCACTGATTTCAGAATCCCCCGGTTCCTCGGCCACGACCGCCATCTCTCCCTGGCAGGTAACTGCACTGAGCCTCCCGCCGCCGGCAGAAATAGAATTTCTTTCCATCTGTGTGGGCCAAGAACTACTTGCTCCCGGCATCATCATCGGTAAAGATTTGGCTTTTTGGACCATCGCTCTGCGCTTCGCTGCCTCCTTGGCGGCACGGCAGCGGTTTCTCCCTGGACTCGCGGAAATCCAGGGGACTTACTACGCCCGTTGGGAACCGTTGTTGTCCGGGACTGACGGGCATACGGTGGCCAAACTTGCTGGCCGGATGCCATCGGTGTGCCGGGCCTTGACCTTGAACGATCCCTCTGTCCCGGTTCGCCCTGCCTCAGAAGTGCTGGAAGATTTTCTGGGACGACTGGTGGATCAACTAGTGAGGTTTTCCATCCCAAACGCTCCGGAACCCGTCAAAATTCGGCGGGGCGGCCCGGCCAGGAAAATTTCTGAGTTTGACAGCCTTCATGATCAGTGGCTGACCGCCTTGAAGGCCCCGGATGGACTGATGGCAAGCGACCCCGGCGATCTGGCCCGGTTACACCAGCACATTCAGCAATGGCGGCACCCTGTCTCTGTAACCGCGGCAGCACCGTTCCACCTCTGTTTCCGCCTGGAGGAACCGGATGAGACATCCCTGCCCGAGCCCGGCCAAGAGCAATGGTTTCTCCGCTATCTGCTCCAGGCGGCAGATGATCCCAGTCTCCTCATTCCCGTCCGAGAGGCCTGGAATCCCCCCAAGCCCATCGCGGCGCTGCTGCGCCCGGGAGAGTTTCACCTTAAAGAGTATCTGCTGGTGTCACTGGGCCAGAGTGCTCGCCTTTTCCCGGAACTTGAAGCCGGCCTGCAAGAGGCCCTGCCGGATGGCCACCCTTTGGATACCCATGGGGCTTTTGCCTTTCTCACCGAAAAGGCCATGTTGCTGGAACAGGCCGGCTTTGCCGTCATGCTGCCTGCCTGGTGGAGTGGCCGGAGAGCCAAAATACGCCTGTCAGCGAGAGGGCAGGTAAAGTCCCCCAAAATGACGGCCGCTGGTGCGTTGAACCTGAACGAGCTCATTCAATTCGACTGGCAACTGGCTCTGGGTGACGAGGACCTTTCCCTGGCCGAACTCCAGGGTCTGGCGCAGTTAAAGTCACCTCTGGTCAAGGTGCGGGGTCAATGGCTGCAGTTAAACGCCCAGGAGATTCAAGCCGCCCTCAACTTCTGGAAAAAAAAATCGGCTGCCGGTATCACCGCCAGGGAAGCCCTGCATCTGGCCCTGGGAGGGGTGCACACCCCGGGCGACATCCCCTTTGCCGGACTGGAGGCCGAGGGCTGGGTCGGCGATCTCCTGGCGCAGGTGCAAGGCCGGAGCGTGCTGGCCGAATTGCCGGTCCCCGACGACTTTCACGGCATCCTGCGACCCTATCAGGTGCGGGGTTATTCCTGGCTGAGCTTTTTAAAGCATTGGGGTCTGGGGGCTTGTCTGGCCGACGACATGGGACTTGGCAAGACCGTGCAGACTTTGGCCTTGATTTTACGGGAGCGTCAAGCTAACCACCAGGAGCCGGTCCTCTTGGTCTGCCCCACCTCCGTGGTGGGCAACTGGCTGAAAGAAGCGGCCCGCTTCACCCCCCGGTTGCCGGTGCTGGTACACCACGGGGTCGACAGGGCCAAAGGGAAGGCTCTGGCCAAACAGGTCCGGAAATACGCTCTGGTTGTCTCCAGTTATGCCCTGCTGCATCGGGATTTCGAGTTGTTCAAAGAGATTCCCTGGTCCGGGGTAATCCTGGACGAAGCGCAAAACATCAAAAATCCGGAAACCAAACAGGCTAAGGCGGCCCGGGCCTTACCCGCGGGTTTTCGATTGGCTCTCACCGGCACGCCGGTGGAAAATAATGTGGGCGACTTGTGGTCCATCATGGAATTTCTCAACCCCGGTTTTCTGGGTTCACAGACGGAATTTAAACGCCGGTTCTTCATCCCTATTCAGGCCAACCGAGATCCTAAAGCAACCCAGAGGCTTCAGCGCCTCACCCAACCGTTTATCCTGCGTCGGCTCAAGACCGATCCCAAAATAATCGATGACCTGCCGGACAAGAATGAAATGAAGGTCTTTTGCAATCTCACCAAGGAGCAGGCTTCTCTATATGCCGCGGTGGTGGAGGAGGCAACCCGGGACCTGGAAGGCGCTGATGGCATCCGGCGCAAGGGGGTGATCTTGGGCGTCCTCTCCAAGCTCAAGCAGGTCTGCAACCATCCCGCCCAGTTCCTGGCCGACAATTCCCCTATCCCGAATCGCTCCGGGAAGTTGGCCCGACTGACGGAGATGGTGGAGGAAATCCTCGCACTCAAAGACCGGGCCCTGATCTTTACCCAGTTTGCCGAGATGGGGAAGATCCTGCGGCTGCACCTGCAGGATACCTTCGGCCGGGAAGTCCTTTTCCTGCACGGCGGAACCCCCAAAAAGCTGCGGGATGACATGGTGGAGCGCTTCCAGGCAGACGGCAGCCGCCTGCCCCTGTTCATTCTGTCCCTGAAGGCCGGAGGGACGGGCCTGAACCTTACCGGGGCCAACCATGTCTTCCACTTTGACCGCTGGTGGAATCCCGCTGTCGAAAATCAGGCCACCGACCGGGTTTATCGGATCGGCCAGAGTAAAGATGTCCAGGTGCACAAGTTTGTCTGCGTGGGCACCCTGGAGGAAAAGATCGACGAGATGATCGAGCGTAAAAAAGAAGTTGCGGAGCAGGTGGTAGGCGCCGGGGAGGGGTGGCTGACGGAGCTGTCTACCTCGGAATTAAAAGACTTAATGGCCCTGCGCCGGGAAGCCCTGGGGGATTGAGATGGCCTGGTGGCGCTCCTATACTCCGAAGCCGGCCCGGGAAGTAAAGGGCGGTATCAAGGCCCAATCCCGGCGCGGCGCTTTCGCCACCAGTTGGTGGGGGCAGCGCTGGCTAGAGGTGTTGGAAAGCTTTAATATCGGCGAACGCCTGAACCGGGGACGCACCTATGCCCGCAAGGGGCAGGTTATGGACATTGACGTTGAGACAGGCGCGGTGAGGGCCACGGTGCAAGGCTCCCGTTCACGGCCCTACACGGTGGAAGTACGGTTTCGGCCCCTGTCTCCGGCCCAATGGTACCATGTCGTCAAGGAATTATCGAACCGATTTATTACCATGGCCAAGCTTTTGGCCGGCGAGATGCCGGAGGATATTGAAGAGGTCTTTGCTGGCGCCAAGCTCTCCCTCTTCCCCCACAAGTTGCGAGACCTGGAGACCGACTGCACCTGTCCTGATTGGTCCAACCCGTGCAAACACACGGCTGCGGTTTTTTACCTCCTGGGAGAGGAATTCGACCGGGACCCCTTTCTCCTCTTCAAACTGCGCGGTCTCACCCGGGAAGAGCTTTTTGAAATGCTGGGTTATGGTCCTGCCGCGGCTGCCGTTGTTCCCGCTTCCAGCCAAAACGGGCTTTTCGAATCCGCCCCGGCGGAACTATCTCTGGAAGCCTCGTCTTTTTGGGGTACGGAAGAATCGCTCGACGACCTTTTGGGCGAGGTCCGCCTTCCTGAGGTTACCGCTGCCTTGCCCAAAAGATTGGGCAGTTTCCCTTTTTGGCGAGGCAAGGTCCCTTTTCTGGAGGCCTTGGAACCTTTCTATCTCAGAGCGGCCTCGGTGGCACTGGACGTCTTTGCAGGACTGAGAAACGTCTCGGTTACAGGGCCACCGGAGGGATCTCCATCGCCGCCACTCCGGAAGGCCCAGGAAACCCCGCATAAAAAGGCTCCACCGTGAGCCAAGGGTCGTAAAAAGAAGCCATCGGAGGGGAAATAATCTTTTTTGATACTGGATAGGTTAACCTTATGTTCAGGAAAGCCGAAAACATATTAAAAAACTGCCAACTAAGGGAGTCAGGTAGCGATGCCGCACGACAATTATTCAGGTTTCACCCAGGGTCGGATCATATTTCTGGTCAAGATTTGTCTGACCGTAGTTCTCATGGGTATGCTCACCACGCCCGTCTCGGCCGAAAGCCTCAGGGCTTACGGGTCCAGCGGCTCTTTAGTATTCAAAGTGGACGACGGCAGTTTGGCCAACGCCCATGGCGCCACCGTCGGTAAAATCGAGGGAAACTCGTACTATAGCGCCGGCGGTTCTCTGAGGGCCAGGCTGGAGGACGGCAAGATCTACAACTCCTCGGGGTCCCTGCTTGTCAAGTTCGACGGCAGCTCCATTTATACGGCCCAGGGCTCCCTGCGGGGGAAGTTGGAGAGCGAGAGCCTCTCCGACTCCCACGGCGCCACCATAGGCAGGATTGAGGGCGCCGGCGGGCTGGGAGACCCCGCCACCGCCTTTCTGGCTTGCCTGCTGTTGGGGATCATTTGAGACACCCTGTTACTTTTCATGGCGTAGCCTCTCAAGCAGGGTTCAGCGCCGGTTGCTGTGTCTGTTAGTCCGGACATTTCAGTGCCTCTTTCCTGAGCAGACCCACAGTGGTAGCCCCGGAGCCTCGGAAGCGGGCTAAAACCCAGTCATCCCCGCCTTCAAAACAGGTGTGGACCACGTCAACCCGGTCCCCTTTGATCACATACGCCTGGCGCCGCAGTGGCGGTGCCCGCCTGACCACGTGAAAGTGGGCTTTTGGGGCCGCCACGGAGCAGCGAGTCACCGGCTTAAAGCCCGGCCGGGTAAACTCGTCACCCGGCCAGTTGGCACCGCAAAACGAGGCAATGCCGTTCACCGTCCGCATTTTAACGCCTTGTTCGGTGACGCTAAAGGCCACTGCCCCCTGCTCATCGACGTAATGATATTCGCCGTCGGCAACCAATCCCGCCACCCCGACCCCGTCGCAGAGATGCGCCGTGGCGCCGAAAACTGCCGAATAGGAGAAAGACAAGGCATCGCCGGCCAACATCAGGCTTAATACCCCATGCCGGCCCTGCCACTGGCCGCTCGGGTCGATTGTCCGAAATCCCTGGGAATAAACAGGACTAGCCAGGCCAAGAGACAGCATCAAAGCTAGCATCACCAAACTCCGCCTTTGTCTCATACAACTTGTCTGCCTTCCAAATGCTCGCGCCAAAGAGTCCGGTATTAAAATAATCTGGTGACTTATCATCAGGTTGGGGCGGGTAAATTCCAGTATCTGACCGCCCTGAGCCCTCAAAACCAGATCTTCCAATCCGCCGTTACGGTGCGGGTTGCGGCTGGGTTTGAGGCTGCTGTTTTTCTTCCATCGGCGGCGGGGCCGGGACGACCTTGCCGGTCCCGGGCTCGAGTTCCTGGAGCCGCCGGCGGGCCCGTTCTGACTGGGCTTGGAAGCGTTCCTCTAACCTGGCAAACCCTTCCTCCAAAGTCGGCTCCATGACCACGGTTTCATTTTTACAGATAATGAGGCGTTTTAACTGGGGTATCCGCAAGCGGCCGGAAGCCTTGAGGTACACCGGCTGGATATAGACGATGGCGCCGCTCACGGGCAGGACGGTGATCCGGCCCCTTTCCACCTGGGAACCCAACTGATTCCAGAGGGTCAACTGCCCTGACACTTTGGTATCCTGGTCGATCATGGCGTGGACCTGGGAGGGGCCGAAGAAAAGGGAACCTTTGGGGAAGGTATAGACGATCATTTTGCCGTAGTGGGGGGGGTCGCACCCCATGACGCATAAGGCCCGGAGGTTGGATCTGGCCTTCGGAGTCATGGGGCAGAGCAGCAGGAAATCACTGCGGCTGTGATCGATGAGGTTGAGGGTGAGGTAGTAAGGCTCGATTTTCCCCGGTTTATCGCCCCGTTCCAGCACCGGGAAGACCCACAAGTCCTCCTGCTTATAAAACTCTTCCACGGATTGATGATATTTTCGATACATCTCCAGTTGGACGTTGAACAGGTCCTGAGGATAGCGCACGTGTGGCCTGAGATCCTCGGGCATGTCCGCCAGATTTTTCAACAGACCGGGATAGATCCGCCGATAGGCCTGGATGATGGGATCTTCCGGCTCGGCCACATAGTAGTCCACCGTGCCGTTATAGGCATCAACGATGATCTTGACGGAATTGCGGATATAGTTGAAACCCTGGTCGTGGGGCTGCGAACCGGGAAAGCGGTCGGACATGGTGTAGGCATCCTGGATCCAGTACAAGCCTTTGGGGGTGACCACGAGATAAGGATCTTTATCCAGGGTGAAGAACGGCGTGATCGTCTTGATGCGCTCCACGATGTTGCGCCGGAAGAGCATGCGGCTGTCCCGAGTGGTTTTGGATGGTGAAGAAAATATCCTTTTCGCCGAAGTAGATAGCGAAGATCAGTTTGCGGAACATATTGGAAATGGGCACGCCGCCCTTGCCGGCATAATTATATTCGGTAATGGTGTCCCCCACCGGATAGCCCACCTCCCCGCTGGCATTGGGAGCGATGACCGGGTTGTAATCGGCCCGGCCATAGTAGATGGCAGACTGGCCGAGTTCAAAACCGAATTCTGAAGTGGGAGGGATGCCCTGGATAAACCAGGTCATGGGCTCGTCTCCCCCCTGGGCCGCCGGAATCATCACCGCGCCGAAGCCATGGGTATATTTTAACCGCTCATTAATCCAATTGCGGGCCTCCACCGGCAAGGCTCTCAGATTGAGTTCCCTGGCTGCGAGAAATACCTGCTGCAGCAGGCCTTTGACCGTGTAGCGGTCCACGCTCACCCCGGTAAATTCATAATAGGTCCGCAGTTCCTGGAGTTGCTGGAAGACATCTCCCAGAATCTCCTTATCCCACACCGGGATGTTGCGCAGACTGGCGCCGATCTGAACCACCTGGGATTCCCCGGATTCGCCGGCCAGGGGGACCTCCCGGGTTTCCACCTGGTGGACGTTATAGGCCCGCAGGGTGGCAGTGATATTTTTTTGGATAAAAGGCTGCTCCCGGCTGATTTCGTTGGGCTTGACATAGTAGTTCTGGACGAAGTCCGGGAGGAACTGGGTGTAGCGCAGACCCAGGCCCAGGCCGATGAGCACCAGGGAGATAATAAGAAGTCTCACCCCTTGACGCCGGTGCAAAAGGTACACCAGGGCCACGGCCAGGCAGGCCCCACCCGCGATGGTCAGATACAGGAGCGGCAGGATCACCCGCATCTCCACGAAGCCGGGGCCGTAAAACTGCGGTTCATGAGTATTGAGATAGAGCAGATCATACCGTTGCAGGAACATCCACCAGAGGCCCACCCCAAACAGCAGAATGAGCAGCAGGCTCAGGTGTATCTTAGCGCCCCGGGGCAGGGACAACTCCGCTTTGGTCAACATCTGACGCTCCAGCCAGTAGAGGAGGAGCAGGCCGCCGGTAAGCAGGGCCAGGGCGATGAGCAGTTCCCGCACTAAATTATGGTACAAAGGGAGAGAGAACAGGTAGAAACTGATATCGTTACCGAAATAGGGATCCTCAAAACCGGCCGGCCGGCTGAACACATAGAGCAGGGTCCCTTCCCACTGCTGATACAGCGGCCAGGCCACCAGGACGGCCAGGGCCAGGCTAAAAGGCACGTAGACCCGCATGGAACCGGTGCGGAATTTTCGAACCAGGTCCCGGTAGCGAGAGGTGGTTTGTTCGGTTTCCGGGGGCGGCGCCGTGGTCCCCAAATACCTGGAGCCGATCCAGAAATTGAAAAACAAGATGAAGAAAAACAACAGGGTGAAACCCGCAAAGACCAGATAACGATAACCGAGCCGGAGCCAGAAGAAGTTCTCCAGACCCAGGTTGCGGAACCACCACAAATCCACCACGAATTCGGTAAACAGTACGGCAAATAAGACATAGGACGCCGCCAGGGCGAAGCCGCCGATCAGCAGAGCATAGAGCCATCGTTTGAATCGCTGCATTATGAGTTCTCCCTTTGCCTAAACCTTTTTGGCCTTGCCCCGGTTGCCGCAATCAGGTTCCCGGAGATTCTATATTGTATTGCACTCTTCCGGCTAAGGCAATTTTTTAGAGCAAGAAG
>CAWBKT010000005.1:0-47674 GCA_963789385.1 uncultured delta proteobacterium | reverse complement strand
ATCTGACCCTGGCTGCGGATCGGGAAAACCTTAAACTGGCTCAGTCCACCCTGGAGTCCCAACAGGCTGCCTATGAGGTCATCCGAAGGCGCTGTGAGGTCGGGCTGGCTCCGGAACTTGACCTGCGCCGGGTCCAAACCCGGGTGGATGCGGCCCGGGTGGATGTGGCTAAGTTTACCGAACGGACGGCTCAAGCTGAGAATGCCCTGAATCTGCTGGCCGGCTTCGCCGGTAACGGCCGACACGGCGCCCAAGGCGTTGACCCTAGTCAAACCCTTGCCGGACGTCTCCCCTGGGATGTCCTCTGAGGTGCTCCTGCGTCGCCCGGATATTCTCCAGGCGGAACACGTCCTCAAGGGTGCCAATGCCAATATCGGCGCCACCCGGGCCGCCTTTCTTCCCCCGCATTTCTCTGACCACCGCCCTGGGAACCGCCAGCGGCGACCTGGCGGGCCTCTTTCAACCCGGCTCCGCCGTCTGGAGTTACGCCCCTCAAATCGTGCTGCCGATTTCGATGCCCGCACCTGGTCGGGGCTCAAAGCCATTAAAGTGGATCGGGAAATCGCCGTGGCCCAATACGAGAAAGCTATCCAGGCGGCCTTCAAGGAGGTTGCCGACGCCCTGGCCAGAAAGGGAACCGTGGGGGATCAACTGGCCGCCCAACAATCCCTGGTGGACGCCAGCGCCAAAGCCTACCAACTGTCCAATTCGCGCTACGAGAAAGGGATCGATATCTATTTGAACGTGCTGGATGCCCAACGCTCACTATAGCGCCCAACAGGGACTTATCGCCATCAGACTGGTGAAGCTGGCCGATCAGGTACGGCTGCACGCGGTCCTGGGCGGCGGCGGCGGATGCGAATCTGCTGGCAGGACGATAACTTAACGGCAAGGTATGCTAATCTAAGATCTTTTTGGTTACACCAATTAATGGCGCACAGGTGCCTTCGCCGGGGCCTTTGTTAAATTTCCGGCCAAACCGAATTTAGAAATTCAGCCGCCAGAACTGCAAGTTCAGGTAAACCGCAAAAGTTACCCATAGAAGGTAAGGGAGGAGGAGTTTACCGGCCGGCGGGTAATATTGCCAGAAGGCAATGAGACTGGCCAGAATCGACAGCCAGAGGGCCACGATGTCCAGGAAGGCCCCGCCAGGATTCTGGAGACCGAAGAATAGGTAGGACCACAGGGTGTTTAAGACTAATTGGAGAATGAACAGGCCCAGGGGCCAAACGGCTCCAGCCAGGCCGTAGCGCTGCCAGACCAGCCAGGCCGCCACTCCCATCAGGATATACAGGATCGTCCATACCGGGCCAAAAACCCAACCGGGCGGGGTCAGCGCTGGCTGTACCAGATGCGTATACCACTCCCCGGGCTGGAAACGGGAGCCGACCCAGCCGGCGGCGAAGGTAAGGCCGAGCCAAAAAGCGAGGCCCAACCAGGAAATATAACTAAAGCTTTTTATCTGATCCATCTAAAATCCAATCTCTGTTTGACTCTCTCTTTTCCATCGTGTTAAAAAGATAAGTGACAAATAATTAATGAGATGTTATATTTTTCTTTTGTTATATGACAGCCTCGCTAACAGATCTATTGAATGATCATAGTAAAATTATTACTTAAAAAGTATCTGTCAAGCCACTGCCTGATTTGTTCTCCTTTGAATGCATAACCGTCATCGAGAGACAGTTCCCTGGACCAGACCATGCAGAAGCCGGTTCTATCGCTTGTATTTCAAGGTGTGCCCGCTCATTGTTAAAAATTGCTTCAGGCTGGTTTTAGGGAACTCACAGATAAATGGAAAAAATCGAGGATTAGTATGGAACACGAAGAGGCATTAAAAAAATCAAACTTAACTGGAACATTAACGATCGGCAATCAGGAAATTCCCCTGCCCCTGATCTGCGGCAGCGAAGGCGAAGTTGCCCTGGATATCCGGCAACTCAGATCGGCAACCAAAGGGTTGAAAGTAAACGGCAACGAAATTCAGGGAGGTCTTGTTTGTTTTGATCCCGGCTATAAAAATACCGGTTCCTGCCAGTCTTATATTACCTTTATAGACGGGGAAAATGGTATTTTGCGCTATCGCGGCTATGACATCGCTGAACTGGCCACTAAGAAGATTCGATTTATTGAGACTGCCTTGCTGCTGATTTACGGGGAACTGCCTACCCAGGAAGAACGGGAACATTTTCGGCAACTGTTGACTCAGTCCGAGTTGCTGCATGAAGGAATGATGAAATTCTTTTATTCTTTGCCGCCCAGTGCCGATCCCATGGCAATTCTGGCCGCGGCCGTCCAAACCAGCAGTTTGTATTACCCGGAGCTCAGGTCCATCGATCCCGGCAACGATGAATGTCTCAGCAATGCCGCCGCTAAATTGCTGAGCAAAGTCAGGACAATTGCCGCATTCAGTTATCGTAAGGCCATGGGCCTGCCATTCGAGTATCCCGACCCCAGCCTGGATTACTGCTCAAATTTTCTGCACATGATGTTTAGTATTCCCAACCGGCGTTTTTATGCTACTGACACTATGGTTCGCGCCCTGAACCTGTTCTTGATTTTGCATGCCGATCACGAGCAAAACTGTTCCACTGCCACCGTCAGAATGGTAGGCTCTTCCCAGGCCAATCTTTTTGATTCAATTTCAGCCGGAATCTCAGCCTTGTCCGGACCACTGCACGGCGGCGCCAACGTGGAAGTCATTCGCATGCTGGAAAAAATTCATTCCGGCCAAACCAGTGTCGAAGCTCTGATCGCCGCGGTCAAAAACAAGGAAGAGGGTAAACCGCGGGTCAGATTACCGGGATTCGGGCACCGGATTTATCGCAATTACGATCCTCGCGCCAAAATTTTAAAGCAAGCCGTGGATAATTTATTAAATGAACTGCAGGTTGATGATCCATTGTTAGAGATTGCCCGAAAAATGGAAGAACTGGCGCTGAATGATGATTTTTTCAAACAGGCCAGGCTTTATCCCAATGTCGATTTTTACTCGGGAATTTTGCTCAGATCCATTCAAATCCCGGTTAATATGTTTACCCTGATGTTTGCCATCGGACGGGTGGCTGGTTGGATTGCCCAGTGGCGGGAAGAGTCATTAAATCCCCAGGCTGCTATTCAAAGGCCCCGCCAGGTTTATCTCGGAAAAAATCTCAGGACCCTTAATATCTAACACCCGGGCTTATTATATAAACGCCGGGATCAACAATGAATTGGAAAAATTTTTATAAACGCATCGCTTTTTAAATGATAAAATATAACCGGGAGGCGAACAAAAGACCGGCGGCCGCAATATGGCTGGCGAAATCAGTTCAATTTAAAGAGTATCCACCCGCACAGGGGGAAAACCATGAAAAAAATACTCCTCATTATACTCTTGGCAATTATTCTGCTGCCGTTGCCGGCGGTGGCGCAAACCTGGGTTGAGCCTTATATCCAACCTGACGGCACCATGACTCCGGGGCAGTGGTCCACCAAGGCAGATGATTGGCAGAAGTCATTTTCCACTCCGGGTGTGATGAATCCATTTACCGGCCAATTTAATAGTTACGGCAGACAAAATCCATTAGCCTCTTCTGCTCTTCCTCGGAATTATCCCGGCTCTGCCGTTCCAAGTTCTAGTGCCCCAAAATCTTATTCCATTCCAGGCTCTAATGCCCCCAATCCCTATCTTATTCCGGGCTCCAATGCCCCCAATCCCTATGCTGCTATGGGTTCCAATCCTAATAATCAAGTTAAGCAGGGGATGGGCGCCGGGAACCCAAACACTAAAAACCAGTAAGAGCCAACTGGATTTTAAGCTCGCTGATCAACGATAGTTGCCCTTAAAGTCATCATGTTTAAAAATCACCACGAAGCATAAAAGCAGGCAGATATCCCCGAGTTACCTATAGCCTACAACCTCTTGCCTAAAGCCTGTTTTTATATTAAAAAGCAAGATATGCCGCTTATGAATTCCGACCGCTGGATTATGCATGTTGACATGGACGCTTTTTATGCCTCGGTAGAGCAGGCGGATAATCCTGAATGGCGAGGGCGGCCGGTTATCGTGGGTGGTTCCCACCGGGGTGTGGTTTCCGCGGCTTCCTATGAAGCTCGCAACTTCGGCGTCCATTCTGCCCTGCCCATGTTTCAAGCCCGCAAGCTCTGCCCCCAGGGCGTCTTTTTGCCGGTGCGCCTGTCTCGCTATCGTGAGGTCTCCCAGTTGATTATGGCCATTCTGGCAGGCATTTCGCCGGTGGTGGAGCAGGTTTCCATAGATGAGGCTTATGTCGATTTGACCGGCACTGAAAAAATGCACGGTCCTCTCCCCGAATTCGCCCGCTGCCTTAAAATCGAGATTAAAGATAAAACTGCTCTGACCTGTTCCATAGGCCTGGCGCCTAATAAATTTTTGGCTAAAATCGCCTCGGATTTAGATAAACCTGATGGGCTGACAATTATCCCCGCGGCGGAGGCGCCGGAATTTCTTAAAAATTTGCCGGTAGTCAAAATTCCCGGGGTTGGCGCCAAAACCATGGCCAGATTACAGGGCCTGGGAGTGACCAAAACCGGTGAACTGCTCGACTATCCCCGTTCCTTCTGGCGGCAACATTTGGGCAAGAGCGGCCTGTTCCTTTACGAAAGGGCTTTAGGGATAGATCCGGCGCCGGTTATCTCTTCTACGGAGCCAAAATCATGCAGCGCCGAAAATACTTTGTCCCAGGATACGGACAACCCTGCCGAACTGCGTGGCTGGCTTCTGCAGCAGGCCGAACGGCTGGGGCGGGAACTCCGCCGGGATTGCTTTAAGTGCCATACCGTTACTCTAAAAATTAAATTCGCTGATTTTAAACAAATTACCCGCAGTCACACTTTGGCTCGCCCCACCACCAGTACCCAACAAATCTATCACCTGGCTGAAAAGCTGCTCATGGAAACTAAACTCAAAACCAGGGTTAGACTTATCGGTCTGAGCGTTTCCCAGCTTACCAGAAAAGTTAAACAGGAAAATTTATTTTCCCATCCCCAGTTGCTGAAGCAGGAACAACTTGATCAGGCGGTGGACAGGATCCAGGGAAAATTCGGGTTGACCGCCATTTGTCGGGGGAGAGTCGAGAAAGAGGGGGAGTAAATGGAAAAGGCAGTTGAGCCAGGCATCATCGAAGAACCATCTTTTCGGGACCGGTCATATATCTTTCAGGACCGGGATGCAGCCGGCCTCCTCCTGGCCCAAAAACTGCAGGATTACCGGAACGCTGACGGTCTAGTTTTGGCCATTCCCGCCGGTGGTGTGCCGGTGGCCGCACCAATTGCCCGTTTTCTGCAACTTCCCCTGGATTTAATTATTGTCCGTAAGATTCAGATTCCCTGGAACACCGAAGCCGGTTTTGGCGCTCTGGCCCCGGATGGCCAGGTATATTTAAATGAATCCCTGATACGGACCCTGAAGTTAAGCGAGGCACAGGTGGAGACGCAATTGGCCTTAACTCGTAAAAATCTGGAGCAGCGGGGGGCGCTTTTCCGGGGCGGTCGGCCTTATGCCGATCTACAGGGTAAAATCGCCCTGGTAGTGGATGACGGCCTGGCTTCGGGCTACACTATGTTGGCAGCCCTTAAATTTATTCAAAAGCAGAAACCTGCCGAAATTATTGTAGCGGTTCCCACCGGCTTGCTGGAAACCGTTACCTTTATCCGGCAGGCTGCTTCCACCGTGGTCTGTTTAAATATGAGAACCCGGCGCCCATTTGCGGTCGCCGCCGCTTACCGGGAGTGGTACGATGTGCCTGACGAAGAGGTCCTGAAGATTCTTGAGAAATTTCAATAAATCACTATCAAAAAGCTAACTGTTGCCGGTTTTTTCTTAAATCCAGTCATATTTCTCTAAATTAATCACAATTTCCAGATTTTTTCGGATATTATCCCCAGGGGAATTATTTTTTATCAACATAAGGTAGGACGTGTCCTGGTTTCTCAACGGTTTTTCCCCGGCCCTGCTTCAGGTTCCTGAGGAATTATTTCTGAGGACTGCTCTAGATGGCAAAAATGACTGTAAACAGGCGGCTTGAGAAAATTGATTCCAGATATTTGGCTTTTGATATTGACGGTGTCGTCGCCGATATCATGTCCACGTTTATCTCGTTAGCAAATGAGCGATATAAAATTCATCACCTGCAGTATGATGATATCGTCGAATTTGATCTGGTCCGTTGCCTGCGTATGGATGAAGACGTGGTTTGGGAAATACTGGATCTGTTGTTGAACCGACCGGAAGAATTGGATATATTCCCTTTACCCGACGCGGTGCCGGTATTGACGAGAATAGCCCAGGAACACCCCTTGCTTTTTGTGACCGCCAGGGATAAAGCTGAACCTATTTTCAACTGGCTGATCAATAACCTACCCGAGGTGCCCCCGGAAGACATTAAAATAATTGCCACCGGTGACCCCGAAGCAAAATTAACCTATCTTCGGGATCATAATATAACGTATTTTCTGGAAGACAGGCTGGAGACCTGTTTTCATCTGGCGCGCCACGGCATTCAACCTTTGCTTTACGATCAGCCGTGGAATCGACGTCCTCATTCTTTTCCTGTGATCTATAACTGGCAGGATTTGGCCAAACTAATTTTTTAGGAAGATTCTATGCCAACAAACCTGATCTCGGCCGGAAAAACTTTTGTTGTGGTTCATGGCCATTTCTATCAGCCCCCCCGGGAAAATCCCTGGATTGAAGAAATAGAACTCGAAGAGAGTGCCTATCCCTTTCCCAACTGGAATGCCCGCATTACCAGGGAATGCTACACTCCCAATACCTGTGCCCGAATTCGAGATGAACAACTCCGTGATATAGATATTGTTAATAATTTTAGATATATAAATTTCAATATCGGCCCTACTTTGATCTCTTGGCTGGCAGCTAACGCCCCGGTGACCTATGAGCGCATTTTGGCTGCCGACCGGGAAAGTGTGGCTCGCCTCGGTTTTGGCAATGCCATCGCCCAAGTCTATAATCATATTATCATGCCGCTGGCCAATGCCAGGGACCGGGAAACCGAAATTCTCTGGGGCTTAAGAGATTTCGCTTTTCGTTTTCAGCGGCAGGCTGATGCCATGTGGCTGCCTGAAACCGCGGTGAATTTGAAGGTGCTGCGCGACCTCGTCAACCACGGCATGAGGTATGTCATCTTATCACCCTGGCAGGCGAAACGGATACGGCCATTAACTGGTGGCTACTGGCAGGATGTCAGTAGCGGCAATATCGACACTACCAAGCCCTACCGGTGCTTTGTGGATACCGACAAAAGGGATGCGGCTTCAAGGAAATTTATTGATATCTTTTTCTATGACGGTCAAACTGCGGTCGGACTCAGCTTTGGCGATCTCTTGAAAGAGAGTGCTCGAATGCTTGATCATCTAGGAACCAAATTGAGTCCTGACAGGTCTCGGCCTCAGTTGCTCAATGTGGCCACAGACGGTGAGACTTTCGGCCATCACAAACCTTTTTATGAAATGGGCCTAGCCTATGCCTTGTCACGGCTCTGTCCCGAGCGAGGTTGGCAAGTCACCAATTTTCGGGCCTTTCTGGAAGTGCTGCAACCATTCCAGGAAGTGGAAATTTCTCTGGGTCCCCAGGGAGAAGGGACCGCTTGGAGCTGCGCCCATGGACTTGGTCGCTGGCAACGAGATTGCGGCTGCAATACCGGCGGAGAAGCCGGCTGGAATCAGAAATGGCGGGCGCCCTTACGACGGGCTTTTGACTTTCTTAATGAAAAGCTGGCAGTTATCTTCACCCAGGCAGGCAGTCGCTACCTGAAAGATCCCTGGGCGGCGCGCAATGATTATATTGAGGTAATCCTAAATCGCAGTAAGGAATCTCGGGACGCCTTTTTCAGTCAGCATGCCGCCGGCTCATTATCACCTGCCGATCAGATTCAAGTCCTTAAACTCCTGGAAATGGAACGCCATGTGCTGTTGATGTATACCAGTTGCGGCTGGTTCTTTTCTGACCTGGCCGGTTTGGAAACCCTGCAGGTATTAAAATATGCCGCTCGCGCTCTGCAGTTAGGCCAGCAGTTCTCCACGGAAGATTTGGAGGCGCCATTCCTCGCCATTCTCCAGGAAGCCAGAAGTAATAAAGCTGAGATGGGCAGCGGCCGGGATCTGTATCTGAATAAAATACGGCCGGCTATAATAACCTTTCCTAAATTAGTCAATCAGTTTAGCATCTCGTTGCTCAATAATCCCCAGCGGCAACAGGTTTTTTCCATCTACCACTATCATCCTGAACTCTTGGATTACGAGGAAAGAAGTCAGGCAGGATTGGATCTGGCGTTGGGCAGGGTAAAATTAACCTCCGGCATCACCCTGAATAATGAAACCTTAGGCTATGCCACCTTATTTTTAGGCAGCTACCTGTATCGGACTCAGGTTAAAGAAGGGCAGACGGAGACTGAATTTGATAATATGGTTGCCGTGCTTTTTAAAGCCCTGGAGCAGGCTCCCGAGGACATCGTCAATACCCTGGCCTCGTATTTCGGCTCCGCATACTATTCCGTCCGGGATATGTTTAAACGGGAGAAGCGGGATATTCTAAAAAATTCTCTGCAGAATATCCTCGATGAGACCGATCTTGAATTGCTGCGCAGCTTTACGGAAGCCCAACCCTTATTATTTACCATGACCGAGGAAGGATTTGTTATACCGCCGGTATTTCACTTGGCCGCGACTACCGCTCTCAGCCGGCGGATAATGCAAATTTTATATTCTTGGGCGGTCGGGGACGAGGAACATTTGCCTAAACGGGATCTTGCCGACATTATCAATATCTCACAGAAGCTTAATATTCAGCTTAAGGATGATCCTGCCGGCAAACTCTTAGCCAGCATCCTGGAACAGCGACTGGTGGCTCTGGCCCATGATTTTTGCATGTCCAAAGCTCTTAACGTCGATAACTTATTATCATTGGGCGCCGAACTGCCCCTGGAGGTGGATATTATGGAAGCCCAAAATTTGTTTTTCAATCTCATGGAACAACATTTTAATAAACCAGCTGTTACTGGTCGGCAGGCTCACCCTGATTACCAGGAATTTTCCGAGGTCCTGCTCCGCCTGGCAGTAA
Source organism: uncultured delta proteobacterium (assembly GCA_963789385.1). Classification (GTDB taxonomy): domain Bacteria; phylum Desulfobacterota; class Desulfobaccia; order Desulfobaccales; family Desulfobaccaceae; genus Desulfobacca. The sequence goes on along the minus strand of CAWBKT010000005.1, from coordinate 38,574 downwards.
AGCTTAATTTCAACCCAGTTCGATATATAAGTCAATTACCAAGGATCTAACGCGGTCTATGAGCGATTATGGGAAATAAATATAACATTATCTCCGACCCCGAAGCCAATATCCTCTACCAAAAATGCCGGGATGTGGACGAGAGCCTGTGGGAGGCTCTGAATCGGGCCAATCCCGTTGAGGTGGCGCTCCGGACCGGAGTGCAATATGTGAAGGGGAAATACAACCTCCCCTTCTTGAATCGTCAATTGTGGGTCGACCCGGTCCAGCGTCTGATCCTGGGGCGCCAGCAATCACCGGAGGAACCGGAATTTCAACTCTGTCTCACGGCCCTGCTGTTTCTTTTGAACGTGGATGCCCGGCAATTACCCTCACGCCAGGTCAGTCCCAAGGAGTATAAGGGCGGCGTCGTCTTTTTTCGAGGTCCGCATGCCCTGCCCACAGCCCGTTTGGAAGAAAGTCTGGGTTCGCGGCCAAAGCTGTTTTTAAATATTGGTCTTAAGTTGGGAGGCACAGAGGTGGCCCAGGGGGACGCTGCGGTCGCTTTACAAGCCTATCCCAATTTAAATGTTGAAGTTATATTGTGGCTGGGTGATGAGGAATTTCCGCCGCAAATTATCCTGACAACTCCGGCGGCCCTGGAGCGTTATTGGCCTTTGGACGCTATCTGGGCCCTGTTGAACGTCGTCACTCGAGAGTTTTGGCGGGCCGCCGAGGAGCGGCAGGAGATATAACAGACAAGAATTAATACAACATCTTGCCGCACTTATGGCGGCAAGATGTATCATCCTAAACTAAATTATAAAATTATGAATTCGGATATTTTACTTCGAATACCCTTTTGGCCACTACAAAGGTATTGAGGTAATAAGGCTGATTAAGCTCGGTTACAATGATGCCGCTGCGGGGACTGGAGGCATGGATCATTTTACCATTGCCCATATAAATACCCACATGACCAACACCTCTTCCACCCCGTTGGAAAAAGAGCAGATCCCCTGGTAACATTTTAGAAAAATCCATTTGGGCGGTGACGGTTTTTCCCCAATTAGCCTGTTCACTGCTGCACCTTGGCAGATCTACCATGAAATTTTGGCAGACATATTTAACAAAGCCGGAGCAGTCCGTCGCGGAACTCGTTTCAAGGTTGGCTCCCCGTCGGTAATCGCCGCCTTCATAACGTTTTGCCAGGGTGAGGAGTAATTCCGGAAAATTCCATCTGGGATAGATGGGCGCATTTCCATTGGACTTTACAGCCGAATAATCATCCCCGCTCCTGCGTGTCGGAGCTATCTGCCGGTCAGTGGTTGAATTAGGGTTTGCAGGACCCACGGCTTTCTGGGGCCCCAAGGGTTCCAAGACGAAACGGCCGTCCCGTTGTGGGGTGATCTTCATCAGAGGACCGGTTTCAGCAACTCCCGACCGGTAATAACGCGGGGTAGAGCTGTAACTCGGCGAACTGCTGTAGGAACTGCTGTACGACCGGCTGTAGGACGGTTCAGAATCATCGTCGCCGCGGTAGCGCGAATAGCTTCGACTCGAATAACTGTTGCTATAGCTGCGCCTGCTATAGCTGCGAGAAGAATATTGCGGCTTTGATCTTTCAGAAGATCGTGAAGCCTTGACCGCGCTGTGAGATGATTTTTTCCGGGATTTGGCGTGAGTGTCGTTTACTAAAAAGGGACACAATACCAGAGCCAAGCTTATGGTAGTACCAAGAATAAGCCGACTCACCATCATAGACCCTCCTTTCGGCAAGACCATGACTTCAGTCAGGGTTAGGGGTTAACAAGCAATTTTTCCAAGACCATAAAAAAAATAAATAATGCCTGAGTTAAAATTGCAAAACTAGAATCTATGCTTGTTTCCCCAGTTATGGTTACTGGCCCCAAAATTTTGTCCGTTATAAAACAAATTCATTCAAAAGTCAACCTTTTTATAAATCGCTGGAATTTAGTGAGTAGAAAAAATATATTTCAATAAATAAAAAGATGTAAAAAATAGTAGTAGCAATAAATTTGAGATGGTTTTGATTTTCCTGTTGAAAAATAGAAAAAAGATATAAAAATCATTGAAAATAAAAAATGCCTCTGATGATTGAACTGGTTGCCTTTGAAAAAATAACTCTTCAAAAATGCGATTCTGTTTTAGTAAAAATATATTTTTTCTTGATTTTTTTCATATATATTTTAATTTTTGTCGGGACCTATGATGCAGAACTTAAATTTTACCGAATTGGAAGATCGTCTGGGCTATAAATTTATCAATCGTATATGGCTGCAGCAGGCCCTTGTCCACAGTTCCTATGCCTACGAATATTCTCAAAGCGGACCCAGCAATGAGCGTTTGGAATTTTTAGGTGATGCCGTCTTAAATTTAATTATCAGTGATTTTTTAGTGATTATGTATCCGGCTGCTGCTGAGGGGAATCTTTCCCGTCGCCGCGCCTCCCTGGTTAACGCCAGGCATTTGGCCGGTATGGCTCGTCATTTGAACCTGGGAGCTTATCTCTTATTGGGGCGGGGGGAGGAGCAGCAGTCGGGTCGCCAGAAGCCGTCAGTGCTGGCTGATGCTTTGGAGGCCCTGATAGCGGCTGTATATTTGGATGGCGGATACGAGTCGGCTAAAGAGGTGGTAAGATCTTTATTTAAAGGGAAATTGGATACTCATGAAGGTGATCTGGTTTCACAGGATTTTAAGACAGCGTTGCAGGAATATACCCAAAAATGGCTGAAAGTTTCACCGGAGTATCGTCTAGTGCGACAGGATGGCCCGGCCCACGCCCGAATATTTGAGGTTGAGGTCTGGCTGGCGGGTAAACCAATGGGGCGGGGAGAAGGCAAATCAAAAAAACAAGCCTCACAGGCAGCAGCTCATCAAGCTCTCCTAACTTTTCAAGAGGAAGATCCCAAAGAAATATAACGCCCCAATATTGATTTAATGTCGGACTGCGGTCGGGAGGTATGGAAAGTATAACGTTATTAACTTCCGGCTGTTTTTTCAGGATTTGCCGCCGGCAACTTCATCTGACCGGCAATCCCGGCAGAGGCCGAAAAGGTGAACTGCCACCGAATCAACTCTGAAGCCCGACCCGCCTGTATTGGGCAAAGGTATTTCTGCCGGCCATTCCCATTCAATATCCTCGACTTTATGGCAACGGCTGCAAACCAGGTGCGTATGGGGAGAAACATTGCCGTCATACCTGGCTACCTCGTGAAGAGGATTAATTTTAATGATAAGGCCCAACTGGCAAAAGGTCTCTAACGTTTTGTAAACGGTATTAAAAGAAATCATCGGCAGATTGCGCCGTACTTCCTGATAGATACTATCGGCGCTGGGATGATCATAGCGGGACATAATAGTCTTTAAAATCTCCAGCCGCTGTGGAGTTACCGAAATATGCTGCTCTTTTAGGCACTTAGTCAGGCGATCTAAATTTTCCATACTATATATATTATCTTATAATAGCTATTACTGTCAATAGGTAACTTAGTTACAAAAAAATTTCTAGCTCCATAATTTATTTAATAATAATAAGCCAGTCCAATCATAAAAAAATTTGTATTTACCCCCGGATTTTCTTTATATAATCCCGCATTGGAGGTGTGCCGAAAACGATAGGCCAGAGATAAGGCATAATTTTTATAAATTTTGATATCTAGGCCGGCGCCAACTTGCGGGCTGAAATTAAAAGCATGGGAATAACTGATGGAATCTATATTTTCCCAGATCATCCCGGCGCCCCCTTCGATATAACCCAGTATAGGGCCGATGGGATAACTTATCTTCAACAGGGGGGTAAAACCGATATCCCAACCGCTGTTGCCGTCTTGCACGGCGCCTACGAGGCCTTCCACGAGAAATGAGAACCGGAGTTTACCCAGGACAGGATTGTCCGGTTTTGTCAGGAAGATCCCCCAGCGTGGCAGTACCGTATTGAAATATAATTTTTCATGCGCTTTGCAGGTTCGGCCATGGCCGTAGCGCAATCCCAGTTCATACGTAGACTCTTCAGTAAAAGCTGTTGCCGAGTTCGGCTGCAACAGAAAACCGTTTATTACGAGTATGACCAAAAGAAAGATCATTGGCGCAACTTTCCGTCCGGCAAAACAGGCTATCATCATCCTTTTTCTCCTGGTTATATGTTGAAGAAGGGGCGAATTTCAGCGATAACTATTCCAGTCTAATAATATGAGGATGAGATGTCAAAAAGAAATTATTCATTACTGCAAATTTTCTCACTTATTCTTGTGGCTTCAGTTTTGAGCAGTTGTGGTCTCCGTAAGTTGGCAACCGGGGAAATCGATCCCCCAAAAGTTGAGTTCCAGGGGGTAACGGTGTATCCGCCGGATAGCCAGTATTGGCCTTTAACCGCGAGATTGCGCCTGCAAAATCCGAACCCCGAACCCCTGCGTCTCCTGGGGTACGATTATAAAGTGTCCATGGAGGGGACGGAACTGGTCCAGGGAGAAAGCGTTGACGCCATTACGTTGCCGGGCCAGGGGGAAACCCTGGTGGAGATCCCGGTTTTGCTTAGATTAAATGCCGTTCCCCAGGCTTTGAAGGCTCTCCTCCTGAGGGAAAAACTGAAATATAGAATCTGGGGTGGGTTTCGCTTAGCCTCAGTATTGGGAGGTGTACGTGTCCCTTTTAATTTTGGCGGAGAAATAACCCGGCAGGAGGGCTTGGAACACCTGCGAGAGTTTTTCAATCAACGAAAATGAGGCGCCCGGGGGACCGGTTATGCGGCCCCCGGTGATTTTAGAGCCAGAAACAGTGGTTGCACCAGGACTAGTGGCCCAATTAAAGTTTTTCCCAATAGGGATCGTCTTTAAAGCGGGCTGCGATCCCCAGTTCTTCTTCAATGAGCAGGAGTCGATTATATTTGGCAATGCGTTCGGAGCGGGAAAGGGACCCCGTTTTAATCTGACCGGCCCCGGTGGCTACCGCCAGGTCGGCGATAAAAGAGTCTTCCGTCTCTCCGGAGCGATGCGAAATAACGGCCCGATAGCCATGCAGATTGGCCAGTCGAATGGCATCCAGAGTTTCGGAGACCGACCCGATTTGATTCAGTTTAATGAGAATGGCATTGCCGACTTTCTCGTCGATACCGCGTTGTAGCCGTTCAACGTTGGTGACAAAGAGATCGTCTCCCACCAACTGGACTTTGTTTCCCAGTTCTGCGGTCTGTTTCTGCCAGCCGTCCCAATCGTTCTCGGCCAGGCCGTCTTCGATGGAGACAATGGGATATTTAGAGATCAGATCTTGGTAAATAGCAGTCATGCCCGCGGCATCGTGGCTGGAGTTGTCGGATTTGTGAAAGACATAGGCGCCTTTCTTCAAAAATTCCGAAGAAGCGACGTCGAGGGCCAGGACCACATCTTTACCGGCCCGGTAACCGGCCCGATCGATGGCTTCCATAATCACCTGCAGCGCCTCTTCATTGCTCTTGAGATCCGGGGCAAAGCCGCCTTCATCGCCCACGCCGGTAGCAAGCTTCCGTCCGGACAAGACTTTCTTCAGGCTGTGGAAAACTTCGGCGCCGATACGCAGGGCCTCGGCAAAATTGCGGCCCCCTACCGGCATGATCATGAATTCCTGAAAATCAACGTTGTTGCCGGCATGGCTGCCCCCGTTAATGATATTCATCATGGGCATGGGCAGGGTGGCGGCATGCGCGCCCTCCCAGGTAGCGGTATAAGGGAATTTCCAGACCGGTGGCCGCCGCCCGGGCCAGAGCCATGGAAACGCCTAAAATGGCGTTGGCCCCCAGTCGGCTTTTATTGGGAGTGCCGTCCAGCTCAATCATCAAGCGGTCCAGACCGAGCTGATCCATGGGATCTTCACCGATAAGTTCCGGCGCAATGATTTCCCGAATGTTTTCTACGGCCTGGAGAACACCTTTCCCGCCATAGCGATCGGCGTCGCCGTCCCGGAGTTCCAGGGCTTCATGCTCGCCGGTGGAAGCGCCGGACGGCACCATGGCATAGGCCCGGATACCCAAATCCAGGGTAACATCGGCACAGACTGTGGGATTGCCTCGGGAATCAAGAACTTCCCGGGCATCAACGGACATAATGGTAAACATACATTTTCCTCCCAGGTGATATGGAGAATACAACCTGATAACATCGGACTTGATGAAAACGGCGTTAGATTTTTGTCTCTTGAGGAAATTTTCGAACATTTCCCGGCCCGCCAATTTAATTTTTCTGACGATGATCAATCACCCGAACCGCCTTCCCTTCACTGCGCGGCAGGGAATTATGTTCCACCAGTTCAACCTTCGGGGTAACCAAAAGTTCGCTTTTGAGGGCATTGGTGATGCGCTTTTGCAGGTTTTTCAGGAAAGAAATTTCTTCCTGGAAAAAGTCCTGCTTAATTTCCACCTTGACTACCATCGTATCGTTGACACCTTCCTGCATCAGCTCCACCAGGTAATTCGAAGCTACCTCCGGCATGGCCATGAGCGCCCGATCGATCTGGATCGGAAAGATGTTCACCCCCTTGAGGATGATCATATCATCGGTGCGGCCCTGAATCCTGGAGATCCGGCGGCTGTGGCGGCCGCACGGGCAGGGGCGGTCGTCATACGAGGCCAGGTCCCGGGAGCGGTAACGCAACAGCGGCATACCCTGCCGGGTAAGATTGGTAAAAACTAATTCACCCACCACCCCGGGCGGCACCGGTTCCTGGGTGTCGGGATCCAGAACTTCCACCAGAAAACTGTCTTCCCAAACGTGAGAGCCGTTCTGCTCCTGACATTCGAAGGCCACCCCGGGGCCGTTCATTTCAGAAAGGCCATAGCAGTTATACGCCTTGACGCCGTAGGCTTCTTCGATGCGCCGTCTGGTTTCGGCGGAATATGGTTCGGCCCCGATGTAGGCCAGCCGCAGGGGCAGATCCCGGGGATCAACCCCTAAGGAAGCGAAGGTATTGAGGAGAAAGAGGGCGTAGCTCGGGATGATGTGAATCGCGGTCGTGCCGAATTGCTGCATAAGCTGCACCTGCCGCTGACTGTTGCCGGCCCCCGCCGGAATGGTTAAGGCTCCCAGACGTTCGGAGCCGTAGTGGAAACCCAAACCGCCGGTAAAAAGGCCATAACCCATCATGTTCTGAAAGACATCATCCTGGCGCAAACCGGTCATATACATGGAGCGGGCCACCAGATCGGCCCACAGTTCAATATCAGTCCGGCTGTAATAAATGACCGTGGCCTGCCCGGTGGTGCCGGAAGAAGCGTGGATGCGGATAATCTCGGACAGCGGTACAGTAAGCATTTGCCGGCCGTGGGCTCGAAGATCGTCTTTGCTGGTAAAAGGAATCTTTCTAATATCTTCCAGCGATTGCAGGCTGTCCGGGGAGACCCCGGCCTGCCGGAGGCGCTCACTGTAAAATGGACTCTGCGCCGCTCGGCCCAAGGTCAGACGCAGGCGTTCCAGTTGCAGTTGTCGCAGTTTTTCGGTGGTTAAAGTTTCAACTTCAGCATTCCAATACACACATGTATCTCCTGGATGTCTTATGAGAGCGGCGCCGGTTCAATGGCTAACTCTCTAGTAATTGGGATTTTTTACCTGCTTTGGCTCAAGGTGTCAAGGTGAAAGGGAAAAGAGTGGTTTTCTATGTTAAAAATGCCATTGAATTTTGCAGAACCGGCCAATGATGGGCATCAACTCCAATGAGGTCTGATCGTGGGCCAGATAGCCTTGGTGCGACAGCGGGCTGCGCTGACGATGGCTTCAAGTTGTCGCCCGGCCAGGGATAAGTCATCATTGATGATGAGATAGTCGTACCAGGAGGCTTCCTGGACCTCCTGGCGCACCCGGTCCAGGCGCTGCCGCAGTTCGTCTTCGGACAGACTGCCCCGATCCCGCAGCCGGTTTTCCAAAACTTTTGAAGTTGGCGGCAAAATAAAGACAAAAGTGCCCGCCGGGAAATATTTCTTCAAGGCCTTGGCGCCATGAATTTCCACATCAAAAATAATATCCCGATTGCCCTGCAGGGCATCGTCGATCCACCTTCGGGAGGTGCCGTAATAGTAGCCGAATTGCTTAACATATTCGATAATAAGACCTTCCCCGAGCAGTTCCTGGAATTTTTCTTCGGTGACAAAACAATAATCCTGGCCGTCCACTTCCCCGGGTCGGGATGGACGGGTGGTGTACGAGACGGAGAAGCGAACGTCTGGATCATTGGCTTGCAGGGCTCGAACCAAGGTAGTTTTTCCTGACCCGGAAGCGCCGGAGACGACAAAGATTTGGGCCGGCATTTTCAGGGTTCCCTGGTGCCGGAGGAGCGAGAGGAGCCGCCATCGCCGGAGTATCTTTGGGATAGAGTTTCAGGTTGTATGGCCGAAAGAATAATATGATTACTGTCAGTAATAATTATGGCTCGGGTTTTCCGGCCATGGGTGGCGTCGATGAGACGTTGCTCGTTCTTGGCATCTTCACGCAGTCTTTTCATGGGAGCCGAGCTGGGGGTGACGATGGCTACGATGCGGGCATTTACAACGGTATTGCCAAAGCCGATATTGACTAATGAGAAATCTTTTCCGGACATTGCTGCTATTCTCCGCACAAGAAACCGCTGTTAGATCTCTAACAGGGTAAAACAAATTGGTTATTAACTACTAGTATTCCCGGGGCTGAGTAGCTTTGGTTGCTGCTTCATTAGGTCACAAAGATTTCCTCCCGATCTAGTAATAAAAGGTAATAATATTCACTAATTATACCTATTCAAGATTCTGTACCTGCTCCCGCACCCTTTCCAGTTCACTTTTGATTTCGATAACGGCTTGAGAAATGCCGATCTCAGCCGATTTTGAACCGATGGTGTTTACCTCCCGGTTCATTTCCTGAATGACAAAATCCAGTTTTCGGCCTATTGAGGTTTTGGCGCCCAAAGTGGCTTTAAACTGCTCCAGGTGGCTGCGCAGTCTTGCCAGTTCTTCAGTGATATCCGCCCGATCGGCCAAAAGGGCCACTTCCTGGGCTAAGCGCTGGGGGTCCACCGGGTTGGTCTCGGGCAGGAGTTGCGCCAGGCGGGAGGTCAATTTCTCCCGGTATGCCTGCGGCACCGCCAGGGCCCGCTGGGAAATGATCTCGACCTGCTCGGACACCCGCTGGAGCAGGGCCAAAAGCTCGTGCCCCAGAAATTCTCCCTCCCGGCCCCGCATACCTTCAATCACTTCCAGGGCCTGCTGAACGGCAGGTCTCAGCACTTCCCATAAGGCTTCATCCTCGGTGGGGGAGGCCTCCTGCACGGTCACCACCTCGGGGAAATGCAGGAGTTGATCCCAACCCCAGGGTTCGGGAAGGGCCCAATCTTCTTGAATGGAAGTTAAGATGGCCGCGGCATCTTTGAGTAAAGCCTGATCAGCCACCAGGGTGCGGGGTCTTTGACCGGTGTATTCCAGTGAGACACTTATTTCCACCCGTCCCCGGATAATATGGGCGGAGATTAACTGCCGCAGGCGCTCCTCAAGGCCCATGAGAGACCGGGGCATTCTCAGATGCAGGTCCAGAAAACGATGATTGAGGGTGCGAAGCTCAACGGACATTTTACAACCGGAACTTTCTGCTTCCCCCCGGCCGAAGGCGGTCATGCTTTTCATTGTTTAAAATCTTTATTTGATTTATTTAAAAAAATTATCTAGATTAGTAAAGATAATATTAGGGGCGGTTCAGTCCCCGCCCATATGAATAGGGATAAAAATATTAAAAATCAATCAGTTAGATTTTTTAACTGCCAGAGGTATTTCTTCCGGGCCTGATGTAAAAAATTCTTCATCTCAGGACCGGCATAATCCGGATAAGTCCATGGCAGCGGCTGCCAATCCCCCTTTTGATACATCAGGGTTACTTCGCCATACAGGCCTTGTCCCAGGTAGAGGCGATGGGTGTAATTCTTGCCGGTAGCCAGGACCAGCCGTTCCCGGGTCAGGTAACCGGGGTCGAGATTCACCAGTCGCCGGCCGGCCAGGGACAAGCGATGTTCCAGGGCATTGGTATAGATCTTCCACCGGCAAAGGTCCGCCGGGTCGGCCAGATGTAAAAAGACCGCCAGCCGCCGCTGTAAATTTTCACCCATCTCCGGGTTATAATATTGAGTTTGATTGAACTGCAGCCAACCACTGATCATATCCGCCGGCCCCAAAAAACCGGCCAACTCTTGAAAGACCGCGGTCTCCAGGTCAGGCTGGGAAAAAATAAGGCTGACCAGAGGTTTGACAGGCAGCGGTCGGCTGGGTAGGCTCATATATCCTCATTATTATGAGAAGTCCCATATTATGGGAAAGGATAAATCAAGTCAACCGTATTTTTACGAACAGGGCCAGAAAAGTGAAAAATAATACTGCCAGGGCGCTGACGGTGTAGAGCAGGCGGATGGTCTTGAGTATATCGACTGTTTCCGGTTCCCGCCGGCCTTCTCCGATCCAGGGTTTCTCCAACAACTCGCCATGGTACATATTCGGTCCGCCCAACCGCAGTCCCAGGGCGCCGCTCACCGCGGCTTCAGGCCAGCCGGCATTGGGGCTGGCATGGCGGCGGCCGTCACGCCGGCAGATCCGCCAGGTTTCCTGCCAGTTCAAGCCGTTCAGCCAGGCCGCCAAGGTAAAAAAACCGGCACTGAGCCGGGCCGGGAGCCAGTTGCACAGGTCGTCCAGCCGGGCCCCGGCCCAGCCAAATTCCCGATACGGCCCGGTTTTATAACCCACCATGGAATCCAGGGTGCTGGCCGCTTTAAAGGCCCAGACCAGAGGCGGCTCCCCCGAGGGCGGCGTAGAACAGGGGAGAGAGCACGCCGTCCACCGTGTTTTCGGCGATGGTTTCCACCGTGGCCCGGATGACCCCGGCTTCGCTCAGCTGGGAAGTCTCCCGGCCGACGATGTTGGCCAGGGCCTCACGGGCGGCGGCCAGATCCCCCCGGCTCAGAGGCTGATACACGGCTCGGGCGTGGGCGGCCAGGTCTTTAACCGAAATCGCCCAATAAATCAAAACCACCGAGACCAGGAACTCCAAAAACGGGTGAATCCGGGATGCCAGAAAAACTGCGGCCGCGGCTCCCCCGGCAGCAGCCAAAAGGCAGATACCGGTGAGAATCAGGCCGGCCAGCCGGGGATTAGGGAAAACGCGGCGCAAGGGAGACTCCAGGAAGCTTATGAGCCGGCCCAGCCACCGTACCGGGTGCGGCCAGTGCGGCGGGTCACCCAGCGTTAGATCCAAAAGATAGGCCAGAAGCAGTTTAACTCCCATGGGAGCAAATTCCCCGGAGGGTTGCCGCCAGGCTCAGGTTGTCCTGGCGGCGGCGCACTGCCAGCCTCAAACAGCGGTCGTCCAGGCCCCGGTAGTTGGAACAGTCCCGGAGCAGAAAACCTTCCTGGCCCATAAGTTCCACCAGCCGTGGGGCATTGGGCAGTTCCGGGCTCAATCGGCAGAAAATAAAGTTGGCCGTGGGCGGCAGGGGATTGAGGCCGTGAATGGCGCTTAACGCCTCGAACAACAACTGCCGGTTTTTGAAGAGGTAATCCCGGGATTGCTGGATATACTTGGTTTCGCCAAGAGCCGCGACCCCGGCAGCCTGGGCCAGGCTGTTGATATTCCAGGGCGGCAGGAAGGCGCTCAGTTGTTTGATGCGGTCCGGGGTCCCGGCCAGGAAGCCCAGGCGCAGGCCGGGCAGGGCGAAGAACTTGGTCAGCGAGCCCAGGACCAGCAGGCGGGAATCTTGAACTGCCCGGGACACCAAAGTTAGCTCCTGGTGATCGGCCATGAAATCTATGAAAGCCTCATCCATTACCAGCAGGGCCGAGTCCGGCAGCGCCTCCAGGACCGCTGTCCAAATCGGCCCGGGACAGGGAAGTGCCCGTCGGGTTGTTGGGATTGCACAGAAAAATCAAGCCGCCCCGGGCAATTTCTTGTAAAAGGGCCGGCAGGTCCCAGGTATAATCCGGCGGTTTTAGATACATAAAGCGGCACCGGGTTTGGGTGAGGCGGACGGCATACTCATACTCGCTAAAACCCGGGGCGGGTATTAAAGCAGAATCAAAAGTAAATATCCGAGGCAGGAGATAGATAAGTTCGATGGAACCATTCCCCAGGGCCAGGTTGGCCGGTTCCAGGCCGAGATGGTCGGCCAGGGCGGTCTTGAGGCCCCGGGCATAGGGATCGGGGTAATTGACGATATTGGGCAAATTTTCCAGCAGGGCCTGCCACACTGCCCGGGGCGGTCCCTGAGGGTTCATGTTGGCGCTGAAGTCGATTAATTGACTCCGCTGGAAATTGACCTGGGCCAGAGTTAAGTCGCCCCCATGCCGGGGGCGTTCAAGGTTAGAGCGGTTCATACTCCATACTTTCTGTTACCGGACCTGGTCTGTCAACAGCTTTTTGGGGTGATCCACCAGCCTGGCCCAAAGTCAGGCCGGCTTCACCCCTCGTCTTTGATCTCCCGTTCGGGAATAATATCCCTGCTCAGGTTCCCAAGTTGCACCCGGAAACCTGAGCAGTTCGCCAGGCTTGGCCAGACCTGCTCGCACTCGAGACGTTACGCCTTTGACAGCTCCGAGGTGCAATGCGGGCAGCGAGTCGCCGGTATGGGAATGGAAGAGAAGCAGAAAGGACATTCTTTCTTGTCCGGTCGCGGCCGGTTCCTCTTTTTTGAGCCTGTTCATAGTCCGGACTACCATGAAAATCGCTGCCGCCACAATGAGAAAATTGATGATGGTATTGATGAACACACCGATATTTAACGTAACCGCACCCGCCTGCTTGGCCGCCGCGACCGTAGGATAGGGGCCCGGGACCTTGCCTGCTTTGAGCACCCAAAATAAACTGGAGAAATCAACACCTCCCAGGAGAACGCCGATGGGCGGCATAATGACGTCGTCCACCAGGGACTTGACGATAAGCCCGAAGGCGGCGCCGATGATAATGCCCACAGCCATGTCCACGACATTGCCTTTCATGGCGAATTCTTTAAATTCTTTAAACATTTTTTCCTCCTTGCAAATTTTATTTTCTTATTATTGCTGTTGAATTATTATTTTAATTTAAATACTAGAAATAACATAGAATTCAACAGGGTTCGCATGCTACATTCAGTTAAAATGACAGGAAAAAATTAGCATGGGTATAAAATGTATGCCGGCGGCTACAATTGGCCTGATCTCAAGTGCTAATCGCCGAGAAGCAAAAATAGTTCACCTCCAACTGCCCCCGAATAAGCAATCTTGGCTACAAAGGCATCCTGGCCGGGATACCCGGATATAGTGGGCTGATACGCATTCCGGGTGGGGAAATTCGTCGATTGGGTATAGCCGGCGACGTAAGCATTCCCCAGTTTATCAGTGGCGATGGCAGTGCCATGGTCGAGACCCGTGCCGCCTAAGTAGGTGGAGAAGAGCAAGGCGCCGGTGGTCACGTCCATCCTGGACACAAAGGCATCGGTGTTGGACGCTGGACAGGCTGGGCTGGACAGGATACCGGGTGGGAAAATTATATTGATCTGGTGCCGCCGGTAACATGGACGTAACAATGGCCCCCGCCGGCGGTAAACACCGCAATGGCGGCGGCGGAGTCGTAGATGTTGCCCCCCAGGTAGGTGGAGAACAGGTAGTCCGTCGCCGTGGGGTTGTAAGTGGTGACAAAGGCATCAGTATATTGATAATGACCGCCCCCAGGAGTCGGCTGGGCGGCGTTCTTAATGGGGAAATTACTGGTGGCAGTAGCTCGATCCGGTAACGTAGGCGTTGCCGGCGGGATCCACGGCAATGCCATTCCATAGGTGCTGCCGCTGCCGTAACTATTGGTGCCGCCCAAAAAGGTGGAGTAGACCAGACCGCTGCCGTCGGCATTGAGCTTGGTGACAAAGGCTTCTCTGCTGTAGAGGCTGCCAATGGGGTTGGGCTGCGTGACCCCCGTTGTTGTGGGGAAATTGCTGATGTCATTGAACGGTGGTGAGACCGGTGACAAAGGCAAAGCCGGAGGTATCCACGGCGATGCCGCAGCCGCCGTCATCTTCTGCCGCTCCCAGGAAGGTGGCATAGATCAGGGAACCCGCATCGTTAAATTTGGCCACCACCGCATCGGGGCCGCCGGCGAAATCCGGCTGGAAGGCGCCCCCGGTGGTGGGAAAATCCCCTTCGCTCTGGCCAATGATATAGGCGTTGCCGTCCTGATCCACTGCAATGCCCGACGCAAAGTTGTTGCCGCCGCTCGCCCAGGTAGGTGGAGTAAACCAGGCCGTTGCCCTGGGCATTGAACTTGGTGACAAAGATGCATTGGTTGCCCTGATGCTCGGCCTGGTAGGGATTCCAGGTGGGAAAATTCGTCGAGTAGGTATAGCCCGTAACATAGGCGCAGCCGTCCTTATCCACCGCCAGGTCGTTGCAGGACCTGCTCGCCCATCCCCTCACCCTGCACACCGTCAGCGCCGCCCAGGTAGGTGGAGTAGATCAGGGTGTTCCCGGCAGGATTGAACTTGGTGACGAACACCTGCCGGTAAATGCTTGCCCGGGCGGTCTTGATAAGGATTTTGCAAGGGAAAATCCGTAGAAGTGGTCTGGCCGGCCACATAAATATTGCCCGCCGGGTCCAAGGCAACGCCATAACCGCCATCGAAGCCGCTGCCTCCCAGATACGTCGAGTAGGACAGCACCGGGTCGATAATCAAGGGATGCTGCCGGTCATAGGCGGCCACCTCGAAGCCGAAAACCGCCTGGGCTCCCTGGCCGCAAACCTTGAATTTTCCCTCCCGGGCCACTCGCTGCCCGGCAATTTCCTGGTAGACCACGGGCTTCTTCTGCACCAGCACGCCGCCGTCGGGGAGCGTCAGCGATAAATCTCCCTCCGGCGTAACTTGCAGGGCTTTTATCCCGGTATAGCGAAACTTGACCCGGCGATAGTCGGCCCCGGGCCGGGCGATAATATCATATTCCAGTTCCCGGCCATTCCCGTAAAACTTTAAGTCGATGCCCGGATAGGCGTCCCGATAGGCCACGGCGCCGTAGGTGGGAAGATCGGTGCGCCACTTTGTGGGATCGTTCCCCGAAAAATAATTGACCTTACCTTCCTGTGGTTCCTCCGGCACCATCCGGGCCTTGGGGCTCATCCCTAACAGAGTCAGGCGCAGCATGGTTGTTTGCCGGGTCGCCGGCGATTGGTTGGCGCGTTTTCCTCTTTCAGCCCGGGTGTCTCCTGGGCTGTTTGCCGATGGCAGGCCGGCCTCGTCAGGTTTGGCTTGACAGGCTCCCTGGTTAAGCAAAAAAACAGGTCCTTTGGGGGTAAAGCCGAGGGCGAAGCCGTGGCCCCGGGTGTAGTATTTAACCTGCGGGATTTGTCTGCCCCTGGTTTTCCACGAAAGAACAGGGCACATGACCGAACTCCCCCGCCAGACGGCTAGACGCCTGGCATTAGTGGGAATCAGGCCGCTCCAGACGAGAAAAAACAGGAGAATTAGAGAGGAGAAAACGTTAAGATATCGGGTGCCGGGACATAGGGAACTCCTTTACATGTTTGAAAGGCTAGCGGCGGTTAAAAAATTTCTTAATTATAACATTTATGGCATATTTACCTTACTAAAATTGGAGATTCCCAGATATTTTTTCAGATCTGCCAAGAGGGGCAAAAAGGATAAAAGAACTCATTTTAGGTGATTGGGGATCAGCCTATAATGAACTCCTCTATTTGTTTGGTTAGAATCCCATAGGGCGGCCCATGGCCGCCGTTTATGGGAAAGCTTCCCGATGAGAAGAAACTTTCGAGAATCACTATATCCGTCCGAAAGTCGACTACCGGAGATAATCGACGCTGACCAGGCATTGATTGAACGGGCCTGATTTACATCGTGAGCACCTTAACTCAGCGGGCCTGCAGGCGCATCTGGACCTTGCCACCGGCGTCCAGCAGTTCCAGGCTATTGCCGGACTCCCGCACCGAGGCGATGGCGTTTATGGCCTGAATAAAGGCTCTTTCCTGGGCATCCAGCGGCGGCGGGCAGGCCATTTTGGTCATGGCCAAAGGGGAGAATTTCAAAGCTTTGCCGTCCAGTTGATAGGTCCCGGTAAGGCGATTGCAGCCAGTGGAGCCGCTGATCCGGCCTTCGGGACTAAATACCAGGTGCGGTTGCCGGTCGGGCCGGCCGGCAGCCACCGGATTTCCTCCAATATCCACAACTTGCCAAGTTAACCCTGTTAATGCCGTCACCGCCTGGGCGGGATGTCCCAAAACCAGGACCAAGCCAAAGAGAATGGCCAAAAAGCTGAAACTTGTCCATTTCATAGGAATGGACCTCCCTAATGAACAGAAAATTTTTAAACAGATTAACGGTTAAGTGATAATCATTATTTCTTAAACTGCAAGTAATTTTCCTTATTTTTTCGGCTGATGGTAGAACCGCAATCAGGACCGGAAGAAGCGCGGGTCTTATTGTAGGCAGGTTCATGAAAATCCCGGTTGTCGGGAGGTATGGAAAGGTAATTGTTCTGAAATTTAGGGACCACGTAAAAATTCTTCGACGGTTAGGCCAACATCTTTAGCAATAATTCTCGATATTATTGGCGAAATATCTCTACTGCCATGAAACGGAACTGTGGTGATTCTGCCATCAGGATGGCGAAATTGCTTATGGGAACCCCGTTGTCTGACTTCTCTAAAACCCCAGGACTCGAGCAAACCTGCTACTTCTCTGGGTTTCAAAACAGGTATTTTCCCCATAATCAGGCTACCGCAACTTTTTGAATCCCAATAAATTCTCCCTCAAGATAAGGTTCGCCCTCTTCCAAAAGCATGCTGATGACTTCCTGTAAATTGTGGTTAAGCTCATCTAAAGAAGCGGCTTGAGTATGTGCTCCGGGAAATCCAGGGACATATCCAACATATAAGCCGGTCTCATGACATTTTTCAATAACGGCCGTATAAGTTTTCATGATTAATCTCCTGCCAGTGATATCCTCAGCAAGTAATTATATATTATTTTTCCAAAGAGTTCCAATTCGTTACGAGTATGCCTGTGCCTCTCTGGCGCTTAAGGCTAGGGCGCCCAAAATAACCGGTTTAGAACCACTACCAGGGAAATGGCGCTTAACACAGTCAGCGCCGCCGGCGGCAGGCCGCCCCATTCTTGGCGGAAATAGCCCAGCAGGCCGGCCACCAGGGACCAGATGAGGAGCAGGGGCGCCACCAGCAGCGGGCTCAGAAAGGAAAGAAGAAACAGGGCGGCGGCCGCCAGGGTCCAGCCCGAAGTTTTCAAAAGGTCTGCGGTCATGTCTGACTCCATGGCAATGGTTCGGTGGGGGAATACAAGGCAAAAACGCCGCAATTGTCCTGGATGGAGTTCATATGAAGTAATCCTTAAAAAAAATTATTGTCTTTGCCACAACTTGGTGGTTTGTATCCCAGTCCCCGGCGCGGTTTCAGATGCAGGCTGGTACCGGAAAAAATCGATGGACCATCAGGTGATGTTTCGATGATACCATTGCAAAGACCGCACCTGCCCCCGCCCTGTGCGGATAGCCGCGATGCCCCGGGCGGCGGCCAGGGCCCCGGCCAGGGTGGTGATATAGGGAACCTTGTATTTGATGGCGGCCTTGCGGATGTAGGAGTCGTCGTGTTTGCCCAGTTTGCCGCTGGGGGTGTTGATCACCAGGTCAATCTCTTTACTCTTGATGCTGTCGACGATATGCGGCCGGCCTTCGTGCAGCTTGAGGACCGGGTCCGAAGGGATGCCCTGATCGGCCAGAAACTTGTGGGTTCCGGCGGTGGCCTTGATTTTAAAACCCAGATCGAAGAACTGCCGGGCCACCTCCAGGACGGCCGGGCGGTCTTTTTCGGACACGGTGATCAACACCACCCCTTCCAGGGGCAAGGTCTGCTGGGCGGCTTCCTGGGCCTTGAAAAAGGCGGCCCCGAAGGAATCGGCCATGCCCAGGACTTCTCCGGTGGACCGCATCTCCGGACCCAGGAGGGTATCCACTTCCGGGAACATGTTGAAGGGGAAGACTGCCTCTTTGACCCCGAAATGGGGAATATTTTTTGACGTCAGCCCCAGGTCGGCCAATTTCTTGCCCAGCATGATCTGGGTGGCCAGCCGGGCCATGGGGATGTTACAGACCTTGGAGACCAGGGGGACGGTGCGGGAGGCCCGGGGATTGGCCTCCAGCACATAGACGGTGTCCTGGGCAATGGCGTACTGGATGTTCATCAGGCCGACGACATTGAGGGCCATGGCGATGCGCCGGGTGTAGTCGCGGATGGTCTCCAGGTGTTTGGCCGGGATGCTGACCGGGGGGATGACGCAGGCGGAATCTCCGGAATGGACCCCGGCCAGTTCGATATGCTCCATAACCGCGGGCACGAAGGCGTCGGTGCCGTCGGCAATGGCGTCAGCTTCGGCCTCGATGGCATTTTCCAGGAACTTGTCAATGAGAATGGGTCTCTCCGGGCTGACCTCCACCGCCTTATCGACGTAGTGCCGGAGCATCCATTCGTCGTGGATCACTTCCATACCCCGGCCGCCGAGAACATAGGAGGGACGAACCATGAGAGGATAGCCGAGGTCGGCGGCTATGGCCAGGGCCTCTTCCAGGTTGCTGGCCATGCCGGATTCCGGCTGGGGGATGCCAAGCCGGCGCATCATGTGGCGGAACCGGTCCCGGTCTTCGGCGAGATCGATAACATCGGGGGAAGTGCCGAGGATGTTGACGCCCGCGGCCGCCAATTCCCCGGCAATATTGAGGGGGGTCTGGCCGCCGAACTGCACAATCATGCCTTCAGGCTTTTCTTTTTCGTAGATGCTTAACACATCCTCCACCGTCAACGGCTCGAAATACAGCTTATCGGAGGTGTCGTAGTCGGTGGAGACGGTCTCGGGGTTGCAATTGACCATGATGGATTCGAGGCCGGCGTCCCGCAGGGCAAAGGCGGCGTGGACGCAGCAGTAATCGAATTCGATGCCCTGGCCGATGCGGTTCGGCCCGCCCCCCAGGACCATAACCTTGCGCCGGGAACTGGACGATACCTGATCCGGGGCGTTATAGGTTGAGAAATAATAGGCGGCATTTTCCACCCCGCTCACCGGTACCGGCTCCCAGGCCTGAGCCAGTCCCAGAGAGAGGCGCCGGCGGCGGATTTTTTCTTCGGGAATATTCAAGATCTGGCCCAGGTAACGGTCGGCAAAACCGTCCCGCTTGGCCTTAAGCAGCAGCTCGTCCGGCAACTCCCGGCCCCGGAACTGGAGGATTTCCTGCTCCAACGCCACCAGCTCCGCATCTGTTGGATGAACCAGGGTTTGATGTGCGTTTTCTGATAAAGCGTCTGGATGTCCGCCCCCTGCCGCAGGGCCTCGTACATCAGGAACTGGCGTTCGCTGGTGGGCTCGTTCAGGCGGTCCAGCAGCTCGTCCAACGGCATCTGGTGAAAATCTTTGGCAAAACCCAAGCCGTAGCGGTCGATCTCCAGAGAGCGGATGGATTTTTGAAAGGCCTCCTTGTAATTCTTGCCGATGCTCATGACTTCGCCGACGGCCCGCATCTGGGTTCCCAGCCGGTCAATGGAGCCGGGGAATTTTTCAAAGGCCCAGCGGGCGAACTTCACCACCACATAGTCTCCCCACGGGGTGTATTTATCCAGGGTGCCTTCCCGCCAGTAGGGTATTTCATCCAGGGTCAGGCCGCCGGCCAGCAGCGAGGAGACCAGGGCGATGGGGAAGCCGGTGGCCTTGGAGGCCAGGGCCGAAGAGCGGGACGTCCGGGGATTGATCTCGATCACCACCACCCGGCCGGTCTTGGGATCATGGGCGAACTGGATGTTGGTGCCGCCGATGACCCGGATGGCCTCGACGATGGCATAGGAATGTTTCTGGAGGAGCTGCTGCAGTTCCGGGGCAATGGTGAGCATGGGGGCGGTGCAGTAGGAATCGCCGGTGTGCACTCCCATGGCGTCCACATTTTCGATGAAGCAGACGGTAATCATCTGGTTTTTGGCGTCCCGCACCACCTCCAGCTCCAGCTCCTCCCATCCCAGGACCGATTCCTCCACCAGAATCTGGCCGACCAGAGAGGCGGAAATGCCCCGGGAAGCGATGAGTCGCAGCTCTTCCAGGTTGTAGACCAGGCCGCCGCCCCAGCCGCCCATGGTATAGGCCGGACGGATGACCACCGGATAGCCCAGCTCGTCGGCAATACGCTCGGCCTCTTCCACGGTCAGAGCGATCTGACTTTTAGGCATCTCGATGCCCAGGCGGTTCATGGTCTCCTTAAAAGCGAGGCGGTCTTCCCCCCGCTGAATGGCATCCACCTCCACCCCGATAATCCGAACGCCGTATTGATCCAGAACCCCGGCCCGGGCCAGCTCGGAGCTGAGGTTGAGGCCTGACTGCCCCCCCAGGTTGGGAAGCAGGGCGTCGGGCCGCTCTTCCTTGATAATTTCGGTCATGGTGGCCAGATTGAGAGGTTCGATATAGGTGACATCGGCCATCCCCGGGTCGGTCATGATGGTGGCGGGGTTGGAGTTGGCCAGGACAATTTCATAGCCGAGCTGGCGCAGGGCCTTGCAGGCCTGGGTGCCGGAGTAGTCGAATTCACAGGCCTGGCCGATGACGATGGGACCGGAACCGATGATCATTACCTTTTTAATATCGGGGCGTTTGGGCATGGTAGATTCCTTTTCTGCCTAAGAATCAAATTGGCTAGATCCAAAGTATAACAGTAAGCTACTATAGAAAAAATGGCTGATTCCTGTCAAGAGGAGAGGTGCAAGCGGCAGCAAGACGGCATCAAGCATTAACCAACGGCTCTTTGGGCGCTGCGGCTTTGACAATCTGCTCCTCGGCCTGCATCTCTTTTTGGAGGAAAAAGTTGAGGAAGGTTCGAATCAAGGCCAGCAGCGCCAACTCTCCCAGTTTTTGAAAGGTAGGGTTAACCGTTGTGGAGACGATATCGGCGCCCAGTTGGAACTCCAGGGCCAGGGCCAGCCAGGAGCCGAACTGCAAGCGCAGGGCCGGGATATATTGCCTGAAGTTAATGAAATTTTTTGAAAATTTTATCGCCATGAGCAAAGACGTGAAAAGCCCCAGAGCAACACACAAAACAGAGATGGATTCCAGGGCAAATTTAATGAGCGAGACCACGGTCCCCAGGGCACCGTACAAGGAATGAATCAGCTCCATGAGTCTCCTTTGCAAAAGTTATAATTATTGCCGGAAATAATTACCCCTCACCCTCACCCTCTCCCCTCAAGGAGAGAGTAGGAGAAATTAATAGCATGATCAACGTTGTATAAATAATAGTATATATTTAGGCAGCATGTTACTTGTCTTTCCTGCTGTCCGGCGGCATATTGGTGAGGCGCAGGCCCGGCGCGACATAATCGGCCGGCAGATAGTCAGCCGGGATGGTGGTCCGGTTGCCGTCCCGGAGATTGGTATAGTGCGGCGACATAATCTCGACGCCGCCCTCGTTGAACTTATCCTGAATATTCTGATGCAGTTCGCTGTAAATTCGGGGCAAATACTGGGGGGCATCGGTGTAGGCGTTAATTTCATAGGTGACGAAAAAATCATTGAGCGCGGTCTGGAGCACAAAAGGCGGCGGCGTCGGCAGGACATGCGTGGTGGCCTTGGCCGCGGCGATGAGCAGGGCATGGACGGTGGCCCAGGAAGCGTCGTAGCCGATGGTGACGGTGGTGTGGATGATCAGCCCGGAGCCGTTTCGCACCTGTTGGCTGAAGTTGTTGACGCAGCCGTTGAGAATGGTGCTGTTGGAGATGGTGACGATCTCATTTTTCCAGGTGTTTATCCGGGTGACATTGAGTCGGCGCTCGGTGACGACGCCGGTGGTCTCGCCGACTTTGATGACGTCACCCACCCGAAAGGAGCGCTGATAGGTTAGAAAAACGCCGGCGATGAGGTTGGCGATGGCCGAGGATGAGCCCAGGGAAAAGAGGACGCCCAGGAAGATGGAGATGCCTTTGAAGGCCGGGGAATCGGAGCCGGGAATATAGGGATAGGCCACCACCAGGAAAAAGATGATGATGAGAATTTTGAAGATCCGGTAAGTTGTGAGTGCGACTTCGGCGTCCAGGCCGGCGACGGTGACTTTTCCGGCAGAGACCTGGTCAAAGAAGAAGCGCAATGATTTTAAGGTGTAGCGGGCGATACCATACAAGACCGCCAGAAAGGCCAGGGAAGGGGTCTGGTCCCAGAGGGCGTCGCCGATAATGCTGAAGGCGTTCAAGAGGTTGTGGTAGAATTTCAGGGCAAACTGCTGGGTGGCAGGGAAGAAGCTCAGGCCCAGATGCAGGTAGGCGTAGAGGAGGAACAGGATGATCAGAAACCGGGCTACTTTGACGGCCTGGATGACCATGCCCTTGAGGCGGTCGGCGGTAAAGAATTCCACCGATTCCACTTTGACCGAATGAATTTTTCGGGTGGCCGAAATTGTCTGGTTGAGGCGGCGCACCCCCCGGTTCACCAGGATGATCAGCGCTGCCAGGATCAGGAAGGCCAGGACGGTCTTGGCGACGCCAATTATAAGATTAGTCAGGCTGTGGGCCTTTTGATAGGCAATGATCGCCTGGCGAATCCGGCCGGCATAATCGTTAGCTATTTCGTCCGCCGGACGCTCTTCCAGTTTAGCCACAAAGGCCCAGACCGGCACCAGAATTTTATCGCCGGCCAGGATGTCCGAGCTGATGCCGGCATCCTTGACCGTGATGGTGTCCGGGTCAAAGGTGGGATCGTTGGCCAATTTTAAAATTTCTTCGCTGATCCTTTGGGCGCGCTCTTCGGCGGTATACATCTTGTAGTTGATGCGCACCCGAAACAGGGTTTTGCCCTCCAGTACCACGGGGGCCCCGGGATCGGCCACCGAAAAGCCGGGGGGCAGTTCATTGGGGTCCCAGGATTGGGCCGGACAGGCCGAGAGAGTGAGAAGAATGGCGGTGAATAAGAAAAAAGATAATATTCTCATAATGTTGCCTGTAAAACTGCTAAAATTAAGCTACATGATTTGGATATTTAACTTAACATGTTTAGGCAGGAAAAAATAGTTTTAGGTTTTCAGTAACACTTCTCCCCCGCGGGCAGGGGGAGAGGGAGATTTGCCTTGATTTTTCATCTTCTCAGGCAATGTCCACCGCTTTGACGCCTTCTAGTTCCACCAGGTCCTGGAGGACTTCCCGCTGAGGCTTGACGGCCCGCACCCGGAGCTGAAAAGTGGCATTCAGTTCCTTGTTTGCCGCATCCCGTTTCAGGCCGAAGGTGATCACCTCAAACCCATGTTGGGTGATCAGGCCGGCTATCCGGTTAATCTGGCCAGGCAGGTCATCGGACACCACCTGCAGATTTTCAAACCAATCCTTGGGCATCCGTCGCTCCAAGGCCTTTAGTCCGGTGAGTGCGAGGATGGTTAGAAGGGTCGCCGCGATACTGATCAGGTAAAAGCCGGCCCCCACTGCCAGAGCCACCGAGCAGACCAGCCAGACACAGGCTGCGGTAGTCAGCCCCCGGATAGAGTCCTTATAACGGAGAATGACCCCGGCGCCAAGAAAGCCGACGCCGGTAATGGCCTGCCCGGCGATTCGCCCAGGGTCCCCTTGCAGACCGAGCCCCGGATATTTACCGTGATAGGCCACCAGGAGGTACTCGGACAGCACCATGAGCAGAGCCGTCCCCAGGGAGAGGATGAGGTAGGTGCGGATTCCGGCCGGCCGCCCGTGTATTTCCCGCTCCAGGCCGACAGCTCCACCCAGCAATGCCGCCAACACCAGGCGGCCTAAAAATTCCGCGTATGGCATGATAATTCCCCTTTTGAGGCATATGTAGGCTCGAAACAGTTCGCCTCCTATCATACAGAAAATTGCCGGAGAAATCATATATCTAGACTCATCGCCAAAGACTCGATCTACACTTGTATGACTGAATGATGGAACCGGAGGAGTGCGGCAGGATGGGAAGATGGCAGATAGATAAAGACTAAAGATACTGATAAATTAGTAGGCGTATAGAAAATTCATTACCTTCAGCATTTTTTGCTGAGCAGCAGTTTGGCCTCGGCGGCGATGCTTTGCAGTATGGTCAAATGGTCTGGGCCGGCGGGGTCGGTGCTCTCAGGCTGAGTGCCGGAGAATTCGGAGTAGCTGGACAGGATGACCAGCCTTTGGAAATCCAGGGAAAGTCCATCTTCGGCCAAGGTCTGCAGGGCCGCATCGTAGTTCAGGCCCCGCTCGAAACATTGTTGGGCGCGCTCGAACAGGCGCTCCAACAGTATCCGTTGGGCTCGGACTTCGGGGAGGGTTCCAGGATCGCCGTGCCCCGCCACATAGATGTCGGCTTCCAGGGCCTCGATGGCCTTGTAGTTGGCAATGGTCCGGGTGACAGAGCCCTCGCCGGGCAGCGGCGGCAGGCCGTTCAGGAAAACATCGCCGCAAAAGACGATCTTTTCTTTAGGCAGATGCACGACCAGGTCGGATTCGGAATGCCCCGGGCCCAGCTCGAGCAGGCGCACTTCACGTTCTCCCTGATAGATGGAAAGACTGCCGCTGAAGCTCATATCCTGGAGAGTATAGCGGCCACCGGTTAAATCGATCTCGTTGAAAAAACTGGCGAACAGGGCATCGTGCTTCCCTTGGACCTTTTTGGCGGTTGCCGTCGCGGCTCGACCCCGGTGAGTGCTAATAACCGTGGCCTCCGGAAAAAGGTGATTGGTATAGATGTGAGCGAAGTGGGCGTGGGTATTGATCAGGAAGCGGATCGGTCTGGGCGTCACCTGCCGGATTGCCGCCCGCAGGTTTCGGGCCATGGCGGCATTGGCCAGGCTGTCGATGACAATGACATCCTCAGGGCCGATGATGACCCCGGCGCTGCTGTAGCAGAGCAGGGGCGGCTGGATAAAGACGTAGACGCCCGGGGCAAGCCGGCGGAAATCAGACATGCGGCACCACCTTTCTCATAGCAAACACAGGTTTTGGGCCTCTTTGAGGAGATCGTCCCGGAAGCGGGGATGAGCCAGGCTGATGACATCCAGGGCCCGTTCCCGGGTGGATTTACCTTTCAGGTTAACGGCGCCGTATTCGGTGACTAAAAAGTGGGTATCCATCCGGGGGGTAGTTACCGCCGTGCCGGGGTTAAAGCGGGGGACCACCCGGGAAACCTCACCGTTGTGGGCCGTGGCATAAAAGGCGATGATGGACTTGCCGCCGCGAGAATTGAAGGCCCCCCGGACATAATCAAGCTGCCCGCCGGTGCCGCTGTATTCGAAGCCGCCCAGATACTCGGAATTGCACTGGCCCAAAATATCCACCTCGATGGTGGAGTTAACGGAGATCATGTGGTCATTCCGGGCAATGACATGCGGGTCGTTGGTGTAGGAGACGGGGTAGCTGGCCATGCTGGGGTTGTCATTCATAAACTCATACATCTCCCGGTCCCCCAGGGCGTTGGTGAAGATGTGCTTGTAGGGCAGCAGGTTTTTCCGGCGGCCGTTGATCACCCCTTTTTTGATGAGGTGCATCATACCGGGGCAGAACAGTTCCGTATGAATCCCCAGGTCTCGATGATTTTCCAGATGCAGGCACAAGGCGTTGGGGATGCCGCCGATGCCCAGTTGAATGGTGGCGCCATCGGGGACCATTTCGGCGATGATATGCCCGATGGCGTCAGCCTCAGGCTTGGGCTGGACGGGCACAACCTCCAGAAGCGGCTGGTCGTTTTCCACGATGGCATCGACTTCGGAGACGTGGAGCAGGGCTTCCCCGAAGACTCGAGGCATGTGGCGATTGACCTCGACCAGAAGTTTTTTACCATAACGGGCGGAGGTGGAGATATAGTCGTTGACGGTCCCAAGGCTGAAAAACCCGGCCTTGTCCATGGGTGAGACGGTGGTGACGGTAACGTCGACTTTCATGAAATCCCGGATCAGGCGGGGAATTTGATGGAATTCGTTGGGCACGAAGTGATGCCGCCCGTGATTGACCAATTCACGGTCGGCGCCGGTGACAAACCAACAATACGCCGACAGGCGGTCACTGAGGTCAGGCGCCAGCAGGGTGCGCCCGATATGCTCCATGGGGAGCAGGGAGAAGACCTTGAGATCATGAAGGTCCCCGGCCCGGACACGATCCGCGATCGCGCCCAGCAGGGCCGGAGGCTCCCCGGTGCCCATGCCATGCACCAGAGTGCTGCCATGGGCAATGTACTCGACGGCCCTGGCCGGGGTGGTGAGTTTTTTCTGATAATCTCCTTGGTACATGGCGGCTCCTTCAGGGGTGAAGCAAGGCTCATTAGATACCTATAGCATGAGAAGCATGAAATAGGGAAGAGGGAAGAATGAAAAAGTGAAAAGGGAAGAGGGAAAAAGTGAAAAGTTGAAATTGGAAAGCTGAGCCCGTGGGAGATTAGGGGCGGGAAGGCGGAATGGATTGATCCAGGGCCGGGTGGCCTGGCCGCCAGGGAACAGGGTGCCCTTGCAGGGGGCCGGGCGGCGGGGGCGAAAACAGGTTTGATGGTTACTTCAGCAGTTCCGACACCGTTACCATCCGGTAGCCGGCCTGCTGCAGGGCCGGCAGGATGCTTTTTAAGGCCTCCACCGTGGGGTTGCGGTCGGCCTGCTCGTGTTCATCACTGTCGTGAAAAATAATAATGGAGCCGTTTTTGACCTGCCTGAGGACGTTTTTGACAATGCAGGGCGCGGGCAGACCCCGCCAGTCGCCGGAGTCGACGCTCCACAGGATCAGCTCCTGGTCGGTATGATCCAGATATTTAAGCAGCCGCTGGTCATATTCACTGTAGGGCGGGCGCATAACCTTGGGATCTTTCGGACAGCCCATCAGGTCCAGTTCCAGCCGGGTGCGCGCCAGTTCCCGCTCCCGGTCTGCTTGACTGATGTGCAGCAGCCGGGGGTGGCTGTAGGTGTGATTGCCCAATTCATGACCATCTGAGAGCATATCCTTGATGACAGCCGGATATTTTTCCACCTTGCAGCCCAGGACAAAAAAGGTGGCTTTGGCCTGATATTGCTTGAGCAAGGCCAGGATTTGCGGAGTATAGCGGGGCGACGGCCCGTCGTCAAAGGTAATGGCCACGGCATGCTTGGCACTGCTGCCGGAGGAATTGGCCACCGGCTCGGCGGCGGGGGCCGGCCATCCCGGAGGCCGCCAGGAGCAGGACCAGCAGCAATAATCGAAAGACGTTGAAAAAGGATTTTTCATCAGAATCAGGCGTGATTGCGGAGCTGCAGTTCCAGGGGGTGGGGGTGCAGGTAGTATTGCTCTTTGAGGTAGGGTTGGTCGTATTTGCGGACATAGTGGTTGATCAGGGTCACGGGCACGATGAGGGGCAGATCGCCTCGCTGGTAATGGTCGATGATGTCAATTAATTCCTGCTTTTCATCTCCTGACAGGTCCTTCTTGAAATAGCCCAGGAGGTGATAGAGGACATTGGCATTTTTCCGGGAGGTGGTTTTCAGGCGCAGGCTTTGCAATAACAATTGCTGGTAATGCGACAGGGTTTCTTCCAGGGGGTTTTCACTGCCGTGCGCCACCACGCGCCCCATTTCCCGATAATATTCCGGGCTGTGGGCCAGGAGCAGTAATTTGTGGCGGGTGTGGAAAGCCACCAGATGCTTGCGGTCCGGGCTTGAGGTCAGCATGTCGCGCCAGCGTTTAAAGGTAAAAATGGCTTCAATGAAATTTTCCCGCAATTTCGGGTCATGCAGGCGGCCCTCGTCTTCCACCGGCAGCAGCGGGTAGTGCTCCATGAAGGCCCGGGCGAAGAGGCCGACGCCTTTTTTGTCGGGCATGCCCTTGTCGTTGTAGACTTTGACGCGCTCCAGGCCGCTGCTGGGGGAGTCGCTCTTGAAGATAAAGCCGACCAGGTCCTCGGCTTCCAGTTCCCGGACCCGGCGAGCGGCCCAGGTGAGCATCTGATCGGTATAATCCTTCCGGGTGCGGATGGTGACGAGCCGGGGCTGGCCGACGTCCCCCACCAGCCGCATGGCCTCCCGGGGGATGCTCAGACCGCATTCCACCTCCGGGCAGACCGGCACAAAATCCACGTATTGCCCCAGGGTTTCGGTGATGAAGCGGTCATGTTTGTGCCCGCCGTCATAGCGGACGGCCTGGCCCAAGAGGCAGGCGCTGAGGCCCAGGCGGATTTTTCCAGTGGCTGCCGATTTTTCCATACTGATATTATACCAGCTAATAAAAAGATTTTGTGGCAATATTTTTTTCTCGGGATGTTTTCTGAGGATATTAAACTGAAAGGCGGAACATGGCACAGGCGGGGGCGCCGGTGCTCCATTGAAAAAACTTCCTTGTAGCGGTTCTCAAAATTTTTTTGCATTTTTCACCGTTAGCATTGTAAAGGGTATAGATTCTTCAGTCGTGGCGCTCCTTCAGAATGACAGGCAGAGGAAACTATTTTCGGAAGCCACTATAATCTTCCCGAGCCGCTGAAGATCATGGTATAAAGCATAAAATGTCAGACTCAGGCGGTAACATGTGGTCATTAAGAAGATGCCCTCTTCTCTTGGTGTTAGTTGCGATGCTTTCAGCCTGGGGAGCCAGCGGCCGGAGCGGGAATTTGAAGCCCGTCTGGATCAAGTTCTGGCAGCTAGTTGGAATTATTATAAAAGCCATTACGTTCAGCCGGACGGTCGGGTGAGCCGCCCGGACAACGGGAATGACACGGTTTCCGAGGGGCAGGCGTACGCCCTGCTGCGGTCGGTCTGGAGCGGGGATCAGGCAACCTTTGAGCGGTGTTATGGATGGGCTGAAGAGAATTATCGCAAAAAAGGCTTAAAAGCAGCCATCTGCTGGCCTGGCACTGGGGGCAGGATGATCAGGGCCGGTGGGGGGTGGTGGATGCCAACAGCGCCAGCGACGCCGACCTGGACTATGCCCTGGCTTTAATCCTGGCGCACCGCCGCTGGGCGAGGCCGGATTACCTGGAGCAGGCCAAACTGGTGCTGCGGGACATTCTGGACCGGGAGACCTGCCGGGACCCCTGGGGCCGCCTGTGGCTGACGCCGGGGGACTGGGTCGAATGCCGGCCGCCGCTGCTGCTTAACCCGTCCTATTTCTCCCCGGCCTGGTATCAGGTTTTTTTCGAGGTGACGCAGGACCGGCGCTGGCTGGAATTGGCCGAAAGCGCCTATGCCGGATTGGAAATCGTCAGCCGCAGTTTGGGGCAGCAGACCGGCGTCGGACTGGTCCCGGACTGGTGCCGGCTGACGGATAAGGAACATTTCACGCCGGCGCCGGACCGCAGCGCCGCGTTCGGCTGGGACGCCATCCGGGTGCCCTGGCGGGTGGGCCTGGCAGGGTTGTGGTTTGGGGACCCCCGGAGCAGTAATTTTCTGTCCCGGACCTTCCTGCCGTTTAGCCGGGCGCAATTACAGGCTCACGGCAAACTCCACGCCATCTATGATTATAGCCGGGAAGCCGTTGGAGTCTTATGACAGCCCCGTTCTCTATGCCAGTCTGATAGCCGGGGCCCTGGCCGCGGGAGACCGGCCGCTGGCGAGGCAGGCGGCAGAAAAGATTCTCAGCTTTTATCGGGAAACCGCTGACGGCGGCTATTTCAACCGCCCGGACGACTATTACGGCAACAACTGGGCCTGGTTCGGGCTGGCGGTCTATCGGGGGGTGGTTAGACCCTAGTTATGTGTATTTATTTGCCCAAACTGTCAGAGATGTTAAACTTGTGTATATGTTGAGCCAAACTGAAGAAAAAATCGTCCAAGACTTAAAACTTCGTCTGGAAGAGATTGCGGAAAGTCGGCTACAATCAATCATTGTTTACGGCTCCCGCGTTTGGGGGCAGTCTGACACCGAATCAGATCTGGACGTGGCTGCCATAATTCGGGATTCCGATCCCGAATTGGAAGCGGCTCTCCTGGAAGCTGCCTACCAGGTCATGTGGGATTGTGATTTTACCATCCTTATTTCGCTTCACGTTATTGATTCCCACAGTTTTGCCGCCTACCTGAAAAAGGGCTTTTCCTTCTATCGCAAAGTGGCCCAGGAGGGGATTGTCTTATAAATCTTAAAAATGCTCAAGCCCTAAGGTTGCCCGCTCATCCAGCCGGCGGGCCAGTTCTTCGCCGGTGGGGGCGTCGCCGAAGACCTGCCGCCACATCCAGGGGCTTTCCATGCACAGGTAGACGAAAACTTCGGGGGCCAGGGCCTGGATCCACTGGCGCAGCCGGGCAAACATTTCGGCCCGCTGGGTTTTATAATAGCGTTTCTTGCCGTCCAGGGCGGTGATAAATTCTTCGTCGGCGATGCGGCTGGCCGGGAAGCGCTGCCGGATGATATTCTTTAACGGCGGCATGTAGCGCAAGGCCCCGAGGCTGATCCAGGTGATGCGGTCGGCCGGGACCGCGGCAAAAAGCCTCTGGACCACTTCCAGATATTCCTCTTCCCATTCAGGATACCAGATCAGCGGGTCGAAGTGAAAGGCCAGGCGGAAGCCGGCCTCGGCGCATTTTCCGGCCGCGGCCAGCCGGGCTTCCAGGGAAGTGGCGCCGTGCTCTTCCCGGCGGATGACCCGGGGCGTATTCAGGGACCAGGCAAAAATTACCTGGGGATTAGGCCCGAGAGGCAGCAGCGGCTCCACCCGGTGCCACTTGGTCTTGATTTCCAGGACAGCCCGGGGCCAGGGCCGGATAAGATTGATCAGCTCCCGGTTCAGGTCCAGCAGTTCATCCAGGGCCAGGCTGTCGCCGAACTCGCCGGTTCCCAGGCGCCAGACGGCTCCGGGATTGGCGGCCAGTTTAGATTCCATCTCCGTGGCCAAATCGTCCCAGTTGGTAAAGATGGTTATGGCCGGAAAGTTCAGGTAACTTTGCAGGACGCAGTAGCTGCAGTCCATGGGGCAATTGGTCATAACCTGGAGGATCTGATAGCCGCAACAGATGTATTCTTTGGTGCCGGGACAGGAGCGCCAGAATGGCCCTTTCTGCCGGGTCAGGAAAAGGGTTTCTTTGGCTTGGGCGATATCGGCGGGGGCGAAACGGGAGGGGAGGCGCAATGCCTCCCGGGCGGGGATGATCTCCACCGGCAGGTGCGCCAGGCGGTGCTGCACCCGCCTGGTCACCGGGTCATTGAGGGAGGCCTCGTCAAGATAGATTTTGCGGATTCGGAACACGGGCGGCTCATAGCCTATAGCGAAGAAAGACGGGCACGGAGGCCCGCCCCACCACTACAAATAATAATTTTTGATATCAGAATAGTATCGAAACCAAGGAGAGGGCGAGCCCGGAGGCCCATCCTTAGAGAATGAACTTATTTATTTTCGGTAAATTCATGACCGGACACGGTATTGCCGTCAGGCTTGAAATAAATGACCAGCGTGCTTTGAATGATTTTACCTTCCGTTTTAACCGTCGGCTTCTTTAGCTGTTTATTTTCATCCAGGAGAAAGGGCTGATCAGACTGAGGGCTAGGCTGCCTTTTATCGGGAAGATACGGCAAACCGGCAGGCGCGTCTTTGAAACTCTTGTAGATAAACACCACCCCGGTTTCAGTCCTTTTAATTTCCTGGGGCTCGCCAAACAACAGGGTAATTTCATTTTTGGTGGTCTGCCCGTCTTTAATGCGCTGGACATAATTGGGATTGATGGCTTTGCCGGACAAATCCCGCCAGCCCAGGAGTAGCAGCGACAGGCCTAAAAGCACGATAAGGTGTAGAAAAAACCTGGCAATTCTCATACATTTCTCCTGTGACAATCGTATTACCATACGGTTATAGCCGTTGGCATGGTTAATTTTTAAATAACCACAGGAAAAAAGAACATAGTTAAACCTCCCGCCAATGGTAGGCTCGAAGCTTAAAATCCAGTTCTTCCTGGGAGATGCCCAGTATCTGGGCGGCTTGTTGCCGATTCTTGCCGACTTTTTCCAGAGTCCGGAAAATCAGTTCCCGCTCCAAATCCATGAGGGAGGATTCCGGATGGCTAAAGGTCTGGACCGGATTAATCTGAGCTTGTTGGTCATGCAGCATGTCCGGCAGATTCTCTGCGGTCAAGGTCGGTCCGGTGCAAAAAATTACCGCCCGCTCCATGATATTTTCCAGTTCCCGAATATTGCCGGGCCAATGGTAGGCTTTCAGCAGGTCTAAGGCGAGGGGGTCGATTGCCTTAATAGAACGCTTATTTTTCTGAGTGTAGGTCTCAAAAAAATAATAAGCCAGAATCGGGATGTCTTCAAGACGGCGGCGCAGAGGGGGCAAGGTTAACGTTACCACGTTGAGCCGGTAAAACAAATCTTCACGAAATCTGCCCTCTCTGACTTCGTCGGCGAGAGAGCGGTTGGTGGCCGCGATGATGCGGACATCGACTTTTTGGGTTTTAGGGCTGCCCAGGGGCTCAAATTCTTTAAATTGCAGGACCCGCAAAATTTTTGCCTGAATGGAGATGGGAAGTTCGCCGATTTCGTCTAAAAGGATGGTGCCGCCATGGGCCAGGGCAAAGCGACCGACTTTACGGTTGACTGCCCCGGTGAAGGCGCCCCGTTCATGGCCGAAGAGGTCGCTTTCCAGCAGATTTTCCGGAATGGCGGCGCAATTGACCACGACAAAGGGACCGGCGCGGCGCTCACTGTTCCGGTGAATAGCCCGGCCGATCAGTTCTTTGCCGGTACCGGTCTCACCCAGCAGCAGGATAGTGGCGTCGGTGGGAGCAGCCAGAGCCAGCATTTCAAAGATTTCCTGCATTAAGGGAGATTCACCGATGATGCCGGTTCGATCAAATGTCACCCACTGCCTCCCTTTCGGCCAGCTTCTCCAAAGCATGGCTGACCCCGTGGCACCGGCAGGCGGTGCTGATGATAATCTTCCCGGGGAACTCGAGCACCTGACCCAGGAGCTGCCGTAAGTCTGCCGGGCGGTAGCCGCCAACTCCGGGGGCCAGTTGCCGGCTTCTTATTATCACGGAACTATAATCCTGTGGAGAGAGATTTGCAAGATAATCATAGAGAGAATATTCTCTGGGGAGACCGGTTACGTAGCACTTCCCGGCCGGTTCCGGACAATCATCCGGGCACTGCTGATTGCTGAGGCTGAGATACAGTTCCCCCGAGGTCCCAGGCATAACCAGGGGCAAATCTCGCCCGACGACCGGGGGCACCGGAATCCGGCGCCAGACTTCTCCCGGGGGCCGCTGCAGCCGGAGCCAGGCAAAGGCGACATGCCGGGGGATGGCCGGTATAATCCAATCCGGAGGCATATCTGAGGCCAGGGCGTCTGCTAAATATGGCACCGCAGCCGCATTAACCGTGCGGAGCGCCGGGTTTTTTTCAATTGAGGTTAATTTCCGGGGATCGTGATCCACCAGGCAGATTTGCGAGCCGGGCTCCCGGTCGTGCAGGCGCCGGCAGGCCAAACGGCCAAATCGTCCCGCCCCTAAAATGAGATAGCTGGTCACCAGTATTATTCTTGCCGGGGGAAAACCCCGATAACCGTCGGCAGAGCCGAAGCGTCAGGCTCAAAAAGATCACGGGCACTTTGTTCCAGAGAAGAAGGGGAGGTAAGACTAAAATCCGGAGTATTGATCAATAACTGGGCTTTGGAACCGCCGTCCAGATTGAGGGCCAGATCAATTTCCAGGGGTGTGGTTTTCAGAAATTTGGCCAATTCATATAGAGTAAAATAATCCCCCGTGGTATGGCAGACCAGGATATTGCCTTTACGGTCAGTGCAGATGACCGTGCGCTGCGCCTGCAGGTTGGAATTTTTTACCCGGATACGCCCACGCGAATCCAGGAGCAAGGGGAATGACATCAGTCCCTGGGTCCAGGGCAGCTTGTTGATATCCACCGGCGTGGCGGTCATATCCAGAATAGTGGCCCGGGGCAGGTCCGGGGACATCCCACGTGGTTCGGCAACGAACATACCCCGCATGGCCGAATTTTTCAGTGGTCCCTGCACCTTGCCGTCTATCAGCAGGGCGCCGCAGGGCTGGCCCTGGTTAGTGAAATAACTGGCGTTAAACAGGACTACAGCATTAGTGGATTCTTGCCATTGAGAAATTCTTTGGGGATGACCGTGAAAGACACGAAATGAATTCAAATTCGGATCAATTTTTACTACTTCCAAACTTTCAACGATGGTTTGTTTTTCTAACACATCTATACGGGTAAAACTAAGGCCTTTACCAATCGTCTGCCAGGAATAATCCTGGAAATATAAGTCTTGTCCCGATGCTGCAGTAACGGTAAGCAGAAAAAAGAACAGGAAGAGAAAGCGGCTAAACACTGCCTATCCTTGCGAAGTCAGTAAATTTTATTTATCTTATCACAGGAAATAACGTTCGTCTATAGGACTCCAGTGTATGTCTCTAATAAGATTGGCTGATGCCCATGCTCATTTAGATCTGCCTGAGTTTGCCCAGGACCGGTCACAGGTAATGGCCCAGGCAAAGGAAGCAGGCGTTACCCTCATTATAAATGTCGGCATCAGCCTGGAAAATTCTCGTGAAGTAATCGCCACGGCGCAAAAAAATCCAGGGATTTTTGCCACCGTGGGTGTCCACCCGCACGGCGCCGCCGGGGTGAGTGAAGCAGTAATTAGTGCTATTGCCGAACTTCTGGAAAAGCCCGGGGTTGTGGCGCTGGGGGAGATCGGCCTGGATTTTTACCGCCACCGGGCCCCGGCAGAAGTGCAGGAAAGGGTTTTCCGCCGCTTTCTGGATCTGGCGGCCAGCCGGCAAAAGCCCGTGGTTATCCATACCCGGGAGGCGACCGACAAAACTTTGTCTATCCTGAGGGAATATCGACAAAAGCTCCATGGCGGCGTCATGCACTGTTTTAGCGGCACCTATGAAGAAGCCAAATCTTTTCTGGAGCTGGGCCTGGAAATTTCTTTTTCCGGCGTCCTCACGTACCCCAATGCCAAACCTCTACAGGAGGCAGCCCGCCGATTGCCCCTGGAGCGTCTCCTCATCGAAACAGACGCGCCTTATCTTAGTCCCCAACCCCGGCGCGGCAAGCGCAATGAGCCGGGCTACGTCCGGTTTACTGCCGAGACCCTGGCAGAATTGCAGAACCTGCCCCTGGAAACAGTCGCGGAACGAACCTGGGGCAACACCTGCCGGCTCTTCGGTATTGATCAGGAGCAGCTTTAAATTAGAGGACTGAGGCTGGGGACTGGGACAAGTTAAAAAGAAAACTTTTTGTTGCTTCTTTAGAGGTTCACCATGACTTCTGACCATCTCCGCTCGAAAAAGAGAAATAATTTAACCAAAAAGGATTTATCAGAAATTTAAAAATGCC
Organism: uncultured delta proteobacterium; assembly: GCA_963789385.1. Classification (GTDB taxonomy): domain Bacteria; phylum Desulfobacterota; class Desulfobaccia; order Desulfobaccales; family Desulfobaccaceae; genus Desulfobacca. The sequence goes on along the minus strand of CAWBKT010000005.1, from coordinate 3,316 downwards.
TTCAACCATAGCAGATAATTATCGGAGCATTATGGAAGCCATCGCTGCGGCTGCCCGCCAGGCCGGCCGGGACCCCGGGGCGGTCAAGTTAGTGGGCGCCAGCAAGACCGTGCCGGTGGACCGGATTCGCCAGGCCGTGGCGGCAGGACTCACTATTCTGGGAGAAAATTACTTACAGGAAGCCCGGGAAAAAATCATGGCTCTGGACCTGCCGGTGAACTGGCATTTTATCGGCCACCTGCAGAGCAACAAGGCCGCAGCCGCGGTCAAACTTTTTTCCTTGATTCATTCGGTGGACCGGCCCTCCCTGGCCCAGGCCATCAATGGCGCCGCCGCCAAGGCCGACCGGGTCCAGGATATCCTGCTGGAAGTAAATGTCGCCCAGGAACCGACAAAATCCGGAGTTAATCTCGAGGATCTGGAAAATTTACTCAGAACCTGCGCGGCCTTACCACACTTACGGGTTCGGGGGCTCATGACCATGCCCCCGTGGTATGAGGAGCCGGAAAAAGTGCGGCCTTATTTTAAGGCCTTGCGGCGGACCAGGGATCACTTGCAGTCCCTGGAAATACCCGGGGTTGATTTAGTTGAGCTTTCCATGGGCATGTCCGGTGACTTTAAGGTTGCGATTGAAGAAGGCGCAACTTTAGTTCGGATCGGCACCGCGCTTTTTGGGGCGAGAGTGCATTGACATCCGGATGAGGCGGTATTAGTATTGCTTATTAGGTAGTTGAGAGACGTTCAGGCACGCTCCCAATTAAAACATTTTAAGGAGAACATATGCAAATAAGGCACAAAAAAATCGGCATTTTCATGATCCTGTTTCTGCTCGGCTGTTTAACTGCAATTCCGGCCTTCGCCGGGGTTACCGACGGCAACAGCGGTAAAACCGGACAACCCATTGATGTGAAAAAATTCGTCAAACCCGGCCAGACCACCGTTATCGATTTCTACAGCAAGTCCTGCGCTCCCTGTATGAAGCTGGCCCCGATGCTCGATGCCATGGCGTCCAGACGTCCGAAGACGCAGGTGGTAAAATTGAATATTGACCGGCCCGGCGCCCAGGGAATTGATTTTGATTCGCCACTGGCCAAGCAATACAAGATCGAAGGCGTACCCTTTTTGATGGTTTTTGACGAAAGTGGCAGTCTCAAGGCTCAGGGACAAAGCGCCTGAACATGGTGCTGGAGTGGTGTAGATAATTCGAGACGTTTTTAAAAGAGACAATCGTCGATACCAGTTAAGGGAGGAGGCTGGAGATTTCCAGCCCCCTCCCTTAACATTTTTGCAATAGGTTTAACATAACTGATATATTTTTTAGTACAGGAGCCTGGAAAAGCTCCCCTGGCCCCCCTTTAAAAGAGGGATGATATGTAACCAACTTTTCTGGAAGAGGGGGAGAGATACGAGAAATAATTTATTCGGAAAGCATGAGCAACGGGAATCTTTTAGCCACTGAAAGCCTGGACAGAAAAACTAAAACCGCAACCTGGCGAGCGGGTGGGGTTTACCACCACCATACCCGTGGAGGTTATACTGGCTGCCGGCCTGACGCCAATTGACCTGAATAATGTCTTCATTACGGCGCCCGATGCGTATAACAGGGTGAGTTCGGCCGAAGAAGAAGGCTGGCCGCGCACTGTCTGCGCCTGGATCAAAGGCATTTACACCACCTTGCAGCTCCATCCGGATATCCGGACCGTGGTCGTGGTCACCCAGGGCGATTGTTCCAACACGCAGGCGTTAATGGAACTGCTGGAGGCCGAAGGCCGGGCAATCATACCCTTTCAATTTCCTTATCCGAGAAACAGGAATGTCCTGCAGGCTCAGATTGAACAATTAATTGCCGCGTGTGGGACAGATTGGCCGGCAGTTAACGATACGTGGCGGCGCCTGGCATTGATCCGGGCGGGGCTGGCAGAGCTGGACCGCCTTACCTGGGAGACCGGGCAGGTATCGGGGGCGCAAAATTTTCAATTTCTCATCGCCAGCTCCGACTTCAACGGTGATCCGGAGTTATTCGGGCTGGAACTGGAGGAAGCGCTGGCGGCGGCCAGACGCCGGCCGGCGGGAGGAGAGGGAGTGCGTTTGGGCCTCATCGGCATTCCCCCCATTTTTGCGGATCTTTTCGAATATCTCGAGGAGCTGGAGGCTTTGGTAGTCTTTCAGGAAGTTCCACGCCAGTTCAGTATGCCCTATTCCTGCCAGGATTTGACGGAACAGTATTTACTTTACACGTATCCTTACGATATCTTTGCCCGCATTGCCGATATTGCCGAAGCCGTCAGCCGGCGGCGGCTGGACGGTCTCATCCATTATACCCAGAGTTTCTGTTTCCGGCAGATCCAGGACCGCCTGCTGCGCCAGCATCTCAACCTGCCCATTCTCACCGTCGAAGGGGATCGGCCCGGTCCCCTGGATCACCGTACCCGCCTGCGCCTGGAAGCCTTTGTGGATGTTCTCCGGAGGTGATGTTTAATCGGATGCAATCAAGCATATGTAGGTGAGCTCAAAATTCAAGACGATACTGTACGGGCTGGAAAGCCGTGCCGCCGGGTGGCACTGGAAAGGCGGCACCGGCACAGGCTGAAAAATATTCGGAGGGTGGGGAAGAAAAAAATTCCCTGGTCATGGGGCTGGATTTTGGCAGCCGTTTCGTCAAAATCGCCTACACGAAAGATTTTAAACACTTTGGCCTGAAAAAACTGGACACGCTGATTTTTTATCGGGATTATTTCCACAAGACGGACACGACGGCGGAATTTGACTGGCTGCGCCTGGGCCTGGAGCCGCCGGCGCATCTGGTGGTAACCGGGTATGGGAAGCATTTATTTAAGCACATTTTGCCCAGCATTACTGAAATCCGGGCTCATTATCTGGGGGCCTGTTTTCAGACGGGGCTGACGCATTTTATCTTGATGGAGATCGGCGGCCAGGACACCAAGGCTTTATATATTAAAGAGGGCAGGGTCTTTGATTTCCTGACCAACGACAAGTGCGCGGCGGGGACCGGGCGCTATTTGGAAAACATGGCCAGGTTTCTGAAAATGTCCTGGCGGCAGTTTACTAGCTGCAGCCGGGAGCCGGTGGCCATCTCCAATACCTGCGCCATTTTCGGGGAGACGGAACTCATCAGCCACCTGCTGGACGGCGTCCCGGTGGACCGCATCGCGGCCGGGGTCAATGACTCCGTGGCCCGGCGGGCCCTGCAGATGATCAAGCGCTTCCCCTGCCGCACGTTGGTTTTTGTGGGCGGCGTCGCCCGCAACCGGGCCGTGGTCAACTGCCTGCGCCGAGCCGGCCGCTACGAAATAAT
>CAWBKT010000004.1:0-185034 GCA_963789385.1 uncultured delta proteobacterium | reverse complement strand
GTGGTTTAACCCGCAACAAATTTACAGGGAACGATTTCGGTAATGTTCTTTTCGCTGACCCCTGAGCCCCGACCCCTGACCACTATCTAGTCAGCCATCTCCGGTCCCGCACCGTCACAAAAGCATAAGGGTAGATCCACTGGAAGAGAAAAAAAGCATAATAACTGTAGATAATGCCGTAGACGAATTCCAGGTCCCGCTCCAGCCACAGGTAATAGATCAGCCCGAACCAGGACATGAGGCCCAGGAAGGCCATGATTTTAAAGAAGATGAGGGGGTAGAACCATACCGAGACCACAAAAAAACCGAAGCCCAGGATGAGCATGGGCAGTTCCAGTTGCGTCAGAAAAAACTCGACGATGGGGATGAGCCGGTGTTTTTTCCGGTACCTGGTGAACAGGTATCCCAGTTGCACCAGGGACTCCCGGACATTGCCCCGCTCCCAGCGCAGGTACATGTTCACCACCCCGAGGTAAGTTTCCGGGACCATAGTGTAGACCTTGGCCGTCCGCTGGTAATACGTGTACCAGCCCCGCCGCAGGACGTAATTGGTCAGGGCCCGGTCTTCGCTGTGGACGCAGGGCGCCCCCAGAAAAGTCTGGTGCCGCCACGCCGCCAGGATCGGCAGGAGGGCCGCCCGCCGGTACGCCGCCAGGGAACCGGGCGTGCAGGTCACGGTTCTGTAAACCGACTGGGCCGCCCGCAGGAAGTCCAGGTTGACGTAGCGCACCCACTGCATCTTGCCCATCAGGCTGGTGTGCCGGTTGTAGACCCGGACATTGCCCGCCACCGCCCCGATTCCGGCCTGGTGCTGCAAAGGCGCCACCAGGTGCCGCAAAGCCTGCTTTTCAATAATGCTGTCCGAATCCACCGTCACCAGCACCTCACCCCGGCCCTGGGTGAACCCGGCGTACAACCCCTCTTTTTTGCCCCGGTTTTCGCGGAAGCGGATGGTCTTGATCAGGCCGGGGTAGCGCTGCCGGGCCCGTTCGATATACTGCCAGGTGTCGTCCGTGGAACCGTCGTCGATGCAGATGATCTCCAGCTTTTCCTTGGGATAGTCGGCCCGGGCCACGGAATACAGGGAATGCTCCACCATGGCCCCCTCGTTATAAGCCGGAATCACCACCGTCAGGCTCGGCAGAACCTCGTTTTGCAGGCCCACGGGCCGGTACCGGGCCCACAATATCGTCCTGCCGCCCCTGGAACAACAACATCAGCAGAGTATAGCCGGCCACCATCCCGGTGAGGCCGGCGGTATAGGTCCGGGCCTGGAACAGCCGCCAGTAGGCCTCCCAGGAGCCCACCTGCCAGGAAAGCGCCAGGCACAGCGCCAGTCCCACCGGCACTAAAATCTTCACGGCCAGGTCCCACCGGCAGACCGCCGCGTTGGTTTCCTCAGCCAGGTCCGCCCGGCTTTGCCGCCGCTGGTCTGTTTTCGCCGTCATCCCCACCTGCCCGATTTGATTGAACGTGGGTATATAATTGCCAAAAGTTTATATGAGGCCTGGTTGGCTGCTTTTTGAAATCGTTGGGCGGGAAACGCAGCGCATCCCGCCTTTTGCAAGCATTCTCATGCTTCGTTGTGATTTCTAATAATGGATGTTTTGTCCTTTATTCCCGCCCCGCTTGCGGCGAGAGGGCAAGGGTGGGGGTGAATAAGTCAGAACTTTTGGAACGACTATATGAGTAATCTTCTCCTGCCGGCTTGGCAAATGCTTTTTGAACGTTCCGAATGAAACGTGCTTTTTTGCAAGCCATCAACCATCGGCTTGCCCCTCAGTCTTGGGCAGGGTAAACCAAAAAGTGCTTCCCTGGCCAGGTTCGCTGGCGAGACCTATCTCCCCGCCATGGGCTTCAATGATATTTTTGGCTATGGCCAGACCCAATCCCGTTCCTTTTCTGATACTGCCGGGAACCTGAAAATATTTGTCGAAGACCTGGGCTTGATATTCCGGCGGTATGCCTTCACCGGTATCTTTTACTTCGATTCGTAAGAACTCTTCGTCGGGCAGGACCCGGATTTCAATGGCGCCGCCGGCCGGCGTATGTCGGATGGCATTGGTGATCAAATTGGCAAAAACCAACTCCAGGCGCTCGGGATCGGCAAAGACCTCTTCGTCAAAGGCAGGCAGGACGTAGGACAGTATGAGGCCCTGCTCTTCTGCCACGAGGCGGTGCTGGTCGACGATGTGCTTGATGATGGGGAAAATTCGGATCATGATCCGCCGCAGTTCGATTTTGCCTGATTGCAGGCGGACCATATCCAGGATGTCGTCCACCAGGTTTTGCAGCCGCTCGCAATCCTCCCGGGCGGCATAGATCAGGTCGAGCTGCTTTTCCGTCATGGCCCCCGCCAGTTGATCCAGCAAAATATGGATGGCCAGGTGCAACGAAGTCAATGGTGTCCGAAATTCATGGGCAAAAGTAGCCACCAGGCTTTTACTCATGGCATCCATTCTGCTCAGGGGAGTAACGTCCCGGAGAACAATGCTGACGCTCGCCAAATTACCGGTCTGGTCATACACCGGTGCAGCCTGGGGCAGCACATAGCGCTCCCCCTCGGGCGCCGCGATTTTTACCGCCTCCTCCAGATCTAATGGCAGATACGCACCCTTACCGGCCAGCACGTATTTCCTGGCTTTCTCAATGGCGGCGGCCAACACCGGTTCCAAGTTTCGCTCCGCATCTCTTAGCGAGCCTGTTAAAACCGGACCAAACCACGCTTCGGCGATGCGGTTAACGCCAAGGATTGTTCCCTCCAGGTCTGCAGCTAAAACCGGATCGGGAAGATTGTCGATGGCAGCCTGGGAAGCATGTTGGGCCTGGAGCAGCTCCCCCAAAGAACTCTTGCGATAGCGATCCAGGCTGTCGGTCATGGTGTTAAATTCCTGGGCTAACAGGGCAATTTCGTCTGACCCCGCCACCCGGGCTCGCACCGCCAGGTCACCTTCCTTGATCCGGCGGGCGGTTTGCGTCAGGACCGACAAGGGCCGGATGATCCTGGTGGTCAAGACTATGGAGGCGATAATGCCGACCAGGGCCGCCAACAGGGCAGTGAACGTGATCAGGCTCTCCAGGCGCCGGGAAAATCTGCGGACCTCGTCGCTTTTCCTGACCATGGCATCCTGGTTCAGGGCGAGAATATGGTCGGCACCTTCTTTGACGGCCAGAAATTTAGGAAAGAGATCGGTAAAAAACCGCTCCCTTAAGACCTCGCCAGCCGTTTCCTGAACAAAGCTCTCATACGATGCCAGGTAATTCTGCCAGCGGGCCGAAAGAGCCTCAGAAGCTTCCTGTTCCCCCTTTTCCGTGATATTTTTTATTTGAACCGCCAATTCCTCTTCGAAGACCTTGCGGTTGCGCAAGGCCAGTTGTTTCCCCTCCTCCCGCCGCCCCAAAGCAATGAAGAGGGCAGCCGAATCCATGCGCTCGATGGCTTCTTTCATGCGCTGGGCCGCCAGGACGCTCCGGTAGTTGTCTTGGAGGATTCTTTCCGAACTGGACCCAAGCTGGCCGATGGTGGCGATGGCCACGGCGCCCAGCACCAGGAGCGCCAGGGCCAGGGGAACCTGGGATAGCAGGAGCTTGGTTTTCAGGAGCATGCCGCCTTACTCCTCCTCTTCAAAAGAGATAACGTGGACGTCAAACCCGGCGGCCTCGTCGATGATGCGGTGCGTCACGGAGCGCCCCAGGATTTTCCGCCACCAGGTTTGATGGGAGCGGCCGATGACAATGTGACCCACGCCGTGGGACCTTGCAAAGTCGAGGATAGCCGGGACCGGGTCCTTGGCCTGGAGGCGGAGGACCTCGGCGCCCAATTCCCGGGCCTTCTGAAAGTGTTCCAGAAGGTGGCGCTGGGTTTCGGCATCGATGCGGGTAGGGGCCTCTTTGGGGGTTTCCACATAAACCACGAACCAGTGGGTGTTGAGGCGTCCGGCCATGCGGGAGCCTTTCCGGAGGAGGGTTTTGGCCCGGGGGGAGGCCGAAGCCATGCAGACCATAACCCGGCCTGAGGCCCGGGTGGAAGTTTTACCAAACAGTTCCAGTTCTTCGGGACCGGAGGGCTGCCGTCGCCCCAGGCTCTCGGCCACCTCCAGGAGCGCCAGTTCCCGCAACGTGGACAGGTTGGCGATCCTGAAGAAATGCTCCAAGGCCCAGGGAATTTTGTCTTCGGTGTAGATCTTGCCGCTTTTCAGTCGCTCCATGAGGTCGTCCACCGACAAATCCACGGTGACGACCTGATCCGCTTCCTTCACAAAGGTATCGGGGATGGTCTCCCGGACCACCACCCCGGTCACTCTCTCGATGAGGTCGTTGAGAGTCTCCAGGTGTTGAATATTAAAGGCGCAGATGACATTGATGCCCGCCTGGGTTATCTCCAGAATGTCCTGATAGCGTTTCCGGTTGCGGCACAAGGGCACATTGGTGTGGGCCACCTCGTCCACGATGGCAATTGCCGGCCGCCGGGCCAACACCGCCTCCAGGTCCATTTCTTCCACCGTGATCCCCCGATAGGCAAACTGCTTCCGGGGCACCACCTCAAGATCGCCGATCAGACTCCGCGGTTTCGGCCCGGCCGTGGGGCTCGATAAAGCCCAGGACCACGTCGACGCCGCGCAGCTTCAGGGCCTGGGCCTCTTTCAGCATGCGCACGGTCTTGCCCACGCCGGCGGCAAAACCGAGGTAGATCTTCAGCCGGCCGCGCTTGGCGCGCTCCAGCAGATCAAGAAAGTCCTGGGCTCGATTGGTGTTGGGGTTCATATCAAACATCCAATTAACTTTTTGATCCGCCGACGGCAGAAGATTGCATGCAAACATTCTGATCCTACTCCTTAGCTTTTTCAAGGCCTTCCAAACTGCCGATCCAGGGCCAGGTTCAACAGGAGGACATTGACATGAGGCTCTCCCAGAACACCCAGGCTCCTGCCCTCCAGATTCATCTGCACCACTGCGGCAATGCGCTCCGGCGCCACTCCCCGGGCCTTGGCCACCCTGGGCACCTGCCACAAGGCCCCCTCCAAAGAAAGGTGCGGGTCCAGCCCGCTGGCCGAGGCCGTAACCAATTCAACCGGGACGGCAGCGGCGGCTTCGGGATTTTCTTTTTGCAAGCGTTCTAAATCATTTATAGCACGATCCCGCAGCTTCTGGGAAGTGGGTCCTAAATTAGACCCGCCGGAAGCAGTGGGGTCATATCCTTGTTCTCCGGCGGCGGACGGCCGGGGCTGGAAATAGGCCGGGTGGGAGAACCGCTGGCCGAGCAATTCGGAACCCACGAGTCGCCCCTGGTCATCCCGCACCGGGCTGCCGTTCGCCTGGTGGGGAAACAGCAGTTGCGCCAGGCCGGTCACCACGAGCGGATAGGCCACCCCGGTCAGGAGCAGGGTGAAGACGGTGACCCGGAAAGCAATGAGAGCAGCGTTTAGCATACAGTTCTCTCCTTTAGAAAGCCAGGGCCTTGAGAAGCAGGTCGATGGCCTTGATGCCCACAAACGGAATGATAAGGCCGCCCAACCCATAGAGCAGGAGCGAGCGCCGCAGCAAGGCCGCGGCCCCCAGGGGGCGATAGCGGACGCCCTTTAACGCCAGGGGGATCAGGAGCACGATGATGAGGGCGTTGAAGATGACCGCAGACAGAATCGCGGTGCGGGGGGAGGCCAGACCCATGATATTCAAAGGGGCGATTTCCGGATAGACGGCGATGAACATGGCGGGGAGGATAGCGAAATACTTGGCCACATCATTGGCCAGGGAAAAGGTGGTCAAGGCCCCCCGGGTCATGAGCAACTGCTTGCCCACTTCCACCACCTCCAGGAGCTTGGTGGGGTCGGAATCCAGGTCGATCATGTTGCCCGCTTCTTTGGCCGCCTGGGTCCCGGTGTTCATGGCCATGCCCACATCGGCCTGGGCCAGGGCCGGGGCATCGTTGGTGCCGTCCCCGGTCATGGCGACGATCTTGCCTTTGGCCTGCTCGGCCATGATGAGATGCATCTTGCGCTCCGGGGTGGCTTCGGCCAGGAAGTCATCCACCCCCGCTTCCCGGGCGATGGTGGCCGCGGTGCGGGAATTGTCGCCGGTAATCATCACGGTCCTGATGCCCATGGCCCGGAAGCGGACGAAACGCTCCCTGATATCCGTCTTGATCATATCCTTGAGATGAATGACCCCCAGGAACCGTGAACCTTGGGATACGGCCAAGGGGGTGCCCCCGGCGTCGCCGATGCGGTTCACCAGTTCATCCAGATTCGGGGGGATCTCCCCACCCAGGGACTGCACCTGTTGGCAGATGGCGTCGATGGCGCCTTTCCTGATGCTCAGGCCCTCGACATTACAGCCGCTCATGCGGGTGTGGGCGCTGAAGGGAATGAATTGGGCCTCGGGGAGGTGCAAGGTTTGATCGGTAAGCGTATGGTGCTTCTTGACAAACTCCACGATGGAACGGCCCTCGGGAGTTTCGTCGGCGACACTGGACACCCCGGCAGCTATGGCTAATTCCATGATCGGTACTCCCGGCGCCGGCAGCAACTCCGAGGCCATGCGGTTCCCCAGGGTAATGGTGCCGGTTTTGTCCAGTAAGAGGGTGTCCACGTCACCGGAGGCCTCCACGGCCCTGCCGCTCATGGCCAGGACGTTCTTGCGGATCAAACGGTCCATGCCGGCGATGCCGATGGCCGAGAGCAAGCCGCCGATAGTGGTGGGAATAAGGCAGACTAACAGGGCGGTAACCACCGTTGCCGATAAGGGTATCCGGGAATAGACGGCCACCGGGACCAGAGTGACGCAGGCAATCAGAAAGATTATCGTCAGACCCACCAGGAGAATGTGGAGGGCGATCTCATTGGGGGTCTTATGCCGCACCGCCCCCTCCACCAGGGCGATCATCTTGTCCAGGAAGCTGTCTCCCGGATTGGCGCTGATCCGGATCACGATGCGATCAGACAGGACTTTCGTGCCCCCGGTGACCGCAGACCGGTCGCCGCCGGCTTCCCGGATAACCGGGGCCGATTCCCCGGTGACCGCGGACTCGTCCACCGAGGCGATGCCCTCGATGACGTCCCCATCGCCCGGGATGTATTCTCCCGCCTCTACGACCACGACATCGCCTTTTAGCAGGGTTGAAGCTGGGACCTGGACCTCCTGCCCGTCCGTGAGTTTTCGGGACATGATCTCCCGGCGCATTTTCTTCAGGGTGGCGGCCTGGGCCTTGCCCCGTCCTTCGGCCACCGCTTCCGCCAAATTGGCGAATAACACCGTAAACCAGAGCCACAGGGTAACCTGGCCGGTAAACCAGGGCGGCTCAGCCCCGGCAGCAGGGGACAACAACATCCCGCAGCCAGAAGAGCGAGGTCAGCACCGCTCCCACTTCCACCACGAACATGACGGGGTTCTTCATGACCTGTCGGGGCGCCAGCTTCTTGACGCTATCCAGTAGCCGCCTGGCGCAGGATGGCTCTATTAAACAGCGAAATCTCCGATCGAGGATGGATGGTCATAACGGACACCTCCTCTAAAACAACTTGCCCTGACGGGCAAGAAACTCTTCCAGAACCGGCCCCAGGGAGAGCACCGGGAAAAAGGTAAGCGCCCCCACGATGAGGACCACACCCACCAGCAGCATCATGAAGAGCGGCCCATTCGTCGGGAAGGTTCCCAAACTGGGGGGCACCGTCTTCTTGGCAGCCATAGAGCCGGCGATGCCCAGCACGGGGATAATCATCCAGAAACGGCCTATGAGCATGGCGATTCCCAGAGAGATATTCCACCAGGGGGTGTTGGCTCCCAGGCCGGCAAAAGCCGAACCATTGTTGCCGCCGCCACTGGAATAGGCATAGAGGATTTCGCTCAAGCCATGGGGGCCGCCGTTGTTGAGCCCCGCCAGGGCGTACGGGGCCACTGCGGCCCAGCCGGTCAGTCCCAGGATGATCAGGGGAAAGATCAGGACATAGAGCATGGCCAGCTTGATTTCCCGGCTTTCGATCTTTTTCCCCAGATATTCCGGGGTGCGGCCCACCATCAGCCCGGCGATGAATACGGCCAGGAGCACAAAGACCAGCATGCCGTACAGTCCCGCGCCCACGCCGCCAAAAATCACTTCCCCCAGTTGGATATTCAGCAGGGGCACCAATCCCCCCAGAGGGGTGAAGCTGTCGTGCATGGCAATGACCGCGCCGCAGGAGGCGCCCGTGGTTATTGTGGCAAAAAGGGCACTAAGGGCGACCCCGAATCGGATCTCCTTGCCCTCCAGGTTGCCCGGAGATTGGCTGACGGGCAGTCCCGCCAGCGCCGGATTGCCTCGGGCTTCCGCCCAGTAGGTGACGGCCACCCCCAGCAGGAACAGCAAGGCCATGGCGCCGAAAATCACCCAACCCTCCTTCTGGTTTCGGGCCATGCGCCCATAGGTGTAGGTCAGGGCGGCGGGGATGGCGAAGATCAACGCCATTTCCAGGAGATTGGTGAAAGGGGTGGGGTTTTCAAAAGGATGGGCGCTGTTGGCATTGAAGAAGCCGCCGCCGTTGGTGCCCAACATTTTGATGACCTCCTGGGAAGCTACCGGCCCCAGCGGGATGGTCTGTTTTCCACCCTCCACCGTGGTGATCTCCAGGTAAGGCGAGAGAGTCTGAATCACCCCCTGGGAGACCAGCACCAGGGCCCCCACCAGACAGACTGGCAGGAAGAGGTAGATGATGGCCCGGAGCACATCCACCCAGAAGTTCCCCACCGTCATGCTCCCGTCACCGGAAGGCGAGGACGGCCGCCGGGTCAGCCCCCGGGCCAGGGCCAGGGCCACGCCCAGGCCGGCGGCGGCGGACACGAAATTCTGCCAGGCCAGAGCCGCCATTTGCGAGAAGTAACCCATGGTAGCTTCGCCGCTGTAAGCCTGCCAGTTGGTGTTGGTGGTGAAGCTCACCGCGGTGTTAAACGCCAGGTCCGGCGGCACGGCCCCCAGGGATTGCGGGTTGAACGGCAAGAAAGGCTGTATTCTTAAAATTCCGTAGGTTGCCAGCACCCCCGCCAGGCTGAAAAGGAGCAGGGCCAGGGCATATTCCTGCCAGTTCTGCTCCCTTTCCGGATCTACCCCGCAAAGCCGGAAAGTCCAGCGTTCCAGGGGACCGAACCCCCGAGGCAAGGGCCGGTTTTTACTTTCAAAGACGCGGTAGAGATAGATTCCCAGGGGTTTGGTGATAGCCAGCACCAACAACCCATACAGGACAATTTGGAGCCAACCCGGTGCGGTCATAAACACTCCTTAAAAATGCTCCGGCCACAGCAGCGCATAAAGCAGATATCCCAGGAGAATCAGGGAAATCAGGCCGCCGATGGCATATTCCCAAGTCATTGTGTCCTCCTACAACCTCTCGGCCAGTAGAATGTAACCCCACGAAAGGATAAAGAAGATCAGGGTTCCAGCCAAGATAAGCAGGTCTAGCATTTTGTTTCCTCTGTTTCGAATTTTTTTCAGTAATTTTATACCAATTGCAAAAGTTTATATGAGAATGCCCCTTATTGACAGCTTGAATTGTAGGGCGGGAAAGCACCCGCAGGGCGGCGAAGCCCAAGCGCATCCCGCCTTACGGGCTTTATCCCCCCGCCCCGCTTGCGGAGAAAGAATCAGGGTGAGGGGAAAATCAGTCGGAACTTTTGGCAATGACTATAACAGCTATTTTAGGGAAATGCAAAGGTCATACCAGAACCGATTAATTAATTTATTAATTATATCAATGAATTATAAATAGCACGGCAAAGGCGGGGGATTGCAAAATGCAAGACTTCCAGGAGAAAGGTTGCAAATTGCAGTGGTGGGCGTTAGAAGGCTATAAAAGAAGCTAGCCGATTAGCTTTCTTCTTCGTATTTTTTACGCTTGCGCCAGAGGGTGGAGGCATCGATGCCCAGGATTTGGGCCGCTTCCTCCAAAGTTGCGGTGCGGGCCAGGACTTGGAGAATATGCTCCCGCTCGAGGCGCTCCAGGGAATAATTGCCGCCCAGGACCGGCATCGCCGCTGCCTGGGAAGCCAGGTATTCCGGGAAGGCCTCCGGCTCAATGACCTGGGAGGGCCAGAGGATCATAGCCCGCTCCATGACATTCCTTAATTCCCGAATATTCCCCGGCCAGGAATAGGCAAGGAGGGCGCCGAGGGCCGAGGGCGAAAGTTCAGGGGTAGGTCGCCGGGTCTGGCGGGCAAAAAAATCCAGAAACCCCCTGGCCAGCATCGGGATATCCTCCCGGCGCTCTCTGAGCGGGGGCAGGGTAATCTGCACGGCGTTGAGGCGAAAAAACAAGTCTTCCCGGAAACGGCCGGTCTTGACTTCCTCCTCCAGGTGGCGATTTGTGGCTGCCACCACCCGAACATCTACCCGGCGGGTGCGATTCTCCCCCACCCGTTCGAATTGCTTTTCCTGGAGAAAGCGGAGCAGCTTGGCCTGCAGTCCCAGGGAGACTTCACTCACTTCATCCAGGAAGACCGTGCCGCCGTGGGCGGCCTCCAAACGGCCTTCCCGGTCCCGGGTGGCGCCGGTGAAAGCTCCTTTCACGTGACCGAACAACTCGCCGGCCAGGAGTTCCTCGGAAAGGGTGGGGCAACTCACTACCACGAAAGGACCGCCACGACGATCGCTTTGGGCGTGCAGCCAACGGGCTATGACCCCCTTGCCGGTGCCGTTTTCACCAAGCAGCAGCACTGAAATCTCCGCCGGCGCCACCTTCTCCACCATCTCCAGGGCAGCCCGCATTTTAGGAGACTCCGTTGCCAGGACCACGTCCGGGACGGCTTCTCTGAGATGCGCCTGCAGCTCTTTCACCTGGCGAGCCAGGTTGAGACGTTCGGCCAGGCCCTCCACCAGATGCTGGATCTGTGCCGGTGTAAACGGTTTCGGGAGGTAGTCCCTCGCTCCCCGCTTCATGGCTTCCACTGCGGATTCAATCGTCCCGTAGGCGGTAATTATCACTACGGGAAGCCGTGAGTCGATGGCTAAAAGTTTCGGCAAGAGTTCCAGGCCGCTCATTTCTTGCAGGCGTATATCCAGGAAGGCCAGATCAAAGGTCCGGCTCTCCAGGGCAGCTAACGCCGCCCCTGCCGTGGCCACCGCCAGGACCCGACAGCCAATGCCCTCCAGATAAGCCGCGAGCGCCATCCGGATGTTCTTCTCATCATCGATTACCAGGACTTGAAGTGGGGCGGCACCGGGGGACTTGCGGGGATATGACGTATCCATGGATATTGTTCCAATTTTTGTGTGAAGTAACTCTTTTCCCAGCCTGGAGGAATATAAAGCCCGATTATCTTATATCTGTTGTGTAAGTCAAGTTCTTCAACTCCTACCCGGCGTTCCCGGCTGCTCCCTTTACGCCCTCTCTCCCCCCCTGCCAGACCTTCAATGTATTGATGATTTTCGGGATAAAGAGGGAAAAGACGAAAAGCCCCAGGGAGAAAAACACCTTCCCGGAAACCAGATTAGCCCATTGGCCGGTGGCCCAGACCTCCTTCACCGTGCCGATGAAGAACGTAAAAATGAAGGTGCCCGCCAGAATCCCCAGTCCGGTGCCCCAGAGGAAGTCCCGGAAACGCACCCTGGTCAGCCCCATGCCAAAGTTCATGGCCGTGAAGGGGAAATAGACCAGGCGCAGATACAGCACCGTGGCAAAGCCGTTGCGTTCGATGGCCTCGTCGTACTTTTTGAGCCGGTCGCCGATCAGGGCTGCGGCAAACTCCCGACCCAGGTAGCGCCCGATGAGAAAACCTCCCGCCGCCCCCAGCATGGCCCCGGCCCAGACATACAGAAATCCCCAGTAGGCCCCGAAGATGGCCGCCCCCAGAGCCGTGAGCAGGGTGCCGGGAATGAACAGGCAGACCCCCGCAGCATACACCATGATAAAGGCCAGGGGCGCCCAGAGCCCCGCCGCAGCCAGCCAGGCCCCCAGCCTTTCCGCCGTCAGCAGTTCTTTAACGGCCGGTGATCTCACCGTTATCACCGCCGCGGCCATAAACAGCAGTAAGAGAACGGCTTTAACCACCGCCCCTCGAGAAAATTGTGCCGCCATAATCACCCTTGCCCCTCGTCTACCGGGTTGCCGGCGGGAAAACCGGCGCCGACGGCACGCAGGGCGGGAAAGCACCCGCAGGGCGGCGAAGCCCAAGCGCATCCCGCCTTAAGATATTATTTTCTCAATAAAATTTCTTTGACTCAAATAATCTGTCGAGTGAACATCGGAAAATTTCGCCCACTCATATACACATCCGTGGTTGCAATTCATCTCCCGAATAATCGCGCCAGGAAGCCTTTCTTACTCGGTTCCGGCTCCGGCAGCCCCAGATGCCGGCAAATGGCGGCCTCGAGTTTATCTTCAGCTACATCCGAGCCTTCCACCACAATTTCCTCTCCCACCATCACCGCCGGAGCCACCGGCAGGTCCCGCTCAAAATATGCATCGGTCTGGTAATCGGCCATAGGTTGCGAAAACACCTCAAATTCAATGGCATACTTGGAGCCCAGCCTGGGCCTCATAGACTGAAAATGCTTTCACGGCCTGCCGTTGGGCTCGTTCAAAAAAAATCTGACTGTAAGCATGGCTTGCTCCTTCCTTTGTGGTTTTTCAGCTAAGGTCTGCCCAGATGCCGTCGAATGGCCGCCTCCAGTTTTTCCTCGGCAAACCCAGCCCCTTGATGGACCAGCTCGTCTTCCACCATCACGGCAGGAGCCGTTGGCCGACCCGAGGCTTTATATGCCTCACTCTGGTATTCTTCCCGTGACTGGGAGACGGTCTGCCAGTCGATCTGATATTTCTGCCCCAGCCTGGGCAGGATTTCCTGCACCTGCCGTCAGGTCGGGCCGCACGGGTCATTTAAAAATGCCTTGACTTTTAACATCGCTCCTCCTGTTTAAGGTTCGGATTTTATGGCCTGCACCATTCTGAGCAGAAATCGATCCGGGGGCAGGTAGTCCACCAACCGCAGGCCGGTGATTTCCCGCCCCTGGGCATCCAGAAAGACCACGGTGGGCACGCCCTTGACCTTGTATTGCTGCAGCAGCCGGTCGTTTTGGGGGTCGCCTTTCCGGGTCAGATCGACCTTAACCATCACGAATTCCTGGGCCGTCTTTTTCACTATTTCAGGGTGGTGAAAGGTAATCTCATCCAGTTCCCGGCAGGGCGAGCACCAGGTAGCGGTAAAATCGATGATCACCGGTTTTTGCCGGCGTTTGGCTTCTGCCAGGACGTCTTCGGAATACGGCTGCCAGGAGACGCCCGGTCCCTGTAAGGCCCAGGAGCCCACCAGCAGCATGGCAATAAGCAGACCGGCAAACCAGGCCCCTGATTTAAGCCAGGGGAAAGCCCGAAAGCTGGCGGTGGTGCGGTCCAAAAGGCCGAGATGAATTCCCGCCGCCAGGGCGATGAGGCCCAGCAGGATGCTCCCCCATGCCCCCGGCAGCAGCGGCCTGAGAAAATGGACGGCCAGCCCCACCAGCACCCAGCCCATGAGCTTCCGGACCCAGATCATCCACTCGCCGGAGCGGGGCAGCTTTTCCAGGCTGCCGCTGAATAAGGCCAGGAAAAACAGGGGCAGTCCCAACCCCAGGCTCAAAGTGAAAAATACGGCGAACCCCAGCCAGGCTGATCCCTGGCTGGCCACCCAGGTGAGCAAACCTAGAACGAACGGACCGATGCAGGGTGCGGCCACCAGCCCCAGGGTCAGGCCCATGAACAAGGTGCCGAAAAAGCCGGCATAGGATTTCGTCGCCGCTTGCGTTAAACTTTGGGGCAGGCGCAGCTCCCAGAAGCCGAAGAGGCTGGTGGCGAAAACCAGCAGAATGGCGGCGATCACCATTAACACCACGGGGTTTTGCAGCATGGCCCCCATAAGCCCGCCGGTGAGGGCCGCGACCACTCCCAGGACCGTATTGGTGACGGCCAGGCCGCCCATATAAAAAAAGCCGTGCGCCACCAGACGGCCCCGACTGCCGCCGCTCAAACCGGCAAAATAAGACACCGTGATGGGAATCAGCGGATAGACACAGGGAGTCAGATTCAGGGCCATGCCCCCCACAAAAACCCCGAGCAGGGTCCAGAGCAAAGACCAACTGAACAAAGGCCCCACAGCTGCGGGAGCAGTTTCCACCACTTCTCTGGGTGCACTGGCCACGGGCAGGCCCCGTTCCTCCCAGGCCGGGTAGCCCAGCGGGTCCCGGTAAACGTTTGTATAGCCCAGTTGCACGGCCACCCGGGCCGCGGCGTCGCTGCGGACTCAGGCCAGGCCCGCTCAGTAAAAGACGATGGTCCGGTTCTTATCCGGCCCGAGCAGCGCCGCTAAAGGTTTTTCCGCCCGCCAGCGCCCCCACCAGGTGGGCTCAATGGGGAAATTCAGGGCGCCCTGGATATAGCCGGACCTGAATTCCCAGTCCTGACGCGTGTCCACCAGGAGCAGGCTATGCGGGTCCTGCTGATAGCGCCCCGCCAGTTCCCCGGTAGTGATGAGGCGATAGCCGCCCCGGTCGGCCTCTTGCTGCGCCTCCGCCCAGGTCGCGTCCACCGGGGCCGGCAGGGGCCGGTGCTGATACCAAAGAATCCCCCCGGCCAGAAAGAGGGCCGCCAGGGTGGTAAAAATGGTTCTTGTAATACCCATGTTCACCTCAAAAGTCACACCATGCCGGCCATTGCCGACTGCGGGTTAAAAGCTGGAGTTTAGAACCAATCAAACAGTATTTTCAGCTCACCGCTCACTGCTGACTGCTCACGAATCAAGCCAGTCTGCCTTCCTGCTTCAACCTGGTGAGCAAAAAAGCGGCCCCGGCCGGGGACAATCCCAGCTTTTGAGATACCTGGTCCGGATCTGCACTGCCCTCCCCTTTAACCAGGGTGACCACTTCCTCTTCCAAAGCCTCCAGCCAATCCTCGAAGAGGACCAGCAGATTCGGGTCGGCCACGGCAAAAAGCTGCTCCCAGCGGCCCACCTTATCCACCAGCCGGCGGCACATCTGCGTCGGGTCGACACCTGCGCCCATGCACTCCGCCAGTCAGAGGTGCACCATCCCGGCCGTCCGGTCCGTGGCCGTTTCCCCCACCAAACTGACCACAAAATCCTGCCAGGCCTCTTCCCCCAAAAGCGAAAACAGGTTGCGCACCACCTGGGCAATGGCCTGTATGGCCGCCTGCGGCTCCATGGTTTCAATAACTTGTTGAATTTTTTCCTGACTCATGACCATTCCCTTCAGTATCAGAAAGATTGCCGCCGGGCCAGCAGTTCCAGGGCTAACGTTTCCAGAGAGACGAGGATATCAATGATGGTGGGATCAGACATTTCGTAATAGACAAAGGGGCCGCGCCGTTCCACCTTCACCAGCAGTGAGCGGCGCAATTCTTTCAGGTGATGGGAGATCAGCGGTTGGGAAAGGCCGAGTTCCTCCACGACCTGAGAGACGGATTTTTTCCCGTTCCCCAGACAGAGCAGAATCCTCAGGCGGTTTTCATCCGCCAGGCTCCTGGCCAGAAATGCCGCCGCAGTGAGATCCTTCCGTGACATGCTAATCCTCTGCACTCATTAATATATAAATGTTTATTAGTATATTTATTTATGCAAGTCAAGATCATTAATGTCAGCGCCTCGAGGTGCGATTTCTTGGCATTACCCAACGTTGATCGAGGATTTGCCCTCACCATAATAAAATCAGTAAATAAATATAGTGTTTATATCTTATGATAATTTTCTTATAAATATAGTTTTCAAATTAGTATATAATTAGATATAATTTTTCTTAGTATTCTTATCAGGGTTATTTTTCTTGCTTTTTACCTCTAACCGACCCAAGCAGGTAATCCCCTGCCTGTAAATTTTAAAACAAATGCTCATGAGGTTGATGTTATGAGTAATCTCGGCAAAACCACGTAGGTATTTGTTATTGTTCTTCGTTTTCCTGGCTCTGACTGCTCTTATCGGTCACCCTCCCGCCGTTGTCTGCCGGTACGATTTACGAATTAAAAGCCAAAGCAACAGATGATCTCGTATCTGATTTCTCTCTGAGATATAACGATGCCGACGGCGACAACCGTTTCAGCCTCGATGAGTTAATCCCGGGAACTTTTACGGGAGTGACTTTGGCGCTTCAGCGATACACTGCTATAATCGGAGTGCCGCTAAACGGCTGGTTCAGCCCGTTGACCGATGGCCCGCCACTAGGCGGTCGGTTCGATGACTGCTGGTCTTTCGTAGGTGGCTATTTTGGCAGTACAGTATCGGAATTCGGGGGCTATTGGACCTACTCGCAGAGGATATTCGTTCCTTCTGTAAAGATAGAACAATGGAAATTGATTTTTGATGACGGTCAGGGAAGTGGAAACTTGACTCTGATTAAGAAACCGGATGGAACTGTAACCGCAGATGGTGACTGGATTTATACCTATCAAGGGGCAGACGTCTCAGCTAGCTATTCTGACGCTCCCGTGACTATCGCCGGATCGTCCATTTCAATAACCACCTCGGGAATAGCAACAAATCCTTCTGCTCCTCCAGGATACCAAACCTCACCGTTCACTTCGGTTGTTAGCGGTAAAGCTTGTAATGGGCGCGGGAGTGGAACTTTTACTACAACTTTCACCACCTACGGCTGGCCGCCCAGCCTTTCAGGTAGTTGGGAGGGCACCCGGACAAGCGGGAGTGGCATAACCGCAATATCAGCTACGCCCGGGATACCGCTGCTGCTGCTTGATAATTAATCTGGTGATTCAGAGATTACCGATAACTTCTCTAACTGACTTTATCCTTGACTTAATCGGCCACTTTTTTATGATAAGGTATTCAGCACCGTTTTCCCTCCAGGTGGCCGCTTTGGATTGTATTCGCTAGCCGAAATGATTGGAATACGCAACAGATCCTTCGCTTCGCTCAGGATGACAAAAATGATTGGCAGAGGCCTCAAGTTGTATTGGGAACCTGTGTTATCCCGCCAAACTTCGCTTCTTTTGTTCCCCCCTTTTCTAAAGGGGGGTTGGGGGGATTTTTCCTCCTTGTTTCTCCAAGCTGACCCTGCAACTCCCTTTTAAACCACCGTTTACATATTTTCCCGATAATGCTATGGTATGCCATTTCATTAATATAATTTTTTCAATAAATTATGATCCTCTGCCGCCATCATTGGAGGTATGTATTCATGCTGAACATCAACTACGACAAACTAAAACAGGTCATCGAATTTTACGCCAAACCCATGTGGGCTGGAGTGGATCCCAAATGGCTTTGGCGCGGGAGGCGGGGAAATCTACATCCAGGAGAAAGTCTCGACCAGGCCCAACCTCACCTAATCCCAGTATTTCTTGCGGCCAGGATTCCAAAGGTTGCCTGCTTAATGCCCTTAAGGTACATGTCAATCTTCTTTCTCAATTCGATATTTATGCATGCTAAAACCTTCATCAATTATAAACCTGCCGAGGAAATCCGGGATAATGTCCTGCGTCTGCTTTACGGTCTCGAGGAAGTGGGTCTGAGGCTGAAAAATTTCCTGGAGTGGGGCAAGGTTCAGCCGATACCCGATAAAAACCAGAAGCAAGGATTCAGCCACACTTTTGCCACATATTTGTTGGCCATCTCTAATCCGCGCCACTGTCCCTTCTGTAAACCAACGGCCTACGATAGCTCAGTTACCGAACTACTCGGCAAGCCGGAAATTCGCCGCGACCCCGTGGATCGCTTTCTGCATTGCCAAAATTTTTATACGGCAATACTCAACTTCCTGGAAAAGGAATATGGCTTGGTCGACGGCAATCTCCTGGATGTCCACTCCCTGTTTTTCTGTTTCCAACTACCTGATAAAATGGCATCTCTGCCTGGAAAAAAGCTGGGGGGCCATTGCCGCCTGGAAAAACCGATCCACCCAAACCTCCTCCTCCCGATAATTTCTTTTATGAGCTCCTCATGGCTCGGCACAACCTGGTGCTCTACGGCCCTCCCGGCACCGGCAAGACCCGGGAAGCCCTCCTGCTCGGCCAGACCTGGAAAGAAACCTATGGCCCTGACACCGTCAGTCAGATCACTTTCCATCCCTCCTATTCCTACGAGGATTTTATCGAAGGGTATCGGCCGACTTCCGATGGTTCGGGATTCGCCTTAAAAGACGGCATCTTTAAAATACTCTGTCAAAAAGCCAAGGCCAGCCCTGATAAAAAATTCTTGCTGATAATCGATGAAATCAATCGCGGCGATGTGGCCCGTATCCTCGGGGAGCTGATAACTCTTCTGGAAGGCGACAAGCGTGGCGAACAGCATCAGACTACCCTCCTGTCGGATCAGCCGTTCTTCGTGCCTGAAAATCTTTATGTCCTGGGTACCATGAATACCGCCGACAAGAGCATCAGTCTCATGGACCTGGCCATCAGGCGGCGCTTTCTCTTTCATTATTTTCCCCCCAATCCCGATGTCCTGGATGAAGGCCGGAAGTTTCTGGATGAAATCGGCACTCTCCGCCTCTCCAGTCTGCTCATCGGCCTGAATCAGCGCTTAATGAACGTTGGCATTGACCGCGACCGGATTTTGGGCCATTCTTTTTTCCTCATCGCCCGGGATGCCGACAATCCCCTGCTCACCCTGAAAAACCGCTTTCTCTATGAAATCATCCCCCTGGTTGAAGAGTATTGTTATTCCCATCGCTCGGATATGGCCCGGGTGCTGGGTGATCTGGTGGATATGCAGGGCGCCGTGAACTTTGATGTCCTTGAAGATGACGACAGGTTGCTTTCTGCCCTCGAAAAATTGACTGGTTCCGAATGACCGACCCCGGGCCCCTTGCTTCGCGAACTCATTAACCTTACCGAATACGGGGAGGAAAAATTCCCCCGGCAGAAATTTGCTTTTCTGACCGAAATGGAATTTCAGCAGGTTCGGGAAATAGTGCGCCCTTTGGTGGAAATCACCCGGGCTTGGGAAGGCGATCAGCTTATTTTTAAGGCCGGCTCGAGGGTGGGGGTGATCGTGACCCACGGGCTCCGGGTCCAGGTTCGCCCCGCCCTGGCGGTGGGTGAGATGGTGGCCTTGATCCGCTATGCCTTTTCCGGTAAGGTCCCATTGCAATTTCTCCGCTCCTTGTGCTGATCTCGACTGGTCCACCGGCTTTGAAGACCTGCTCTGCTGGCTCCTGTGCGCCGAGGCCCGGGAGATTGAGAGAGTCGGCCTTTCTCGAAACTACCAGGAAAGGCGGAGCCCCTGACCTTTCTGCGGGGGCGGCCCCTCTGGGTAGAGAATTTCCCCTGGCGTGGCGGCAAGGCCCGGGAGTTGACCTGCCGCTATCACCGGCTCACCTATGACAATGCCGACAACCGCCTGCTCCTGGCCGGGCTCAAGTCTGCCTGTTACCTGGCAACCTCGGAAGAACTTAAAAGGAATGTTTTTCAGCATTTCCAACGGTTTTCCGATCTGGCCGCCGATATCCCCCCGGAACCGGCTCAGTTTAATGCGGTCGCCGCCAGATATAATCGCCTGACCGAGCACTATCGGGCCGCTCACAGCCTGTCGGCCATGCTGCTCTACAGCCTGCGCCCCGAATCTCTCTATCAGGGTGGGGAACACCTGGTTTTTGGAATTGTCCTGGATATGGCGGATCTGTTTGAGAAATTTGTCGAACAGCTTATGCAGGATATCTTGCCGCCGTCCGGCTTCCACCTTGCCCCCCAGGCGCCGGATAAGGGGGCGTTGATCGACGCCGAAGGGTATCCTTATAGATCAGTGCGGCCGGACCTGATAGTTTCGTCTGCCGGCAAAGTTTGCGGGGTCATTGATGCCAAATACAAGCCATATTGGCCGGCCGCGGCTGACGGCTTGACCCCCGCCCGCAAAATCTCCAACGCCGATCTCTACCAGCTCTTCTTTTATCAACAACGCCTCCAGCGCAAGTTCAATCTCCCCGCCCCCCCGGTGGCCGTCATCGCCTCCCCTTGCCGGAACCTGATGAAATGCCGGGCCATACCCCCATTCCCGACAGATTCCGCCGGGTCGTCTGGCAGGCTGGCCAAGAAAAAGCCGGCGACGTCCGGCTTCTGCTTATTCCCATGACTAAGTTTCTTAGATCGCTTCTTCAAAGGGAAAGGCCGGCTGATATTATCGCCAGACCTCGGCCTTGATGGGATTAAAGATGTATTTGTGTGAGGGTTCTTTTCCTACACATTAAGAGCTTAATTTTTTCAAAAAATTAACCATTTCCGGTGTTGTTAATGTCCAAATATGTCTAACTGGCAATTTAGCCTTGATAGTAATATATAGTTTTTCATAATTAGTAACTCTTCAGTCATCTGAGAGAATGGAAAAAATCAATTAAATTTCACAAGAGAACTTGTACTTTTTTGAAAAATATGTATAATTGGTCCTGTGAGAACAACACCGGACCAGAAATTCACTTTCGATTTCACCGGCCCCCTGACACAGGAACAGGCGGAGTGCATATATTCCTCGGGGCGGGGAGCGTAATTTATGCCCTCATGGTCCTTTCAGCCCGAGAGGCCTCCAAAGGCAAGCCAGCAGATGACATCCTCGACACCCTCCGGCATGATTCCGGTCTATGAAAAGCCAGTGGCACCCAAACGCCGCAAAAAGCCGAAGCCAAGATAGGTCATCAGGGCCATTATCGCCTGCTCCCACCCATTACGCATCATCAGGAGCAGCCGCTCCTACCATGTTGTCCTGACTGTCAGACGCCTTTTGGCGAACCCAGTGAACGGCGCACCCGAGTGATCGAAGATATTGCCGATATGGAACCAGTCGTAACCGAGCACACTATTCCTCAGCAGTCGTTACCACAGTCCAAAAAGATGTTTGAACCGACGGTTCCAGATGCCTTACCGAAGGCAACCTTCGGCCATCAGCTAGTAGCTTTCAGCGCCTGGCTGCGTTATCGTTCAGCGCCACCATTACCCAGATCATCAGTGTGTTGGGCCACCACTTGCAATTTTCCTTGTCGGAAGGCGGTCTGGTAGCCGCCTGGCAGCGGTTAGCCGCTCTCCTCAACGCCTGGTATGAAGAGATCGGCCAACAAATCAGACAGGCGGGGTGCTCCATGCCGATGAAACTGGCTGGCGGCTCTCGGGGAAAACCGTGTGGTTGTGGTGTTTTACCTCCTCTACGGCAACCTACTACATGATTGACCGATCACGGAGTTCTCCAGCCTTGTCGAAGTTTTTCAAAGAGGCCTTTGATGGCATTTTGGTCACCGATTTCTGGAGTGCTTACAATGCTGTAGTCTGTGCTGGCCGCCAGACCTGCTTGCTTCATCTCATGCGCGAGCTGAAAAAGGTTACGAGTATAATGGCTCAGCAGAATGAGTCGAGTTCTCAAAAAAATTGGGCCGCATCCTCAGAGAAGCTATGCGGCTCAGCAAAAAGGATGTGCCTGACCCGAAATATCAGTCTTTGCCTCCCGAATCGACCAACGCCTTGACTATTTAATCGAGATGCCTTGGCACGATGATGATGTTAAAAGACTTGTGAAACGCCTCGTCCGGTTTCGGCAGAGTATTTTTACCTTTCTGGATTATCCCCTGGTACCTTCGGATAACAATCATGCCGAGCGGGAGGTTCGCCCCGCGTCATCATGCGGAAGACCTCCCAAGGCAATCGGAGCGGCAACGGAGCTAACGCCCAGGCTATATTAATGTCGGTTTATCGAACCCTTAAATTGCGAGGCCTTGATCCTTTGGATACTATAGTCAGCGCCTTAAAAAATTATGTGGTTACTGGTCCCTTTCCTTCTTTACCTGAGACCAATCTCTCAGTTAACTGAAGTGTTACCATAATTATTCATTAGTTCATCAATTATCGTCTGTTGGTCCCATAGACATACGAGTATTATTTCGCAAGGTTATATTCTTAATATCTATTTTAGGAAATATGAGTCGTATATCCATAAGTTCAACTTTTTTGAAATCAAATATATTATATTTAAAAGTAAATAATTTTATTTAATTTTATACTTATCTTCTTGTGCATATAGCTCACAATCAATAGAAATTGCTAATCTTCTATCCATAACACTAGGTTGAGAGATATTTTTTTCTATAACATTTTTAGCAATATCATTTAATTTTTTCAATATTTCTTTTTTAAATGTTGTTCCTTTCTTTTTGAGGCGATAACTATCAATTAAATTTGGACTAAATAAAGACCTAGGTCCTGGAGATGGAAACCGATCAAATCCTTTTTGAAAGTAATTAGAATGCTTTTTTGCAATTTCCTTTACAATTTTACTATAATTTGATTTCCCAAGATAGGCAGCAACAGCAACAATTGTTTCTATTCTGGTTTGTGATTTAATCATCTCGAATGCTTTTTTCAAAACTGATAAAATTGATTCTTCCGAACAACCTCTTGATCCAATAAAAAACCGGAACATCAGAAATCAAACAAAATTTTGCAATTTCTAATTTATATTTTTCGGAGAGATTAATACTTTCTTTATCATTATACCATCTCCATAATACTTTTGTTGAAGGAATAGCTGATTGTTCTTTTTTTGAAATAGCACACCAAGCAGCAATTTCCTCGTCAATAGTTTCAGGGCTAACTGTAAAACTCATCCCTTTAACTTTAATTGCATCTGGAGCGTTGTCAATAATAAATTTATTTTGTGATTCCGAAGTTGGATCTTTTGACATGATCAAAACATTTGCCTCTAGGGGTGCCTCTACCAACGCGGGCAATCTTATCCAAAAAACTTTTTTTAAATTGGCCAATTCTTTTCGATATTATTTCATCGAGATCCCCTGAATCACAAAGTTTATTTCCTGCATTACGCCTTATAAAGATCGTACTTCCCGAAGTATAGTTTTCGGTTTTCCTGAGGAGAGCCTGAAATTTTCATCTTTTGAAATTACGTGTGTCTTTCCAAGAGATTCTGGTATGAAAAACACAACAAATGATTTTCCATCTTTTGAATATTCCTTTGTGCGAAGCCTTCAAAATCGCTGGTCCAATATACCTATTTATCTTTTGCTGCATCATGTCCATGTTCTTCAATGCCGAGCCGATATTGCTATATCATCTAACCCAATTAATTCGCATGTTGAGTCTTTAATTCCAAAAACCAAATAGCCACCTTCATTATTTGCGAAGGACATGACATCCTTAACTAATTCCATCCATTCCTTATCATTATTACTATCTATAGTTTCTTTATAGTCTAAATGAAGGTCCTTCTTTATAATTTAAAAGGAAATCAATTGCCTCCTCATTTAGAGGATCATCAGAATTTAAATAAGTAAGTATACTTTTATTCATTTTTAAAAAATTGAAACAATGGGTTTACATTCAGTTAATTTGACCCTGACCAGGATAATAGATATCTATTAATCCAAGATATTTTTAATCGTTGCCTTTTCATGGTTGAACTTATTCCCCTCCCCGCCCCAACACCACATCCAACTCACTCCGAAATCCTTCCGCCTCCCCCGCCCTAAATTTTATAAAGAATCTGTTGAAATCTTTGGGCGTCAGGAAGTTAAGCTGATACCTGGCATCAATTCCTTCTTTTTGCAGCCAATCGTTGAGGCGGGCAAAATGGTCCCGGGCATATTCGAATTTCTTCTGATTCTCCGGAGAGGGGTCACTAATTTCCCCGTCGTCTTTTATTTCAATAACGTGAATGACCCGGTCTTTCTTGATAAAAAAGTCCGGGCTGAATTGCCCCCGTTTGGGATGTTCCCCCTTCTTCCAGGCGTATTCAATGGCATAAAATCGTTGGGGGGAGTTTTTCAGCCAGGCCTCCAGGGCCAGGGCATTCTCCCGCTCACAGAGCAGGCGAATGAATTTGCGCTCTGGAGTGCCATCGGCGATTACCAGATTGCCCGGGGTCTTGAAGTCATGAGAGTTGGCTACGGGAAAATTGCCGGCCCGGAAATCACCATCCGGGTCGGTAACAGTCCCAAAAAATTCTCGTTGCTCCTCGGGAATGGTCTTGCCGGTATCCGGTGTGAAAAAGACCGTCTTATCGCCCCGCCGGAGTTCGGCCGCGCTGACGCTGATATCCTGGCGTTTGCTGGTCATAAAGGATGTTAACGCTTCAGGGGTGAGGGTATACACTACCCTCTTGGCCGCTTTGCGCCGCAACGGGCCCAGGGCCTGGAGAATCTTTTGCCGATTTTCTTCGGTAATCCTGCCGGAAGTGATGTTCGCCCGTTGCGCCGACGCCGTTACTAAGTCAAGACAGCGTTCCCGAGGAAATTTTTGACAATACTGCGTCCTGTCCTCTGGGTCAGACGCGTCTTTTGATTCCTCATCAATGGACTGCAAGCGGCGATACATTTCCTCTGCCACGTCTTCAATAGAATAGGTCTTATGCGCTAGTTGGGTCTTGAACTTAGAGTGGTCCCCTGTTACTGCCTCCTCGAACTCAATGGCCACATTTTCGATTTCCACCTGGGAGGGCAAATCCACAAAGCCGTTTTCCAGCAGGCGGTACTCCCCCTTTTTGGCAAATTCCCTGGTGTCCGGATCCCGGCTATAATCAAGATGATGCAGTTCGAAATTATAGGGCGACTCCGTCATGACCACCGAAGTGAGCCGGTTCTCCAATTCGAGAATCTCGTTTACCAGGTGGCGAATGCGGCCCGCCCAGGCATCGTGGTTGAAAACCGTGACGATGGGGTCGTCCCCCTGCCAACCCTCGGGCCGTCGCAAGCCGCGCCCCAAAACCTGGGCGATGAGCAGCTTGCTGTTAAAAGCCCGCTCTTCATGGGGCACAATTTGAAAGACATTCTTGACGTCCCAGCCTTCGCTGAGCATGGACACCGAAACGATCCATTCCACCAGGCTGCCGGGGTGATCCACTGTCTTGAGCCGGGCAACGTTCACCTGATGTTTTGGGGAGGAACACCGGCAGAACTTTTTTGGCCGCGTCTTCAGGAGAAAGGTTTTCCCATTCCTGCAGGAAGGCCCGCAATTCCTCGGCCACCCGTTCGCAGGCACTGATATCTTTGGTGACAATGATAGTCAGAGGGTGAATGCCCTGGTGCTTCAGCCGCCTTTTCCATTCCTTGATGCTGGTTGTAAATCAACTGCCATTTTTCTTCCGGGTTGTCGGTTTGGGGCATCTCGGCGACATATTTCACCTTCTTGACAAACCGCTCTTCAATGGCCTGGCGCAAGGAATATCGGCTCACCACATCGGCGAAATAATCATCTTTGATATAACAGGTGCCGGAAACCCCGATGACATAGCGGAAGCCATAGTCCGGATTGAGCAGAAATTCTTTCCATTTTCTGACTTTTGCCCCCGACTCATTGGCCACATGGTGGGCCTCGTCGTTGAAGACCGCCACCCGCGCCCCTTTGCCCACCAGGCTGTCCCGGATGGATGATTTGACGTGCTCCAGAATCGCGTGATAATTCTCCACACAGATGGACCCTTCCACAATGGTCTCCGAAGCCTGAATGATCTTGGGCGCCCGCACCTTTGCCCCCGGCGGCAGCAGGTCCCGCAGATCGGCCTTCCCCGCCAGTTCTTTGAATTGTAACTCTTCAGTCATCTGAGAGAATGGGAAAAATTAATTAAATTTCACAAGAGAACTTGTAATTTTTTGAGAACTATGTATAATTGGTCCTGTGAGAACAACACCGGACCAGAAATTCACTTTCGATCTCGCCGGCCCCCTGACACAGGAACAGGCGGAGTGCATATATTCCTTGGGGCGGGAAGCAGTAATATATGCCCTCATGGTCCTTTCAGCCCGAGAGGCCTCCAACGGCAAGCCAGAGATGACACCCTCGACACCCTCCGGCATGATTCCGGTCTATGAAAAGCCGGCGGCGCCTAAACGCCGCAAAAAGCCGGGAGCCAAGATCGGTCATCAGGGCCATTATCGCCAGCTCCCACCCATTACGCATCATCAGGAGCAGCCGCTCCTACCATGTTGCCCTGACTGTGGGACGCCTTTTGGCGAACCCAGTGAACGGCGCACCCGAGTGATCGAAGATATTGCCGATATGGAACCAGTAGTCACCGAGCACACTATTCCTCGGCATTGGTGCCCACAGTGCAAAAAGATGTTTGAACCGACGGTTCCAGATGCCTTACCGAAGGCAACCTTCGGCCATCGGCTGGTAGCTTTCAGCGCCTGGCTGCATTATGGTTTGGGCGCCACCATTGCCCAGATCATCAGTGTGTTGGGCCACCACTTGCAATTTTCCTTGTCGGAAGGCGGTCTGGTAGCCGCCTGGCAACGGTTAGCCGCTCTCCTCAACGCCTGGTATGAAGAGATCGGCCAACAGATCAAACAGGCAGGAGTGCTCCATGCCGATGAAACTGGGTGGCGGCTCTCGGGGAAAACCGTGTGGTTGTGGTGTTTCACCTCCTCTACGGCAACCTACTACATGATTGACCAATCACGGGGTTCGCCAGCCTTGTCGAAGTTTTTCAAAGAGGCCTTTGATGGCATTTTGATCACCGATTTCTGGAGTGCCTACAATGCTGTAGTCTGTACTGGCCGCCAGACCTGCTTGCCTCATCTCATGCGGGAGCTGAAAAAGGTTGACGATCATAATGGCTCAGCAGAGTGGGTTGAGTTTTCGAAAAAATTGGGCCGCATCCTCAAAGATGCCATCCGCCTCAGCAAAAAGGATTTGCCGGACCCGAAATATCAGTCTTTGCGCTCCCGACTCGACCAACGCCTCGACTATTTAATCGAGATGCCATGGCGTGATGCCGATGTCAAGAGACTAGTGAAACGCCTGCACCGGTTTCGGCAGACTATTTTTACCTTTCTGGATTATCCCCTGGTGCCTTCGGATAACAATCATGCCGAGCGGGAGATTCGCCCTGCAGTCATCATGCGGAAGAACTGCCAAGGTAATCGGAGCGGCAACGGAGCTAACGCCCAGGCCATATTAATGTCCGTTTATCGAACCCTCAAATTGCGAGGCCTCGATCCTTTGGATACTATAGTCAGCGCCTTGAAAACTTATGTGATTACTGGTTCCTTTCCTTCTTTACCTGAGACCAATCTCTCAGTTAACTGAAATGTTACTTTGAATTTAGCCGTTAATCCCGCTTCGATAGTATTGGACGGACAGAGCACCAGGACCCGGTCAACCAGGCCCTCGGCTAGCAGGATTGCCGCCAGGCCATACATCACGAAGCTCTTCCCCGTGGCGGTGGCCAGGTCCAGGGAGCCGGCCAACTGCCCCGGCAACTGCAAATGTCGTTCAAAGACCTGCCAGGTGCCGAAGCGCCGACGGATCTCCTCGTTGTGATCAAAGTTTTCCCTGGCTAATTCCAGTAAATTCTTATACTTTCCACCGCATAGGTAGCGCAGCGTGGTCCGGATGGCTTCTTTCTGGTATTCCCGTTACCCGCAGAGCTCATCAAGAAAGGCTTCGTATTTCGCTTCATCCCAAATCTTGGGATCGATATTGGTGGATACCTTGAGGAATGAGATCTTCGTTTTTGAAGGTCGGCATGGCTGTTTATTTCTTTGGGGTGGATTTTTGGTCAGCGGTCTCGGGTTTGGTTGTGAACTCCGAAGTCTCCAGGAGGACCCGGGCCTCGTTCCCGTAGATATCCAGGAAAACGGCCATCAATTTTTTCCCGAGCTGGTCCGTACTAAACGCACCTCCCAGTCGGCTTGGGCAATGTCGCTGGCATACTGGACTTCACTCAGATTAAAAATTTTGTCGGCCTCATTGTAGTCGAAATCCAGCATGACCATGGACAAGGTTTCCAGGTTGCCTTTCTTCTGGTACGGCTCCCGGACCACGGCATCGCTCCTGAAGGTTTCAATCTTGATAAAGCCGTAGTCAAATAATTCGCCTTTCGCCTTGCCGACGCCGGTTTTAATCCTCAATTCCGGGGTGCGGATAAAATCAAACCCCACCGCCTCCACCGTGTCATTCACCGCCATTTCATCTGCCGGTTGTTTCAGGGCCGTAAATTCCCGGCGATGCAGCTCATGGATAATGGAATAAGGTATGCGCAGGGCATAGTAGCGGACCGTCTCGAAATCCAGGTAGTCTTGCTGAAAATCGAAGGTTAAGGCCGGGGCGATAATAAAAATCTTGCGGCCCACCCGCGAACCCACCGCCTCATGGATTTCATAGACGGTGTCTTCCGTGATCCGAGCCCCTTGGTGTTTCGGCGCCAGGTGATTGAATACCATAACACTGGCCCCCTGCCGGTAGCCGTCAAACTCAATGCCGCCGATAGTGTGCTTCTCATCCCGGCACTGAAACAATTGCAGGGCAAAAAAGCGCCAATCAGACCAAGGCATTTCCTTGAGCCTGGAAAAGTCATAGAGACCGGCATTATAGAGGGTGAAGGGCTTCGGCTCTAATTTCTTTCCCTTGTTGCCGATATCCTTTCTCAAGTTCAGCATTCGTTTTTGGATGGTGTAAATGGCCAGCTTGCCGCAGTCGATGCCGATCCACCGGCGGCCCAGTTTTTCGGCCACGGCTAAGGTTGTCCCTGAGCCTGCAAATGCGTCAAATCAGATCCCCTTTATTAGTTATTGATCTTAAAATCCGATCTATTAATGCTTCGGGTTTTTGCGTAGGGATAACCTGTCCTTTCGAGAGCTGCCGTATTAACCTATTGATATCTCAAGTAGTTGCATCTCATCTTGTTGACTTCTCTGTCAGTCCAAACATCCGAAATTGGGGCCCCATCGACTCATCGTTTGGTCGCAGTTGCATCCTTTTTCCACTTTCATCGAATTAGGCGAGCTGCTTTTTACCTTTCCATCGTCGCAGAATACTTCAGTCTTCTCAGCAATTACTTCATATTTCCTATCTTTATCTGCTTGCTCTTTTAGCATACCAAAAAATAGTGTCATGATCTTTTTGGAACGCTTTGATTTTTGTTGACCATTTCCGATAATGCCAAGTAATTTCGTTATTAAATTTATGCTCTCCAAAAATTTCATCTAAAATGATTTTGGCATAATGACCTTTCTTCCAATCCAAAATGTACAAAAATTGAGCCATCTTCACTAAGAAGCTTCTCGCATAAGGACAAGCCTCTTTCGTAACAAATTCCAAGAATTCTGCCCCTTGCAATTTTATCCTGATAAGCTTTTTGATCCTCCGTTTCCCAGGAAATCCTTGCTTCGTCGCAAAAGGCGGATCAATATATACCAGCCTCACCCCCGGCGTCCCGTCGGCGTTGCAGAGCTTTCCTGCTTTTTTCATCTCTAACAACGTTTTCATCCCTTGGAGATTATCCCCGAAGATCAACATATTCTGCCAGTCGCCCATTCTTGCCGAAGGTGCGCACCGGCTGCAAAGGGACGGCCAGGGTGTTGGCTAAAATATCCTCTTCCCGCTCCTTG
This sequence comes from uncultured delta proteobacterium, assembly GCA_963789385.1. Taxonomy (GTDB): domain Bacteria; phylum Desulfobacterota; class Desulfobaccia; order Desulfobaccales; family Desulfobaccaceae; genus Desulfobacca. The sequence continues at coordinate 155,756 of CAWBKT010000004.1, read as the reverse complement.
CCGTGATATGACTCAGCTCATATTCCCGCTTTTCCGGCGGGAAGATAACCCGCGCCCACTCCGGGCGAGATATCTTCGCCCGCTGCCAGCAAGCGGATAAGTTCTTGTCTTTGTTCGGGGGTCATGCTGATTTTTCCTATTTTAAATAACGCTCAAAGCGATTTCATCCAGGAGGCCGGATTCGGCAAAACTGAAGATCGCCTCTTCACCGATGATAACGTGATCCAGCAGTCTGACGCCGATGTGCTTGAGCGCGGCGCACAGTTCCTGGGTGAAAATCCGGTCCGCTTCACTGGCCGCCGCGCCCCGTACGGGTGATTATGGCCCACGATCACCGCGCTGGCATTGGCCTGGACCACCTTCGTCACCACCACCCGTATAGGCGGCCTGGGCCTGGTCCACTGAACCCACGGCCAACAAGGCATCCTCCAGGAGCCCGGCCCGGCGGTTCAACAGCAAGGCCCGGAAATGCTCTTCCGGCAGGCCCCGCAGCCTCTCTTGGAGATAATTGGCTGCCTCAGTGATATTTTTTATGGTTATCCTTTTCCGGCTGTCGGGCAATGAACACCCGGCGGGCAATCTCCATGGCCGCTGACAACTGGGCTGCTTTGGCTCCTTTCAATCCCTTAATTTCCAATAGGCCCGCCAAGGGCGCAGAAATAAGAGACTTGAGCGACCCGAACTGATTAATAATCTGTCGCGCCAATTCCACCGCGCTCTGCCCCTGAACCCCTACCCGGAGTAAAATGGCCACCAGCTCCGCGTCCGTCAAAGACTGCGCCCCCTGCCGCAGCAACCTTTCCCGCGGTCGCTCAGTTTCCGGCCAGGTCACAATACCTTTTGATTTGGTTTTATTTCCCGGGGACATAGACTGTCTTTAGATTCCCGTATGTTACCCAATACAGTCGAAAAGTTATCGGTTAATTGCTTTCAATATTAAGATTAGTAGATAAATTATAATGATTATATCTTAGGTAAGATATCTCTTAACCCACTCATATTTATTGGGATCCTTCTGAAGCAGATATTCTGCTACTTTCGTTCTCACCTGTTCATCTGCCTCTTGCAAAGCACTTTCGATAATTCTTTCTCTATCAGAGACCGATGTTCCCAAATATATGGCCTTCTGGAAATATTCGTCACCCAACTCGGGATCACCCTTCTGATAACAAACTGCGCCAAGTAAATTATATGAATATTTATTGTTAGGGTTACACATGATTGCCCTAACGCCACAATTTTCTGCTTTATCGAGTTCCATTAAATCTCGAAAGGCTCCCCCCCGTGTTGTTAATACTGCTGCCATGGCTGAATTATCGGGTGTAAAAAAATCATTGGTAATGGCAAGAGAACGTTGGGGTCTTTGACTATCGCGCCAATACCTGCTTGCCTTGGCCAACGACCAGGGATTGGCAGTTCTGCGGTAATTTAGTTGGAAATACCCAGCCAGCAGCGTGAAGAGCCGTTTTTGTTCCAACCACTGGATATCTTCATGCGAAATCTCTTCGTGCCGTTCTAACTGTAGTAAGACCTTGTGAAGTGGAGAAATCGGTGATGTGTCAGTGTACCAGGCAACCCGATATTTCCGCTTCAGTATAAAGAAACTTTGTTTGGCGTCGGCTTCTTGCTCCTCCAAGTGCTTCTGCTGTTCAATAATCGGTTTATTCTCTTCTATAACCTTGTAGAGGGGAACTGGTATAGCAACTTCGGTGAACTTGCCATCGTAGAATGCCGCCTTAATGAATGTTCGTTCCCGGATTTCATTGGTAGACAGAAGGAAAATCACATTGATATACCGCTGATGCACAATTGATTTTATTCGGCCCACGCCATAGATTACGTGCTTCAACTTTTGCCCCACCAATGAATTGAGCACATTAGGTGAATCACCCGCAAATATGAGAACTTCACGCGGATTTACCCAAATAGTGTCCTCATTCATCTCAGGCCTCATTTCCGCCTTTTGCCAATGATAATTTCTTTACTTCTTCTAAGCGCTGTTTCGCTCGGCTTACAACTTCCGGACTAAATGCTTCTGGATAACGAACAATGACAGCCTCAAAGGTCAAATCCGGCATCCCCATCTCGATCAGTGATATATAGCCCGCCGTTTCTATTTTTCTATCAACCGCCCTCGCCGCTGCCTCGATAATCCCATGGCGCTTAATCATCTGCCAAGTTCTATTAGCCCGCACTCTTTTGTTATTTTTTTCGTATAATACCTCTTCATAAGCATGAACCGCTTTAACTAACTCTAATTCCACTTCATTTTTTGTGCCATGCGCCAATGCCCTTAATTCTACGGCCCGACGCCGCGCTTCCTGCGCCAATTCAGGTTTTTTGTCCCGTACGTTTTTGGCAAATTGCATACAATCTTCTGGGGTTTTTAACCTTTTAACTTTATCGTCCATATTATTCCCCTAAAATAACAAAGACATATTGCACGATAGCACAAATTAAAATGTTGAAAAAGTATTTTTAATAAAATTCCCCAATTTAAATTATTGCATTTTTTCTTAAGTGATCTTTTATTTTCCGAGGCAATTCATTGTGGCCAAGCATTTGTGATAATTTCTGGCCCTCATTAACAATGATTCTATATCTAATTATCAAGGATATTACTCCGAACCTGCCTTCAAACCATAAGGCGGGATGCGCTCCGCTTTCCCGCCCTACCGGTCCTCCATGATAGGGCCTCTTCCTTCCCTGTCTTTTCCGCTCTGCCCTCAGTCCGTCTTTCCTCTACCCTGCCCTCTGCCTACTGCCTCCCGCCTGCCTTCCCTCTCCCTATCGCCCATAGCCCCTAGCCTCTCGCCTGTTTTAGTGACATCTGTCCTATGTGTTCTGTAATTTCCATCCCATTTTTAGTATATACAAGACATGAAGATGATTAATGAAAATAGCGGTGGGCGGTGCCCACCCTACATATACCGACTTTTTCGGCTCACGGCTCACGCTCACCGCTCACTGCCGACAGCCTTTTTAACTGGCCCCTGGCCACTGACCACTAATTCCGGAGTTTGCCATGAAATCCAGATGCACCGTCTGCCACCATCACCTCATTGACGACATCAACCTGGCCGTCCTCTCCGGCGATTATACCCTGGACGAACTCAGCGAAAAATTCGGCCCCAGCCGCTCGGCCTTCCACCGCCATAAAAGGCACTTGGAGAAAAAAATGGCCCGCACCCTGGAGCGCCTGGAAAATAACCGGAAACAGGTCTCCCTCCTCAAACTCAGCGCCTTCCTGGACCATGTCCAGACCCGGGTTGAGGCTGCCGCCGCTGACGGCGACACCGACCGGGTTTATAAAGGCTCCCATATCGGCAGCCGCCTCATTCACCAGATCAATAAGATGGACGTCCCCCTGGAACCGGATACCGCCTATCGCCTGCTCTCCTCCCCCGGCCCGGCCTCCCGGGACAGCCTCCTGCCCGCCGGCCCCCAAATCATCGCCGACCTGCACCAGGCCCTCCGGGACCAAACCCTGGCCCCCTGCCCGCCCTGAAGACGAGGAAGCGGCCGAGAACCAGGCGGCAGAGCAGCCCGGCCCTGAAAAAGACTTGAAGCAGCTTCCCGCCGCCCGGGAAACGAAAAAACCGCGCCGCCAAAAAGCCAAATCCGCCCGCAAAAACCAGCGTCTGCTCCGCAAAAAGCTGCGCCACCAGAAAATATCTCTTCAATGGCAAAAAAATTGCGAAAAATTCTGGTGCCATGCTGGAACATGCCAATGAGCGAAGCTCCTCTGCCATCGACTTCTATCGGAACACTGAACTCCTCACCCGAAACCCGTAACTCGGACGAATCCCGCCTTTCCGGAACTTCCTGCCCTGACCATCTCCCGCCCGAAGACTTCACCGGCCGCCAAATGCTCCGAAACCTGAGCGCGACAAAAGCGGGACAAAAGCGAAACGCCAACGCCGCCTGCTCAGAAAAATGCTGCGAAATCAAAAACATATCTCCAAAGCAAAAAATCTCGCGCAAAATCTCACTCCCGGCCGGGAAAGCGCACCTCCTCCCGCCCAAGAAGAAGTCCTCTCCCCCCCGTCCCGCTCGAAACTCCCCTTTCTGACCACTGCCCCCTGACCACTGACCACTCTTTTACCGACCCCTGGCTCTCCCCGCCCCCCGGGACTTGCCCTCCCGAGCCGCCGCCTATCTCTCTCGAAACTCGAAACCCGGAACTCGAAACTTCTATCCCGGAACTCGAAACTCCCCTCGACACTCTCCCTCCGGAAACGGTAAACCGGGATCCGAAAACCGACACTGATCCTGGTCCTTTAGAAACCGAAAACCGCAAACCGGAAACTGAAAACCAGCTTTTAAACGGCCCCAAACCTCCTCCCCCCTATGACGTGATGGCGGCCCGGGCCGATGAGCTTTTCGAAATCTCCCACGGCTACAAGCGAAATAATCCTCCCAAACCCATCCCCAACCGCCGCCGGGACGATGATTTTCGCAGTACCAGCATTTTTGGGGACCCCAGAAAAATATTCGGCTGAGAGGTGCGTCATTTACCAATTGCAAAAAATCAATTCCTTCATTCCCTCTCCCTGCCGCGGCGAGAGGGCTCGGATGAGGGGCCGCCCCATGAAAGTTCGGTGTCTTGTCATTTTCACACGGATGATTATTATTACTAATAAATAATAATTCATACCAATTAGAATCAGGAGCACTCGTGAAATTTACCACACCGCAATTGGCATCCCCCACTTCCCTTAGCCCCCTGGCCTCCGAGGCGGTCATTACCTCCCGCTCCCTGGTGGAGTTGATCTGGGAACTGCAGTGGCGAAGCGATAATCTGCAACATACCGAAGAACTTTTTACCAAAATCAATGTCTGGCGGGACCTGGATCTTTGTCCAGCCCCCATTATTCAGGGCTTGCCCGGCAAAAAACCCGGCGATGTCCTCAATCTGCATATCCCTCCGGGGAACCTGCTGCCGGCTTACAACCCTGACAATCGCCGCTCTTTCCCGTTGTCAACGTTTGCGAAAGGCCAGCTCTCACCCCGGCTCGGCCGGTTCTACCCCCAGGGCCTGCTCCGGGATATTCCTTACGCTCTCAACCTGTTCCGCTGTGTCGGCCTGACTGCCTCGGACCTGGCTGCGGATTTAAACCACCCTCTCTCCGGTCACTCCCTGGATCTGGCCATTACTGTCGCCGGTATCCAAAGGAAAAAAAGCGAGACTGGCGGCCAATGCCAGGATTGGCTGGCGACGCTCCTCGACGGCCCCGGTCAGCAGATCCGTTGGCAGGACCGGCCCACTGACTTTTTTCCGCCGGATGCCTTTCAACGGCCCGACGACCACCCGGATGCCGGCTTTTATGCCCAACCCCGGTTCGTCAGTCACCTTGACGCCCAGGCCCGGGAAACTATCAGCCGCCTGTATGGTCGCTTGCTGCAGCCGGGAATGCGGGTCTTGGATCTGATGAGCAGTTGGCAGTCGCATCTGCCTGAAATGTTAAAACCCCTTGAGGTGGTCGGGCTTGGCCTGAACGAGGCCGAACTGCGGCAGAACCCCCGGTTAACCGACCATCTGGTGCACGACCTCAACCAAAACCCGGTTCCCCCTCTGGCCGCTGACTCCTTCGACGCCGTCATCTGCACCGTCTCAGTGGAATATCTCACCCGGCCTCTGGAAATATTCGCCGAGATCAAACGCCTCCTTAAACCGGACGGACTCTTTATCCTGACCTTCTCCAACCGTTGGTTTCCGCCTAAAGTTATCAAAATCTGGACGGAGATCCTGGATTTCGAGCGCCTGGGGTTGGTGCTGGAATACTTTTTCCGTACCGGCGGCTTTTCTGATCTGGCCACGTATTCCGCCCGCGGCTGGCCTCGTCCCCAGGATGATAAATATTTTCCCCAGGTCCGCTATGCCGACCCGGTCTACGCGGTCTGGGGCCGCCTCCAGGCCTGAAGCCTGGGACATGTCTTGGGACTTCACGCCCTCAAGTCGTGAAACAGTCAGCCTCATGAGAATTTAATATATAATTAAATTAGGCGGTTACAAAATGGCAAAAAAATTGCATAATAATTTAACTAAGTTAAACAAATATCTGCTTCTGAGGCACTGGCAAAATTCAATTTTCCTTACCCATGCCATTCTAAGCGTTGTAAAGAATCTCTGGTGGCACATGCATCTTGCCTGTGCACCATTGAACAGGCTGGAAGCCTGTTCCACCCTAGTGTTCCAAACAGGCCAGGATCCTTCACTTCGTTCAGAATGACAAAAAGCTATTTTGCTGGAGGTTCTTCTTTAAAACTCTTTTGACAAGCTTCAAAGGAGGCCGGAATGTGGGTGGTCGATCAGCCGGGACAAGATGAGCACTCGAATCATGGGGAACTCGGGGCCCGGGAAAAGCTGGATCGGGCTCTGGTAGCCGGCTTGATCCTGGAAGTAGTTCTTGATCAAGCCGACCGGCCGGATAGTTCACAGGCCCGCCGGGGTCTGGTAAAAACTCGCATCCAGGAGTATCTGGTCCAGCATCTGGCCGGGCGGGTGTCCCTGGACCGGTTCCGGGCCCTGGTCCAACATCTGGATGGCTGGTTTGATTTTTATTATCCTCTCTTAGTCGCCGAGGGCCGTTCTTTATCGGCTCAACCAGCCTCGACCGGCTACTCTGCCCATGAACCACGGGCGGCCTATCATCTTCAGGAGCCCACCAACCAGGTGCCGGAGAAAAAGGCCTCAGACTCCCCTGCCCCTCGCCACCATGCCTGTCTCGATGCCCTCCTGGATAATTGGCTCGAAGCAGCCGGGACTGATATCCCGCATCGTTCTCATCGTAAGCTGACACCCGGCAAGCTCCGGAGCTTTCTGCGTCAGAGTGCCGGTCGCTGGTTTCGTCTCCGGGATTTTGAGCGCTATATTCAAATGGATCGCAAAACTGCCTGGGATTATCTGCAACAATTTTTACAAACCGGTCTGCTCTGCCACAATCTGAAAAATTCGGCCGCCGTCCGCTATTGCCTGGCGCCCTGCTTCCTTAAAGTGGAGGCGGATGCCCTCCGCCTGGCCTTAAGCCTCTGTCTGAAACTGCATCCGGAGGTTCTTGTCGACAAGGTAAGTGATTTTTTGATCGCCACCGGAGGGGAAGCTTTTGCCGTGGCCGAGTGGGAACAGGATTTTCAGGCCCCTCTCCTCGATGAATTGGTGGCGTGCAATATTATTCGGTGGCAGGAACTTCCCTCCGGTTCCCGTTTTTTTAAACTTCATCACCGCTGGCTGCAGCCGAAAGATCAAACTGGATTCCCGAAAGATCAGACCATACCAATGTATCAATACTGATGTCCGAAATCATAACCACTAACCCTGGCCTCACATGTAAGGGGGCGGCCCGCCGGAATATCTTCTTGTTTTCTTCAAGCTTTTTTCTTCGCTGGGCTCGCTACTGCCGGTTCCCCTGTTTCCGCCCCCTCTTTTTATCCTTTCTCTTACTGAGCCTCCTTGCCGCTTTTCACTGTGCACTTTCCCTGGCTTTCCCAGTTTTCCCTTGACGCTAACCTCCCTATATGCTAATTTTGTAAATCACCGTTTACTAGAGAGGCAGTATAACCAATGATTTTTAATGAAGAATTTGAAACCCTGCCCCGGGAGGCACTGGAAGCTATTCAACTCCGCCGCCTCCAGGCGCTTGTTGAGCGGGTTTATAACCTGGTCCCTTTTTACCGTCAGAAGTATGACGCCGCCGGCATTAAACCGGGAGATATCAAAAGTCTTAAAGACTTGCAGCGACTTCCCTTCACCACTAAACAGGACCTGCGCGACAATTATCCTTTCGGCATGTTTGCCGTCCCCATGGAGCAGGTGGTGCGAATCCACGCCTCCTCCGGTACCACGGGCAAACCTACGGTCGTCGGCTATACCCAGCGTGATATCCAAACCTGGTCCGAGCTTATCGCCCGCACCCTCAGCGCCGCCGGCGTCGGCCGCGGCGATATCGTCCATAATTCCTATGGGTATGGGCTTTTTACCGGCGGCTTGGGATTCCACTACGGCATAGAACGCCTGGGGGCCTCCGTTATACCGGTCTCCGGCGGCAACACCAAACGACAGATCATGCTGCTTCAGGATTTCGGCCCCACGGTCATTACCTGCACGCCCTCTTTCTCCCTCCACCTCTTTGATGTGGCTAAAGACATGGGCGTAGATTTTGCCGGTCTCAAGCTGCGCGTGGGCATCTGCGGCGCTGAACCCTGGTCCGAAGCCATGCGCGCCGAGATCGAAAAGAAGTTGGGGATAGACGTCCTGGATGTCTACGGTCTCTCCGAAATTATGGGACCGGGTGTCAGTATCGAATGTCTCGAGGCCAAAAACGGCCTGCACATGTTCGAAGATCACTTTCTGCCGGAGATTATCGATCCCAATTCCATGGCGCCCTTGCCCTATGGCCAGACCGGGGAGCTGGTGATCACTACCCTCACCAAAGAAGCCTTCCCGGTAATTCGCTACCGCACCCGGGATATTTCTTCGCTCCACCCCGAACCGTGCAAATGCGGGCGCACCATGGTGCGTATGGGCCGCATCCAGGGTCGCACCGATGATATGCTCATCATCCGCGGCGTCAATGTCTTCCCATCCCAGATCGAAGCTGTCCTCATGGAAATCCAGGGGGTCGAACCGCATTATCAGATCGTCGTCGATCGCTCCGGTCAGATGGATACCCTGGAAGTCAAAGTTGAAGTGGACGAGGTCACCTTCTCCGATGAAGTCCGCCAGCTCCAGGTCCTGGAAAAGAAGATCGAGCACAACATTAAGGATTATCTGGGCGTTTCTGCCAAAGTGCGGCTGGTGGAGCCCCGCTCCATCCCCAGGAGTGAGGGCAAAGCCCAACGGGTAATCGACAAGCGCAAGATCTAAATTTAGCCTTTTTTTAGCATCTTGAGGCCTGAGCATTTAAAAACCTGAGCATTTAAACCTTCCCAAGATTATTTTCAATCTTTCCCCTCTCCCCTCGAGGGGAGAGGGTGAGGGTGAGGGGTGATAGGAAGCTACCATGAAAGTTGAACAAATATCAGTATTTCTCGAAAACAAAGCCGGCCGCCTGGCTGAAGTCACCAAAGTCCTGGGAGAGGGCGGCATTAACATCAGAGCCCTGTCCCTGGCCGACACTACTGATTTTGGCATTCTGCGGCTTATCGTTGATCAATATGACAAAGCCCGGGAAATCTTGAAAAAACACGGTTTTACGGTGGGCAAAACCGAAGTCGTGGCCATTGAGGTACCGGACCGCCCCGGCGGTCTGGCCTGGGTTTTGCAAATCCTGTCGGATTCCGATGTCAATGTGGAATATATGTATGCCTTTGTGCAGCACAGCGGCAAAAATGCCGTCATTATTTTCCGCTTTGATAACCTGGAACGAGCCATTGAACTGCTGCAGCAGCAGGGTGTCCGCATTTATAGCGGCCAGGAGGTGTATCAACTTTAATTTTCGCCGTTGCTGACAGTCTGAGAAGCCCGCCTCTCAGGTATGAAGTTTTTCTCAACCATTAATATTCGCCCAGGAGGAATCCCATGCAACAGGTTTGTGACTATCTTCGTGGCAGTGCCCGCCGTTTTGGAGGTATAACATTTTTTATCCTCATCATGAGTGCCATGCTGGCCGTACCCGTTCTGGCGGCAGATATTGTCGTCGGCGGTTTATTTTCCATCACCGGCCCCATGTCCTATTTAGGCGAGCCCGAGCGGAACACCCTGGAAATGGCTGTTGAGGAAATCAATGCCAAGGGGGGCGTTAACGGCAATAAGGTTAAGGTGGTAATTTATGATGATGAGGGCGACGCCAATAAAGCCCGGCTAAATGCCTCCAAGTTAATGGATAAGGATAAAGTTGTTGCCATTATCGGTCCCAGCCTGACGCCGACTTCCATGGCCATCATCCCCATTACCCAGCCGGCTAAACTGCCGCTTATCTCCTGCGCTGCCGGTCTCAGCATTACTTCCCCGGTTAAAGAACGGCCGTGGGTTTTCAAAACCGCCCAAACCGACCAGTTGGCCGTCAGCCGCATCTATCAATATCTAAAAAAACAAAACATCAATAAAATTGCCATTATCACTGTTTCCAGCAGCTTTGGCGCCTCCGGCAAAGAGCAATTGTTGGAACAGGCGCCGAAAGCCGGCATCGAAGTTGTCGCCCAGGAAGTCTTTGGGGAAAAGGATACCGATATGACTCCCCAACTGACCAAGATTCGCTCCGCCGCACCCCAGGCGGTTATCTGCTGGGGCACCGGCCCTGCCCCGGCTATTGTAGCCCAAAATATCAAACAGTTGGGCATGACCATGCCTCTCATCCAAAGTCATGGCGCCGCCTCCAAGAAATTCATTGAATATGCCGGTGACGCGGCCGACGGCATCATCCTGCCGGCCGGTAAAATAGCTGTCTATAAGGACCTGCCGGACACCGACCCCCAGAAGGCGGTCATCAAGAATTACGTGGAGAAATACGAAGCCAAATTTAAATCTCCGGTCTCCGGTTTCGGCGGCTATGCCTATGATGCCGCCAATCTGTTGTTTGCCGCCATGAGCAAAGCCGGCACCGATACCGATAAAATCCGTCAGGAATTGGAAAAGACTAAAAATTTCCCCGGTGTCAGCGGTGTCTTCAATATGAGTCCGGAAGATCATAACGGTTTGGGACCGGATGCCTTTGTCATGGTTAAGATTGACAAAGGCAATTGGAAGCTGTTGGATTAATTGTTAAGAGGCAAACATGATGGTGGGCACCGCCCACCATGCATTGAAGTCCTCTTTAATTTTTCCCTCTCCCCTTGAGGGGTGTACAGACCGGGAAGAGGGTCAGGGTGAGGGGTGAATCAAATAAGTTTTTGAGCGATACCGGCTGGGGCGGGGCTGCCCCGCCCTCCCCTGCTCCCTCACCTTTAGCCGCAGCCCATTCTCGAGAATTCCAGCGTGACTACCACACGCCGTTAATTTAGGATGCCTTGGAAAAGATTTCGGAAATCCTGCAATATCTCTTTTCTGGTCTCACCAATGGGGCCATTTATGCCCTGATCGCTTTGGGCTTCAGCATTATTTTCAACTCCACGGCCATTATCAACTTTGCCCAGGGCGAGTTTGTCATGCTTGGCGCCCTCACGGTCATTTCCTTATATTCGCTCCACCTCGGACTGCCCCTGGCCTTTATCCTGGCTATCCTCATCTGCACCGCCATCGGACTGGCCTTTGAACGGCTGGCTATCCGTTCCGCCCGGGACGCCACCCCCATCAGTCTGATCATCATAACCGTGGGCGGCGGCGTCCTGATCAAAGGCCTGGCCATGCTCCTCTGGGGTAAGGATGCCTATACGCTGCCGCCTTTTAGCGGCCAAAAACCCTTGATGGTGGCCGGCGCCACTATTCTGCCCCAAAGTCTCTGGATCATTGGTATAACCCTGCTGCTCGTGGCCGGTTTGGAAATTTTTCTCCGCTTTACCTTGCTGGGTAAAGCCATGCGAGCTGCCTCTTTTAATCCCGTCGCCGCCCGCCTGGTCGGGATCCGGGTCAGCCAGATGGTGCAGTTTTCCTTCGGCCTCAGCGCTGCTCTGGGCGCCGCCGCCGGCGTCATGATCGCCCCCATTACCATGGGCGTCTATGATATGGGCACCATGCTCGGTCTGAAAGGGTTCTGCGCTGCCGTTATCGGCGGGTTGGGCAGCATCTTTGGCGGAGTTTTGGGAGGATTGGTTCTGGGTATCGCCGAGGCCTTTGCCAGTGGCATGTTATCCTCCGGATACCGGGACGCCGTCGCTTTTCTCATCCTCCTCCTGGTCCTTTTCTTCCGGCCCCAGGGGCTCATCGGCTTCCGCCACACGAGATCTTCCTGATGGTCCCCTATCAACGCCTGCTCCCTGTCGTCTGTTTTTTCCTCCCGGTAATCCTCCTCGGCAGCGTGCTTCAGGGATCGTATTATTTTACTCTCCTTAATATTATCGGCCTTAATGTTATCGTGGTGCTGGGCCTTAACCTCCTCATGGGGTATGCCGGCCAGATTTCTCTCGGCCACGCGGCTTTTTTCGGCCTGGGGGCTTATACTTCCGGCATTTTAACCGCCACCTTTAAAGCTGATCCCCTGTTGGCCCTCCTGGCCGGGCTGGTCGTCAGCACCCTGGTGGCCGTGGTCGTGGGGATTCCCGCCCTCAAACTGAAAGGCTATTATCTGGCCATGGCGACCCTCGGTTTCGGGATCATCGTCGCCATTGTGTTCCAGCAGATGGATTGGCTGACCGGCGGTCCTTCCGGACTCATGGGCATTCCACCTTTTCGGCTGGCCGGATGGCAATTCGATACCCCCCGGGCCGGTTTTTTTCTGGTCTGGATAACGGTGGGGGCAATCCTCTTCCTCAGTTTGAATATAGTAGATTCCAGACTGGGCCGGGCCCTCCGGGCCATCCACGACAGTGAAACCGCCGCCCTGGCCATGGGCGTTGACGCCCAGCGCCTGAAACTGCTCATTTTTGTCGTCAGTGCCCTCTACGCCTCCCTGGCCGGCAGTCTCCTGGCCCATACCGTTAATTTCATCGCCCCTTCTTCCTTCGGTTTCATGTTTTCCATAAAACTGGTCACCATGGTAGTGGTGGGGGGCATGGCCAGCATTTGGGGATCTCTCATCGGGGCTGCCGTTTTAACGATTCTGCCGGAACTGCTGGTGGTCTTTCAAGAGTTGGAAGTGGTAATCTTCGGGCTGATCCTCATGATCGTCATGATCTTCATGCCCCGGGGCCTGTTCCGGGGACTGCTGGACCTGTGGGAATTCCGGCAAAGGAAGATGAAAGGCTTATAAGCAGATATTGTTAAAATATAACCATTTAATATTATTTAATATATTTCAAATACCCCTAAATCCCCCTTTAATAAAGGGGGACTTTAAAGGACTCTACTTTATTCCCCCCTTTTCTAAAGGGGGGTTAGGGGGATTTTGAAATTTAACCACAACACAGCATGCTTGAACTAAGAAACGTCGGCATCTCTTTCGGAGGTCTCCAGGCCGTAAAAAAGGTCTCTTTCCAGGTCCGCCCGGGACAGGTTAAGGCGCTTATCGGCCCCAACGGCGCCGGCAAGACCACCCTGTTTAATCTGATCACCGGCATGCTGCAGCCGGATCACGGGCTGATCATCTTTCAGAACCGGCGCATCCAGGGACTGCCGCCCTTTCGCATCGCCGACCAGGGCATCTCCCGCACCTTTCAAATAGTTCAACTTTTCGGTCACATGTCGGTCCTGGAAAATGTCATGGTCGGGCGGCATGTGCGCACCCGGGCCGGCCTGCTGTCCGCTGCCCTGCGACTGCCGGCCGGCCGCCGGGAAGAGGCGGCTATCCGGACCCGGAGCCTGGAATGGTTGGACTTTGTCGGCCTGTCCTCCCGGGCCGATGATTATGCCGGCAATCTGCCCCTGGGGCACCAGCGTCTCCTGGAAATTGCCCGAGCCCTGGCCACGGACCCAAAACTCCTGCTCCTCGATGAACCGGCGGCCGGGTTGGATATGAATGAGACGGAAAAATTGAAGGAATTGATTCTTGGCATCCAGGCTCAAAGCATCAGCACCCTGCTGGTGGAACATGATATGAGCCTGACCATGGAAGTGGCCGATGAAATCGTCGTCCTGGATCACGGGGACCTCCTGGCCGAAGGCACCCCCCGGGAAATCCAGCGCCACCCCGCCGTCATCGAAGCCTACCTCGGCCGGGACTGGCAGATGTAAATTACCAGGTCTATAAAAATTTAGAACTTATGCTCCAAATTCGCAATCTCTATGCCTATTACGGCAAAATTGAAGCCCTTTCCGGGGTTAGCTGCCATGTCAAGCCGGGAGAAATTGTGGCTTTGATCGGGGCCAACGGCGCCGGCAAAACCACGCTCTTGAACTCCTTGAGCGGCCTCGTGCGCTTCAAGGGCAAAATCATCTTTGCCGGCGAGCCCATTGATCAACTGGCCGCCGAGGCGGTGGTGGCCCGGGGGATCTCCCAGGTGCCGGAGGGGCGCCAGATTTTTGCCCCCTTAACGGTGGCGGAAAATCTGGAGCTGGGCGCCTACCTGCGCCACAAACAGCGCCGCCGCCATGATGTCGCCGCTGACCTGGACAAGATCTATGAATTGTTCCCTCGCCTGCGGGAACGGCGGCAGCAAACTGCCGGCACCCTGAGCGGTGGCGAACAACAGATGCTGGCCATTGGCCGCGCTTTGATGGCTCAGCCCCGACTCCTGCTCCTGGATGAGCCTTCCCTCGGCTTGGCCCCGGTTATTGTCGAGCTTATTATGGAAACCGTCGTTAATCTCCGTCAAAAAGGAGTAACCATCCTGATGGTGGAGCAGAATGCCAGAACCGCCCTTAGTATCGCTGATCGCGGCTACGTTTTGGAAACCGGCCGCATCATCCTGAATGGACCGGCGGCCGAATTGCTGCATGACCGTCAGGTTACCCGAGCCTACTTGGGTAAAGACTACAAGGAATTTACCGAGGGGAGATAGGCCATGCCAGACTGGAGCATTGAAATTCCCTCCCGGGAAGAGCTGGAACTGATGCAATTGGAGAGGTTGCAGAGCACTCTGAACCGGGCTTACCGGCAGGTAAAATTCTACCGGCGGCAATTTGACCTGCGGGATTTGCGGGCCGATGATATTCAGGACCTGTCGCAGTTGGCGAAATTGCCTTTCACCACCCGTGCCGATTTATCCCAAAATTACCCGTATGGCCTGTTCGCGGTGCCTTTGCGCGATGTGGTGCGGATCCAATCATCTCCCGGCACCACCGAGAATCCTGTCGTCGTGGGCTACACCGCCGGAGACCTCAGGTTCTGGCGGGAACTCAGCGCCCGCCTCTACCGGAGCGCTGATGTGGGCAAAGACGATATCGTCCAGATTATTCTGGCCGGCGGGCTGAATAATTGGGCCCGTGACCTGAAAGACGGGGCCGAACATCTGGGAGCTTCCGTCATTCCCCTGTCGAATCTGAATTTCGCCAAGCAAATTATGGTTATGAGGGATTACAAGACTTCGGTCCTGGTAACCACACCCTCGTATGCCAGACATTTAGCCGCGGTCATGGATACTATGGGTCTCGTGGCCGCAGATTTTAGTCTAAAACGGGCTCTTTTGGTTGCCGAACCTTTACCGGCCGCTCTGAAGGCCGAAATTGCCGCCGGGCTCCAGGTAAATATCAGTTCAGCCTATGGCATTACCGAGGTACTGGGACCCGGCCTGGCCTTCAGTTGCCCGCACGGTGACGGTTTTCATTTTTCCGAGGACCATTTTTTGCCCGAAATAGTCGATCCCGATTCCGGTGAAACACGCCCTGCCGGTTTTCCCGGGGAACTGGTGATTACCACCCTGTCCACCGTCGCCTTTCCCCTGCTGCGCTTCCGCACCGGCGATCTGACGTCACTACAGCCGGATGCCTGTCCGTGCGGCTGCCCTTTGATCCGTCTGGGGGACATTGTCGGTCGTTGTGATCGGATTTTTTCCATCGGCGGCATTAAGATCCACCCGGACCAGATAGCCGCCTATATTCAGGAAACTCTCGATGGCCACTATCCGAGGCATCGGCTGCGGCTGGGCCGTGATGCCGCCCTGGCTTTTCTGGAGATCGAGATCGAAGTGGATGAATCGATGTTTTCAGATGAGGTAAAATGCCTGGAGGCCATAAGCCGCCGTTTGCGCCGCCAGTTGCGGGAGAACCTGGGGATCGATTCCCGGGTTTCTTTGGTGGAGAAAATTACTCAAAGCACTTAATAACTGCATTGAAACTGATAATATCTTAAAAAATTAATCTGAGGAGGAAATTATGTCGGTAAAAAAATTCTGGTTATTAGCTGTTCTGATGGTGGGCTTCGGCACGCTGATCATGTCTCCCCTGCCGGTGCTGGCAGACGAACCTGTAAAAATCGGCTCGGTTCTGCGTCTTTCAGCCGGTGCTGAAGATGGTCTTCCGGCCAGGCGAGGCGTCGAGTTGGCTGTGGATGAAATCAACAAGGCCGGCGGCATTAAAGGCCGCAAACTTGAAGTTATTTTCGAGGACGAAAAAGATTCCCCCACCAGTGCCGTCAACGCCGTCCAAAAATTAATGAATGTGGATAAAGTAGTGGCCATCATCGGCCCCATGACCTCCGGCGCCGCCCTGGCCGCAGCGCCTTCGGCCAATGAAAGCAAAATCCTGCTGGTCACTCCCACCGCCACTTCTCCCAAAGTCAGCGGCGCCGGCGCCTATATCTATCGAGGCTGCTCCCGTATTGATAAGCAATCGGAAGCCCTGACCAAATACGTCGCCGAACAGTACAAACCCAAAACCGTGGGCATACTGTATTCCAACGAGCCCTACGGCAAAGGCTGCAATGATTTATTTAGCAAGGATTTCGAAAAATTAGGCATCAAGGTTGTGGCCACGGAATCTTTTATGCGGGGCGCCAAAGATTTTAAGGCCCAATTGACCAATCTCAAGGCCGCCAACCCTGACATTCTTTTCATCCCCGGCTACTATCAGGAAACCGCCCCTGCTGCGGCCCAGGCCCGGCAGTTGGGGATGAACCAGCGAGTAATCGGGGTATACGGTGATATCGCCCCCATTTACTGTGAACTGGCCGGCAAAGCGGCCGAAGGTCATCTGGTCGCCAGCGAGTATCATGAAGCTTATGACTCCCCCAAAAACCAGAAGTTTAAGGAAGCCTATTATAAACTGGCCAAATCCAATGCCAATGAGCCGATAAACATCATGTTTGCCGCTCTCACCTATGATATGACCAATATGGTGGCCGAGGGTATGAAAAAATATGGCCCCACACCCGACGGTATCAAAAAATATCTCGATGAAGTGAAAGATTTTGACGGTGTTACCGGAAAGCTGTGTTTCAATCCGGAGCACGACGTTATGAAAGGCGACATCTCCTTGTTCGAAGTCAAAGACGGCAAGTATGTCAAAGTTAAATAACCGCCTGACATAATAAACCGCTCAATCCCGGGGGGGGCCGTCCCTCCCCGGGGTTGCCTCCGGTTTTATCAGTGAATACTCGGCAATTCTGGCAGCTAACCGGCTGCCGGTTGAAATCCTTCCAGGCACTATTACTTATTGTTTCCCCGGCTTCTTTTGCAGGGGAACCACACATTTGGGGCACATGAGCTCGGCACCGGATTTCTCCCCGGGAACGGCGTGCTCAGCTTCACACATGGGACAGATAAAAAGGTTTTCATCACCCTTGATATCAGGCGCCTTGCTCTGGCCGCCGGATTCCTGCATCTTTGTCATGCCCACTTCCTCCGTCATAATTTAATTTTTTACATATTATTGTATATTATATAAGTTTAAAAATATGTAATCATAAATATATAGCAAAAAGTTACCAAAAAAGGCTGAAGAAGAATACTCAGAGTGTTTGAGAGATGCCGGCGACCGATTTAAAAAAAGACCCACCCCTTTTTACAAAAATATAGCAAGTCTATTGCAGAATAATTATTATTATACGAAAATTTAAGCAGAAGAGATCAGTTAGCAATTTCCTGAGGAGGGTAGCGCATGGATGTCTTAATGCTTTCCCGGCTGCAATTCGCCGCCGCCACCTTTTTTCATTTTATCTTCGTGCCCTTGACTCTTGGTTTATCAATTCTAGTGGCCATCATGGAAACCAAGTATCTCCGCACGGGCAACGAAATATATTTACGGATGACGAAGTTCTGGGGAAAAATATTCGTGATCAATTTCGCCATCGGGGTCGTCACCGGCATCACCCTGGAGTTCCAGTTCGGCACCAACTGGTCCCGCTATTCCAAATATGTCGGTGATATTTTCGGGTCGCTCCTGGCCATTGAAGCCACCACCTCCTTTTTCCTGGAATCCACCTTCCTGGCGATCTGGATCTTTGGCTGGAACAGGATTTCCCCGAAATTACACTGTCTGGCCATCTGGCTGGTGGCCATCGCCTCCAGTACGTCGGCCCTGTGGATTTTAATCGCCAACGGCTGGATGCAGCACCCGGTGGGGTATGTGATCCGAAACGGCCGGGCCGAACTCCAAGACTTCTTCACGGTCGTGACGAACCCATTCGCCTGGCAGATTTTCTTTCACACCATTAGCGGCGCTTATATTTTATCCGGCTTTTTTGTCATGGGCGTCAGCGCCTATCATCTGCTACGCAAACAGAATACAGAATTTTTTACTAAATCATTTCGTCTGGGCTTGACCTTTGCCCTCATCTTTTCCGTGGCCGAAGTGGTCCAGGGACACATCCACGGCTCTGAAGTGGCTAAGATTCAACCTGCTAAACTGGCGGCCATGGAGGCCCTGTGGGATACCCAGGCAAATGCCCCGCAGGTTCTGTTTCTCATTCCCGATGAGAAAAACGATCGGAATTCGGTGGAAATCGGCAAAATTCCCGGAGCCTTGAGCATGCTGGCTTTTCATGATCCTAACGCCGTGGTCAAGGGTTTAAAGGATTTCCCCCCTGAAGACAGGCCGCCTGTGGCGCTGACTTTCATTGCCTTCCGCATCATGGTGGGTTTGGGATTTCTCTTTCCCCTGCTTACGGTCTGGGGCTGGTTCCGGCGCCACAAACTCGAAGAAAGTCCTTTATATTTAAAAATTATGCTTTTTGCCATCCCGCTACCCTACATCGCCATACAGGCCGGCTGGATTGTTACCGAGGTCGGACGGCAGCCCTGGATCGTCTATAATATGATGCGGACCAGGGACGCCGTCTCGCCCATCGCGGTCTCGCAAGTGGGCTTCTCGCTCTTTGCCATCATCGCGATTTATACCTTGCTGGGCGCCGCCGGGTTTTACCTTATTATCAGGCACATCCGTAAAGGCCCCGAAACGGCGCCGGCTGCGGTCATAGACTAAAGGAGGTCATTGCCATGCTGGAAACAATCTGGTTTATGCTTTGGGGTATTCTGTGGGCGGTCTATTTTATGCTGGACGGCTATGACCTTGGTCTGGGTACGTTAATGCCTTTTGTGGGCCACACCGATAAAGAACGGAAGCAGATTTTAAACGCCATGGGCCCGCATTGGGACGGCAACGAGGTCTGGTTGATAACCGCCGGCGGCGTTACCTTTGCAGCCTTCCCCACTACCTATGCGGTGATGTTCAGCGGCCTGTACACAGCTCTGATGCTGCTGCTTTTTGCCCTGATTTTTCGCGGGGTAAGCTTTGTCTTTCGGGGCGAGGTCGACAGCCCCGGGTGGCGCAAATTCTGGGATACCTGCCTGGCGGTGGGAAGCTTTCTGCCGGCCCTGCTCTTAGGTGTGGCTTTTGCCAATATTTTTCAGGGATTGCCCTTAGACAAAGAAGGAATTTTTCAAGGTAACCTCTTTACCTTATTAAATCCCTATGGCTTATTGGGCGGCATGTTGTTTCTCTTCCTCTTCCTGGTGCACGGGGCTATCTGGGGGGCGATTAAAACCACCGGCGCGCTGCAGGAACGTCTGGCAGACACGGCCGGCAAACAATGGTGGATTCTTTTGGTTACGGCCGTCTTGTTCCTGTTGGCATCCATACACCGCACCGACCTCTATGACAACTATTTCAAGCAGCCGATATTGTTTATTATTCCGGCCCTGGCGGTGGTGGCTTTAATACTGGTAAAATTCTTCGTGCAAAAAGCTCAGTATTGGCAGGCCTGGTTCGCTTCGGCGGGCACCATTGTCTCCTGTACGCTGTTCGGAGTCATAGGGTTATTCCCCCGCCTGCTGCCTTCCAGTCTCAATCCCGAGTATAGCCTCACCGCGTTTAACTCCTCTTCCAGTCCTTTGACCTTAAAAATCATGCTGGGAGTAGCCCTGACCTTTGTGCCGATTGTTATACTCTATCAGGTCTGGGCCCACTACCTCTTTAAGGAGAAACTGGATGAGAAGGATGTGGCTTTTGAAGAAGGCTATTAGATTCTTACATTATTAGTTATCCCAGCATCATATGGGGCGGTTTATACCCGCCCCGTTTTTTTTGGGAAAAATGAATCTGAAGAAGATGCTTCAGGAAACACCCCAGCCCGGTATTGCAGGAAATTCTAGTGGCGGAATTTTTTTTGACATTTTCAGAAAAACCTGCCTATATTTGACAGGTATATTAATGAACACCCACCATAGAGTATCGTTCGCAGCGAAGGGCAACACTCACCGTCCGCCTGGAGGTGAAAACCGAACCACTGACCGTTTGGTTTGAGAGACATTGCGATAGTTATTGGACTATTAATTCGCATCAATGGGAGGAAACATGCAGGCACTTATCGGTTGGCTTTTATCTATCTTCCTGGTGGCGTTCGCAGTGACGCCCGCCCTGTCGGTGGTGGCGGTCAAGCAGTTTGAAGAAAAATCCTACTATCTCAAAGACATTGATTTAATCAATGACGCGGTGGGCTGGGCCGTAGGCGCGCCCCACTGGGACCAGGCCCGGAAACTCTATGTCGGGACCATCATCAAGACTGAGGACGGCGGGGCAAACTGGGTTGAGCAGGAGGCCGGCGTCAGCGAACTGCTCCAAGGGGTCAAATTTGCCGACCCCAACCACGGCTGGGCCGTGGGCAGCAACGGCACCATCCTCTACACCAGCGATGGCGGCGCCAACTGGGTGAAACAGACCGTGGCCACCAGCCATGACTTTTATGGTGTGTCCTGCGTCAATGCCACCCAGGGGTGGGCTACCACCTCCTATGCGATTCATTATGATCATTTCGGAAATGCGGATAATTGGGTGGCCGCTATCTGGCAAACCGGCGACGGCGGAACTACCTGGACGCCGCAGGTGCTGCCGGCAGGCGCCAGCATTCTGCACAAGATAGAATTCATTGATCCCAACCAGGGTTGGGCGGTGGGAGCTAAGTATCTGGGGAACGACCAATATGGCTACCCCCTGCATCAACCTGTGATCTACCAGACGGGCAACGGCGGCGCCACTTGGCAGGAGCAGTACAGTCCCGCCCTGAAGATGACCTTCACCGGCGTTGACTTTGTGGACGCCAACCACGGCTGGGTGGTGGGGTTCAAAACCTCGAGTGGCGAAGAAGGCGGAATTCTTTTCCGTACCACGGACGGGGGCGCCACCTGGGAGCGGTTAGAAGCGGAAATTGATGTCTTTTTCGGCATCCCCCGAGATATCCGGTTCGTAGACGCCAACCGGGGCTATATCGTGGGGACTGCTTATGGTAGCGCCTGGGGACCTATTTTGAACAGCACCCTGGACGGCGGCACCACCTGGCATAGTTTTAGACTCAATAAGTGGGATTTGGCTGCCCTCTATGGGGTCTGGGCCTCCGGGAACCGGATGGTGGCGGTGGGCGATTATGACTTTATCTGTTATTCCACGGACCCATGGCAACCGCCCGATCAATTTTACGAGAGTCCTTATCTGACGGAAAAGATTATCAACATTCACTACAATTTCTCCAGTGTCTGTTTCGCGGATGCCAATCGGGGCTGGGCCGTGGGATCGCGGCAATTCGACTCCAGTTTTTTGGGCCGGATCATTTTCAGCACCCAGGACGGCGGGGCTACCTGGCAGACCCAGTACCAAGGACAGGATCTCGGTTATTTTACTTACAGACTTCCTTTAGCTGGCGTTGCCTGCACCGAAGCGCAGCATGCCTGGGCCGCAGGTTGGAAAGATCCTTCTGATTCCAAGGCAATCCTGCATACCACGGACGGGGGCGCCCACTGGGTCGCCCAGGGCAGTGAAGTCATTGATGATTTTAATGCCATACAGTTTCTGGACAGCCAAACTGGCTGGTCGTTGGTTAGAGATCCCTATGAGGACCACATCCTGGCCCGAACCACCAACGGCGGCGCCACCTGGCAATGGGTGGGGTCGCCGCCAACGGTTTCTACGAATTTAACACTCAATGCCTTCAAGTTCACCGACGCGCAGCATGCCTGGGCAGTAGGTTTTATGGGAGTGGTGCTGCACACGGCCAACGGTGGGGCCTCTTGGATTCAACAGGACCTTGGGTCGGCAGCCGTTGTATCATATTGTAGATTACATGCAGTGGATTTTATCAACAACCAGGTGGGCTGGGTCGGCGGCGAAGGCCTGTACCGCACCGTTGACGGCGGCGCCCAGTGGACCAGGAAGGACACCGGGGTGAGGGGCGATATTCACGCCATCCAATTTCTGGGTGCCCGCCGGGGCTGGCTGGCGGGGGATTATGGCGCCTTGATGACAACGATTAATGGCGGCCACACCTGGACCCCGGTGGACAGCGGCACCGCCCTGGGCCTGAAAGGGATCGCGTTCTCCCAAAGGCATCCAGGCGTGGGCTGGGCCGTGGGGGACCGGGGGGTGATTATCAAAGTGCACTACCAAACCGGCTTCCCTCCGCCCCCCGGCCTGAATCTTCTCTTAGCTGATTAGCTTTAAGAGGCGAGGCCGATAATGTTGCGGTCATAGGAGTGGCAACCGGTTCATGAGCGTTGAAGCGTAATTCATGGCGAACCGGGCCGACAGCCGGACAAAGGTTCATCCTCTGGAAGGCCCGGGCGCCTGAAGTCGGGGCCCTGAAGAACCAGGGCCCCGACGAGGCGGACATAAGAGCTTTGGGAGCGACTACTTACCGATCATTAGGGGTCACTCAAGAAGCAGCATCAGCCCCGGCAGAGGCTGAGGATTAGAAAGAGAGGTTGAGTAGTAGAGTCCCGAGCCATAACTGCCGGCGATGAGAAAGTGAGGATCTTTATTGGCCGCCAGGGAATAGACGTTCGGGTAATAGATGCCGTCGTTGAACAGAGACCAGGTGTTGCCGCCGTTCAGCGAACGCAGCACCCCGGTTCCCTCGGCGGCGGCATAGAGGGTCCGGGGATTACGCGGGTCAAAGATGATGGCATAGGGGGTGCCAATCCCCGAACATTTCTCCTGCCAGGTTTCACCGCCATCAGACGACTGCACAATTTTACCGCCATAACGGGTTTCGATTCCAGCCAAAACAACATTGCTATTTCGGGGATGCACGGTAAGGGCCGTAATCTGATCGCCTCCATCGGTCCTCTTCAATTTAGCTTGCCACGTTGCGCCGCCGTCCACCGACTGGTAGATGCCGCTGTTCGGGTCCGAATAACCTCTATCAGTTCCGGCCCAGATAGTGGAGGGCTGGGAGGGATCTATTGCTAGGGCAAACACTGAAATATCCGGCAGACCATTCTGAAGTAACTGCCAACTCTGGCCGCCGTCCAGGCTTTTTTTAATGCCGCTGCCAAAATCTTCTGAGGTGTAGATAATATTTGAATTCAACGGATCAATAACAATACAAAGGGGATTTTCTATTTCATCTATGCGAGTAAATGTCAGTCCCCTATCGGATGATTTATATAAGTTACTTCCGGCTACATAGACATCGCTTGGTTTTGCCGGGGCGATCCGTATATCAGTGATTCCAAGCCCAAATGTATATTGGGGGTCTCCATAGTCCTGTGGGATGGGGCATTGCTGCCAAGTCTGCCCACCATCTTGGGTGCGGGCCAGATAGCCCTCATCTGAGCCAAAGTACATAATACCGTGAGAGGTGGGATCGATTGCCACGGACCTGACCACGGCGCCGGTAATCCCTGAGGAGGCAAAGGACCAGGTCGCGCCCTGATCACTGGATTTATATACGCCCTTGCTATTCGGCTTATAAGCAGTATAGTTGTAGTAAGCGGCGTAAATAGTGTCGGGCTTTGCCGGATGGAACGCTATATCTCCAAAGTAATTGTAATTGCCTCCTGCATTAATCCAAGTCAGCCCCCCGTCCGCACTCTTTTCAAAGACCCATCCGCAGGCATAAATGATATTTGGATTGAGGGGGTGAAAATACAGGTATGAGGGACTCATCGGTCCATAGTCCACCGAAACCTTTTGCCAACCGTTAAGATTGTCATAGATATAGTAGCCGGTTTTTTCAGATGCCGCAGCCTTACCGCTGAAGACCGCCGCAGGTCGCCCGCCGTGATGACGATCCACTGCTAACGCCTGCACCCCTGCCTCGAAGTCAAGGTTCTTATTTAAGGGCGTCCAGGTTTCACCGCCGTCGCTGGACGCGAAAACCCCGGAAAAATAAATCGTGGCGGTGTACAATTGGGCTGGGGTGTCAGGGTCGAGGGCAATCATCTCTACTGCTCCTTGGGTATATTTGCCGTCTTCCGTTGACGCAATGCCGTTGTCCTTTCTCTCCCACGTCAATCCCCCGTTCACTGATTTGTAAATGTTGCCAATCGATAACGCGACACCGCCGCCCAGGGCGGCATAAATGGTATCAGGGTGACCGGGGTCGATAATCAGCCGGAAGACAATGAGGTCCGCCAGTCCGTTGCTCGTTTTGACCCAGGTTGTACCGCCGTCCGTTGACTTCCAGACGCCGTCGTAATCCGTCCCGGCGTAGATCACATTGGTATTGACCGGATTTACAGCCAGGCTGCGGATGGGGTAAAAAGTCAGCCCGCCCCGGGCCGGCGCCCAGGAAGTCCCGGCGTTGGTAGTTTTGAAGACGCCGGCGCTTCTGGTCCCGGCATAGACGGTATCGGCATTGCCGGGATCGACGGCGATTGAGGTGATTTCGGCATAGGAGACGGGAAAACTGTTCCACTTGGCAAGGGAGGAAGTAGACAGGAGGTGAAGCAACGCAGGAAAGAGTAACACCCCCAGCAAAACAAACTTAACGGCGGGTTTGCAGACAGGCTTTGATCCAAACATGGCTCTCCTCCTTAAATATTATATGATAAAATACTTACCTGGAAATGTGAGGTTCGATAAAATCTCCTATTTTTAGGATCGAACTATAGTAACATCGAGGTCGTTTGTCAACCCAAAAGGACCCCTGATAATCGTCGGATAAAAAAAATCTGCTAATCCAACATGAAGCAATTTTGACAATAATTCAATCAGATAAAAGTTTAAGTCTATACACTGAGGATCAATTGGCAGAGATTAAGTCTGCTGCTGCAATTCCACTTAGTCTGGTCACAGATAAATCCATTGCCGCCTTCCAAGCCATCAGAAGAGAACTGTTCCTGGGCTGGAATCGCCTTATGACTAAGCAGCTAAGCTTCCAACAGTGGGAGATTTGTGGCAAGACTTTAGTCGTTCAGGGTATTCTTCCCAATAAAAAGGCTGCAAGAACTCGGGATGGAGTTCTTACAGCCGTTGATTTCTGGCTCCCCGGGACGGACTCGAACCGCCGACAAAGTGGTTAACAGCCACCTGCTCTACCAACTGAGCTACCGGGGAATGCGGTAGTGTCGATTCAATATATCTTTATTCCCCGCCCATGACCACCATAAATTTATCGAAAGTGAAAAAAATCAGAGGCGGTTAGGTAACTGGCTGGGGGACGAGGATTCGAACCTCGGTAAGCAGAGTCAGAGTCTGCTGTCCTGCCGCTAGACGATCCCCCAACAATAATCATTTTATTGCAATTATGGCAACTTGGCTGTCTCTTGCATTCAGCCTTAGAACTGCTAAAATAAACAGGCAACATGTTGTCAACTGAATTATTAATTATACCTAACCAGATCTTTTTTGCAAGGCTTGAACTATTTTCCTGACAGGTTTTTTATTGGAAAAATTGCCGCAATCTATCAGGGAGGATTTTGGCTTAACGGTTTCCGGGGCAACAGGGAAGTTACGACACCAGGACTCGGGGTGACTGGGCCGCCTCGATTTCCACCCGGGTGAAGGCCAGAACTTATTTAACTTCTAGTTAAACGGCCATATCAGGTATTGAACGTTGTTATACAGGAGATTAAGAGATGAAGCGTTGGGTTCGCATTTCATTGGGGATTATAGCAGTTATAGTGGGACTTGTGGGATTGGTCGTACCTTTGCTGCAGGGTTGGCTTTTTCTGGCTCTTGGAGCTTTACTTCTGTCGGTTGATATTCCTTTTTTTGATCGGCTAATGGTCTGGATCGCAGAAAGATTCCCTCCGGTGAGACAACCTGTTGAGCGCCTGCGGAATTACTTGAGAGGTTCGCCAGAAAAAGATACCTGAGAGAAATTCGCCGACATCCGGAAAATTAAAAATCTGTCCTGTGGAGTCCGGCCCGGCCTAGTTGATCAGGGTTTTACGCTGCTGCTGTCCAAAATTGCAGTATGGCAGCAGGAAACATTCCTGGCATTTAGGTTTCTTGGCGGTGCAGACCTGCCGGCCATGCAGTATGAGTTGATGAGAAAATTTTGTCCACTTTGCCTGCGGCACCAGAGCCATCAGATCGAATTCGATTTTCACCGGGTCAGTATTTTTTGTTAACCAAGTCTTTGGGAGACCCGGCCCACATGGGTATCCACCACAATTCCGGGAATACCAAAAGCGTTGCCTAAGATAACATTGGCAGTCTTGCGGCCGATGCCGGGCAATTTAACCAGTTCCTCCAATGATGGCGGAATCCGGCCATCAAATTTATCCGCCAGAGTCTGGGAAATTTGTTTGATGCTTTTGGCTTTCTGCCGGAAAAAGCCGGTGGAGTGGAAAGCTTCCTCCAGATCGGCCAGGGGGGCGGCGGCATAGTCGGCGGCGGTGGGGTATTTTTTAAAAACCTCGGGCGTCACCTTATTGACCCGTTCATCGGTACATTGGGCGGACAAAACTGTGGCCACCAGTAATTCTAACGGATTAACAAAATCAAGGGTACAGTGAGCGGCGGGATAATGTTTCTCCAATAACTCAAGAATTGCCTGGGCTTGAGCTTTGACGTCAGCAGCCATAATTACACTCTCTCATGGTTCTTGGGTCTTTTTGCGAAACCTTTGCACTTGCACGATCAATTCCTGAAACTCGGGCACCTGAAGAAAATAAATACCGACGCCGTAAACCAGCAGGCCTGTGGTCAGAAGGATTAGCAGGGACAGCAAACGGCCGGCCAGGCCAGCGTCCAAAAGGGTATTTAAGCTCATAGCCAGCAGGTAAATTGCCAGGCCCATGATACCGGCAGCCAGGCAAATTTTGGCCACACAACGGCTGAGGTGTCGGAGGGGATAGCCTTCAACCTTGTAATAGAGCACTACACTTAAGAAGATGAAATTGAGAATCATGCTCAGTGACGTAGCCAGGGCGATGGCCCGGTGCTGCAGGGCGCTCAGAGACAGGATGATAAATAAAAAATTTACGGCTACGGCCAGAAAACTGCCGATAACGGGATACCTGGTATCGTTTAAGGCAAAAAAGACCGGCACCACCACTTTTACCCCGGAATAGGCAAACAGTCCGAGGGTGTAGAATACCAGAGCCGAAGCCGTCTGGCTGGTGTCAAAGGCGGTGAAACGGCCATGTTGAAAGATCAGGGCAATAATGGGTTTTGCCAGAATTGCCAGACCCACCGAGGCCGGGATAGTGATGAGCAGGGTCATGACCAGGGCCGAGGTAAAGGCGGTTTTTAACCCTTCAATATCCTGCTGGGAAGCATACCGTGAAATGACCGGCATGGCGGCTATGGAAATGGCGACGCCGAAGACGCCGATGGGGAACTGCAAGAGACGAAAAGCATAATTCAGCCAGGCGACACTGCCCTGGGCACAGCTGGAGGCAAAAAAGGTATTGATAAAAATATTAATCTGGGTGGCCGAAAGTCCGATGATGGCCGGAGTCATCAGCCAGAAGATACGGCGCAGGCCCTCATCCTGCCAACTCGCCACCCATTGGAATTTATACCCGGTTTTATACAATGAAGGCAGTTGCACGGCAAGTTGCAACCCGCCACCCAGAAGAGTGCCTATGGCCATGCCAATAATGGCCGGAATGCCATAATGAGGGAATATCAGGGCCATGACAACTCCGGAAGTGATGGAGCCCAGGTTGAAGAAACTGGAGGCCATGGCCGGAATAAAGAATTTCCCTTTGGTGTTTAAAATGCCCATGACTACTGCAGCCAGAGAGATCATGGGGAGGAAGGGGAACATGATCTGGGTCATGATGACGGTGAGCGCGGTTTTGCCGGGTATTTGAGCAAAATCCGGCGCCATGAGGCTAACCAGAGAATCGGAGGCCAGAATTCCCAGGAGAGATATGCCGCCGACCAGAATGGTTAAAGACACCAGGACATTATTTGCCAACCGCCAGGTTTGACTTTTCCCCAAACGCTGGTCGTAATCAGTGAAAACGGTGACAAAGGCAGCGCTCAAAGCGCCTTCGGCAAAAAGATCGCGCAGGAGATTGGGGATGCGAAAGGCCACCACAAAGGCGTCCATGGCCATACCGGCGCCGAAAAAATTGGCTAAGACCTGCTCCCGGATGAGACCAAGGATACGACTGCAAAAGACAGCAAAACCTACTGTCCCGGCAGAACGAGCAATGGTGCCGGTCTGGCTTGAGGCGGAGGTACTCACAAAGACATTAGGGTGATTAGGAGGATCCCTTGGCTTTTACAGGGCCTGGAGCCCGTTTTATTGATTTGGAGCGATTAATCCGGGTACGGAGCGTCCGTAGTTTGGACTGCTCCTCTCCTGGTGACCTGGTAGTATATAATAAGGCATAGGACGGAACTTTACCTAAAGCAGGGGGCTTTTCAGCGGCGGATTTTGTGACATCCGGTATTGGTTCGGTTCTTTCTTTGGTACTGGCCAATTTTGGAAAGGGAATGCTATTTTGTAATTGATCTTCCGGCACCTGTAAAGACAAATAGAGAATAAAAGCTAAACCTGAGAAAGCTACAGCGCCGAAAAAAGCAAAAAAATAAAGAAATCTTTTTTTCCAGCGCGGCGGACGGGTCAGGAACAATGTTTTTTTACGCAAAAGGGCAGACCTCATTACCTGTTTGTCTGAAAATAAAGGTGAGTGAATTTGTCTGAGATTATGAGTTTTATTTTTTTTATTCATAGCAATAAATACCGGGGAAGTCAACGACATTCTAAAAATAAACAATAAAATTGTAATCTGTAACAGAAAATATATTAACCAGTTATTTTTTCATACAAAATTCTCTGCCGCAAGATTTCATAGAGCATAACTGCGGCGGCGGTGGCGGCATTCAGGGATCCCACATGCCCGTCAGCCATGGGGATGGCTAAAACCAGATCACAGGCTTGTTTCACCCGGGGGCGCAATCCCTGGCCCTCACTGCCGACAACCAGGGCCAGTGGTCCGGTTAAATCGGCAGCATAAAGATTTTGGGCCGCAGAGGCCTCAGCCCCTATTACCCAGAGGCCGTTTTCTTTGAGGCGGTTGATGGCGGCCGTCAGATTCGTGACCCGACAGACCGGCAGATGAGCCAAGGCGCCGGCCGCGGCTTTGGCAACCGCCGACGTTACCCCGACGGCTCGATCTTTGGGAATAATGACACCCTGGGCGCCCACGGCATTGGCGGTGCGCAGCAGATTTCCCAAATTCATGGGATCTTGCAGACAATCCGCAATTACTACCAGCGCCGTCTTGCCGGCCTGCCGCAAAAGTTCCAATAAGGCATCTTCACTGCAATAGCGGTAGCCGAAGGTGCGGGCCAGGAGGCCCTGATGATTGGCTCCACCGGCAACGCGATTGAGCCAGGCAGGTTCGGCGAGGCGGAAGCGGATGCCATTCTTCCGGGCGAGCTCTTTGACTTCGTCAAACCAGCGCGCCCGGCTGCCCCGGACGACGATGACCTCTTCAACGGTCTCTCCCTGCTGCCGCAGGGCTTCGAGGACCGGATGAACTCCATAGATAATTTTTTCGGATGATTCAGGCTGCACGTTTAACCCTTAGTAATCAGTTCGGTGTTTTCCATTCCTGAACATTTTGCTAATATTACGCTAATCATTTTCTCATAAAAACACGGCGCAAGGTATATTCACCTTGATTGTAACGACTCTATTAAATATCATACACGAGGCCGTTTTAGGTCAACAGCCCAGAAGGCGGGATGCGCTTGGGCTTCGCCGCCCTGCGGGTGCTTTCCCGCCCTACAATTCAAGCTGTCAACCAGGGGCATTTTCATATTAACTTTTGGCAATCGGTATACGTAGCTAACTTTGATGGTTTTTACAGGAGCACAGGCAATGTGGACGTGCAGCGAGATAAATTGTGATGTCATTAAGTTGATAATTGCTGCAATAGTTGGCGGCATTATCGGTTTTGAGCGAGAGACCCATGGCCAGGCTGCAGGCCTGCGGACCAATGTGCTGGTATGCACCGGGGCCTGTCTGCTCATGATGTTATCTCTTCACATAGAGCATATGTTTCGCGCCGTCAATATCAATGAAACCGTAGTCCGGCTGGATCCGGCCCGAATAGCCTCTTATGCCATTGCCAGTATGGGTTTTCTGGGGGCCGGGGCCATCATCACGGGCAAGGGCACGGTCAAGGGTCTGACCACCGCGGCAAGCATGTGGCTGGTCACCGGCATGGGTCTGGCCATCGGCGCCGGTTTTTTTATCCCGGCTGTAGCCAGCGTGGTACTCAGCCTGATAACGTTGTACGGATTCCGGCAGATAAAAAGGCATCTTCCCAAAGACGAACACACGGTTTTAACTCTGGTATTCGATGATTCCAACGGTCCCCTGGAGATGATAAAAGAAATTTTAACCTCCCGGGAGGTCGCGATTAATTTTATCAATTATTATTTAAATAATCAGCAAAAAACCGTAACCTATAAACTGCGGCTACAGTCCCGGACCGATATCCCCTGGGGGCATCTGGTGCAAGAGATGAAGGAGGTCAAACATTTAAGAGAAATAAGCTGGGAGGAAGGGACCGTTGTCTGATTTCCAGACGCAACGGCGCCTCCCCAGCGGATCATTTCTCAAGTCAGGTAAGCATGGAGACCGGGCAGGAGGAAGCTGACGCCGAAATAGGTAAATAATACGGCCACAAAACCCACCAAGGCCAGGACGGCAATCCGTTTCCCCTGCCAGCCCCGGGCTAACCTGGCATGAAGCAGGCCGGCATAGATCAGCCAGGTGATGAGCGACCAGGTTTCCTTGGGGTCCCAGCTCCAATAACGGCCCCAGGCTGATTCGGCCCAGACGGCGCCGGTGAGGATTCCCAGGGTAAGCAGGAAGAAGCCGATCATGATGGCCCGATAGATCAGATCATCCATTTCAGGGGCGCCGAACAAGACTTTTTTGGCTGCTGCCTTGTTTTTTGAGGCACGGGAGGCGAAAAGATAGAGCAGCGCGGCCCCGAACCCGAGGGCAAAAGCGGCATAGGCCAAAAAACAGGTAACGACGTGAATTATCAGCCAGTTGCTCTTTAAGGCCGGCATGAGGGGCATAATTTCGCTGGACTGCCCCCCGAAAGAGGCATAGGCCAGGAGCAAGGCGGCCAGAAAGGCGATAAAGCTCCCGACGTAATTGTGCACCTGGCGCCAGAAAGCCAAATATGAAATACAGATGACCGCCCAGGAAAAAAACAGCAGGGATTCATAGAAATTGGACAGGGGGGCGTGGCCGATATTTAATTGATACGATTCCAGCCAGCGCCAGATCAGGCTCGCGGTATGCAAGGCCCAGCCGAAGAGAGTGGAGGCCCGGGCGATACTATTGAGCCGGTTTTGCTGAAAGACGGCGGCCACGAGATAGGCCAGGCCGCCGGTAAAATACAGAAGAATAACCCATCCCAAAAGTTTGGAACTCATGCGACTTCCTCTAATTTAGTCTGCAGACGGGCGAGACGCTGCTGAAAAGCATATTTTTGACGATCGCCGGCGCCATAGACAGTGATGCCGTATTTGCCTTTGCCCTGGGGCTGAACTTTGAGGGCCCAGCGCTGCCGGGGGACAAAAAAGGCCAGCCAGAATCCGGGCAGCATAGAGATAAAACCGGCATAGACCAACCAGACACCGGGATCATATTTAACCAGAAGACCGGAACTGTAGGTCAGGTCCAACTTCTTCACCCGAAAGATGAGGGGACCGGGTTGCTGGGGCTGTTCCTGGGAGGAATCGGCCAGCACCCAGAACATTAACGGGTGGCCGCGGTTTTCGGGCCGATAGGCCAGTTGCACGGCAGGCCCAAGGCCCATGACATTACTCTCCAGGCGCCAGACAATTACCATGCCCTGATTATCCGGGAGCATGACCCGCTGCCGCAGAGGGGCATCGACAGTAAACGTTTTGTCTCCCGAAGTCACTTCCAAGGCAACCGCGCCCCTGGGGACAGCCTGGTAGGTTGATTGGTAAAACGTAATACTTTCGAAGGACACCGGGTCGTTGACCCGGCAGACGGCCTGCTTGACCTCCTGCCCCGGTTTCACAAAACTGAGATCGGAACGAAATTCCCGGGGAGTGCCGTTGGGGTAAAACTGTACCTGGAATTTATCGAGTTTGACGTCGAACTCGAGAGGTTTCCGGCCCTGGGGATCGGTCAGGTCCAGGACATTGGACGACTGGCCCTCCACCAGGTTCAGTTGGCCCTGAAAACCCCAGAATTTGCCGATAAGCCCGCCGAGGACAACAATAATAATGCTCAGGTGGATAATATAGGGCCCTAAACGTCCCCAGCGGCCGAGGCGATAGAGATACC
The DNA here is from genome assembly GCA_963789385.1 of uncultured delta proteobacterium. Taxonomy (GTDB): domain Bacteria; phylum Desulfobacterota; class Desulfobaccia; order Desulfobaccales; family Desulfobaccaceae; genus Desulfobacca. The sequence goes on along the minus strand of CAWBKT010000004.1, from coordinate 123,384 downwards.
AGACGGCGTCCTTCTCAGTTATCACCGTGGGCCGGCCTAACGTCCGATGGAGGGCGTCCGGCAGAAGTTCGGGAGTATTCGGCCGGGACCAGGTGAGCCGGAACCGCTGCGGCAAGGCCTGATATTTGTCCAGGCCGGGCCGGCTCCGAAAGAGGCGCAGAACTTCCGGCAAACGCTTGAGGGAACAGGCGATGAGATTGAGGATGAGCAGACCGATGACAGCTAAAAACAAGGGGCTGCGATACATATCAAAAAGCCCTAAACGCCAGAAGATTTCCGCCGGCAGGCTGCCGAATTTTTCCTGATAAAATTCCCAGGGCTGCTGTTGGGGCAGCAGGGTACCGATGATGGAAGCAAGCGCCAGGAGCAGCAGGGAAAGGAGCGCCAGGCGAATCGAAGTCAGACCATTCCACAGTTTAGACAACATCAGCAAAAACGCCTATCAGATAGATATAGTAGGTGCCAAAAGTTTTTATCTGATTCACCCCTCACCCTGACCCTCTCCCCGCAAGCGGAGCGAGGGGATAAAGGAATAAACTTTTGGCCATTGGTACAGTTGATGGAGAAAGGAAAATCGAATTGAGGTGATACCATAAACGCTGGAGGCTGAAACCGGGTAAGCGCCAGGAGAGTCGGCAGGAGAAGGTATGATAAATTATGGCGTTATTCTTCTTCTTCTTCCTCGGGAAAATCCTCTTCATATTCCTCGTCGTATTCGTATTCTTCCTCTTCCTCTTTTAAAAATTCGTCGTATTCGTCCTCGGTGAGGAGTTCGTCAAATTCATTGGGTGCGGTCATATCCAGGCGCAGCAGCCAGCCGTCTTCATACGGTTCTTCGTTGGCCAGTTCCGGGACATCGTTAAGATCATAATTAACTTCAACAATTTCTCCGGAAACCGGGGCCAGAAGTTCTCCTTTGCCGCTTTGAGCCTCAACCAGACTGAAGGCCTCGTCTTTGATCAGCTCGTCACCCTCTTCGGGCAATTGAAAGTTGTAGATTTCTCCCAGTTCTTCCTGCAGAAAATTGGTAATGCCGATGGTCACGCGACCGTCTTGCTTCCAGTCGCGCCCAGAGGTGTTCCTGGCTGAAGCGGAGCTCCCCTACTTCTCTCACCGCAATCTCCCCCTTCTAAAACTTTAACTCTCATAAGAGGCTGACGAAAGTGATATATAAACGTCTCCTCCCTAATTTTGCAAGATATTTTTCCGGAAGAACTTTGGATTATCCGGTGACAAGAAATGACCGGCACATTTTTATTGAAACCATAATTAATATACGGTAATTCAAAAAATCGGTTTGGCAATAGGGTATTGAAAAAAAGTTTATTAACTGATAAATTGTTAGATTCCTGGAATACTAGCGCCCAAGATGCCGGGGCTCCAGGGTGCGGCAAGCATTTTTCTCTTGCAGTTTTTAATTAAATCACTGCCGTATTTTGAGGTTTATTATGCATGCATTACTTAGTGGTCAGCCGGGAGAACGGCGTTTATTGTTGGGCAATGAGGCCATTGTGCGCGGCGCCCTGGAAGCAGGGGTAGCGCTGGCGACAACCTATCCGGGGACGCCGGCCTCGGAAATCGGCGATCGATTTTATCAGCTCTCCCAGGAATCAGACCTCTATTTTGAATATTCCACCAATGAAAAAGTGGCCCTGGAAGTTGCCGCCGGGGCGGCGGCCTCCGGTATACGGGCCATGTGCTCCATGAAACATGTGGGCGTCAATGTGGCGGCGGACACCTTAATGACCCTGGCCTATTCCGGGGTCAAAGGCGGCCTGGTGCTGGTCTCGGCGGACGACCCGTCGCTGTTTTCCAGCCAGAATGAACAGGACAACCGCTATTATGCCAAGCTCTCGGGCCTGCCCATGCTGGAGCCGGCCGACGCCCAGGAAGCCAAGGACATGGTCATTTACGCCTTTGAGCTGTCGGAGCGTCTGGGCCTGCCGGTGATCCTGCGCACCACCACCCGCATCAATCACAGCCGGGGAGTGGTGGTGCTGGGCACCGTGGGAGCGCGGCAGCGCCAGGGGCATTTTACGAAAAATCCTTTCCGCTACGTCATGGTGCCGGCAGTGGCCAGGAATGCCCACCGCATTCTTCTGGAGCAACAGGCCAAGGCCGGGGAGGAGGCTGAAACCTGCGCCTTTAACACCATAAGCGGCAAAGGCGCCTGGGGCATCGTCACCAGCGGCGTGAGCTACAGCTATGTCAAAGACGCCATCGCCGATCTGGGCCTGGAAGACAAGGTCAGTCTCCTGAAGCTGGGCTTCACCCATCCCCTGCCCTGCCGCCTGATCCTGGATTTCCTGGAGAAGGTTGACAAGGTCCTGGTGGTGGAGGAACTGGAGCCTTATTTGGAAGAAAGCCTGCTGGCACTGGCCGGGACCAAGAATAAACCTCTCACCATCAAAGGCAAAGGACGTGGGCTGTTCAGCCGCCTGTATGAATATCACCCGAGGATGGTGCGCCAGGTTATCGCCGACTATTTTGAAATCCCGTACAAGGCCCCGGCCCCCCCGGATGCGGCCGCCCTGCTGGGAAGCCCGCTGCCGGAGCGGCCGCCCAACCTCTGCCCGGGCTGCTCGCACCGCTCGACGTATTACGCGGTCAAAATCGCCCTGCGGGACCTGGGGACGGAAGGCATCTTCCCCACCGATATCGGCTGCTATACGCTGGGACTGCTGCCGCCGTTGAGCATCGCGGATTATCTTTTGTGCATGGGCTCCAGCGTCAGCACGGCGGCGGGCATCTCCCGGGCCACCGGACAAAAGGTCATCGGCTTTATCGGCGACTCGACGTTTTTCCACTCGGGCATTGCCGGCCTGGTCAACGCGGTGCACAACCGGCACGATTTCCTCCTCATTATTCTGGACAACGGCACCACGGCCATGACCGGGCACCAGCCCCACCCGGGGGTCAAACCGGCGCCGCCGGGATACGGCGGGCAGAACATCGACATTAAAGACGTGGTGCAGGCCCTGGGCGTGGAGAAGGTCCAGGTGATCAATCCCCTGCAATACCGCCTGGCCCTGGAGGCGGTGAAGACGGCGGTCAATGACAGCGGCGTCCGGGTGATCATCTCGCGTTCGCCGTGCGTCCTCTACATGCAGCGCCTGGGGGGCAAAAAGCGGGCCAAAACCTTTGTGGTGGGCCCGGAATGCCGGGATTGCCGCCATTGCCTGGACTATTTCGGCTGCCCGGCCCTGCAGCCGCCGCTGGCCGGGGAAGGACCGCTGACCATCGACGAGACGTTGTGCGCCGGCTGCGGCTTCTGCCTGCAACTGTGTGAGAAACGGGCGATCCGGGCGAAGGGCAAGTTGAGTTCTGAATCCTGAGTTTCCCCGCCATAGGGACCTGGGGTGGCACCGGTCAGCTCTTAGCTAATAATAAAATAATCCGATCAGGAGGAATGAGGTTGGACAGCCGGAAAAAGATTATCGGCATCATAACATTATCTTTATGCATATCAATCAGTTTAGCGATGGCAGCCGGGAATACCTGGGCCGCAGCTAAACCTGTGGAAATATCCGTCATCGGCGGCAACGAAGGAAGAGGCGGCAAGCATAAGGGATATTTCGAAGCCACCTATTCGGGTAAGAAAATTAAGGTAATTTACTCCTATAAAGCCAACCGGGCCAACCCCATGGAGCACCCGATTAAAGTTTACCAGGGGGATAAAAAGATTGCTGATTGGGAATGTTATTTGCAGCAAGGAAATAACCAACAGCTTGCCATCAAAGATAGAGAAATCAGCTCTGATCGGCAAGTGGCAAGACCAGAAAACTTTCGAAGCGTACAAGATTTACCTGCCGGCGGATATCAGGAAGATTGGCGAAAAATAAAAGTTTCCTGACGCAGTCCGGTGAATGACATCACCCGCAGAGCGTCCAGTCACGCGCTGCGGCACCAATCAACTTATTGTTTTTGTTATTATATCGTTGACTAATTGTGCAACCTGACAGAAATTGGCAAGTATGATGCCATCTAATAACGGATCTAATCTAACATTGAGAATTATATGTCTGATGAATTGAAATTGCGGATTTTTTGCACGGGCGTGGGCGGGCAGGGAACGCTGCTGGCCACCCGGCTTGTTGGGGGAGGCCGCCATGGAGGCGGGGTACATGGCCCAGGTGTCGGAGACGCACGGCATGGCGCAGCGGGGCGGCGTGGTGGAATCCACGGTGGTCCTGGGCGCCTTGTCCAGCCCGATTATTTCACTGGGCGAGGCCGACATTGTCCTGGGGTTCGAAGTCCTGGAGACGTTCCGGTCCCTGAACCGCTGCCACCCCGGGACGCTGGTGGTGACGAACACCGGGGTGAACGTGCCGTACACGGTGGCCACGGGGCAGGCGAAATATCCCCCGGTGGACAAGATGCTGACGATCATGCAGGGGCAGGTGGACCGGCTGATCGGGCTGGATGCCAATGAGATGGCGGCGGAGGCGGGCAGCGCCCTGGCGGTGAACATGGTGCTGCTGGGGGCGCTGCTGGGCACCGACCGGGTGCCTTTCGATGTTGACGGTTTCGTCCGGATTATTGAGACCCGGACCCCCAGCAAACACCTGGAGACCAATTTGAAGGCCTTTCACCTGGGCCGGGCTGCGGCTTTGGCTTAGATGGGTATTGACAGCGCTCTTAGGGGGGGATATATTAACATTTCGTGAGGCGTTGGGCGGGGTCCGGTTCACCGGCTCACGACCAAACGCAGCTTAACAAACAAGTCGGGACGTAGCGCAGACTGGTAGCGCACCTGAATGGGGTTCAGGGGGTCGGAGGTTCAAATCCTCTCGTCCCGACCATGATTTGATAATAATAAAGGCAAGTTAGGGAGAAGATCCTGGGCTTGCCTTTTTGTTTTTAAGAGACCTCGGCATTTCAAGTGAACGAAACGGCCAAGTTTATATTGATGATTTGGTATCTTTAGTCATAATAATACGATATAATGAATAATGAGAAAATTCAGTTCCGATCTCAAAGATCAGAGGCCGCACCATAACCAAAATCTAGCGTTAAATTCTATAGTTGGAGTGACCTATGAGCCAGATAGCAATCGAAGTGCCGGATGTCAGTCTGTTGGCCTTGAAGTTGACTCCGGAAGCCTTGGCCGCCGAACTTAGAATGGCAGGGGCAGTCAAGTTCTTTGAGTTGGGCCGCCTATCCTCCGGTGCCGCTGCGGCCTTGGCGGGAGTTCCAAGAACAGTGTTCTTGTCTCGTCTGGCCGATTATGGAGTTGATACTTTTCAATTGACTGAAGAGGACTTACAGCGGGAGGTCTCTCTTGCCTGAGGTTATCTGTAACACCTCTCCTCTGCAATATCTGCATCAAGCCGGATGTCTCCATATATTGCCCACATTGGTCGAGCAGGATAATTATTCCACCTGCGGTAGTGGATGAACTGAGCAACCGGCAAAAAAGCCGGAATCGACCTGCCAGAGGTATCGCATCTCAATTGGCTTGAAATCCGCCGCCCAGCAAGTATCGCTGCCCTACCCTTGATTACTGATTTAGGGCCGGGAGAATCACAGGTCTTGGCGCTGGCATTGGAAATCCCTGAGGCCGTAGTTATATTGGACGACCTGTTGGCCAGACGGGTAGCTGAGACCATGGGGATTCAACTCACCGGCACTTTAGGAGTAATGCTGGCTGCCGACGCGCGTGGGCTTGATTGAGGCCATTGCTCCTATTCTCGATAAGTTGCAGGCCTTGCGCTTTCGAGTCAGTCCTATGACACGCAGGATAGTCCTCAAACTGGCGGGAGAATCGTATTGAGTAGCTAATGCCTATGATCTTGAGAGTAATATCCTGGTTACATAGGCATGTTCACCAGTATTAGATATACCGCCTCGCTTAGCGCCCACATTGCCACTCAGGGCTTCTCAGATGCTTCCGGAATTTAGAAACAAACAATCACCATCATAGAGTTAGGTTACCAAACAGGTGAAGACCCTGCCATCTTCCTACATGAAAGAGATTCCTGTTCATATGGCGCGGCTGTGTTTAAAGTGGACCAGGGAAATATCCACGCTGGACCTGGATTTGCCGCAAGAAGTAGTATAGTCTAACGGCGGAATTTATCCTGGACAGGCAAAACCTTTTGGTATATTATAGGGTTATATGGCTCAAAGAGGACCATCCACAGATTCCCCGGACCCAGATCATCTGTATGCGTAACCCTGGTGCATGAGTATTTCCGGGTGGAGACCGACATCGTCTGGGAAGAGGTAGAAAAGGACATTCCTGCCTTAATCCTTCTTATCGAACCACTGGTCCTACCGGAATAGGGGCAATATACTTAGCGTCTGTGATGATCATCCCTGCCGCCGTCTACAGGGGGTCAATGGGTCGGAGGTTCAAATCCTCTCGTCCCGACCAGAGATTTTAAGGGGTTAGCTGAATTGCTGACCCTTTTTTATTTGTAAGAAGAATTTTTATCCCACTTTTATCCCACCTTCAACATGGCGTCGCTAATTATGCGACTGAATATCATAACTTCTTCTGAATTGCGGATATTTGCTGGTGAGCCTGCATTTTATCTGAAAAAGGGGAAATTGGGAGTTTTTAAGATTTTATGATATTTTATTATCAGCCACGTGTGGTGTTTGAGACCCTGAACTCGGGGCAAGAGGTTCCGGGAATGATTTCGGACAAGCACGGTTAAGTCTGCCGCATAATTTCTGATTTTAACAGGAGTTTTCAGAGATGAAACCATCCCTCCTCCAGCGCACCATTGCCATGATCATCCTGATTGCGGCGCTTTTGCCGGTGTCCCTGGCTTTTGGTGGTCTGCCGGGCCCACCGCCCCCGGCGCCCCCTGCCATCCCTACGCCGCCGCCCGACTCGGAGTTCGACTATGTTAAGGTTGATGATGCCCGAGGCCAGGCCGGGGTGGCGGAACAGATAGAATTCGGCACCCCCGTGAAGGATAAGATCATCCAGTACGGCGGCACGGATAATGTCACCCAATATATCGAAGCAGGAGCCGGCAATGACTGGCTCCTCCAGGTGGGCGGAGATAAAGCTACTGGCCAGATAGCCGAAGGCGGTACCGAGAATGATACCATCTACCAGTATGGTGGCCAGGGTGACAGCATCCTGAAGGTCGCTGGCGGCTTGGGAAACGATACGATTATCCAGGTGGGCGGTCAGGGCTCCAATCAGATGGAAATTCTGGGTAGTGATGGGGCAGACTATATAGAGCAATACGGCGGTTCAGGGAATAATCTCATGCATGTAAAACCCGACTCAGGTGACGATATCATCAAGATGTACGGCGGCCCCGGCAATAACAGCATGACCTATGAGGTGTCTCCCGGCAACGACCTGGCTACCATTCTGGGCGGCGGTGGCTATAACACCCTTACCATTAATAAGAATCAACAAAAATTTACCTTACAGGATTATCAAGGCAAGGTGCTCTTCCAGAGCGGCTCCGGCGGCAGCACCATTACCGTCGCCAACCTCCAACGGATTACGGTCCTTGACGAGGCCGGGAAACCCATCTACACCTACAATGCCGGCACTGTGCCCAGCATCATGGCGCCCTTGCTGCTGGGGGATTAGCAGGTCATAGACTGCCGCCTAATCTCCCCTACAGGAGTTTTCAGAAATGAAACCATCCCTCCTCCAGCGCACCATTGCCATGATCATCCTGATTGCGGCGCTTTTGCCGGTGTCCCTGGCTTTTGGTGGTCTACCGGGACCACCGCCCCCGGCGCCCCCTGCCATCCCTACGCCGCCGCCCGACTCGGAGTTCGACTATGTTAAGGTTGATGATGCCCGAGGCCAGGCCGGGGTGGCGGAACAGATAGAATTCGGCACCGACTTGAAGGATAAGATCATCCAGTATGGCGGCACGGATAATGTCACTCCAAAGCATCGATGCAGGAGCCGGCAATGACTGGCTCCTCCAGGTGGGCGGAGATAAAGCTACCGGCCAGTTAGCCGAGGCGGTACCGGGAATGATACCATCTACCAGTATGGCGGCCAGGGTGGCAGTATCCTGAATGGTCGATGGCGCCTGTGGAAACGATACGATTATCCAGGTGGGCGGTCAGGGCTCCAATCAGATGGAATATTATGGGTGGTGATGGGGACAGACTATATAGAGCAATACGGCGGTTCAGGGAATAATCTCATGTATGTAAACCCTGACTTAGGTGACGATGTCATCAAGATGTACGGCGGCCCCGGCAATAATAGCATGACCTATGATGTGGGTCCCGGCAACGACCTGGCTACCATTCTGGGCGGCGGTGGTTATAACACTCTTACCATTAATAAGAATGATCAAAATTTTACCTTAAAGGATTATCAAGGCCGGGTGCTCTTCCAGAGCGGCTCGGCGGCAGCACCATTACCGTCGCCAACCTCCAACGGATTACGGTCCTTGACGATGCCGGGAAACCCATCTACACCTACAATGCCGGCACTGTGCCCAGCATCATGGCGCCCTTGCTGCTGGGGGATTAGCAGGTCATAGACTGCCGCCTAATCTCCCCTACAGGAGTTTGCATAAATGAAACCATCCCTCCTCCAGCGCACCATTGTCATGATCATCCTGATTGCGGCGCTTTTGCCGGTGTCCCTGGCTTTTGGCGGTCTGCCGGGACCACTGCCCCCGGCGCCCCCTGCCATCCCCACGCCGCCGCCCGACTCGGAGTTCAACTATGTTAAGGTTGATGATGCCCGAGGCCAGGCCGGGGTGGCGGAACAGATAGAATTAGGCACCGAAGTGAAGGATAAGATCATCCAGTATGGCGGCACGGATAATGTCCTCCAAAGCATCGAATGCAGGAGCCGGCAATGACTGGCTGCTCCAGGTGGGCGGAGATCAAGCTACCGGCCAGTTAGGCGAGGGCGGTAGCGGGAATGATACCATCTACCAATACGGCGGCCAGGGTGGCAGTAACCTGGTGGCCGTTGGCGCTTTTGGAAATGATACGATTATCCAGGTGGGCGGTCAGGGCTCCAATCGGATGAATATTATGTGTGGTGACTGGGGATGACTATATAGAGCAGTACGGCGGTTTAGGGAATAATCTCATGCATGTACAACCCGAACTTAGGTGACGATGTCATCAAGATGTACGGCGGCCCCGGTAATAATAGCATGACCTATGATGTGGGTCCCGGCAACGACCTGGCTACCATTCTGGGCGGCGGTGGCTATAACACTCTTACCATTAATAAGAATGATCAAAATTTTACCTTAAAGGATTATCAAGGCAAGGTGCTCTTCCAGAGCGGCTCCGGCGGCAGCACCATTACCGTCGCCAACCTCCAACGGATTACGGTCCTTGACGATGCCGGGAAACCCATCTACACCTACAATGCCGGCACTGTGCCCAGCATCATGGCGCCCTTGCTGCTGGGGGATTAGCAGGTCATAGACTGCCGCCTAATCTCCCCTACAGGAGTTTGCATAAATGAAACCATCCCTCCTCCAGCGCACCATTGCCATGATCATCCTGATTGCGGCGCTTTTGCCGGTGTCCCTGGCTTTTGGTGGTCTGCCGGGACCACTGCCCCCGGCGCCCCCTGCCATCCCCACGCCGCCGCCCGACTCGGAGTTCGACTATGTTAAGGTTGATGATGCCCGAGGCCAGGCCGGGGTGGCGGAACAGATAGAATTCGGCACCGAATTGAAGGATAAGATCATCCAGTATGGCGGGACGGATAATATCACTCCAAACCATTGGAGCAGGACGCCGGCAATGACTGGCTCCTCCAGGTGGGCGGAGATCAAGGTACCGCCCAGTCAGCCGAGGGCGGTACCGGGAATGATACCATCTACCAGTACGGCGGCCAGGGTGACAATCTCTTAATGGCCGATGGCGGCTGGGGAAACGATACGATTATACAGGTGGGCGGTCAGGGCCAAAATAAGATGCAAATTTTGAGTGGTGATGGGGACGACCATATAAAGCAATACGGCGGTTCAGGGAATAATCTCATGTATGTAAACCCTGACTTAGGTGACGATGTCATACGAGATGTACGGCGGCCCCGGCAATAACAGCATGACCTATGATGTGGGTCCCGGCAACGACCTGGCTACCATTCTGGGCGGCGGTGGTTATAACACTCTTACCATTAATAAGAATGATCAAAATTTTACCTTAAAGGATTATCAAGGCAAGGTGCTCTTCCAGAGCGGCTCCGGCGGCAGCACCATTACCGTGGCCAACCTCCAACGGATTACGGTCCTTGACGATGCCGGGAAACCCATCTACACCTACAATGCCGGCACTGTGCCCAGCATCATGGCGCCCTTGCTGCTGGGGGATTAGGGTTCATCATTAAACTCTCTCTCTCCTCTCCCGGGGGGAAGTTATCCTGGGCTTGCCTTTTGGGTTTTTGAAGATAAGAAGGTAAAATTTCAGGCTGGAATTTAATTCAGAATTCTCAGGCATTCACGGCAAACACACCTCTTTTCTCCTTGGAATTTTCAATAGTACCAATTTACATATTTTTCTAAATGTGCTAGAATTTTAATCTACTTGAGGGGCAAGGAACTGCTGGTGGTAAAGACCAGGCAGGTGGCTTGCTGATGGCTGTGATGGTCTTGCCCCGGCACCGGAAGAGCTGTGCTTTGCCTCCTTATCCATGAAAATTTAGGGGAAAAAAATGAAACAGCTTATTTTTGCCATTGTTCTCTCGTCTGTTTGTGCATGGCCCATGTTTTCCCAGGCATCAGTTTTTATCAATGAAGTTCATTATGACAATGCCGGGGTTGATGCCGGGGAAGCTATTGAAATAGCCGGCTCGGCCGGGACTGATCTGGCCGGCTATACTCTGGTGTTATATAACGGCAGCACCGGACTTGCTTACAATACTATAGCCTTGTCCGGTGTTATTCCCAACCAGCGTGATTCATTCGGAGTGCTGGTTTTTTATGTAAATACCGGTATCCAAAATGGCTCACCCGATGGCCTCGCCCTGGTAGGTCCCTCTAACAACGTTATCCAGTTTCTCAGTTACGAAGGAGCTTTTATTGCCAACGAGGGGCCGGCTAATGGTATGCAATCAACCGATATCGGAATTTTCGAAGATTTTAATACCCCCCCGGGCTATTCCTTACAGAACACCGGCTTGGAGGCCGGGTCAAAATGGTTCGGCCCCGTTCCTCATACTTTTGGGTTGTTAAATAAGGCGCCAACGGTCTTTATCAATGAAATTCATTATGACAATGCCGGGGTTGATGCTGGGGAAGCTATTGAACTAGCCGGTTCGGCCGGGACTGATCTGGCCGGTTATTCTCTCGTGTTGTATAACGGCAATAATGGATTTGTTTACGATACCATAGCCTTATCCGGTCGTATTCCCTACCAGAAGAAAGGATTCGGAGCGCTGGTTTTTTATGCAAATACCGGCATCCAAAATGGCTCACCCGATGGCCTTGCCCTGGTAGGTCCCTCTAACAACGTTATCCAGTTTCTCAGTTACGAAGGAGCTTTTATTGCCAACGAGGGGCCGGCTAATGGTATGCAATCAACCGATATTAAGGTTTTCGAAGATTTTAATACCCCCCCGGGCTATTCCTTACAGAACACCGCCTTGGATGCTGTGTCAAAATGGACCGGCCCATCTCCGAATACCTTTGGGTTCTTAAATAGGTTTCAAATAGGGGGCATTGCCAACCCGTCCATCAATTTATTGTTACTTTCTGATTGAAACGGTTGCACCTGGATTATGCCGGAGAAACCTGATAAAGGGTGCGCCCCTGGAACATAAAGAACTGGTTTCCAATTTTTTCAGTCCCGCAAAAATTGTTTCTCAATCTCGCGTTTGCCGTCATCGGCGAGGCTGCCCGGCACGTGCTTCTGGCGGTTTAGAACGATTTACCAGGATTGACGCCCCTCTTGCCTCTCCTGAAGGAGATCTTAATCCCGACGCCATGACCAACATCAGCGCGGGGTTGGTTCGCGAAACGCTGAAGATTGGCAACGAAAATTGACCCCCCGCCGGCTTTGAAAATTACCCCTTTCAGACCTTGATGTTACACTGGAAATCAGGTAATCTACCTGTTCTCAAACGTTTTTTCTTAGGTGCCACCCTGAGGGCCGCGCCGGATTTGGATTCTTCGGTCGCCAGGCTCCCTCAGAATGACATGTATGGGAAATTATATTTGAGAAAGGCTAGATTAATGCAAACAGCATATGGGGGACGACATGCCTTTTACTGCCAGACTCGTGATGCTCTCTCCAGGGTGGCTATTTTTCCTGATCAATGCAGTTTTTGTCTTAATTTCGGTAGGGTTATTGTGCCTCGTCAGGTGTTGTGTGCATTACCAGACAAGGCGATGCCAAAACGATGTGACTGCCTCCATCTTTAATAAAGCCGGGGCTATTTTTGGAATTATAATCGCCTTTGTCGTGGTCATCCTGTGGCAGGAATATAATAAGTCGAAGGATAATGCCGTAAAGGAAGGAAACGTGGCCCTCGAGCTCTATCAAGACCTTAATCTGTATCCCAACCGGGGGCAGGCTGCCAAGTCCATCAAATCCCTTGGCCAATTCGCCAAGTTGGTAGTTGAAGACGAATATCCCGCCATGGCACAGATGAGGATGAGCCAGGCAACCGAACAGGCGCTGACCGACCTGAGAAATGATATACATCAGATCAGCCCCACGAACCCTCGGGAGCAGATTCTGTATACCAACATTCTGAAGGATTTTAAGACGCTGGCCAGTTTAAGGCACGACCGATTGTCTGATACGGAATCCAGTCTGCCGACTATTTTCTGGATTGTATTAATCACCGGTTCTATTGTTGGACTACTGTTTGCCATGTTACTCGGGACGGAAAAATTCTGGCTACATTTATTGATGACATCGATGCTGGCCATCATCATAGCGAACGCTTTTTATTTGATCATTGAATTAGATTATCCTTTCATGGGCAGTTTGAGCGCCAAACCGACCAGTTATATTAAGATGCTGGAGACAATTGGCGGCAGATGAGCAGCGTGAGCCGAAAAGACTGGAGGTCGGAATGCACTTTAATCGCCGGCAGCAGGATGGGCTGGTCTGGTGGCAATGGTCGTTGTTGGCAGAATTTCCGGAATTGGAGCATCGGGTCTGGACTCGCCACGGGGGAGCCAGCGAACCTCCGTTCAACGGTTTGAATTTAAGTTTTTCAGTGGGTGATCCGGCGGACCGGGTAAGTCAAAATCGCGCCCTGGTACGGCAGGCCATGGAGTTGGAGGAGCTTATCAGCGTCGGCCAGGTCCATGGAAGCAATACCTTGATTCTGACGGACAAGGAAAAGGCGTCGGCAGCCGGAGAGGTGAGAGGGATTGACATCCTGATTACCGATATACCGGGGCTGGGACTGCTGATCAAGCAGGCGGATTGTCAAGCGGTGGGGCTCTATGACCCGGAAAAGCGGGTAATTGCCAATATCCACTGCGGCTGGCGGGGCAATGTGCAAAATGTCATCGGCCAGGCGGTGCGGCGGTTGCAGGAGGTGTTCGGCAGCCGGCCGGAGGCTATACGGGCCGGCATCAGCCCATCGCTGGGCCCCTGCTGCGCTGAATTCATTCATTATAAAAATGAAATGCCGCCGGAATTCTGGTCATACCAGGTCCGCCCGACTTATTTTGATCTCTGGCGCCTCAGTTATGACCAATTGCAGAAGGCCGGATTAAGAGCGGAGCATATCCAGAGCGCCGGTATCTGCAGCCGCTGCCGGGGAAACGATTTCTTTTCCTACCGCCGGGATAAAATCACCGGCAGGAACGGGACAGTTTTGGCCCTGCGAAAGAACCGGTAAATATAAACCTCACCCTGCCCCTCTCCTTTAAAGGAAGGGGGGTATGGAATGTAACTTATGAGCCTCTGGCAAAATGGCTTTTTTGTCATCCTAAACGAAGTGAAGGATCTTGCCTGGTTGGAAGATTAGATTCTTCGCTCCGCTCAGAATGACAGAGGAGGTTGCTAAGGCGACGCCAACAGATTATTGCGTGGGCGGTTCATTTTTCTTGGTTAACTTGTCCTTGGCTTCGCCAAAAAGTTTTTTAGCGGAGTCGATGACGCTCTGGACCTGTTGGGGATATTTATAGCCGATGTAAATTCCAACAACGAATAACAATATTGCGAACAGCATAGTAAACTTCCTTTCTTTTTTTTTCTACCACAATTTATGATGACCGCGGGACATTATTTTTCCAGATGCTGCAGGGCTTCCCGGACAATCTGGCCCACGGTAGTTTCTCGGACGATATTAGTTTCATAGAGCTTGACCGGATCAGGGTCATTGAGTAAACGACGAAGGTCGTCAATGGCCGGCTGGGCGCCGATGATTCCCAAGGCCCAGGCGGCATAGGCCCTGACCTGGGGATTTGGATCAGTGAGACAGGCTTGAATACGCGGCGCGGCCTGCTGCACTACCTGGGGGTGTTCCAGCCCCAGACGAGCTAATCCCCAGAGCATGCCCTCCCGGGTAAAATCCTCCTCCAGGAATTGAAACAACATGAGAATAATATCTTGGATGATATCATAGTTATGCCTGCCGATTTCACCTAAAGCGGCGGCCGCGCCCCAGCCGAAGCTGGCTGAATCTTCATTTAAGGACCAGAGCAGCCGCGGGATAATATCTTTTATCTTTTTAGGCTGAGTTTTGGCAAGATAACCTAAAGCCTCGGTGGCCCGCCAATTCAGCAGGCTGTCAGGGTCAAACAACATGGCCAAAAGGGGGGTAACCACGCCGGCAGTATCGGCGGCAAGAGCCGCAATGGCCGGGTAATCCCCCTTTAAGAGCAACTGAGTAATCTGTTGGCGTTTTGCTGAACGGATATTCGTCATAGTAAAAAATTAATTGACCCTTAGAATTGATCGGCAATATTTTAGAAGGGAAAATCATCCTCTTCGGCAGGCCCGCCGGGGGGGGGCGGAAAAGGTTCTTCAAATTCTTTAGGCGGCCTTTCCCCTGCTGAACCCAGCATTACCATATTTTGCGCTTCAATTTCGGTGGTATAGCGCTTAACACCGTCTTTCTCCCAGGAGGTGGTTCGAAGCCGTCCTTCGATGTACACTAATTTTCCCTTGGCAAGATATTGGCCGCAGATTTCTGCCAGTTTGCGCCAGACAATTATACGATGCCACTCCGTTTTGTCCTGCCGGGCGCCATCTTTGTCAGTATAGGATTCGCTGGTGGCAAGATTAAAGCGGGCCAAGGCAGCACCGCTGGCAGTGTAGCGCACTTCCGGATCAGAACCCAAATGGCCGATAAGAATGACTTTATTTACTCCTCGACTCATATCTGCCTCCCCTAACTATTCTGGACCTGTGAAAATATTCTCTACCACAAAAAATGCCGGGTGGCAAGCATCATCCCCCAGATAGAGGTCTCATCTGATGGATTAATCATTTTTCTCCTATTCGACCCCGGACGGCAAAGACTTAATGCTGCCGGCCGATTATTAAGCCTGAACCCGGAATATTTTATAATTATTTTTGAAAAGGTGACAAGAGTAGCAGCCGGTATTACTATAATTAATATATTTTCGATTTCCTTGATAATTTAACCAAGGAAGAAATTCTTAATTCATCTAACAGATTTTGCTCAAAAATTCATCCGGTTAGCAAGATTAAAGTTAATGATGCGAGGAAGATAAAATGGAAGACATCTTTAAGCTATTTGCGGACGAATGGGGGCCGGCTAAAATAGTCCATATTTACGAGCCGCGCCTGCCGCTTAGAGCAATTGTGGTTATAGATAACGTTGCCCTGGGACCGGCTGTGGGAGGAGTTCGAATGGCCCCGGATGTGACTACCGAAGAAGTCTTCCGATTGGCCCGGACCATGACATGGAAAAATGCCGCGGCCGGCCTGCCGCATGGCGGAGCCAAAGCGGGCATCGCGGCTGACCCGGCAATGCCCTGGGAGCAGAAGGAACGTTTAATCAGGGCTTTTGCCCAGGCCATCGCCGATCTGACGGAATACATACCGGGGCCTGACATGGGCACGGATGAAACCTGCATGGCTTTTATTTACGATGAAACGCAGCGCAGCACCGGGCGGCCCAAGGTCACCGGGGGGATTCCTTTGGACGAATTAGGCGTCACCGGATTTGGCCTGGCCGTGGCGGCAGAGCAGATGGCATCTTTTATGTCAATGAGTCTCGCAGGGGCGCGGGTAGCGATCCAGGGTTTCGGCAATGTGGGCAAGGCCGCAGCCAAATTTCTGGAGAAAAGGGGCTGCGTAGTGGTTGCGGCCAGTGATTCGGCGGGGGCGATTTACCATCCCGAGGGGATAAATCTGCAGCAACTGAGGATGATTAAGGAAAATAACGGCAAGGTGCAGGATTATCCTGAGGCGGAGCAGGTAAGTCCAGAAGAATTTTTTTCATTACCGTGCGAGATTTTGGTGCCGGCGGCGCGGCCGGACGTCATTACCATGCAGAATGCCCCTAATATTAAGGCCAGGATGGTCCTTCAGGGCGCTAATATTCCTATTGCGGCAGAAGCGGAAGAGTATCTCCATGACCGGGGCGTCTGCACCCTGCCGGACTTTATTGTCAACGCCGGGGGTGTGATCAGTACGGCGGTGGAATATCGAGCGCGGCTCCATTGAGGAAGCCCTCAAGGAAGTAAGTGAGAAAATCAAGGAAAACTCTCAGGCAGTCCTGCGACTGGTAAAAGAAGGCAACATTTATCCCCGGGCGGCGGCTTATCAACTAGCCCAGGCGAGGGTAAAGGAGGGCATGATATATCAAAGACATTTTTAGCGAGGCGGCCTTGACAAATTTTTTCTGCAGGTTACATTATTGTTATTGGTTCTCAATTTCGTTAGGAAGATATGGTGCCGGAATTAGAGATATTTAAAAATTTTATACGTTCCCGGGGGTTGCGACAGACTCCGGAGCGGGAAAATATTGTGGTCGAGATTTTTCGGAAACGGGAACATTTTGATGTTGAAGAATTATTTTTGAGATTGTTAGCCCAAGGCAGGAAAATATCCAAGGCTTCCATTTACCGAACGTTGCCGTTGCTGGTGGATTGCGGGCTTATCAGGGAAGTAAATTTTGTGGATGGCCATTGGCATTACGAGCAGATATACGGCCAACCGCATCACTGCCATTTACGTTGTTTAAGCTGCGGGGCGATGGTGGAATTTGAAGAACCTCTCATGTCCACTGTGGAAACCAAATTATCAAGTTCTTATGGGTATAAAATCAGCAAACATGTTTTAGAAGTCCAAGGATATTGTCCGGATTGTCAAAAATCCGGGGTTGCCGGAACTGAGGTAGCAGATCATGTTTAATAGTGAATCAGCGCAGCCGCATTCTCAATCAGTACAGCCCCTAGCAGCCTTTGCGGCGGGAGAGGGGGCGATCATCAGCGGCTTTTTGGGAGGGCGGAAACTACAGGAGCGTTTAGTGACGCTGGGTCTATTTCCCGGGCAACGGTTAGTTATTTGTCAAAACAACGGCAGTTCATTAGTCATCAAGATCAACGGCACCAGTTTGGCCCTTGGCTGCGGCATCAGTCAAAAAATATTGGCCACACCAACCAATAGCAGTTGTAATCGACATAGTGACTGTCAGTGTCCAATTAAAGGTAGTTAACAGCATATTCAGGGCAAATTTTTCATTCCAGCCTATCTTAGCCGCAGCCTTGCCGACAAGAGGGTATATTGCTCGAATTACCTTGACTTTTTAGCGTCAAAGAATAAAATCTTAACTATGATCCGAAAGAAAGGAAGCTTGAGTGGCCTTAGAATTGTTTGAGGTTTTAGAGCGCAAGTTGGAGCAGGTGTTAGGTCAGTACCAGACTCTGCAAAATGAGAATGCGACGATTATGAAAATGTTGGAGGAACAGGAAAAGGCTTTAGCAGAGACCCGGGAAGCTCTCGGCAAAATGAATAAAGAACGGGATGCAGTGCGTCAGCGTATCGATCAATTATTGAATAAGTTAGAAGTATTAGGTAAAGAGAAATAGGAGCGTGTTCTATTTCGACGCCAATTACCATACATTTTGAGATTCTGGGACGGCCACTGACGCTTAGGAGTGAAAGTTCAGCTCAACAGCTTGAAAGTGTCGTCCAGTTGGTGGAAGAGAAAATTCGAGAAACCCGCAGAGCTTTGCCCAAAGCCGCCAACGAAGAAATTGCCATAATGACAGCTTTGAACATTACCTTTGATTATCTTGAAATGAAGGAGGAATTGCACCATCTTCGCCAGGAGATCGAATCCAAATCAAAAAATTTGATTCAATTGATTGAAAATAGAAGTTCACTTCCCCTGCGGTGAAAGTGATTGGCAGCAGCATTATTGATCCAATACTATTTGAACCGGGACACCAGTCAGACTCTGGTGCGCATATCCCCCTCCGGGGGGAGAGCCTAAAGGAGTATCATGGTAGACCCACGTGTCTAGAAGCGGTTCAAGAACGTTCTGTCAACACGTCACATTCGCGGGGGAGTGAAATTTATAATCAGGCTAAAGGAATCGCACCGGATATAATAAGGGAAGCATATAGAATCAGAATATATAGTTTGGCAAGTAACTTTTCACCACCGAGCCGGATTGGCTCTAAATATAAAAAAGTTATCTCGTTTGAAACGACAACACTCGGGGAATGATACCACATGCTTTAGAGGAGGTTTCACCATCAGGATAAGATTTTTAGTTTTATAATATAAATATGCCTGTGCCTGAACCCTTGTAAGCAATCATTCACCATTTTCCCCCTTATTGCCATCCTCGTGCGGCTGGTAGCCGATCAAGTATTACTAATCATTTCACAATCGAACATTTGAATTTTTTTTCACAAGCAAAGTTCTGCCCTGATCAGGCAGCGCTATTTATATATACAGCAGGGGGAGAAACAGATGGGAATGCCGCTGGAATCCATTTCACTGTTGGCAGTGGGCTTAAGCGGCGTTATTGGAGTCCTCGCCGGCTTTTATTTGCGCCGGATGATCATCGAATCGAGGATAGATTCGGTGGAAAATCTGGCCAAAAAGATATTGGACGAAGCTCGAAGGGATGCCGAGGCCTTAAAAAAGGAAACCGCCTTACAGGCCAAAGACCAGCTCTTCCAGATGAAGGTGGAATTCGACAAGGAGAGTAAAGAACGCCGTTCAGAACTCAATAGCCTGGAAAAACGCCTTTTGCAGAAAGAAGAGCATCTGGAAAAAAAGATTGGCATACTTGACGGCAAGGAGGCAGAACTCAATAATCGCCAGAAAGCTATAGAATCTCTTGATAAGGAAATCAAGGAAAAGGATGCTTACTATCAAGGGCTGATAAAGGAACAACGGCTCAACTTAGAACGGTTGGCCGGAATTAGTTCCGAGGAAGCCCGCAATCTTTTATTAAAATCTTTAGAAAGGGAAGTTCGCACCGATGCGGCCCGCCTGGTAAAACGTATCGAAACGGAGGCCAGAGAATTTGCCGACAAAAAAGCCAAAGAAATAATCGGCCTGGCTATTAAACGGTATGCCAGCGAGTATGTGGCGGAGCAGACTGTTTCGGTAGTAAACCTGCCGAATGAAGAAATGAAAGGCCGGATAATTGGCCGGGAAGGTAGAAATATTCGCGCCCTGGAGGCTGCCACCGGGGTTGATGTGATTATAGACGACACCCCCGAGGCAGTAATCCTTTCAGCCTTTAATCCCATTCGCCGGGAAATTGCCCGGCGCGCCCTGGAGCATTTGATTACCGACGGTCGCATCCATCCGGCCCGGATCGAAGAAGTAGTGGAGAAAGTCAGCCAGGAGGTGGAAGCCAACATTCGGGAGGCTGGGGAAGAGGCCGCTTTTGATGCGGGTGTGCATGGTTTGCATCCTGAAATGGTAAAATTGTTGGGAAAATTACGGTATCGCACCAGTTATGCCCAGAACGTCCTGCAACATTCCATTGAAGTGAGTTTTTTATGCGGCATTATGGCGTCGGAACTGGGTTTAAATGTGAAGCATGCCAAACGCGCCGGTTTACTGCATGATATCGGCAAAGCCGTTGATCATGAAGTTGAAGGACCGCATGCCCTGATAGGGGCGGAGTTAGCCAAACGGTTTGGGGAATCCACAAAAGTAATTCATGCGGTCCATGCGCATCATGAAGACATTCCGCCCGAATCGGTTCTGGCGGTTTTAGTGCAGGCAGCAGACACATTATCAGGCGCACGTCCGGGCGCCCGACGGGAAATGTTGGAAACCTATGTCCGGCGGCTGGAAGAATTAGAAAAGATCGCCCGCAATTTCAACGGCGTCAGTAAGACATACGCCATCCAGGCCGGCCGTGAAATTCGCCTTATCGTGGACAGTGATAAGATCAATGATGAAGAGGCCTTTTTATTGTGTCGGGAGGCGGCGAAAAAGATCGAAGCTGAACTTACTTATCCGGGCCAGATCAAAGTCACCGTTATCCGTGAAACCAGGGCGGTGGAGTATGCCCGTTAATTTTTTTTCCATTGGCGATAGATTTAACTTTGCAATTTAAGCTGCTTTGAGTAATAAGGATATTGATTGACAAAAGTTAACATTCGGGTCAGCCGATGAAGATATTTTTTATCGGCGATATTATGGGCTCCCCGGGTCGTAAAGCTATTTCGGCCTTACTCCATAAGGTCGTGGACAAATATAGTATCGATCTGGTGGTGGCAAACTGTGAAAACGCCTCCGGCGGCATCGGTATCACGCCGGAAGTAGCGGAACAACTTTTCCAGATGGGGATTGACGTTATGACCTCAGGGAACCACATCTGGAAACATAAAGAAATACAACCTTATTTAGAAGCCAATGACCGTTTGTTGCGGCCTGCTAATTATCCAGCCGGCACCCCTGGCCGGGGTTTAACCATTATTGAAACCGCTGCCGGTGAATCGGCGGCGGTTTTAAATCTGGAGGGCCGAATTTTTATGAATCCCCTGGATTGCCCGTTTCGAACGGCCGACCAGGAACTGTCTTCGCTCCCGCCGCACGTTAAAGTTATTTTAGTGGATATGCATGCTGAAGCCACCAGTGAAAAACTGGCTTTAGGCTGGTATCTTGACGGCCGGGTTAGCGCCGTAATCGGCACGCATACGCATGTTCAGACCGCTGATGAACGAATTTTACCAGGGGGGGTCGGCTATCTGACCGACGCCGGCATGACCGGCCCCGGTGATGGGATAATCGGGATGGAACGGCAGGTAATTATTGAGCGTTTTCTCTCCCAATTGCCTCAGAAGTTTAAAGTTGCCGGTCAGAACATTCAACTGCAGGGTGTGGTTATCGACATTGAAAGCAATGGCAAGTGCCGGGATATGATCAGGATTCAAATGCATCTGAAATAAAGCGGATGAATTATCAGGTTTCTTTCTCAGGGTAAGCATGTTGTTACATCCCATTTCAGGCCTTTTTCCGGCAATATGTCTCTTGACAAGTTCCTGTTCAACATATAAGCCTCGAGCAAAAGATACTGATAAGGTTTTTAATCTTAATCTTGCCCTGGTAACCTGAAGCACAAAATTATTGGGAAAGGCGACTGGCGATGCTTCAATATGTTGACTTGAAAAGTTTGAAATATGATTTTGTCCGGGAAAACAGGCAGGAAATTCCGCCTGAATTCTCAAGCTACGCTGATTTATGGGAAAAATCGGCGGAGAACTTCGTGGACCTGTTTATAGGCTACCTTAATCGCCGGGGATTGGAAATCCGTTTTAAAACTTCGATACAACAATAATTTCCGGTGTCGAGGTATCTTTGAGCCTGAAGAATATCCTGATCCAACTTTTTATGATAAAGCAGCAACAGATTAACAGTTTCGGAAAGGATGATCATGAAAATCCATGAGTATCAAGCCAAACAGCTCCTTGAAAAATTCAAGGTTCCCATTCCTCAGGGTGGGGTGGCAACCAGTGCCCATGAGGCTTACCAGGTCGCCGAATCAATAGGCGGCGATCTTTTTGTGGTCAAGGCCCAAATCCATGCCGGCGGCCGTGGTAAAGGCGGCGGCGTGAAGATTGCCTCCTCTCTGTCCGAAGTGTCAAGTCTCGCCGATGCTATTCTGGGGATGACGCTGGTCACTCATCAAACCGGCCCCGAAGGCCGCCTGGTAAAAAAAGTCCTGGTGGAACAAGGTCTGGACATCAAACAGGAATTATATCTGGGCGTAGTATTGGACCGGGCTCAGGCCCGACCGGTAATAATGATGAGTGCCGCAGGCGGCATGGAGATAGAGGAAGTGGCGGCTCGAACCCCGGAATTAATAGTCAAGGAAGCCATCGATCCTGCCGTGGGCCTGCAACCGTATCAGACGAGAAACCTGGCCTTCGGTGTTGGACTGGATCCGCAACTGCTCCGCACCGCCTCAAGCTTTATTACGAATCTGTATCAGATGTTTCAGGCGTATGATTGCTCGTTAGTGGAAATCAATCCGTTGGTGGTGACCAATGACGGGCAAATGCTGGCTCTGGACGCGAAAGTAACATTTGACGACAATGCCCTGTATCGCCACAAAGATCTTCTGCCGCTGGAGGACCCTGATGAAAAGGATCCCCTGGAACTGGAAGCTACCAAGCATAATCTCAATTACATACGTTTAGACGGCACTATCGGCGCCATGGTCAATGGCGCCGGCCTGGCCATGGCCACTATGGACCTCATTAAGCTGGCCGGTGCGGAACCGGCGAACTTTTTGGATGTGGGCGGCGGCGCCAGCGCTGAAATGATTGCCAACGGATTTCGCATCATTCTGTCGGACCCCAGGGTTAAAGCAATTCTCATTAACATTTTTGGCGGCATCCTCCGCTGCGATGTGCTGGCCGAGGGGGTCATGGAAGCAGCCAAGCAGGTGAATGTCAATGTTCCCATCATTATCAGACTGGAAGGGACCAACTGTGAAATAGGACGGAATCTGCTGGGGGAATCGGGATTAAATTTTACCGTGGCCGGAGATATGCTGGACGCCGCGCAAAAGGTGGCCGCCCTGGCCTGAGAAGAATTGTCGACGAGATATATGATGGTGAAAAATTTTAATCTGAAAGAGGTTTTCGATGAGCGTTCTAGTCGATAATAATACCCGTCTGGTGGTTCAGGGAATTACCGGCAAGGAAGGTTCTTTCCATGCCCGTCAGTGTATCGCCTATGGCACCCACGTAGTGGCAGGGGTAACCCCTGGAAAAGGCGGACAAAAGATGGACGAGGTGCCGGTTTTTAACACGGTGTTGGACGCGGTGGAGAAAGCCGGGGCTAATACGTCTCTCATTTTTGTTCCCCCGGCCTTCGCGGCCGATGCCATCCTGGAAGCCGCCGGCGCCGGTATTAAAGTCATTGTTTGTATTACCGAAGGCATTCCGACTTTGGATATGGTTAAAGTGGCCCGTCGTCTGGAAGGCACTGACATTCGACTCATCGGCCCCAATTGCCCCGGCATAATTTCACCGGGGAAGGCCAAAGTCGGCATCATGCCCGGCCCGATTCACCAGGAAGGCCCGGTGGCAGTGGTTTCCCGCAGCGGCACCTTGACGTATGAAGCAGTTTATCAGTTAACTTTGCGAGGCATGGGGCAATCCACCTGTGTGGGCATTGGCGGCGACCCCATCATCGGCACTAATTTCATTGACATGCTCAAATTGTATGAGGCAGACCCGCAAACTAAAGGGATCGTTATGATCGGCGAGATTGGCGGCACGGCTGAAGAAGAAGCCGCAGCCTTCATTAAAGCACAGGTAACCAAACCTGTGGTTGCTTTCATTGCCGGCATGACCGCCCCGCCGGGCAAACGCATGGGTCACGCCGGGGCCATAATTTCCGGGGGCAGCGGCAAAGCCGTGGATAAGATTGCGGCCCTGGAAGCCGCCGGTGTTACCGTGGTGCGCAATATCGGCGAACTGGGAGCAACTTGTCAGCAACACATGAAGTTTTAAAAGGTTTCCGGTTCCTGGTTTTCCGGATAAAAGAAGTTAGGCAATGAAACTGTTACTCCATATCTGTTGCGCCCCTTGTACGATTTACCCGCTGAAGGTCCTGCGGGCCCAGGGTATGGAGGTGCATGGTTTTTTTTACAACCCTAATATCCATCCCTACCAGGAATTTCAGCGCCGATTAACGGTTGTGCAGGATTTTGCCCCAACTGTTTCCCTGCCCATCGAGATTCATTATGGCTATGAGGTGGAGGAGTTCCTGAGGCAGGTAGTTTTTCGGGAAAAAGAACGTTGCCGGTTTTGCTACGGCATGAGGTTAAAGGCGGCGGCCTTAACAGCCAAACAAGGCAATTTTGATGCCTTTACCGCCACCCTGCTCTACAGCCGTTTTCAGAATCATGAAGCAATTAAGGAAATAGGCGAGCAGATCGGGCATGAGGTCGGAATCCCATTTTATTATATGGATTTCCGGCCGGGCTGGCAGGAGGGTGTGAACGAATCAAAGAACCTGGGGCTTTACCGCCAGAAATACTGCGGTTGTATTTACAGCGAGAAAGAAAGGTTTTGTAAGGCTAAATAACAAATGTCCAAATCTCAAACAGGCATTGTCTATCTCATAGGGGCCGGTCCCGGAGATCCTGGCCTGATGACCGTGCGCGGCCTGGAACTCATCCGCCGGGCTGATTGTCTCGTCTATGATTATCTGGCTAACGAGGCCTTTTTGTCCGAGGCCCCGGCGCAAGCCGAAATCATTTATGTGGGCAAAAAAGGCGGCGACCACACCCTGCCCCAGAAAGATATCAATCAACTTCTGGTGGAAAAGGCTCGGGCGGGGAAGATAATCGTCCGGCTCAAGGGCGGTGACCCTTATATTTTCGGCCGGGGCGGTGAAGAAGCCCAGGAACTGGTGCGTCATGGTATTCCTTTTGAAGTAGTGCCGGGAATTTCCTCAGCCATCGCCGTGCCCGCGTATGCCGGCATTCCCCTGACGCATCGCCAACATGCCTCGCTGGTATCTTTTATTACCGGACATGAAGACCCCACCAAATCTGAAAGCAGCATCCCCTGGGACGTTTTAGGCAAAAGCCCCGGCACACTGGTTTTCCTTATGGGTGTGAAAAATCTGGCGGATATCTGCCGGGAACTCCAAGCCCACGGTAAGTCTGCCGCCACCCCGGCGGCGGTTATTCATCGGGGCACAACCCCAAACCAGCGCAGCGTTTCCGGGACTTTGGGAAATATTACGCACAAGGTAGAGGCAGCCGGGCTGACGCCGCCGGCAATTTTTGTAGTGGGCAGTGTGGTGGAGTTGCAGTCGGAGTTAAATTGGTTTGAAACCCGTCCTCTGTGGGGCAAACGCATCCTGGTTACCCGTTCCCGGCACCAGGCCAGCGCCTTTGTTAAGCTTTTAACCGAATATGGCGCCACCTGTCTGGAGGCTCCCACCATCGAAGTTTTACCGCCGGACGATTCTTATGCGGCCCTGGATGAGGCTTTAAGCAATCTGGATCGATACCATTGGCTTGTCTTTACCAGCCCAAACGGCGTGGCGGCTTTTTTCACCAGACTTTTCGTCAGCGGCCATGATGTTCGGGCTTTGGGTGAATGCAAGCTGGCGGCCATTGGTGCTGCCACCGCCCAGGCTCTGCGGGAACACGGCCTGGTGGCCGATGTGGTGCCGACAGATTTTCGAGCCGAGGGCCTGGTGGCCAGCCTCAGTCCTCTGGTACTGCCCGGCCAGCTTCTCCTGCTGCCCCGGGCTCAGGAAGCCCGGGAAGTGCTGCCCGAGGAAATGGCTAATCGGGGGGTCATCGTTCACGTGGTGCCGAGTTATAAAACCGCGGCCCCGTTGAGATTGCCACCGGCTACAGAGTCGGCCCTGAAAAATGGCGATCTGGATGTTTTGACCTTTGCCAGTTCCTCCACGGTAACCAATTTTGCCCGACTGGTGGGTCAGGACCAATTTCAGCAACTGGCAGCCAGGGCAGTCATTGCCGCCATCGGCCCGGTTACCGCTAAAACTCTGGAACAATACGGCTTGCGAGCTCACATTCAACCGCAAATCTATACTATTTCTGCCCTCACCCAAGCTATAGTCGATTATTTCCAGACTCCACATGCATGAGGTTTTTTCTTGAGTCTGAATTTTTCACGCCCGGAACTGTCCGACCCGGATGCCGCCAGTTCTAAAATTGATTATCAGGGCGAATTAAATCCCGCCCAATTTGAAGCAGTCACGCTGACTGATGGACCGGTCCTGGTTATAGCCGGCGCCGGCAGCGGCAAAACCAGAACTCTGGTCTACCGGCTGGCCCATCTGGTGGAGCATGGCATTCCGCCGTGGAATATTCTGCTGCTGACTTTTACCAGGAAGGCTTCTCAAGAAATGCTGCACCGGGCCTCGGAGCTTATCAACCGGCCTTTGCAGCAGGTTGCCGGCGGGACTTTTCATGCCGTCTGCCATGGCTGGCTGCGCCGTTACGGGTCCCGGCTGGGCTACGATAGCGGATTTACTTTGCTGGACCGGCACGATCAAGGTGATCTGGTCCGCATGCTGCGGGACCGTCTGGAAATTAAGGCCAGCCCCGGGCAATTTCCCCGGCGGGAGACCCTCGTGGAGATTTTCAGCGCCCTGGTGAATAAAGATTTTGGCCTGGAAGCTTTGATGAATCGGGAATACCCGCAATTTATCAATCAGACCGAAACGATTGCCACCCTCAACAACAATTATCGGCAGCACAAACGGGAACACTATCTCCTGGATTATGATGATCTCCTCCTGGAGGGCCTGAGACTTCTGACCGAGCATGAAGACCTGAGATTGGAATTGTCGCAGCGCTACCGCTATATTATGGTGGACGAATACCAGGACACGAATCGCCTGCAGTCTCAGATTGTCAAATTACTGGCCTTTACCCATGATAATGTCATGGCGGTGGGAGATGATTCCCAGTCTATTTATTCCTTTCGGGGGGCCAATTTCCGCAACATTATGGATTTTCCCCGACTGTTCCCGGGCACCCGGATAATCAAACTGGAAGAAAATTATCGCAGTTCGCAGCCGATCCTGGACCTGACCAATACCATCATTGCCGAAGCCAGCGAAAAATATACCAAATGTTTGTTCACCCGAAAGAAAGAAGGGCCAAAGCCGGTCCTGCTCCAGGCAGGCAGTGAAAATGAGCAGTCCCGGCTCATTTGCGAAACCGTAGCCGAACTGCGAAATCAAGGCATAGAGCTGCGAAATATGGCAGTGTTATTCCGTTCCGCTTTCCACTCTTTTGATCTGGAAATCGAACTGCTCCGACAACAGTTAGCCTTTTATGAAATTTGGGGGCTTTAAGTTCATGGAAAGCGCCCATATGAAAGATCTTCTGGCCCACTTACGAGTGGCCGCCAATCCCCGGGATTCCCTGAGTTGGAACCGGCTGCTGCAGTTGGTTCCGGGTATCGGCAAAAAAAGCGCCCAAAAATTTCTGGCCCAATTAAAGCAGGGGGAATTTTCCCTGGAAAAGGCTTTGCAAATTTTGTCCTCCCAAAAAAGCGCCAAAACCAGGACTGGACTGGAACCCTTGACGGACCTGCTGGGGCAACTGCAAAACCCGGACCTGTCTCCAGCTACCAGGCTGAATCTGGCCTTAGGTTATTACGAGCCGATTCTCAAAACTCATTTTGATGATTATCCGAAACGGCTGCGGGATTTGGAGCACCTGCTGACCATTACCGCCCGTTATCGGTTTCTGGGAGATTTTTTAAACGACCTGACCCTGGAGCCGCCTAACAGTATGGCGGAAATTACCACCACACCGGGAGAATATCTGACTCTTTCCACCATTCACTCGGCCAAGGGACTGGAATGGGATGCGGTTTTTATTATCTGGGCCGCAGAGGGACGGTTCCCTTCGGTTTATTCCCAGGATCGTCCCGAAGAACTGGAGGAGGAGCGGCGATTGATGTATGTGGCCGCCACCAGGGCCAGGCATTATTTGTATATCACTTATCCCGCAGTAAGTTATAATAGATATTTGGGGACGACTTTTAATGCGGTTTCCCGCTTTGTCCGCGATCTGCCGGCATCCTTACTGGAACCTATGAAAGTTGAACCGGCCTGGTGATAAAAGAGGCTCGATCTCAGCATTTAGAAAGAATTTCTCAATTTTTGATAATAACTAGCTATTTTCATGAATCTTTTTGAACCAGCTTATTTGAAAACACACCGGGCCGGGCTTTTGCAGTCCAAAATTGATGCAGCCTATGAGATCATGCTCTCCTGTGAAATCTGCCCGCATGTCTGCCGAGTAAACCGTCGCCAGGGAGAGTTAGGGCTTTGCCGGACCGGTCCAAGGCCGGTAGTAGCCAGTTTCGGGCCCCATTTCGGGGAAGAAGAGCCGCTGGTGGGCGAACATGGATCCGGGACCATCTTTTTCAGCCATTGCAATTTATTCTGCATATTCTGTCAAAACTGGGAAATCAGCCACGGGGGTGAAGGCGAAGAGATTGAGGTGGAGGACCTGGCTGAGGTCATGCTGCGCCTTCAGGCTCAAGGGTGTCATAATATAAATTTTGTCACCCCGTCGCATCAGGTTCCCATGATACTGGGGGCCCTGCCCCAGGCCATTGCCGGTGGACTGAGACTGCCTTTAGTCTATAACACCGGGGGCTATGATTCACTTGCTACTTTAAAGCTCCTGGACGGCATTATTGATATTTATATGCCAGATTTTAAATTCTGGGACGAAAAAGTGGCTGAAAGCGTTTGTAATGCCCCTGATTACCCGGAAGTGGCACGTCAGGCTCTTAAGGAGATGCACCGTCAGGTGGCGGATCTGGTCCTGGATGAGGACGGGGTTGCCTACCGGGGACTCCTGGTGCGGCATTTGGTTCTGCCGGACAACTTAGCCGGCACTAAGGAAATTATGCAATTCCTGGCTCGGGAAATTTCGCCTCGCACCTATGTCAATGTCATGGGGCAATACAGGCCTTGCGGCCGGGCTGATGAAAATCAGTCTCTGGCAAAATTTTTATCCGGAGCGGAACATCGGGAAGCTCTACAGCTGGCTCGGGACGCCGGTTTAGTCCGATTGGACCAGAGAGACAAATTTTCCGTTGGCTTTAGCAGAAGCCGGACTTCAGGGCATGATGCGGCCATCTGATGAAATTATATAATTAACATGAATTTTAAGATATTATTTAATTAATGAAAGATAGTAATAAAGCTAAGATTTATGCCATCGGTGATATCCATGGCTGTTTAAATCATCTTATTAATCTTCTGGATCTGGTCAACCCGGACTTAGAACAAAACAAACTGGTGTTTGTCGGTGATTATGTGGATCGCGGCCCCAACGCCTCAAATGTTGTGGATTTTATTATTGACTTGAAAAAAAGACATAATCCTGAGAATATAATCTGTCTAATGGGAAACCACGAGCGCATGTTCCTGGATTTTTTACAGGGGCAGGAAGAGATGTTTTTCATTTTAAATGGCGGGGCAGAAACTGCCGTCAGTTATTGGGGAAAATATTGGGAAAGCAGCAATAGAATTATTCCCCCTGAACATGATAATTTTTTTGCATCCCTAAAACTTTATTATGAAACAGAAGATTATATATTTGTGCACGGCGGTCTGCGACCGGGTCTCCCCTTAGCCGAACAGAAAGAAGAAGACCTCTTGTGGATCAGGAAAGAATTTATCCAGTCGGAATATGATTTTGGCCGACGGATAATTTTCGGGCATACGCCGGTTCGAACGCCGCTGGTTATGCCGAATAAAATCGGCATTGATACGGGTGCCGTGTACGGCAACAAACTTACCTGTGTTGTTATTGCCTGAGGAGCAATTTTTTTCGGTTTCCGAGTAATTGACAAATATCTTTGGGGAAAGATTTTATAAGAAAATTCAAGAAATATTGATTTTGATGATTTGAACTTACATAATAAACCCTGCCTGATGTCAGCCTGGTCATATTGTTTAGCGAAGATGGCGCATTGATTGTGGGATGGAGGATTCTGAAGGATGTTAAAGAAAATACGGCTAAAATTTCTCTTCCTGATGTTGTTGACATTATTTTCAATTGTTTTAATGTTGCCTTCCGTAGTGCCTCATTTGCCGGAGTGGTATACCAAATACATCTGGAAACAAGGCTTTCAATTGGGATTGGACCTCAAAGGCGGCACCCATCTCATCCTGCAAGTGGATTTGGATCAGGTTATTCAGAATAATTTGAATCATGCAGGGTCAGGATATTAAAGACATTGCCGCAAAACGGGGCCTGGACCTTCAAGTCGGCGCCGCCCACAACAATTCGTTACCAATTACGTTGACCAAACCTGATGAACAGGCTACTTTCACCAATTGCTTAAAGAAGAATTTTCTCAGATGGAGATCAAGATCTTCAACCCGGCAGGGTGAAAAGGTCATCTTTACCCTGGCGCTGCTCCCCCAGGTGGTCACGGAACTTCAGGATAATACCAGAGCTCAAAGTCTGGAAATTATCCGCAACCGGATTGATCAATTCGGAGTGACGGAACCGATCATCGTGCCTCAGGGGGAAGATCAAATCGTGGTGCAATTGCCCGGCCTACAGGATCCGCAACGGGCCATAGATCTCATCGGGCAGACAGCCCAATTGGAATTTAAACTGGTGGAGGATCAACATGGCCTCAACCTGGATGAGCTTATTGATAAAGCCGTCTGCCCAGGGTAAACTAAAACCCGGATATACCAGAGAAGAATTAAATCAGGTCCTTGCCGATAAACTACCTCCGGATACCGAAATCTACATTGAAAAAACCATCGACAAGAACACCAAGTCTGTAAAACGCCAACCCTATTTTAGTCCAAAAGAAGGCCCTGATGACCGGCGCCGCCATAAAAGGCGCGGTGGTTCGCATCGGCGATTATAATGAACCTTACGTCTCCGTGGATTTTAATGCCTCCGGAGCCCGACAATTCGGCCAGATTACCGGCGCCAATGTTAATCGCCGCCTGGCCATCATTCTGGATGGCGTGGTCCGCTCTGCTCCCGTGATCAAAGAACGCATCGGCGGCGGCAAGGCCCAAATCACCGGTTCCTACACCTCCGAGGAAGCCGCTGATTTGGCTATTGTCTTGCGGGCCGGCGCCCTTCCCGCCAGTGTCAAAGTGGTCCAAAATATCACGGTCGGGCCTACCCTGGGGTTAGACTCCATCCACAAGGGTTTGATTTCCGGTGCTATCGGTACCCTGCTCGTTGTGGGCTTTATGATTTTCTATTATCGTTTATCAGGCCTGGTGGCCAACTATGCCCTCATCTTAAATATTATCATGCTCCTGGGGGTGCTGTCCCTGTTCAATGCCACCCTGACCCTGCCGGGCATTGCCGGTATTATTCTCTCCATCGGCATGGCGGTTGATTCGAACGTCTTGATATACGAACGCATGCGGGAAGAATTCCATGCGGGCAAACCATTGAAGGCCGGCATTGACGGCGGTTATGACAAGGCCTTTTTGACCATTGTCGACTCCCATGTCACCACGCTCATTACCGCCGTGGCCCTTTTTCTCTTCGGGACCGGTCCTATCCGCGGGTTTGCCGTCACCCTCAGCGTCGGTGTCCTCCTCAACCTTTTTACTGCCTTGTATGGGACCCGGGTGGTCTACGAATATCTGCTCTACAAAAAATGGCTGCAACATTTAAGTTTCTTTGAACTTTTTGGAAAAACCAGTTTTGATTTCATCGGTTTCAGAAAATATGCCTTTATGTTTTCGGGGCTTCTCTGCGCCTTAGGCTTATTGGCCTTTATCCAGCTTGCCCGGGGATATGGCAACCTGGGGGTGGAGTTTGCCGGCGGCGCCATGGTCCAGTTCAAGGCCCAGCAGCCTTTTACGGTGGAAGCGGTCCGGGAGGCCATGGAGAAAAAGGGTTGGGGCCATGCGGAAATTCAACCCACTGACGCCGGGCAGGGGCTGATGGTAAAGCTTAAAAAGTCCGAGGAATCCGTGGGTAAAATGGCCAGTGAGATCGGTAGCGTTCTTAATGAAAGTATCTCCGGCAACCGTTTCACCGTCGAAGGAACCTCGGAAATTGGCGCCTCAGTGAGTAAAGATTTTCGAAAATGGGCGATTATCGCCATCGCGGTTTCCATGCTGGGGATAATTTTGTATCTGGCCTGGCGCTTTGAATTTGTCTTTGGTATTGCTGCGGCAGCCGCGACGTTTCATGATGTCCTCGCTGTTCTGGGAATATTTTATCTCCTGCATCGGGAGATTACCCTGCTGGTGGTCACCGCTTTACTTACCCTGGCCGGCTACTCTCTTACCGACACTGTGGTCGTCTTCGACCGGATTCGGGAGAATTTGATCAAAATCCGGGAATCGCTGGGAAAAACTATCAATATCAGTATTAATGAAGTCCTTTCCCGCACGATCGTCACCTCCACCACGGTTTTTCTCGTGGTTCTGGCGCTCTTTTTCTTCGGCGGCGTAGTTATTCGGGACTTTGCCCTGGCCATGATCTTAGGGGTGATTATCGGCACCTACTCTTCAATCTTTGTGGCCAGCCCCATTATCTATGCCTGGCGAAAAGACACTAAAAAAGTAACCGTTAAAAAAGAAAAGGTCATTGAATTGGCCGCCCAACAACAGAAGCGGACCCAGAAAAAGGAATCGACGCAACGCAAAAAAAATTCACGGAAATAATACCTCATTGCCCCCGAGTTTTCGTTGACCGGTGAGGCAGAAGTTAAAGTTACTATCATGTCTCCAATTAAAGCACTGGTATTATACGGCTATGGTCTCAACTGCGATCACGAGACTAAATTTGCCCTGGATCAAAGCGGCGCACAAGCCCATCGGGTGCACGTCAATGAGTTGATTTCCCGAAAAGTTCCCCTGAGCTCGTATCACTTACTGGCGTTGCCGGGTGGTTTTAGTTGGGGTGACGATCATGGCGCCGGGGTGATTTTAGGCCTGCGGCTCAAGATGGCCCTGCGAACGGACCTGGAAGAATTTATTGGGGCAGGAAAAGTAATTATCGGGATATGCAACGGTTTTCAGGTACTGGTGAACATGGGACTGCTCCCGGGCCTGGACGGATCTTATTTTCAACGCCGGGTGGCTCTTATTCATAACGATGGCGGGAACTTTCGGGATGCCTGGGTCAATCTCCGGGTCCGTCCCACACGCTGCACTTTTGTGAAGGAAATTGAACAGTTGGAATTGCCGGTGCGTCATGGTGAAGGCAAATTTTTTGCCGGTGATGACATACTGGCGGAATTATTTCGACGCAAGCAGGTGGTCTTCCAATATGCCACCCCTGCCGGTGAGCTGGCCGAAGGTCGTTTCCCCGATAATCCCAATGGTTCTTTGCGGGATATCGCCGGTATTTGTGACGCCAGCGGCCGCATTTTAGGGCTTATGCCCCATCCGGAAGCGTATATCAGCGCTTTTCAGCATCCGAACTGGACCGCCCAAAAAGAAGCCTGGCGGCGGCAGGGACTGCCCTACCCTGCCCCTCCCGGCGCCGGCTTAACAATCTTTCGCAATGCTGTCGGGTATCTCGCGGAACACTTCTCATAAAGAAATTTTATATTACAGCCATTCTTAAAAGTAATTTCGTTCTCGGTGAACTCAAGTTGGCGGGCGCGGCCCGCCCTATAATAATCTGTTTCCACAGAGTCTTTCCGGCAAAATATCCATGTCCAGACATAATTCAACGCCGACTGAGTTGCAAAAGATCCCAGAAGCAATTATCGATTTACTTACTTCACAAAAACTTGGGGTCTTAGCCACACATTGCCAGGGCCAGCCCCATACCAGCCTGGTGGCCTTCGCGGCCAGCGCCGATGGCAGGGAATTGATTTTCGCCACTACGAGGTCTTCCCGCAAATTTGCCAACCTTCAGGTTGATTCCCGCGCCGCCCTGTTGATCGACTCCAGAACACAGAAGGAATCTGACTTTCACGAAGCTGTGGCTCTTTCGGCCGTCGGCAGAGTTACGGAGCTGGCAGATTTGGAACGGCCTGCCCGGCTGCAACTTTTTTTGACAAAACTCCCCTACCTCCGCGATTTTGTGCAATCTCCCTCCTGCGCCCTCATGCGGTTACAAGTGCAATCGTATAACCTGGTCAGTCGATTTCAAAAGGTTATAGAGTACCGGCTATCGTCATGAACTATCTGCTGAGGTTGTCAGATATAAAACCAGCAGATCGCGCCCGGGTCGGGGGGAAAGGATATGCCCTGGCCCGCCTGGCTGAACACGGTCTGCGGGTCCCCGAAACCGTTTGCCTGACTAATCTGGCTTATAATGATTATTTAGACGACACCGGGTTGCGGGAGCGAATTCTCATGGAACTTAACCGTAAAGATTTCCAGGAGATGCGCTGGGAGGAGATTTGGGATGCTTCTTTAAGAATCCGTAATTTTTTTCTTACTACCCCGATGCCCGGCCCTATGGCCGACGCTTTGAAGGATTATTGCCGCCATTGGGGTAGCCGCCCCGTGGTGGTCCGTTCCTCGGCCCCCGACGAAGATGCCGCCGGTTCTTCTTTTGCGGGTTTGCACGAGTCCTTTGTGAATGTCATGGGTGCCGGGGCTATCTTACACCATATCAAGTTAGTCTGGGCCTCGCTGTGGTCTGACGCCGCTCTGCTCTATCGCCAGGAGTTGGGGTTGAATATTCGCACCAGTTCCATGGCCGTGGTCATTCAGGAATTAATTACCGGAGAGGTTTCCGGAGTTGCCTTCAGCCGCAATCCCATGAATGAGACGCAAACGGTGATTGAAGCAGTATATGGCTTAAATCAGGGGCTGGTGGACGGTCTCATCGAACCGGATAGATGGATGATTGATCGCGCGGCCAGGATGATGGACCATATAGCTCCCTCAGACCGGACCTCGTATTATCTGCCTGAGGGTGAAAGCATCAGCCTGAAAACCCTTCCCGCAGATTTGGCCTCCCGGCCGCCTCTGAGTTCGGAGCAGGTCTGGGAAGTATACGAGATGGCGCTGCAGCTCGAGAGAATTTTCGATTCCCCCCAGGACCTGGAATGGACCAGAGCAGACGGTCTTTTGCATCTGCTCCAATCACGCCCTATCACCACAGTGGCCACTGACAAGCAGGATCAACGCCCGTGGTATCTCAGCCTGAAACGCAGCTATGAAAATCTTAAGGGACTGCGCCGGCGCCTGGAGCAGGAACTGCTGCCGGCCATGACGGCGGCGGCGGTGGAACTACAGCAGCAAGACCTGAGTGTTCTGAATGATGCCGACCTGGCCCGGGAAATTCAGCGCCGGCAGGATATCCACGAGCAGTGGGTGGCCGTCTATTGGCGGGATTTTATTCCTTTTGCCCATGGCATGCGCCTTTTCGGCCAGCTCTACAACGATGCCCTGCGGCCGGAAGACCCTTTTGAGTTTATGAGCCTGCTGGGGGGAGCGCCTCTGGCCAGCCTGGATCGCAACCGGCGCCTGGCCGAACTTGCCGACCAAGTGCGGCAAGACTCTCGTTTGGCTGAGGCGATCAGCAGGAAAGAGTTGCATTCCCTGCACCCTGAATTCCGTCAGCTCCTGGACGATTTTCTTAATTTATACGGCGATCTTTCCTGTCCGGTCACCGGGGCCCAATGCCAGCAGGGCCCGGAGGCCATTTTGCAGATCATTATGAAAATGGCCGAGCACCCGCCCCGTCCCGTGGCCGCCGCAGCCGCTGATGTGGCAACGCTGACCCGGAATTATCTTAACCGTTTTACCGGAGTCAAACAGCAGGAAGCAGCCGATATCCTGGATCTGGCCCGGGCCAGCTACCGTCTGCGGGATGACGATAATGTCTATTTAGGCCGCATTGAAGCCCAAACAATTAATGCCCTGCAGGCAGCCCGGCAGCGACTGGCCGGGCGAGGTCTGACGCTTTCGGAAGACCTGCCTCCATCTGAGATAATTAAGGCCCTCATTGACCCTCGATATACACCCCAATCACTGGATCAGGTTAGTGCGGCGCCGGAGCAGCCCCGGGTCAAAGCCCGGCAACTCATCGGTCAACCGGCCGGTCCCGGACTCGCCCGAGGTCCGGCCCGGGTCATTCATTCCTATCAGGATCTGGGGCAGTTTGGGCATGGCGAAGTATTGGTGTGTGACGCGGTTGATCCTAATATGACCTTTGTGGTCCCTCTGGCTGCCGCGGTGGTGGAACGCCGGGGCGGCATGTTGATCCACGGGGCCATCATCGCCCGGGAATACGGTCTGCCTTGCGTTACGGGAGTGCCCGAAGCCACCGGATTGATTCACACCGGCGATTCCCTGACGGTGGACGGCTACCTGGGAATTGTGATCATAGATTAAAAATCTCTAACGGCTCAAAGCCAAAGCTTCTCGAAAACTGTTATGCGCCACCTCATTCTGATCTTTGGCGATCAACTGGATCACGAATCCAGTGTGCTGCAGGAATTCGATCCGACCCAGGACGCGGTCTGGATGGCCGAGGTTCAGGAAGAAGCGGCTTATGTCTGGAGCCACAAGCTGCGACTGGCATATTTTTTCTCGGCCATGCGCCATTTCCGGGACGAATTACGGGCAAAGGGATTTCCGGTTCATTACCAGGCGCTCACTGCTGATCCGGATACAGATCAGGGCAAAACTTTCTCCGAAGTTCTTCGCCGGGATGTCCGGCACCTGCAACCGCAGAAATTGATCATGGTGCAGCCCGGAGATTACCGGGTGCTCACTGCCCTGCAGCAGACGGCAAAGGCCCTGGAAGTAGCCCTATTCATTTATCCGGACAACCATTTTTTCTGCTCCAGAGCTGAATTCCGGAATCATGCAGCTGATAAAAAGAAGCTGCTTCAGGAACATTTTTACCGGTATATGCGCCGCACCCGGCAGATACTGCTGACCCGGGAAGGCAAACCCGTGGGCGGGAAATGGAATTATGACCCGGCAAACCGCCAAACCTTTGGCCGTCATGGCCCCCCCGGCATTACTCCTCCCCTCCCCTTCCCGCCAGACGCAGTTACCAGAGAGGTTCTATCTTTGGTGAGCACACGTTTCCAGCATCATCCCGGCAGCCTGGAATATTTCAATCTGCCGGTAACCGCCGCCCAGGCAGGTGTATTTCTCCAGGATTTCATCGACTACCGCCTGCCCCATTTTGGCGCTTTTGAAGACGCCATGTGGACAGATCAGCCTTTTCTCTTTCATTCCAGATTATCCGCTCCCCTCAATCTGAAGCTGCTCAACCCCCGCCAATGTCTGGAAAAAGTACTGCTGGCCTTTGAGGAACTGCAGGCGCCGTTAAACAGTGTGGAAGGCTTTGTGCGGCAAATTCTGGGATGGCGGGAATTTGTGCGGGGGATTTACTGGCTGCATATGCCAACCTACCAGGACGGCAATTATTTTGACCACCAGTTGGACCTGCCCCAATTCTATTGGGACGGGAATACTGAGATGAATTGTTTCCGGCAGACCATGCGATTCATCCTGGCTCACGGCTATACCCACCATATTCACCGCCTCATGGTAGTGGGCTTGTTTGCCCTGTTGTTGGGGGTTCATCCCAAAAAATTTCATGACTGGCACCTGGCCATGTACGTGGACGCGATCGACTGGGTTTCCCTCCCCAACACCCTGGGCATGAGCCAGTTCGGGGATGGCGGCATCGTCGGCTCCAAACCGTATTGCGCCAGCGGCAATTATATTCATCGGATGAGCAATTTTTGCGAAGGGTGCACCTTTAAACCGGACAAAAGCACCGGCGCCGATGCCTGTCCGTTTACAACCTTGTATTGGGATTTTTTGGACCGCCATGACGGCAAGCTGAGAAAAAATGTTCGTATGGCCTATCAATTGCGGGCCCTGGACGGCAAAAGATCTCAGCCCGGCCTGATGAGGGCTATCCGCCAACAAGCCGACCATTTCAGACAATCATTGTTTTAACTGCTTTTTATAATAATCAAGAGACT
Source organism: uncultured delta proteobacterium (assembly GCA_963789385.1). Taxonomy (GTDB): domain Bacteria; phylum Desulfobacterota; class Desulfobaccia; order Desulfobaccales; family Desulfobaccaceae; genus Desulfobacca. The sequence goes on along the minus strand of CAWBKT010000004.1, from coordinate 85,594 downwards.
GTTTCTTGTATAATAGCTAACTCCAGCTTTCAAGAGGATCCTATGGACGACGCGTCTCTCCGGCAAACCCTGCGCTCTCTCTTAACTTCCCAAAAATTGGCCGTGCTGGCATCCTACGGCGACGATAAGCCCTATTGCAGCCTTATGGCCTTTGCCGTGTCCGATGATTTCAAACATATCGTGGTGGCGACGAAACGGCACACCAGGAAATTTGCCAACATGCAAAAACATCCCGGCATTTCGCTGCTGATAGATAACCGGAAAAATCAAGTGGATGATTTTCAGCAGGCGATAGCCGTGACTATTCTGGCCACGGCTTCTGAACCGTCAGCCGCAGAATATGATTCTCTTCTCAACCTCTATCTCTTTAAGCACCCGTATATGCGCAGTTTTTGCCAGTCTCCCGATTGTTCCCTGCTCAAACTGACCGTGGAACGTTACCTGGTGGTGTCGTCGTTCCGCAATTTCCTGGCCTCTGAAGAGGATTACCTGGAGGTCCGGGAACTTCTGCCTTAATTAAAACACTAACCAGGTTCTTGCAAGCGATAGGGTACAATGACAATGATCGGATCCTTTTTTCAGTTCCCTCTTACACCCGAGGGTTGGGCCAAGCTTATTCTCTTCAGTTCTTTTTTGTTCTTCCTCCTGCTTGAGGCCCTCTTTCCCCTGCGACGGCGCACCCGTCCCTTCGGGCTGCGTTTGCTGATCAACCTGGCCATGACCGTGATGGTCTTCGCCGTGGGGGGCCTGGTCGTCCGCAGCAGCGCCCTGGCCGTCTCCGACTGGGCCGCGGCCCGGCACCTGGGTCTCCTGAATATGATCCCCCTGCCCGGCTGGCTGCAGCTTATCCTGGGCTTTCTCTTCCTGGACTGGACCTTTTATCACTGGCACAAGATCAACCATCAATATCCCTTGCTCTGGCGCTTTCACAACGTCCACCACATCGATCCAGACATGGACGTCTCCACCTCCTTCCGCTTCCATTGGGGGGAAGTCCTCTATTCCACCGTTTTTCGGGTCCTCCAGGTGGCGGTCTTCGGCATCTCCCTCTTTACCTATGTGACTTATGAAATCATCTTCCAGTTGTGCACCATGTTCCACCACGCCAACCTGCGCCTGCCCTTTGGCCTGGAAAAAGCCTTGAACTATGTCTTCGTCACCCCCCGCATGCACGGCGTGCACCACTCCACCGTGGCCAACGAGAACTACGCCAATTTCTCGGTGGTCTGCCGGTGGTGGGATTACCTCCATAAAACCCTGCGCCTCAACATCCCGCAGCAAGAGATCACCATCGGCGTCCCGGCCTACCTCCAACCCGAGGACAACCGCCTGGACAACCTGCTCCTGATGCCTTTCCGGAAGCAACGCTACTACTGGCGGGACCAGAACGGCGAGCGGCATCTGCGGCAACTTGGCCCGGAGGCGCCGAAACAGACGGATATGGTGGCGTAAATAATCCTTGGATTCCTTTAGATTGATTGCTAAGACCTGAATAAAGAGGTAAGATATAATAGCTTAGTTTTTTTGCCGGCTTAATTCTGCTCATATTCCTATCTGCCTATACCCATACTTGGAGATTACCATGTCAGATAATATCGATATCCGATATTCAGAAGCTCAGAGAAAAAGATTATCGGCAGAGACAACAATATCCTCAAATCAATCAACCAAAGAAGCGATGTCAGAAGACAGGAAACTGTCGGCAGATAATTTTAGTCGCAGCGCCGGGTCCTGGGAGGGTCTGGTCGATCCTGAAGCATTAATCGAGGCCATTTACGCCTCTCGAAAGATCTAAGATGCCCCCCTGCCCCAAGTGCCTGAATTATGAATTCGAAAATCCCTAGAGGCATGGGATCAGGATGGCCTCTGTCTGATTCATTCCCAACGGCCTGATAAAGATCACGATGGTGCCTTCACGGCGATGATCGAAGAGAAAAAGACTGCGCAGAATTTTGAGTTCAGCGGAGTCTATTTCCCAAAAGATGTTTCTTTTAGTAGATTTGAATTTACCCAAAATTCTTCTTTTAAAGAGGCCACTTTTTCTAAAAGGGCCTATTTCAAGGAAACTACATTTTCTGGCAAAGCAGATTTTGAAGGGGCAACCTTTTTAGATAAGGCCGATTTTAGTAATGCCTGGTTTTCCAAGGATTCTACTTTCTTCGATGCCAACTTTAAGAAAGCAGTTACATTTTTTGGGGAGTTACCTTTTCACAGTTAGCAAATTATCATCGAGTCATCTTTTCCGGTAAGACTTATTTTAAAGCTGTAAATTTTTGGGGAGAGGCCTATTTTTGGAAGATTAAGTTAACTGAAAAATCCATTGTTATTTTTCAAGAAATTAACTTAATAACATATTATAATTCACATGAAAAGTATGTATATCAACCATTTAGCGGAAATTTTGAAGGACTTAAGCAAGAGAGCGAGGCCATCTTAATCTTCCGAGATTGCAATCTTAGTCAAGTCCAATTTTTAAGCGCCGATTTGAGCCGAATGGAATTTGACAGAGTTATCTGGCCCATTTCCCAAAATAGAATCGTTTTGTATGATGAGTTAATATTGCGTCAAGATTTCAAGAAGCTAGACCCTCTCTTGAAAAATGCTACCGCTTATATATCGAAACGTTGTGAAATAGTAGAACGCCTTTACCGTCAGCTCAAGAGCAACTATGAGGAAAAGAAGGACTACAAGAGGGTCGGGGACTTTCATTACGGTGAAATGGAGATGCACCGAATGGGCAGCTTCTGGCGGCGGCGCTTCCCCTTTTCCTGGTACAACCTCTATTGGGCCTTGAACGGCTACGGCGAGCGGCCCCTGCGGGCCTTCATCTGGTTCGGCGTTTTTCTTGTGGCCTTCACCGGCGCCCTTTATTGGCGGGGTTTGAATGTAGTAAGTTCCGGCAACCCTGCTTCTTTGTCTGAAGCCTTCCGCTTCATCATTGACAAGGCCACCCTGCAGCGCCCTGATTGGGCCAGGCCGGTCACCGAGTGGGGACATTGGCTCGCTGCCACGACGGTCTTTATCATCCCCGGCCAATTAGCCCTCTTCTTCCTGGCCTTGCGCAACCGGTTGGGCCGGCGGCGGTAGCCTGAGAAAAGGCGGGCTCGGAGGCCCGCCCCACCAATACAGCTCACCCAATACTCTTTTTTTGCCATTAAGATCGTATGAGCCCAGCTTTACGTCTTGTCTCCTTAACGTTTTGATGTCATAATGTCGTATATGAAACCCCTAACGAAAAGAACCACGATCTATATCGACCCGGACCTGCACCGGGCCCTGCGGCTCAAAGCCGTCGAAACAGATCGCTCTATTTCCGAACTGGTCAATGAGGCTGTCAGGCTGAGTATGCTTGAAGACGCAGAAGATCTGGCAGCATTTGACGAACGCCGGCTGGAAACCAATCTGGATTTTGCAGAAGTCCTGAAAGACCTTAAGCAGCGTGGGAAAATATAAGATTCTGATCAAACCTGCTGCGGTCAAGGAAATCGAAGTCATTCCCCTGAAAAAAGTCCGCCAGCGCCTTGTCCAGCGTATTGGCGAACTGGCTGAAAATCCTCATCCCCCTGGGAGTGAAAAGTTATCCGGGCAGGATAAGTATCGACTGAGACAAGGGCCATTTCGCATTCTCTATGCCATTGAGGAACAGGAATTTGTGGTGACCGTCGTCAAGGTTGGACATCGCAAAGAGGTGTATCGGTAACCTGCCACTATGCCCCTGCCTACCCCCACCAACCTCATCCTCATCGGCATGCCCGGCGTCGGCAAGAGCACCATTGGAGTGCTGCTGGCTGAACGCGCCAATCTCGGATTTCTGGACACCGATGTCCTTCTGGAGGCCCGGGAAGGCCGCTCCCTGCAGGAGATCGTGGATCAGGAGGGCTATCTGGGCATGCGGGCGGCGGAAGAGCGCCTCATCCTCTCCCTGGATTGCACCAACCAGGTCATCGCCACCGGCGGCAGCGTCGTCTATAGCGAGCCGGCGATGCGGCATTTACAGTCTCTGGGCCGCATTATTTTCCTTTTTCTTCCCCTGGCGGAGCTTCTGCCCCGGCTCACTGATCTGGACAGCCGGGGCCTGGTCCGCCTTCCCGGCCAATCCGTGGCAGATCTCTATGCCGAACGCCTGCCCCTCTACCGCCTCTACGCCGATGTCACCATCGATTGCCGGGGCCTTGATCGGGAACAGGCGGTTCAAATTATCTGCGATCGTGAAAGTAGCCGCTGACGAGTTGTCATCTTTTAGATTTTTGTTATTATTAACAGCATGACCCGAGATGAAGAGCTTATAAAACTTTATGCCCGATAAGTTTCCCGCTAATTTGCAAGGTAGTGACATTTCTCTTGACCAGCCTGACACGGCCGTAACGCCCTCCTCTTCCTCTCTCCGTGAACTCTTATTGTTTAATGGTATAGCTACCCTGGGCGGGCGTAATATCGATGTACCAGAAGTTTTAGATCTTATTCTGCGACAGGTCATTAAACATTTGGGAGTAGCCGCAGGCATGCTGCTTCTCTGGGACTCAAAAAGCGGTCGGTTATCCCATGCCGCGGCCAAAGGGTTTCCGGCCGGTTATGTGTCTAAACTTAATTCCGGTCAACTTGCCGAGGTCGCCGGACCTTTCCTGATGAACGCCAATAGCCCTTTGATTATTGATGATGCGGATAAGGACAAGCGTTTAGCCACGTCTACTTTCTCAGAACTTATCCGGGACGCTTCGCCATTCCGATCTCTGGTGAGTATTCCCCTGCGCGATCGGCGCCGGTTGATTGGCTTTTTAAATCTGGCTCACACTTCTCCAGGGCCTTTTACCCGGGAGCGTGAGAGCTTTTTTGCCATTTTGGGCAACCAGATTGGCATAGTCATTCGAAATGCCCGCCTTAACCAAGCCCTCCGACTTTCGGAGAGACGTTATCGTCGAATCTTTGAAGGTTCCAATAATCTGGTCTTTGTGGTCAGTCCTGCCGGCCGCCTTCTGGATATCAATCCTGCCGGCGTTTCTATGCTGGGGTATGCCACAAAGTCCCAGGCCCTGAAAAATGTGATGTTTCCGGATTGTTTTTATCCCTTAAGAGACTGGGATCGTTTCCGAATTTTTCTTGAGGCCCATGGTTCACTGCATGATTGGGAAGTCACCCTGACCAGGCGTGACGGCGGTCGCATTCATGTGTTGCTCAGCGGGATCGCCCATCGCAGTCGTGCCGGACGGATCAGCGGCTTTGATGTGATTGCCAAAAATATTACCGAGAGAAAACGCATTGAACAGGAAGTTTTGCAAGAAAAAAAGACCACCGAAGGGATTCTGGAAGGCTTACCGGTTCCTGTCTTTGTCATTGATCGCCAACATCACATAACCTATTGGAATAAGGCTTGCGAAGAAGTGACCAGTTTCAGCCGTCATCAAATGATCGGCACGAAAAAACATTGGCTGCCTTTTTACGACCAGGAACGGCCGATCTTGGCCGATCTGGTTGTGGACCAGAATCTTAAAGCTCTGGAGCAGTATTATCATGATCAAAATCTTCGACCTTCCTCTGATTTTCCCGGAGCATTCGAAGCAACTATCCGTCTGCCGAAACCTCAAGGAAATTTCCGGCATCTTTTTCTGCTGGCCTCACCAATTTTCAGTGATCAGGGTCAGATAATCGGCGCGGTTCAGGCTATGCTTGACACTACCGAACGCGAGCTTCTGGGCCAGAATTTAAAAGAATCGGAAAAAAAATACCGGGAGTTGGTGGAAACGTCGCTGGATGGCATTGCCTTACATACCCGAGACCGGATCTTATTTGCGAATTCCGCTTTTCTCAATATGTTCGGTTATGCCAAGCTGGAGGATTTAGCCGGAGTAAGCCTTCTTGGTCTTATCGGCCCCATGTTTCATTCGCCGCTGCTGCGGCATCTCCGCCAGATCAGGCGGCATTTCGAACGCCCGCGCATTTTCGAAATTAAAGGTCTTAAAAAAGATGGGAGTGAATTCGATATTGAGGTGGGCTCACAACCTGCAATATTTGAGGGCAAAAAGGTTTTTCAGACTCATGCTCCGGGACATAACCGATAAAAAACGCCTGGAAGAACAACTTGCCCGTTCCGAAAAGCTGGCAGCCGTGGGTCAATTAGCGGCGGGGGTGGCTCATGAAATTAACAATCCTTTGGGGGGTATCCTGGTATATAGCTATTTAATGTTGGAAGATCTTCCCCCTGACCACCCGGAACGCCCTCAGGTGGAAAAAATTATCCGGGAGGCTACCCGCTGCAAAGAAATTATCAAGGGTCTCCTGGACTTCTCCCGGCAGCACCCCTCACGCCTGAAACCTATTGATATAAACGCCCTGGTGACTGAATTGTTGGGACTGGTGGAAAACCACCTGAGTTTCCAAAATGTCGGCCTCCATAAAAATTTAGCCCCTGATCTGCCCTCAGTGCAGGGCGATAAAAGTAAACTGGAACAAGTTATTCTTAACCTATTCATAAATGCCGGTGAGGCCATGGCCGGACATGGGACGTTAGCGGTCACAACCGGTCAGAATGCACAAGGCGCCGTGGAAATCCGCATCAGCGATACCGGGCCCGGAATCCACCCCGACCATCTGCCCCGCCTGTTCGACCCTTTTTTTACTACCAAAGAGGTAGGACGAGGCATCGGTTTGGGACTTTCCGTCAGCTATGGCATCATTCAACAACATCGGGGTCGCATTTATGTTGATGCCACCGGCGTCATCGGTACTACCTTTGTCATTGAACTACCGGCCGCAAGAGTTAGATCGTAGTCGGCGTCAACCAGCCTGCCTGGCGTATTTTATCTGTTCCCGACAGGGCATCGAATTGTATAATTCTTTATAATTTATTCAACCTCATCAAATCAGCACTGACTGCCAGATATTTCCTGAAAAAAAGAATTGACTTACAGCACCCGGTGTGATAATTCCTTTTGTGAGATTTTGCACGAGGCCTGTCAGCCGGTGTTCAAGGATTGAGATTTGAAGGAAGATACCAAAAAATTTCTCAAAGAGTTATTCTCTGGCGGTTACCAGGCCAGCGCTATTGGTTTTGCCCTGGTTTTTGCAATCTTAATCGGTGGCGGACTTGGGTATTGGCTATCTCAAGTATATGATAATATGTTATTCTTTTACCTTGGCCTCATCATCGGGATTATCGCTGGTTTTCGCAATCTCTATATTATGGGCAAGCGCACAAAGATGTGATATGGATTCCGAATATTTAAATCCGCGCACCATGAAAATCACCTGTTGGCTAGTCCTGGCTGTCTTAACCCTGTCGGGGTGGGTTTGGCTCGGTGATGATTTTGCGCTTGGCATTCTGGTGGGCGGACTCTTAGCCGTGCTGAACTTTCATGCTATGGCTCATGTTCTCGGTTCAACTCTCAACCGTCAATGGGCCGATAAAGAAGAATGGCAGACCGCCGGGCGGCAGGCGGTGTTTTTTATGAGCTTAAAATATGTTCTGCGATTCACTGTCCTGGCCGTAATTACCTTCTTTCTGGTGAAAAACGGCTGGGTCAATATTTTCGGTCTTGTGGTGGGTTTATCCACAGTGGTGCTCACCTTGCTGGTTTTAGGTATTTTAGAGTCCCGAAAGATTTTTTTTTGTAGGTTTTCCGAAGAATTTTTTTAAGGAGGCATTAGTAGTTCATGGAACATCCAATTCTCTTTCTTGATGTCCTGACCGGGATGCTTGGATTACACATCCCCCCCCATGTCACCTACTCCTGGTTTGTAATGGCCGTTCTCGTGGGATTGGGTTATCTGGCCGCCAAGCCACGGGCTCTCGTACCGGGTGGCGGGCAAAACTTTTTTGAATTATTAATCGGTGGCCTGGAAGAATTTATGGTGGACATCACCGGCGAAGAAGGCAGAGCCTTTTTCCCTTTCATCGCTACTCTCTTTATTTATATTCTGCTGTGTAACCTGATTGGTCTGGTACCAGGGTTTTTTTCTCCCACAGCCAATATTAACACCACTTTGTCCATGGCTTTATGCACCTTTGTGTTTACTCATTATTTGGGCCTTAAATATCACGGCGTCAAATATATTAAACATTTTTTAGGACCCGTTCCAGCCCTGGCGCCCCTGTTCCTGCCCATTGAAATAATCGGCCATTCGGCCCGGGTCATGTCCCTGACTTTACGTCTTTTCGGGAATATCATGGGTGAAGATTTAGTTCTGGCTATTCTGCTGATGTTAGCCGGAGCCTTTTTAGCCCCCCTGCCCATGATGTTCCTGGCGGTCTTTACCAGCATTGTGCAGGCATTTATTTTCTCTTTGCTCTCCATGATGTATTTTGCCGGTTCCATGGAACATGCACACTAATTCAGGAAGAAGGCCACTTCAATATATACTCAATTTTTAAGGAGGTTTTTCAATGAAAAAACTGATGATTGCCGGAATGACCATGTTGTTTACCCTGGTGCTCGCTTCTTTAGCGATGGCTGCTGAAGCTGCTGGCGGCCCCGTCGGCCTGGGCGGTTTCTTTGCCGCTTCTGTGACCGCTGCCGGTTTTGGAATCGGTATCGCCGCATTCGGTACTGGCATCGGCCAGGGCCTGGCCGTCCGCAGTGCAGTGGAAGGCATCGCCCGCAACCCCGAAGCTTCCGGTAAAATCACCGTCACTATGCTGATCGGCTTGGCTCTGATCGAATCTCTTTGTATTTACGCTTTGGTCGTAGCGTTGATCATTCTGTACGCTTACCCGATGGCTAAACCAATCGGAGCCGCCCTCGGCCTTAAGTAAGACAAGATCGTTAATTGTAGAGGGGCCTTGCGGCCCCTCTTTTTTAAAAACTCTTGTGCAAATAATCACATAATTTCAGGGTAAATCTTGTAATAAAAACCATGAAATTTTCAAAAATTCCCTCTGCCACTATTACCCGCTTGTCGCTTTATTCTCGAGCCCTCGAAGAATTGATGCACAGCCATGTCAATATCATTGCCTCCGACAAATTAGCCCAAAAATGCGGCGTCAATCCGGCCCAGGTGCGGAAAGATCTGGCTTATTTCGGTGAATTCGGCGTCCGGGGCGTGGGGTATTTTGTCAAGGAATTATTGTTTGAAATCAAAAAGATCCTGGGACTCAACCGACGCTGGAGCATGGCCCTGGTGGGAATCGGCAATTTAGGACTGGCATTAGTGGCGCATGAAAATTTTGCCAAACAGGGGTATGAATTTGTTGCGGTTTTTGACATTGATCCCAAAAAAGTCGGACGGAGACTACCCAGCGGTCAAATGATTTACTCTATTGAAGAGTTAGAGAAGGTCATTAAAGAAAAATCAATTGAAATTGGCGTTATCGCCACCCCGGCTTTCCACGCCCAGCCTTCCGCCCGCCGACTAATCAATGCCGGCGTCAAGGCCATCCTTAATTTCGCCCCTTTGCAGATTCAAGTGCCGGAAGGATTTATTGTGGAAAATGTTGATTTTACTGTAAAGCTCGACAACCTGGCCTATCACCTTACCATGGAGGCCATCTAATTCAGGATTTCCTTTAAATATTGGCCGGTATAAGATCCTGCCGTTTTTGCTACTTCCTCCGGTGTGCCGGAGGCTATCAACCTGCCACCCCGATCACCGCCCTCCGGTCCTAAATCTATTAAAAAATCTGCGGTCTTAATAACTTCGAGATTGTGTTCAATGACTACCACCGTATTTCCCGCCGCCACCAGCTTGCCTAGCACCAGCAACAGCTTTTCAATATCCGCCAGATGTAGGCCGGTAGTCGGTTCATCCAGGATGTAGAGAGTCCTGCCCGTTGCCCGTTTGCTCAATTCCCGGGAAAGTTTGATCCGCTGCGCCTCTCCGCCTGAGAGTGTGGTTGCCGGCTGCCCCAATTGAATATAACCCAAGCCCACTTCCACCAGAGTGTCAAATTTAGTTCGCAAGCCCGGAATATCCCGGAAAAACTCCTGGGCCTGATCGACTGTCATTTCCAAAACCTCGGCAATATTTTTCCCTTTAAACTTTATTTCCAAGGTGCTGGGATTAAACCGCTTCCCTTGACAAACTTCGCATTTAACATATACATCCGGCAGAAAATGCATGGCTATCTTGATAATTCCATCACCCTCGCAATTCTGACAGCGCCCCCCTTTGACATTGAAACTGAAGCGGCCCGGTTTATACCCACGGGCTCGGGCATCCGGAACCTTGGAGAACAATTCCCTGACCAGGGTGAATAATCCGGTGTAGGTGGCCGGATTAGACCGGGGCGTCCTCCCTATGGGACTCTGGTCAATGTTGATTACCTTGTCGATTTTTTCCAGACCGATTAGTTGTGTATACGGCTCCGGCCGATCTTTGGCCCGGTAGAGTTTTTGACACAGGGTCTTGTAGAGAGTATCCATAATCAGGGTGCTCTTGCCCGATCCTGATACTCCGGTGACACAGGTCAGCACCCCCAGGGGCAACCGCAGGGTGACATCCTGGAGATTATGACCCCGGGCCCCCTCCAGGACAATATGGTCTTTGGTCGTTCTCCTGGGATTGGGCACCGAAATGGTCCGTTGCCCGGAAAGGTACATCCCAGTCAATGAATCCGGCTTTGCCAGTAGCTCCTCAGGGGTGCCGCTGAAGACCACCTTACCTCCCGCGTTACCCGCACCCGGCCCCATGTCCACCACATAGTCGGCACTGCTGATAGTTTCCGGATCATGTTCCACGACAATCACGGTATTACCGAGGTCCCGTAAGGTCTTGAGGGTCCGTAAGAGTTGTAAATTATCCCGCTGATGCAAGCCGATGCTGGGCTCATCGAGAACATACAGAACCCCGGTAAGTTTAGAACCTATCTGGGTCGCCAGACGGATGCGCTGCCCTTCGCCGCCTGAGAGGGTGGCAGTGGTCCGATTGAGAGTTAAATAGTCCAACCCGACGTCTAATAAAAAACCCAGACGCTCGTTTATTTCCTTCAGAATCCGCCGGCCGATGGCCAGTTGCTGGGGCGTCAAGGCCAGACTCTCGAACCAATGCTGGCATTTACCTACGGTTAATTGAGTTACTTCACTAATATTGTGTCCGTTCACCCGGACTGCCAAAGCTTCCCGCCGTAAGCGACCGCCCTGGCAGTCCGGACAGGGTTGCCGAGTCATGAAACGTTCAATTTCTTCGCGAATCAGACCGGAGTCCGTTTCCCGGTAGCGCCGTTGCAGGTTGGTTATGACGCCCTCAAAATTCCGCTGATCCACAACACGTCGCCCGTTCCGTTCGTAGAAAAAGTCGATGATCTCCCGCCCGGAACCATAGAGCAGCGCTTGCTGAACTTCTTCAGAAAGCTCCCGGAAAGGAGTTCGGATAGAAAAATGGTAATGCTGTTCCAAGGCCTCCAACATCTGCTGATGGTAAACGGATTGCCGGTTGGCCCAAGGCAGAATGGCTCCTTCCCGCAGGCTGAGATCCGGATCCGGCACCACCAATTCCGGGTCCAATACCAGACGAGTGCCCAAACCACTGCAGGTGGCGCAGGCTCCCTGCGGACTATTGAAGGAAAACATCTGGGGGGTTAACTCAGGATAACTGATGCCGCAGGGTTCACAGGCAAAGCGCTCGCTGAACAGAAGTTCCTCCCCACCCAGAATGGCAATTTTCACCACGCCGTCCGATAATCCCACTGCCAATTCAAGAGAATCAGTCAAACGCGGTGCCAATCCCTTTTTAATAATCAGGCGATCCACTAATACTTCGATGGTATGCCGTTTATTCTTATCCAGATTTACAGGTTCGTCTAAATCCTGTAATTCACCATTTATCCGAATGCGAGTATAGCCTTCTTGCCGCAATCTTTGCAATAGTTTCTGGTGCTCTCCTTTTTTGTTGACAATCACCGGCGCCAGGACGCTGAGGCGAGAGTCTTCCGGTAAAGCCATGATCTGCTCCACCATCTGCGGGACGCTTTGTGAGGCGATGGGTTGACCGCATTGATAACAAAACGGTGTTCCCAGGCGTGCGAACAGGAGTCTTAAATAATCGTATATTTCAGTGGAGGTGGCCACGGTGGAACGGGGATTCTGGCTGGCTTTGCGCTGTTCAATGGCAATGGCAGGGGAGAGACCTTCAATAAAGTCGACATCCGGTTTATCCATCAACTCCAGAAATTGGCGGGCATAGGCCGATAATGATTCCACATAACGACGTTGCCCCTCCGCATAAACGGTGTCGAAAGCCAGGGTGGATTTTCCCGAGCCGCTGACCCCGGTGATCACGATAAGACTGTTGCGGGGGAGTGTCACGTCAATATTCTTGAGGTTGTGCTCCCGGGCTCCTTTAACTACAATATGCTCTGCTGACATAAATCTCTAGACGTTTCAGGCAACCATTCCGGTTTGCCGTAAGATTATTAGTGCATTTCTGTAACTTAATAATTTCATTCAGGAAAGATAAATGGGAGGTGCAGTTAGACTTACCTGGACGAGAATTAGTATTAAAACCAATCAGGCCCCCACTAAAATCAGGGCCGGGTCCTCTAAATAGCCGATAAATTGCTGGAGGAAACGGGCTGCCTGACCGCCGTCAACGACCCGGTGGTCGAAACTCAGGGAGATAGGCAAAACCTGGCGAATTTCAATATTGCCATTCCGTACTCGCGGCAGTTCCTGGCGCCGACCGGTCCCTAAGATCGCCACTTCCGGATAGTTAATAATGGGGGTACCAAAAATTCCTCGTATAGAACCGTAGTTGGTAATTGTGAAGGAACCGCCCTGCATGTCAGCCAGGTCAATACTGCGGTCTCTGGCTTTGGCAGCCAGATTTTGGATTTCCTGAGCCAGTTCCAGGATACTCTTATCTCCGGCGTTCTTAATGACCGGGACTAACAAACCTTCGGGCGTATCGGTGGCAATGCCGATATTATAATATTTTTTTAAAATAATATCTTCCCCTTCCTCATCCAGGGTGGCATTTAGATACGGATGATCTTTTAACGCCGCTACCGCCGCTCGCATGATAAAAGGCAGCAGAGTGAGATGCACATTATGGGATTGGGCCCTGGTTTGCGTCCGGGTTTTAAGTCCCTGCAATTCGGTTATATCGGCTTCGTCCGTGGCGGTGACGGTAACTGCGGCATGCTGGGACCGCGCCACATTACGAGCTATGGTTTTTCGAAGACCTCTGAAAGGAATATGCTCAATATACCCGTAAAAATCATATTTTTTAATTTTCCGGGCGGTTGCCTTTGGTTCGGCAGTGACTAATTTATCCGCCTCCTTTTCGCCCGGTCCGGGTGCCGGGACCGCCTTTCGAACATCAGCCTCCAAAATTCGTCCTTCCGGGCCGCTGCCTGGTATTTTGGCTAACTCAACACCCATTTCTTTGGCCAGCTTCCGCACTATCGGCGTCGCCAATGGGGCTTGAGTCGGCTTTGGTGCGGGCTCAGGCGGAGCCTCTTCCAAAACCCCCACTACACCTACCCCTACCTGAGGCTTTTTGGCAAAATCGTCGGGTTTTTCTTCCGGTCCACCCAGAACGACGAATACTTCTCCGACATGAATAACTGCGCCTTCTGAAAAGTTTAATTTTAAAATTACTCCATCCCTGGGGGCAGGAATCTCAACCACGGCCTTATCGGTTTCAATACGGGCCAATGGCTGCCCTTCCTTTACCAGGTCTCCCTCATGAACCAACCAGGCCAGTAATTCTGCTTCGGTTAGACCCTCTCCGACATCGGGAAGTTTAAATTCAAATGCCATGATTTTCCTCACCTCTTTGATTGTTTCTGGAGGTAGACATAGTATTCTGGCAGGATTAAATTCGGATTCAGCCCCAGATTAAGAGAAACAGTCCTGACGGGATGATATTAGCAACATTATTTTTCGAGCGCCAAGAATTTAGGTGACAGCGCATAGCGCACTTTATTCGCTTTACCTTCATTATGTTTCAGTATACCATGATTAAGCAGAAGCGTCAGGTAGGTCCAGGCAGTTTTTTTATTTAAACGAAATTCTGATTCAAAATCCAACAGGCGGAACCAACGTCCTTCTGATTTTCCTAAAAAATCTAATAATCCCTCCGGTGATAACTTCCGATTGGCCTGATGCGGCAGGGGCAGGCGGCTAAGGGCCGATCTTAAATCATGAATTTGAATACGTTCCGGCGAGATAATTTTATAGCTGCTTGTTAAATCAGGAGCCGGCTTGGCGTAGGAAGACTGTTCCGGAGAAAGCCATTCCCCTTGTAAGCGGTGGAAATAATAGGTCACCTCATGCTCAATAATCTGTATCAGGCGGAAAAATTGGGACAGGGTTATTTGGCCGGCCAACCGTTGAACCAGGAATTTTTTCACTGCCTGTTTCACAAAACTGGTGCGCTCCAGGGCGTTGCCGGGCAAATGCTCCGCCTCCAGTATAACCTGAAAAAACATCCCGGCGACAAGAGTGGTATCCAGTCCAGGTGATGCCAAAGCTGAAACAGGCTTTCCCGGACCAGGTGAAAAATGATTATTGGGCGAGTAAGTTAATGCCTGCCCGACAAGGTGTTCCCGAACCGCCAATGTGGCCGGATTGGCAGACCAAAGTCGAAATTCTTGATCAAATGTAGCTGCTCGCTCCGGCGCCAATACCCGCAATAATCCTTGGCTTAATGCCTGTACGACGGTGAGACGATTTTCTTGTCGCAACACATTCACCTCTATTTTCCCTTAACTATCCAATTACTTTTAAAGAAAAGCCACTAAATATTGTCATACCGCTAGCCAGCCAAACCATATCTATGTAGACAGTCTTGTAATTTTTTGTTTTTTAATTTTTTCTATCAAAGTCGTACGATTCAGGTGGAGTAGTTGGGCCGCCTGATTTTTCACCCACCCTGACTGATTCAAGGCCTTGATGATCAACTGCCGTTCCAGGTCAGAGAGCATTTTTTGGAGAGGCAGTCCACCCTCCGGGATCTCCGCATTTAAACGCAGAGCCTCCGGGGAATTATGTTGAAAATGTTCCGGCAGGTCCCGAAAGTCTAATACTTCTCCTTCAGATAGAATTACCAGACGTTCTATCAGGTTTTCCAATTCCCTGACGTTTCCCGGCCAATCATAAGCAGTGAGTCGGCGCATGGCCTCAGGTGAGACCCGGCAGGCCGATTTATTTTTTTTGCGGCAAAATTCCTGAACAAAATGATTGATCAGCATGGGAATATCACCCCGGCGGACGCGCAGGGGCGGGATTGTTATGGGAATGACATTCAACCGGTAGTATAAATCCTCTCTAAATTTTCCGTTTTTTACCAATTCCTGAAGATCGCGGTTGGTGGCGGCAATGACCCTGATATTAACCTTGATAGTTTTTTGGCCACCGATACGCTCAAACTGGTGATCCTGGAGTACACGAAGGATTTTGACCTGAAGGTTGGGACTCATGTCACCGATTTCATCCAGAAAGATAGTACCGCCGTGGGCTTGTTCAAACCGCCCCAGGCGAGTCCGAATGGCATGCGTGAAGGCTCCTTTTTCATGGCCGAAAAGTTCACTCTCCAACAGATCCTCAGGGATAGCGCCGCAATTTACCGGAATAAGGGGATTGGCCTGCCGCAGACCATTATAATGAATTGCCCGGGCCACCAGTTCCTTGCCGGTCCCCGACTCACCCAAAATCAGCACGGTGCTATCGGTGTCTGCAACTTTTCTAATAATATCAAAAACCTGGCACATTGGTTCGCTGGTGCCGATAATGTTGTCAAAACCGAATTTTTCACGTAGTTGCTTTTTAAGGCGCAAATTTTCCCGCCGCAAGCGTTGATGTTCCATGGATCTAGCTACAACCAGGAGAATTTGTTGTGATTCAACGGGCTTGCACAGATAATCATACGCTCCCACACGCATGGCGCTCACCGCGGTCTGAATTGTGCCAAACCCGGTGATGATAATACAATTGGTTTCGGGAAAATGTTCAGTTAAAAAGGAGAGGACTTCCATGCCATCGATGTCGGGCATGGAGAGATCGGTGAGGACGACGTCATACGTCCTCTCCTGCAGATACTGCAGCGCCTTCTTGCCGCCGCCACAGCTATCGACTTCATACCCTTCGGCAGCCAACAACTCGCTGAGATTCTCGCGAACCGCGGCTGAGTCATCGACCACCAGGATACTACCCTGAGGCATAATATATTCTTTCTAAAGGGTTAATAAAGGAAGGTAATTTAAGTGTAATGCAAAATCGAAGGCTACTGTCAAGAAATTGTCACTGCCTGAGTCAGAGAAAGGTTAAAAATTCCACAAGGGCATTTCTTTGGGACTAATCAGGAATTCTGGCTCAATCTGCAGAAAATCTATGAGCTTCGTTTAGCCGAACAGGAATCCGGTGAAAAGATCAAGGAATTGCCGACCCTGGTCAAATTAAGGAAGAAACCGGATAACAAGACACACCAACACTCTCTATAAGGGGATATCAAGTTACAGGACTGTTATCTTGCACAGCCAAGATGCCTGTGCCACCAGATCATTGTTCTTTAAGTGAATTGCTTGGTTTAAATGAGAAAGCGGTTCCCAAACTAAAAAAGGCATCTCTAAATTGAGTTGCCTTTTTTGCCGACTAATTTTATGGTGGAGGCGGCGGGAGTCGAACCCGCGTCCGCAAATACTCCCTAAAAGCTTCTACATGCATAGCCGGTGTTTTGATTCTCGCCTTCATCGGTCTTCCATCCGGCAGAATACCAATCAGGCAAGCTGACTAAGTTTTCAGTCAGCGGGTCGTCAGCAAACCCACTTTCCTAACCGGAATAATCGGCGCCCGAGCTGACTCTTCCAGCAAAGTCAGTCAGACGTTAGCCTTAAGCGGCTAAAGCGTAGCTGTAGTTATCAGCACTTATGGTTTTCCTACCCGTTTTACGAGCGGACAGGACCTCGGCATGCGACTTGTAGTTTCATACCCACGTCGAAACCGTTTCGCCCCCTTTCCATTATATTATAAGGCTTTTTTTTCCTTTTGCAAGGGGGTCGTCAAGATGGCTTTTTTTTCGGAAAATTAATGGCTTCTTTTAGCTGCGGCCAGCATTTCCCGGGCATGGGCCAGGGTGGCGTCGGTGATCAAAGCTCCGCCCAGCATGCGGGCCAGTTCCTGGAGACGGGCCTCAGGGTCAAGCTTATTCACCACGGTAATGGTCCTGGAATCCACGACCTTTTTTTCCACTTGGAAGTGGGTGTCGGCGAAGCAGGCGATCTGGGGCAGATGCGTGATGCAGATGATCTGATTTTTTTGGGACAGATGCTGTAATTTTTGACCCACCACGGTGGCGGTGGCCCCGCCGATGCCGGCATCCACCTCGTCAAAAATGCTGGTGTTGACCCCGGCTTCGGTAGCCAAGATATTTTTCAAGCCCAGGACCAGGCGGGATAATTCTCCCCCGGAAGCAATGCGGCTCAGGGGCTTGGGGTCCTCGCCGGGGTTGGGGGCCAGAAAAAACTCCAGCAGATCACAGCCGGAGGCAGAAATCGGCCTGCCGTCGAGATCGAGACCGGTGGCCGGCCCACCTGACTGCAAAAATGTTACCAAAAACCTGGCTCGGGGCATGGCCAGGCTATGAATTTCGGACTCCACAGCGGCCGCCAACCCCGGCGCGGCGGTTTGGCGTCGCCGGGATAAAGCCAGGGCCTTTTCCTTTAACTGACTTTCCAGGCCGGCCAATTGTTCTTGCAGTTCAGCCTCCTGGTCGTCAATGGTATCCAGGCCGGTTAGTTCCTGGCGGGCTCGATCGCCGAAGGCCAGCACCTCTTCCAAAGTAGCGCCGTATTTTCGCTTCAAACGCTGCAGCAGATGCAAACGCTGGTCTATTTCTTCCAGGCGACCGGGATCGGGATGGACGCTGCCGAAATAATCCCGCAAAGAGAAGGCCAGATCCTCAAGTTCCAGTGAGGCCTGGATTAAATTTTCGGCCCGGTCCGACCATTCCGGGTCAAAACGAGTGATAAGATCAAGGGCCTTTTTGACTTCATTAAGTTCAGGCAAAACAGCATTCTTGGCGCCGTAGAGGCGATCATAGCCTGAGCGGGCCGCCTCCCAGAGTTGGGTGGCATGACGCAGGCGCTCCTGTTCTCGACCCAATTCCTCTTCTTCACCCGGCTTGAGTTTAGCTTTGTCAATTTCCTGGAGCTGAAAGGTCAAAAAATCCCTGGAATTAGCCAAATCCGACCGGCGCCGATGCAGATCCAGCCACTGCTGCCGGAGTTGACGCCAATGGCCGAAAGCGGCTCGAAATTCCTGGACTGCCTCCGTCAAGCCGGCAAAAATATCTAGAATGGTAAGATGGTTCTCCGGGGCCAGGAAGGTCTGATACTCGTGCTGGCCGGACAGGTGCAGAAGTTCTTGCACTGCAGAGGACAGAAATTTCAGGGTCACGGCCTGTTCATTAAGATAGCTGCGGCTGCGGCCGCCCCTCGAGACGATTCGGCGCACAAGCAGTTCACCGTCAGAAGAAATTTCCCGGTCCGCCAGCCAGGCTTCCAAATTGCCGTGGGAATCAATTTCAAAACGTGCCTCTATCTCAGTCTCGGCGGCGCCGGTCCGGATAATGTCCTCGCTGGCCCGGGCACCCTGCAGGAGGTGCACGGCCTGAACGACCATGGATTTGCCGGCCCCGGTTTCCCCGGTAAAGACATTAAAGCCGGGTTCCAGGAGCAGTTCCACCTGATCTAAGATGGCCAGATTTTTTATATGCAGTTCCGTTAGCATGGCAACTATTCAGGAGTCTGGTCATTCCCGGGGGATACGGATATAAATCCCCTCTTTTAAATCTCTTTCATCCAGCGGCAGAGGTTCATTGTCCAGGTGTAAATTTTCCAGGTATTGCAAAGCGGCGGCCCTGATTTCGGACTCGACTTCGGCGAACGTTTCCCCGTTTACAGTTAACCCTCCCAATGCCGGGATAGTGGCGCTGAAAAGATCTACTTCTTTCTTATAATCGAATTTGATCTGATAATGGATTCCTTTTTTAGGCATAAGGTATCTTCCTTAAAAAACGGCTAAATTTTAAAAGCGGTCATAGAAGCAGCCGGGACTGATTTGGTCTTGGCTTAGAATGAGGAAAACTATTTTTTAAGACAACTAATTATTCCAGGGCTCGATAATAATTGAAAGTACTACCGCCGGTGATTTGTGGCCCTGATAAAATACGACGGACAACGCTGCCTATCTCAGAGGCAGGCAAGCCGCTGTTGTTGATATCAACAATGACCCGGGTCAACCCCTGGGAAAGCAATTCGGCCAATGGTTTTTGCATAAGATACGGAAATTTGGCAATTAAGTAGGTCAGCTCATTCCCACTGAGCAGCCGGAACTGTTCGTCCCGGGGGCTGGTGAGACGCAGGGCTTTTTTACCATCCGGCAAAGGAACCCGGGAAATCATCAGGGGCAGATGGGCATACATATAGGCCAGCAATCTGTGACCAGGCAAGTTTCGAAACAACAGATCGAGGGTCTCTTTATCAGCCTCCACGGAGAGGGTCACGTAATCAATGCCCATATTCTGCAAGGCCTCAAAAGCCAGAGAATTGAGACAAGGCAAAGTATAATCACTGTAGAGGGTCAACTTCAACGGCGGTGAGGTGGAATTTTTCCCGGCGGCGTCGCCTCCACTGGTGCTGCCGGCTGCCTTATGCCGTTTTTTCGATTCCGGCTGCAGCAGGACTGCTTGAGCCTCCCGAAGCAGGTTCAGGTGGGCAAGATTCCCTACCATAAAATTTCGCCAACCGCCATCCAACAGGGTGTTGAGAGCCTGGCGGTAAAAAGCCAGGGTTTTTTCGAAAATAATCGCCGGTAGTTGCCAGATCAGACCTTTAAGCTTTTTAACCTGCCGCACGTTCTGGAGATAATTATTATAATTTTCTTCGGTGATTTCGACCACCAGATGCCAGAGACCCTGACGTTTGACTTCCAGGGCTTCAGTAATAGAGCGCACCCGGACATAGACAAGAGGAGTTCCGGACCTGGTTCTTCCTTTGACAAACGTTTTGCCGGGTTTAAGAGTAGCAGACAGATTTTTTACCGGAGGGGGGGCATGTACGGCTGGTTTTGCCAGTTTAAACAAAGTTTCCCGCCATTTTTTTTCGGAGCGGCTGCCGCCCGGGGTGGTTTCTCCGACTTTATACAGCAGATCTCCGGTAGAGGCCGTTTCCGGGAGGGTTATGGTGACGACATCGCCGGCGTCTGCCACCGGTATTGACTTTCCCTGCCAGGACAATTCCTTGAGAGTGAAGGCCTGACGATCGCCGGAAGCCGCATCGTGCAGACGCAAGCGGTCGCCGGTAGACACTGGTTCCAATAATCTTAAAGTAGCCCGTGATTCTTCTATCCCGGTTATCTTACCTAAAAATAGGCCAATATTACCGGTGTCCTGGGGAGCCAGCAACTCCTGGGGCCGGGGTCCCAGAAAAAATCCGGCGGTAGTGCGTCGACTGTAGGTCCTGGCCAGCAATTCCCGGGCCTCGGCTAACGCCTGGGGCCTGCTGTTGGGCGAAGCATCGAGAACCAGGCGATACGCCTGCACTACCCTGGCCACATATTCTCCGCTTTTCATGCGGCCTTCCAGCTTTATGGAGGTTATTCCCAGGGCCTCGAGTTGAGGAATGAGTTCCAGACCTGACAGATCACTGGGAGACAGAACATATCCGGATTCCTGACCGTATTGATATAATCGGCGACAGGGTTGGGTGCAGCGTCCGCGAGTGGCGGCCCGACCACCCAAAAAGCTGCTGAAAAGGCATAAACCGGAGAAACAGAAACACAAAGCCCCGTGGACAAACACTTCCAGTTCAACCTGGGCCTGACGGCAGATGGCGGCCATTTCAGTGAGAGTCAACTCCCGGGCCAAAACCACGCGCTTGAAGCCCATGGCGGCGGCCTGGGTCACTGCCTGGGAATTGTGCATGGTCATCAGAGTGCTGGCATGGAGAGGCAGTTCGGGGAAATGGCGGCGGGCCAGATGGTACACTCCCAGATCTTGAATGATCAAGGCATCCGGGGTGATTTGATTGAGAGCGGCCAGGGTTTCCAGAAGCTCCCGCCGCTCCCCCTCCTTGACGAGGGCATTCAGCGCCACATAAATTTTCCGCTGGCGCTGACGGCAGACCTGGACCAGGGAAGAGACCTCGGCCAGGCTGAAGTTGGCAGCGTAAGCCCGGGCGCTAAAGGCTTTTAAACCGATATAAACGGCATCAGCGCCGTTATCCAGGGCCGCAAAAAACGTTTCGATACTGCCGGACGGGGCCAGCAGTTCGAGTTTTGAGCTACGAGTTGCGAGTTTCGGAGTATTCAGTTATTGTTTCCGGTTTCTGGTTTCTAGTTATTGGTCTTTGATATCGATGGCTGAAATCAGGAGTGCACGACTAGAAAAGATTTTATTTTTATATTATCACAGAACATCTGATTGCGCCAGTGAGATGGACGCTGGCAACAGTTTTCAGTTTTTCTGATAAAGAATCTATGCTATCGTCTTTAATAGAGATTTTGGTTGAATTCAGAATCGATTTTGTTCAGGTGGAGGCATGTCGGGGGCAACCGAAAGAATCATCATAAAAACTATTCTGGCTCACTATCCGGGGGGCCAGGGTATATACTTTTTTGGCTCGTATGGCACGGAAAGCGAGTGGCCTGACAGCGACATCGATATTGCTTTGCTCTTATCGCCTTTACAAGCAAAACAGGAAAAAAATCTGCCTTTAAGCCAATGCCGTATTGAGTTGGAAGAGGTTTTGCAAAGAGAAGTAGATCTGTTAAATATCCGTTTAGGATTTTAAGACCAATGATATGAAAATGGATGCTGTCATACTCAACATACTGCGAGCGTGTAACAGGCCATTGACCTGGCCAACTATATGATCAAATAAAAATAAGCTGGGCATACCCACATCCAGTGGGAAAATTTTGAACTGCGGCGGCAAAAGTTCTTGATTGAGGCAACCCTGGCAGAGAAAACCGCCCAGGCAAAGAGGGATCTCGGGTTGTCTTAGGGCAGACGAGAGCGGGGCGATATCTTAGAGTGATATATGTCCCTGATCCAGAACCGGACAGCGTCTTTGTGATTACCGCCTACGAACTTATTGGCAAACCACTTAAAGCATTCCGGCGCCGACGCCGAGTAAGGTAACTATCATGAAAAAATCAAGATTTCCCAAGGGTTGGGATGAGGATCGAGTCAACAAGGTTATCGCCCATTATGAAAGCCAATAAGAAGCGGAGGCCATGGCAGAGGACGAAGCGGCCTGGGAGGATGCCTCACAGACCTTTATGGAGATTCCTAATGACCTGATACCTGCGAGTACGTAAACTCCTGGCAAGAGGGAGAAAAAGGCAGGACAGAAGACAAATCAGGGAAATCCCTTAGATTAACGGCGATCATCATCTCGGGCCGGGAACAGTTTGCAGTCGGCTTCCAACCAGGTTCTGGGGGGAATCAGATAAATAAGGAGCTATCCCATGGCGACAGAAACAATCGAAGCAATTTACGAGAAGGAAGGTTCCGCGTTGTTACTCCTGGTAAGTTGAAACTTAATGAAGGACAAAAGGTTCTTCTCTTAGTGGAACCGATTAAGGATACAGAGGATACCGTAGCTTTGGCGACTCGAGTTTATAATGGACTTGCCAATGATCAGGATTTACTCGCAGCATCAGGATAAAGATTTTTTGGACAGAGAGCACTTAGTTTCATCAGCAAAGATGAGAATCTGAACAAAGCCATATCAAATATCTTTGAATATACCCTGCATTAAATCGGGACTATCGAAGTTGCAGCCCGATATAAAATTCTAATGAATGGCAACGATAGATTTAAGAAGACTCTGTAATCCAAATTTTATGAATAATCGCAATTCATTGGTAACTGATGCTAGATTCTGACAATAAATAACCATTATCGATTAACATGAAATAGTCACAATGCATAGAAGGCAAGAACAATGCCAGCGAGTAAATACTTTCTCGATTCTGATACTGCGCTCGTGGAATTTACTGATAATGAGGTTGTCGAAACCAAAGAGATTGGCAAGAACATATATTTAGATCTCGACAGGAATGGGAACCTGGTGAGCATGACCATTGAACATGCCCGCAGCAACGCCAAACTCCAGGAATTTTCTTATCAGGCACAATAGGGCATAGACCGATCGCTGGGATGACAAGCAACCGGGGCAGACTTTGTCACAGAGCTGTTAAACTATTGATGTGTAATGATTCATAGGAGTTCTTGCCTTGATTCTTAGATTGGACGCAGGAGGATTGCTCACCTAAGGCACAATAAAGATATCAGGCTAATAAATCTTTTGCAAAAAATTCTGACTTATTCACCCCTCACCCTGGACCTCTCCCCGCAGGCGGGGCTAAAGAGGTGCGGACAAAATTCTTGTATTAAGCATATGTTGGGAAAACACTCGAAGGATTCCGAAAAGGATTTACAATGAGCATTATTAGTGATAATATATGCGCATTATAATTGCGCATTGGAGATTATGTATGTCAGTGAACCTTTATAATGTCAAGGCTCCCAAAAAATCGACAAATCTTAGTATCAACAGCGACTTGCTGCGGCAAGCGAAGGAAATTAATATTAATCTTTCCAAGGCCTTGGAAAATCGGTTGGTGGAGTTGCTGCTTGA
The DNA here is from genome assembly GCA_963789385.1 of uncultured delta proteobacterium. GTDB lineage: Bacteria > Desulfobacterota > Desulfobaccia > Desulfobaccales > Desulfobaccaceae > Desulfobacca. The sequence goes on along the minus strand of CAWBKT010000004.1, from coordinate 62,022 downwards.
AGCAAAACGCCGCAGATGGCAGGATGAAAACCGGGAGGCCATTGAGGACTACAATCGGCGCATTGAAACTCATGGAGTCTTCAGCGAAGGTCTGCGGAGATTTTGATGGGGCAATTTGACGTTTATGAAAATCCAAATGTCGAAACTAACCAGGTCAATCCCTATCTCCTGGATATCCAGGCAGACCTATTGTCCAGCCTTAAAACACGAGTCGTGGTTCCTTTGGTAAATATTGAATCGGTGGGTAAAACCATCAAGCATCTTAACCCACGGTTTAAGGTCAAACAAATCACTGTGTTTATGTCCACCGCAGAATTAGCCGGGGTCCCGGCAAGCTTTTTGGGCAGCAAGGTGGCTTCTCTAAAAGACCGGCGTGATGAAATTATCCCCGCCTTGGATTTCCTATTTACTGGTTTTTGATAATCCCGATATTTGAAAAGGTGCCATGGATAAACCAAATTTTCCCCGCTGGACGATTTTTAATTTTGTGGAACAGTTGGCTGAGGGCACACCGATGCCCGGGGGCGGGTGTGCGGTGTCGGTGGTGGGGGCTTTGGCCTCGGCTTTGGGGTCATTGTCCGGGCAGATAAGTCTTAAAAAAGAGAGTGACCCAGCTCAAAAGGACATATTGCGTGATGTACAGCCGCAAATGGACCGGGCCCGGGAAAAATTTCTGGATTTGATCGACGCTGACGCTTTGGCTTACCATGGAGTGGTTTTAGCCCGGCGTCTGCCCCACAAAACGCCGGAGGAAAAAACTGCCAGGGCTGCGGCCATTACTCAGGCCTTTGGCGAGGCCTGCGAACCTCCCCGGCAGATGGCCCGCCTGGGCCTCGAGGTGCTGGATTGGGCAGTGCTTTTGGGACGAAGAGGCAGCCCCATCATTCTGGCCGACGTGGGGGTCATGGGTTTTCTGGCGATTGCGGTGGTTCATGGAGGGATTATTAATATCCTGTCCAATCTCACCATGATGGCGGATTCACCCCAGGCTCCGGGGCGGCACAAGAGGCCGAGGGGCTGAGGGAGACGTTGGCAAAGCGAAGTCTGGAGTTTGAGGAATTGATATATCGGCAGATGGGGGCACCTGAGAAATAACTTAAGATGGCGAAGCTGATAGTTAAGGATGGGAGCTTGGCAGACAGGTACAATTTAATAGCAAAGTTAACATCCAGGATGAGAAATCACCACGAAGCATGAGATTGCTGGCCAGAAGGCGGGATGTGGGGCGCTTTCCCGTCCTACAATTTCAAGCTGTCAACCAGGGGCATTCTCGAATAATTTTTTTATGGATTTCCCAACTCCAGATTCTTCACTGCGCTCAGAATGACATCAGTAAATTTTTAAGGAGTATCAACCAACATGGTACATAAATTTGATCCGGGTCGAATGGCCTCTCTCACAAGTGAGCGGCGGCACCAGGCTGTGAAGCCGTTGGAACTGCTGCAGCGGGCAGGGGTGCAGGCTGGGGAAATTATTCTGGATTGGGGCTGCGGGGCCGGTTTCTTTCTGCTGCCGGCAGCCCGATTAGTTGGCCAGGCAGGAAAGATAGTCGCAGTGGATGTGCAGCCGGAAATGGTGACGGCGGCCCAAGAAGCAGTCGCCAAGGCAGGCCTGGCCAACGTCGACGTCATGGCGGCCGGAGAATATGAACTGCCGGCCGGGCTGCCGGCTTTTGACTGGGTTATTCTGGCCTATATTCTTCACGAAGTACACGAGCCGCGCCGCCTGCTGGAGCTGTCACAAAAGGCTCTGAAACCCGGCGGCCGTTTATTGATCGTGGAATGGCCCCAGGAAATTGGGCCTCATGGTCCGCCCGCGGCTGAGCGCCTGGCACCGGCAGATCTGGCGGCCTGGTATGAACCTTTGGGATTACGGCAAGAGGCATTTTGGGAGGCTGCACCGGAATATTATGCCCTGGTGTTGCATTGAGGAACAAAATCTTTAGTGGTTGAACGACAATTTTCCCGCTTACTTGGCTTGGGGATTTATGTTACTATGTGCCTTAAAAAATTTGCAAATTTCAGGAGGTTCTGGTGAGAAAAATTTTCCTATTTGGTCTGTTGTCGGTTTTTCTGTTATCTTTTTCCGGATCGGCTCTGGCCGCTGCCAAGAGCAATGTTGCTCCGGAGGCAGCCTTAAAAATGCTGGAGCAGGGGAATAAAAGGTTTATCTCCGCCGGATTTAGTCGCCCCAATCAAAATGCGAAGCGCCGCGTGGAAACGGCGGACAAAGGTCAAAATCCCTTTGCCGTGATTCTATCCTGTGCTGATTCCCGGGTTCCGGTGGAGGTCTTGTTTGATCGGGGCATCGGCGACATTTTTGTAATCCGAGATGCGGGCAATATCGCCACTACTACAGATATCGGCTCGATCGAGTTTGCCGTGGATCATCTGGGAACTCCTTTGGTGGTGGTATTGGGGCATTCAAAATGCGGTGCGGTTAGTGCGGCGGTTCAGGGCGGCGAGGCCCCTCCCAACATCAAGGCTATCGTGGATTTTATTGCGCCGGCAGTGACAACGGCCAAAGACGCCAATCCCGATAAAACCGGGGAAGCCCTCGTCCCAGCAGCGATTACGGCAAATGTTTGGCAGGCTACGGCGGACATCTTCAAGAACAGCCCGCTGATTCGAGAAAAAGTCAAAGAGGGCAAACTTAAGCTGGTGGGGGCGACCTATGATATAAAAAGCGGCAAAGTAACTTGGATGGGTCCGCACCCGCAACAGGCCCAGTTGGTGCGGGAGAGGCCAAGTAGAATGAATTTTATAAAATAATTTTAGAGCAGGGTCTAAGTTGACCCTGCTCTTTTAATTATGTTAGAATTTTTATTATTGTTTCATAGCAGGTCTGGTTACTTGGAAAACAATTGCCTGGGAGGTAAAAACTTTGTAGAATTGCCGCAGGGGAATGTATGGAAACCACTGAAAAATTAATGCAAGGATTGACCAATCCGAATCAGTTGGATCGTCTGTTGACCTTTTTTGAGTTCTCAAAAATATTGGTCAGCACCTTTGATATGGAAGGTCTGATTCGGACAGTGGTGGCAAAATTTAATGAGTTGATTCCCGCCAGCAACTGGTCAATTTTTCTTTTGGAGCCGGAAACTCAGGAACTCCATTTTTTTGTGGTGGTGGGCCTGGACAACCAGAAGGTTAAGGACCTGCGTCTTAAAGTGGGCGAAGGCATTGCCGGGACGGTAGCTCTGGACGGCAAACCGATATTCATTAAAGATGTCAGGGCTGATAGTCGGTTCTCTTCAAAGGTTGATGACATGACGGGATTTCAGACTCGCTCTATCATCTGCCTTCCTCTGGTAGTTCGCCGAGAAATCATTGGAGTATTGGAAGTCATCAATATCGAAAATGAAAATTTCTTTTTAGCTACCTATCTGCCTTTGCTTAATATTATTGCTGATTATATCGCCATTGCCGTGGATAATGTTCGCAATTTTAAAAAATTACAGGAAAAATCATTCATCGATGACTTAACTGGTTTTTATAATACCCGGTATCTGACCTGGACTTTAGACGATTTGGTCAATCGCATTATTAATGAAGGCTCAAAACTTTCGGTGGTCTTCCTGGACCTGGATAATTTTAAAAAGGTAGTGGATACCCATGGTCATTTAATGGGCAGCAAGGTATTGGTAGAAGTTGCCAGTGTGATCGGCAAATTGTTAGGGCAAGAAGATAGCTTGATTCGTTATGGCGGGGATGAATTTATTATCTTGTTGCCCCATCGAGATAAAAAATCAGCCTTTGAATTCGTCTCTCTCGTCAGGCGAGCGTTAAACCAGAGTTGTTTTCTTCTCGAAGAGAACATTAATTTATATATTACCGCCAGTTATGGGATTGCCACCCTACCCGAAGATGCCAAAAATAAAGCCGATCTTCTGAAACTGGCCGATGCCGCCTTGTTTTCCTCCAAAGGTCGAGGCAAGGATATGATCATGATGGGCGAGGATTTTAAGATTCAGGATAAATCATTAGTAGACAGTAATCAGAATAAAATTACCAATGACTATTGACGACTAAACATAAATGCCGACAAGAAAAAAACCTGCTACACCTTCTCATGTACTTAAATTAGCCAAGGAAGTACTCACCATTGAGGCTGAGGGTATTTCCGGACTTATCTCCAAATTAGATTATAATTTTTCCCAAGCGGTAAACATAATACTTAAAGCCGCAGGTCGGGTCATCATCACGGGTGTCGGTAAATCCGGCATAGTGGCCCGGAAAATAGTGGCGACCTTGAATTCTACCGGTACACCGGCGTTATTTCTGCATCCGGTGGAGGCAATGCATGGCGATCTGGGAATCATTTCACCTCAGGACGTGGTTCTGGCTCTATCGAACAGTGGTGAGACCAGTGAATTAAACATTTTGCTCCCCAGTCTGAAGCGGTTGGGGGTTCCCCTTATCGCCCTTACCGGAAGGATAGAATCAACTTTGGGTCGCCACAGCGATGTGATTATTGACGTCGGAGTACCTCGGGAAGCCTGTCCCCTTGGGTTAGCTCCCACCGCCAGCACCACCGCAGCCCTGGCAATGGGCGATGCCCTGGCAGTGGCGCTTTTAAACCAGAGGGGTTTCCAGGCCAGTGACTTTAGACGGTTTCATCCGGCAGGTAATTTGGGAGCCCGGCTTTCTTTGGCCATTAATGAAGTAATGCTCAGCGGTGAGCGTGTGCCCAGAGTTAATCAGAACCTGAAGCTGACGGAGGCTTTACACGAAATAGATCAAAAAGGTTTTGGAGCGACGCTCGTAGTAGATGAAGCAGGAGTTCTAAAGGGCATTTTCACAGACGGAGATTTACGCCGCTGTTTGAGAAAATATTCCAGTATACAAGATAAAATTGTCATGGAAGTAATGACCGCCTCGCCTTATGCCATCGGACCGGAATCGCTGGCTTCCCAGGCTCTGGAATTTATGGAGCAAAAAGCTATTACGGTATTGCCGGTGGTAGACGCCCAGCAGAAGGTATTGGGAATTATTCACCTCCATGATTTACTGGGGCGGGGAGAATTCCGGTTTACATGTTGATGGAGAACTATTATCATTAAGCGAAAAAATGTATTTTTACAGCAATCATAACTAATTTAATAATGTTAAGATAGGCTACCGGTTTGCCGGTTACACTTGCTAATATTGTTTCCGAGGGCATTATGCCGCCATTACCAGAAGGGTTGCTCATAGAACTGGTGACTCCATTGACGCCAAGCGGGAGCCTGGACCGGGGGAGTCTGGCCAGGTTAATAGAACGAGTGGGAGCATCAGCAGCAGCTGTGGTGGCCGGCAGCCCCGGCGTCGGGGAGGCTTTGGAACTCCCGAGCTCGGTGCGCCTGGAATTATTTTCCGTTCTGTCTCAAAATCTGCCTCCGAAACTACCCCTCTTTTTTGGTATTACTGGAGCCACTCTGGAAGAGACGCGGGATTTTGCCCTACAGTTAGAGGCTGAAGCAAAAAAACAGCCCGGCGCCAGACCGTTATATTGGGTTGACCTGCCATTGTGGTGGCACAGCAATCGAGGCTTACCACAAGCATATAAAGAAATCTGCCGATCTCTCAGCTATCCTTTGATAATAATGAATCATCCTCATTTAATTCGTGGGAAAGCCAAGCCTTTCAAACACGTTAACCTACGTACAGCAATTGTAAAAAAATTGAGTGCACAACCCGGTATAGTTGCCATCATTTATCGGGGACAATTGCGACGTTTTCTGCACTATTATGCTGCCAAAGCCTCGAGGCCGGATTTCATGCTTTATGAGGCGGATGAACGGCGTTTTCTTTCCCGACCGGGGGCAGGAGGCCTGGTTTCGGCCGGGGCCCAACTTTTTCCCATCATATGGCAAATGGTAATCAAATCTTGTCTATTTCCTGAAGATTCCAACGTTTCAAGGAAGCAGCTCATACAAATTTGGGAATGGAGCAATGAATTGTTGCGACTGTATGAGTTATATCAATTGTACCCGGCGCCCCTCTTGAAACTTGGGCTTTATCATCAGGGAGTCCTCGATTCTCCCACCGTCTGGCCGGCAACGCCGTCCTTTCCAGGTCATCTGGCGGATCTTTTTTTGGAATTAGCAGACAGAATTAAGATCCAAACCAGTTAATCAAATATTCTAGCCAGTGACGAAGCAAGAGCCTCGCATTTGAATTATTATTCTCAGTTGAAATCCTGGGAACGATTATTTTTATATATTTTTTAAAATAAATTTAATTAATGGTGAATTGGGAATTATATGACCAACAACTTGTTAGATTTATTCTTCAAACCGGCTTCGGTGGCAGTTATCGGGGCTAGCGTCAAGTCAAACAGCATCGGGAGGGTGCTGTTGGAAAATTTAACAACCGGAGGCTATAACGGAGCAGTATACCCCATTCACCCGACTCACAGTAAAATTATGGATTTTACTGTTTACCCTGAGATTGATAAAGTCGGAGAACCCATTGATCTGGCAGTCATAGCCAGCCCCATCAATGAAGTCCCCGAGGTATTGTTACAATGCGGGCTGGCTGGCATTCGAGCAGCCATTATTGTATCCGCCGGTGGTAGAGAAATTGGCGAAGCAGGTCAAAAAATTGAGAGAGAAATTACTCAGGCGGCCAAGAAGGCAAATATCAGATATTTAGGGCCCAACAGCATTGGCATTTTTTGTCCTTTGAACAAACTTAATGTCAGTTTAATGTCTTATCCGGCGCAACAAGGCAACATTGCGGTAATTTCTCAATCCGGGGCGATATGCAGCACTATACTTGGTTGGGCTAATCGGAAAAATTTAGGTTTCAGCCATTTCATCAGTATTGGATCCATGGCTGATCTTGATTTTGATGATTTCATCGATTATTTGGGCAATGAGTTTAATACGAAAAGCATTATCATTTATATGGAAAGCCTGAACCATCACAGGCAATTCATGAGTGCGGCCCGCTCGGTATCCAGGGTTAAACCTGTTATTGTGCTGAAATCAGGACGCAGTTCGGCCGGAGCCAAGGCCTCGGCTTTCCATACCGGAGCTTTGGCAGGAGAAGATGCAGCTTATAGTGCGGCGTTCCGCCGAGCCGGCATCATCCGGGTTAACACGTTCACACAGCTATTCGATTGTGCCGAGGCCTTGGGAAAAATGCGCCGGCCAACCGGTGGCGGTCTGGGAATCATCACCAATGCGGGTGGCCTGGGGGTCATGGCCGTGGATGCGATCAGCAGTTGGAATTTAGAGCCTGCCGATTTAAGTCCAGAGACATTGATTCAATTAAATAATGTTTTACCCTCACATTGGAGCGGCAGTAATCCCATTGATCTTATGGAGGACGCCACCGCTACCGATTATTATAAGACCTTGGAAAATTGTCTTAACGCGCCTGAGATTAACGGCTTAATTATAATTTTAGCCGCCCAAGCCCTGGCAGATCCCATAGGTATTGCCAAAGCTATCTCTCCCTTAACATCCGGGCAGAGTAAGCCGGTACTGGCAGTTTGGATGGGTGGCAGAGACGTTGACGAGGGATTAAAAATTTTAAACGAGGCGGGCATTCCCACCTTTGAAACTCCGGAGCAGGCAGTTGACACCTATATGGAAATGTATTTTTATAACCGCCATTTGGAACTGCTTCAGGAGACGCCGCCGCAACAGTCCAGGGATATCAGAATCAATGCCAGGCAAGGCCGCAGTTTTATTGAGCAATGCCTGGAGCGGGGTGCACGAACTCTCACGGAGATGGAATCAAAAGCAATATTATCCACTTATGGCATCCCTATAAATAATACTGTGCCCGCGGCCTCAGCTGTGGAAGCGGCCCATGCCGCCCAGGAAATTGGCTATCCTGTGGTTTTAAAAATCCTCTCCCCCGATATCAGCCATAAATCCGACCGAGGCGGAATACGCTTTTATTTACGGACTGAAAATGACGTTAAAGCAGCGTACGAACAAATTGTCAGCGAAGCTCAAGAGCGCCATCCGGAAGCCCGGATTTTGGGAGTCACAGTTCAGGCTCAAGAGCGGCGGCCAGACCTGGAGCTGCGATTAGGTTTTAAGCAGGACCCTAATTTTGGCCCGGTAATCCTTTTCGGCTGGGGCGGGTTATACACCGAAGCCATTCAGGATTTTGCCTTGGATCTGCCGCCCTTGAATTTACTATTAGCTCGACGTTTGGTTCAAAAAACCAAAATCTTCAAATTATTATCCGGATTCCATCATATCCCGCCGATTTCTGTAGATGTTCTGGCCGACATCATAGTACGACTTTCCCAACTAGCGACTGATTGTCCGGAAATCAGAGAATTGGATATTAATCCCTTGATCCTGGTCAGCGGTCGGCCGGTGGCAGTGGATGCTTTTCTCAGCATTGCTCCAAGTCCGGTTCCGGCACCACGTCATTTGATCATCAGTCCGTATCCAAATCAATATGAAAGTGATCTATTGCTTCGGGACGGTACTCCGGTTCTGCTCCGGCCCATTAAACCGGAGGATGAGGCTTTAGTATACCGCCTGTTGCAGAGTTGTTCGGAACAAACTATTTATTTCCGATATTTTCACCGGATAAAAAAATTTACCCGGGATCTTATCATACGTTTTACTCAAAATGATTACGACCGTGAACTCGCCCTCATTGCAGTGGGTCAACCCCCTGGCCCGCCACTTATGTTCGGGGTCGTCAGGCTAGTCATAACTCCCGACCGGGAGAAGGGTGAATTTGCTATTCTGGTGGGAGACCCCTGGCAGGGAAAAGGTCTGGGATTGACGCTGATGGAGAGGATTATTGCGGTGGCCAAAGATTATGGCATCCACTATCTCTATGGCGATGTACTGATAGAGAATGAGCCGATGCTTGAGATGATGAAGCGTCTGGGATTTTCTTTTCGAAAAAACTTTGAAGAGGGAACTTTTCGAGTTGAAATGTATTTATAATCCAGATTTTCTATTTTATTTAAACAACTTAATAACATTTATATACGGTTGTTTTTAGAGTTGACCTTTTGGTCGGCTGGCGTTATATAAAATTAATAAAGGTAGTAACTAAGAAGGAATATTAATTTTGTCGGACGATAGTAGTATCTCAGATTCTGGAACATGTTAAGTCACCAGGCCTGAACTGCAGTCTACCTCAGTGTCCCCTGCTTCTCAGGCTGGCTGACTGCCACAGGAGCAGGGAGAAAATTAAAGCTTTCCCAATTTCTCCTCCTGAAAATCGTGTTCCTATAACATTTCCCTGAGCTTCAGGTACGGTTGTTGTCTGTCTCCGGACATCCGACTGGTATAGGGGTTATAGTCATGGCTTTTGAAATGCCGGAATAACCTTATACCCTAACCACTTTCTAAAAATAGATAAGTAAAATACCTGACATATCTTTTTCGTATTATGATGCTCTAATCTGGTCGGTTCGAATGGATCTCGAGCAGGGAGGGATAAAGATGGAAAACGTAACAGTTTTGGATGAATTCTTTTTTAGTCAAATCCAAGGCATACCCATCTTTGATCACCTTGGGCAGCAGGTAGGCAATTTGCGGGATATTGCCATTGCCTGGGAACATGACCGCCCCCGGGTCACTGGCATTAAATATAAAAAGAAATTACAGAATCATATTCCTGTAGACCGGTTGGCCCACATCAGTCTCAAACGGGTGGAATTAGCAGGCCCCTTGGAAGAATCTCAGTTGCTGCCTTTACAGGCAAATGAGATTTATATGGGGAAATGGCTGATGGATAAGCAGATTATAGATCTGAAGGGTTCAAAAGTGGTCCGGGTCAATGATATCCGCCTGTCCTGGTTGCAGCGAAACGGCCATAAATATCTGATTCCGGTGGCGGTAGACATCGGTCTGCGCGGTCTAGCCCGGCGTCTGGGTCTTGAATTTCTCTTGGGCCGAATGTCCAACCATTTTGTTCGCTGGCAGTCCATTCAGCACCTGGAAGAAAAGACGGCGGCCCTAAAGCTGTTGAGCGAAAAACAACAACTCGACCAATTACATCCGGCTGATCTGGCGGATCTTATCGAAGACCTGGATTACCGGAGCCGCACCGATCTGATTGAAGAGTTAGATGCTGAGACCGCAGCTGAGGCTTTCGCTGAAATGGAATTAGATACCCAGGTAGAGATTATTGAAAATCTGGAAAGCCAGCAAGCTTTAGACATATTGCAAGAAATGCCGGTGGATGAAGCTGCCGATCTACTTGGAGAAATGTCCGAGGAAAAATCAGACGAGTTGCTCAAACTGATGGAACCCGAGGACGCCCAGGAAGTGCGGGAACTTATGTCTTATGAGGAAGAAACCGCCGGCGCCCTGATGACGACGGAATATATTGCTCTCCCCCCGGATATTACTGCAGCCGAAGCCATTGTGCGGCTGCGGCAGCTAGCCGCGGAGGCTGAGACTATTTATTACCTTTACATTGAAAGCAAACAGGAAAAATTGATGGGCGTGGTTTCCTTGCGGGAATTGCTCATTGCGGAACCGGACACCCTTTTAGAAGATATTATGCAGGATCGATTAATTTTTGTCGCTCCCGAAGATGAGCATGAAAAAATCGCCGATCTGTTGAATAAATACGGGCTGTTGGCCATACCGGTGCTGGCGAAGAACAATAAGATGTTGGGCATCATTACTGTGGACGATGTCCTGGAAATTCTTGTTCCCGACCGCAGCAGTTTTGAAACCTTCGCCCATTTCTTCGTCAACAAAAGATCCGCCAGAGGTTAGGGATAATGTCTCTGCCCCGTCTAAGTCTGCGCCGAATTTGGTTGTTTTTGGCAATCATAGGTCCTGGTCTGGTTACTGCTAATGTCGATAATGATGCCGGCGGCATTGCCACGTATTCTATTGCCGGCGCCTCCTTCGGTTATAAACTGCTGTGGACCCTTATTCCCATGACCCTGGCACTAATAATTGTGCAAGAAATGTGTGCCCGCATGGGTGCCATTACCGGTAAGGGCTTAGCAGACCTTATCCGTGAGCGGTTTGGGGTAAAAATTACTTTTTTTGCCATGATCGGCCTTCTGATCGCCAATTTCGGTACCACGGTGAGCGAGTTTGCCGGGGTGGGTGCAAGCATGGAGTTGTTTGGGGTCAGCAAATATATTTCAGTGCCTCTTGGAGCTTTTCTGGTCTGGTGGCTGGTGTTGAAGGGATCTTATAAAGTTGTGGAACGGGTTTTTCTCTTCCTGTGTTTGATTTATTTCTGCTATGTTCCCTCAGGTATTATGGCCAACCCTCCCTGGGGAGAAGTGCTGCGACAATTGGTCATCCCGCATTTCAGTCTGGACAATCAATATCTAACCATCTTGTTGGGAGTCATTGGCACCACTATTGCGCCCTGGATGCAGTTTTACATCCAATCGGCAGTGGTGGAAAAGGGAATTACCGCTAAAGATTACGGCTATTCCCGTCTGGATGTCATCTTTGGCTGCTGCATGACTGATTTTATCGCCATGTTTATCATAGTCGCCTGTGCCGCGACGCTGCATACACATTCAATTAAAATTGACTCTGCCGAAGCCGCGGCCATGGCCCTGGCGCCATTGGCCGGGAAGTGGGCATCTTATCTTTTTGCCGCGGGTCTATTAAATGCATCCATCTTTGCCGCCGCTATTCTGCCTATAGCTACTGCCTTTTTTGTCTGCGAAGCTTTTGGTTTGGAGGCCGGTATTGATAAGTCCTGGGAGGAAGCGCCGGTATTTTATTGGCTTTTTACCTTATTAATCGTTCTGGGTGCCGCCTTTGTTTTGATCCCCAACACCTCACTCATCCACATTATGCTCTGGCCTCAGGTGATCAATGGTGCTTTATTACCCTTTGTGCTCATCTTCATGATAAAATTAATCAACAACAAAGACCTCATGGGTGAGTATACCAATAATTGGGGCTATAATCTTTTAACCTGGATAACTATCGGCATTATCATCTCGATAACTTTGCTGATGCTGATTACCTCCGTGACCTCATAGCCTTGGACCTGATTTGTTATATTTCTTAAATATTTTAACAATGGTCTTGTTAGTACTGTCGGGTGGCGCCGCATTATGCACTAGTTTATCGGGCACAGACCAATCCACCACAGCTTCAGGTTTCAATCTTTACCACAGCCTTTCCTGCCACGGGTGTCATAGTATTAATGGCCAGGGGGAGAAAGAAGGTCCTAATCTGGTCGGAGTAGGCAACCGTTTATCACGACAGGAGTTGGAAGTTAAACTTACGGAGCCTCTTCACCGCCAGAGTTATTCCCGCATGCCCAGCTTTGCATTTGTGCGGCCGCAAGAACTCCAGGATCTCGTGAACTTTTTGCAGAGTTTGAAATAATTAACCAGCTCTTTAAGACCTGACTTAAAATTATATTCCCGCAGAGTTACAGTCTTCTTTATTCCTTGCCGAAATGATGGTATGGTATCGCCAAAATTATGGCTGCCAGGGGAGACAATTTTGGGTTTCTTTAAGCATCGGAGTTTTCGGGTTGATATCTTAACTGCTTTTGGCACTCTGCTACTTATTACTCTTTTAGCAGTAATTATCTATAATTACCGAAGCTCTTCCAAGAATCGTGCTGATGCTTTGTAACGATCTCATGGAGCAAACCTCCCAAGCCGTCATTGACAAAACTGCCAATTTTCTTAAAGGTCCAGCCGACTTAACTGAATTAAGCGCCAAACTCCTAAATACAGGTGCCCTGCCCTTTGACAATCAGGTCAAATTGGAAAAATTTGTCATTGAATGTCTGATTTCTCAGCCCCAAATAGTTATGTTCTTCATAGGAGACCAGAAGGGAAATTTTGTTTTAGCCAAATCTGAGAATAACGGCGATATCGCCACTAAATTTCTAAATAATAAAATAAAACCCCCATTAATCACCTGGAAGTATTGGGATCAGAATTTAAAGTTAATAAGAACTGAAAAAGATACCACCGATACGTATGATCCGCGTTCGCGTCCCTGGTTTAAAGGAGCCGTGGCTGCAAAAGGCATAAGTTGGACAGATTTGTATATTTTCTATACCGGCAAGCAACCAGGAATCACTGTGTCTCATCCTATAATGAATTACCAGGGAACAGTTACCGGAGTTATTGGGTGTGATATTGAACTGGTGAAGCTTTCCCATTTTCTGCAATCTCTGAGGATTGGCAAAAGCGGTCAGATATTTATCATGAATGAAAAACAGGAAGTGGTGGCTTTCTCCGATCCCTCCCAATTTACGCCAGACCCGGGTGAAACTGAAATATTGCGGCCGTATCGTGTAGATTCTTTGGATAATCGCAGTATAGTAAAGGCTTTTCAGAAATATCAGAGGACGGGACTGGAGAAATTTACTTTCGAAGTTAATGACGAGCGATATCGTGCTGCCATTACCGATTTTCCCCCTTCTTTTGGAAAACCGTGGAAAGTTGGAGTAGTGGTTCCCGAAAATGATTTTATCGGGGAAGTCAAAAATCTAACTCACCGGGTTTTATGGATCTGTCTATTTTTCTTACTATTGTCCCTATTTTTTGCAGTTTTGCTGGCCCGCCGGATTTCACGGCCGATCTTGCGATTGGCTGAGGAAACCGATCATATTCGGAAATTTAATCTTGATGAACCTTTCGATCTCAAGTCAAGTATTTCTGAAATTGAGATCTTGAGTGAAGCCATCAACCGCATGAAGATTAGCCTGCGGTCTTTCATGCGATTTGCTCCGGAACAACTGGTCCAGGAAGTTGTCCTGAACGGCAAAGAATTGATGCTGGGAGGCGACAGGCGGGAAGTAACGCTTCTTTTTAGCGACCTAAGAAATTTTACCCATTTCGCTGAACGGACCAGACCTGAGGACGTGGTCCAGATTCTGAATGTTCATTTTGACGCAATGGTCAGGATTATCTCCGATCATGGAGGTTATGTGGTAGATTTTTTAGGAGATAGTCTTTTTGCCGTTTTTGGTGCACCCAAAAATAATCCGGACCATGCCTTTCAGGCCATACAATGTGCTCTTACTATGCAGCTTACCCGGCAGCGACTAAATGATGAGGAGACATCATCTCACGTTCCTCATCTGGAAATGGGTATTGGCATCAACACCGGATCGTGCGTTGTCGGGAATATGGGTTCCCAAATGCGGATAAAATATGGCGTGGTAGGACATGCGGTTAATCTGGCGGCCCGGATCGAAACTTTTACCGTGGGCGGCCAGATATTAATATCCGAAGCTTCTCGTTCAGTAGTTGAAATGTTGGTCTCGGTAATCGGCCCTTATCAAGCTTATGGCAAAGGTGTGGAAGGGGCCATTCAGATCTGGGAGGTACGAGGCATACATGACAATCCCGATTTGACCCTGCCGCCAACGGTACCCGGCCTGATGCCGCTTTCCCAGCCGCTAACAGTGCAGTTCCGCCTGATAACCGGCAAACAAATTGCCCCTGAATTATATCAAGCACAAATTATTAAACTTTCTCAGACAGGTGCAGCCATGCTCACCAATCTCCTTCTGGATGATTTTGCCGCTATTCAAATAAAGCTTAGCAATCAGATAGGAGCAGCTGTTTATTTAGATGGCAAGGTTGTGGGCACAGATGGTTCTGAGACATTTATATTAAGATTTACACCCTTAGATGAAGAAGCGACCGCAGCTATATCAGACATTTTAGCAGAATTATCGATTTGTTAGATGATATAACATTACGTGAATAGTATGGTCCCAAGTGTAAGTTTGAAGATGACCACCTTGATTTGGGGGATTAGATGAGAATATTGAATACTCCTCGTCCCAAATTATAAATCTAATTTCTGCAGGTGGCCCTGCCCTACCCTCTCTTTTAATTTTTCCACCAGGTCATAACCCACATGTTTAGCAGGTCCGACCAGACCAATTTGGACCTCTGGCTTGATTATGCCGTGATAATCGGATCCTCCGGTCAGCAGCAGTCCCAGTTCCTGGGCAATATTTTTATACATCTCCTGCTTTTCCGGCGGGTGTTCCGGGTAATAAACCTCTAAAGCAGTCAACCCCCAATCTCGCAGTTTTTGCAGGATCATTTTTAAATGACCAGTGGAAGTATATTCCAGGGAAAAGGGATGGGCCAAAGCAGCCACACCGCCGGCGGCGGTGATCAGGGCGATCGCTTCTTGAGGAGAAAACCTGAACTTATGGACATAAGCGGGGCCATGATTACCCAGATAACGCTCAAAGGCATTTTGGAAACCAGACACATATCCTTTACTTACCAGAACCTGGGCAATATGGGGCCGGCCTACCTGGCCGCCGCCGGCGACAGCTGCAACTTCCTCCATGGTAATATCTAGACCCAATTTCTGGAGTTTGGCAATTATCAGCGGGTTGCGGTCAGACCGGGCCTTCTTCAGGATTTGCAGTTGTTCGTCCAGGCCGGGATGGTGATGATCAATAAAAAGGCCCAGGATATGCATAGTACCCGGGCTTATAGTCGGCGCTGATTTCAATGCCTGGAATGACTTCCAGACCCAGGGCGGCGCCGGCGGCCAAGGCTTCATCAAGACCCTCAGTAGTATCATGATCGGTCAAGGCGATGGCACGCAATGATCTCTTCTTGGCCTCGGCTACCAAATCTCGGGGAGATAACGAGCCATCCGAAGCGGAAGAATGGACGTGCAGGTCCACGTAAATCCATAAAGACCTCTATGAGTTTAAGTCAGCTTTTATATCAAAGGAGAGTTTTGTTGTCGAAAAAAAACTTTTAAAGCGCCGAAGGCGGCTCAAGGCCGCCTTCGGTTGGGATAGATTTCCTGCTAGATAAGTTTAAATTTGTTCTTATAATCCGGATAATGCTTCCGCATATCCTTTTTAATCATCTTACCGGTGGGAGTCCGGGGAATAGCATCCAGGAAACAGAGTTCCCGCGGCAGTTTGTATTTGGCAAGCAGATCGGTGGTAGAGTTAATGATCTCTTTGGCCAATTCCTGGGAGGGAGTGTGGCCGGGTTCAAGTTCTACCATGGCCACGACTTTTTGACCCAGAATTTCATCAGGGATACCGACGACGGCGGTGTCACGCACTTTGGGATTGCGGACGATGGCGTCTTCGATTTCCGAGGGGGCCAGCCGGAAGCCGGAAGATTTGATCATGTCGTCTTCACGGGCCTGGAAGAAGATGAAACCATCCTTGTCCATGAGAACGGCGTCGCCCATCATGTTATAGCCGTCTTTGATACCCTTCTTCTGGCTCTTCAGAAGTTTCTGATCCTGAACGTAAGGTTTCCAGTAGACGGTGCCGGTGGGGCCTTTGACCAGCATGGAACCGACTTCACCGGGACCAGCCATGCTGCCATCTTCTTTCACAACCTTGACTTCAAAACCGGGCAGGGCCTTGCCGATGGAATCGGGCATGGGCACATCGCTCATGGTGTTGGAGGTTACCAGGTGAACCATTTCCGTGCCACCCAGGCCTTCCCAGATGGGTTTGCCGGCTTTTGCCTGCCACAAAGCCAGGGTTTTGCCGGTGAGGGCATCGCCGCCGGAGGTGTACATCCGGACGGTGCTGATGTCGTAATCTTTGAAGTTGGGCATTTCCAACAACTTCCGATAAGCGGTGGGCAGACCGGTGACAACGTTGACTTTATGTTTGACGATGGTGCTCATCATGTCATCGGGGGTGAACTTGGGCAGCAGGGAGATGGTGGCGCCGACGGCAAAAGGAACGATACAGAAGGTGCCGTAGCCGGCCGCAAAGGAGACGGGAGCGGAGCCGCCGAGCACTTCGCCGGCTTTGAGCTTCCAGACGTATTTATTGACGACATGGGCCTCGATAATGACCTCTTGGACAAAGTGGACACAGCCTTTGGGCTGGCCGGTGGTGCCGGAGGTGTAGAGGATGACGCCGATGTCTTTCGGGTCCAGTTTCACATTCACGAATGAATCAGCAGCCTTGGCCATCAGTTCGGCGAAATCGGAGTCGCCTTTGGCCTTGACTTCGTCAGGTTTGCCACCAACAACGATGATCTTGGTTTTGACCTGGAAGTCAGGTTTTGCGGCTTCCACCGCAGCCATTAAGGGGGCACTGACGAAAAAGGCGGCAAATTCGGCGTTGTTCAGGGTAAAATCGATCTCTTCCTTGGCCCACAAGGGAGAAATCGGCACCGGGATGGCGCCTAACTTCTGGATGCCGAAGTTGATGGCGACTGAATCGGGAGTGTTGGTCAACCGGATGCCGACCCGATCCTGGGATTCCACACCTAAGCTTTTCAGCACATTGGCGACCTTGTTGGCCGTCTTCATGAGCTGTTCGAATGTAATAGTCTTATCACCGAAAAGAATGGCGGGGTCGTTGCCGCGGCCGGCTTTGACCCATTTGTCCAGAAATTCCTCGGCGATATTCACCGGGCCGGATACTAAACTTTTGAATTCGTCCGGCACGATGTGCTCGGGCCAAAATTCTTTGGGGGGTAGATAATCAGCGGGGATTTTGCCCATACTACCTGTTCCTCCTGAAATTTATTATTGATCGGTCTTTACTGCTGTAAAGATTACGTGCAGTGCGCAATTACTGCCTAGGTCCTTGTGAATGGTATAACAATCTCTCCCTAATTGTCAAGATTTTTACGCGTTTTTAATCTTAATTATTGCCCACATATTCGCTATTGATGATCTATCTTAACTTAAATTTATTTTTTACATAATATTGGCCGTTGCCTTAAGCTGCCTTTGCACCGTTGGCCTCTTCTGGTTGGATGCCACTCATGACCACTTGATTCCGGCCATTTTCTTTGGCTTTATATAAGGCGGCGTCGGCAGCTTGCAGGAGAGTCTCCGGATCTGCGCCATGTTCAGGAAAATATGAAAGCCCCAAAGAAATCGTTATTCCTCCCAAAATTTTGCCTTGATGGCGAACTTCCAAATTGCTGACCCCGGCCCGGATAGCTTCAGCTCGCTCTTTTAGTATTTCCGGGCGAATATCCGGCAAAATGAGAGTAAATTCTTCACCGCCATAGCGGCAGGCTATGTCTTCCGCCCGGATACAGCCTTTCAAATAGCGTCCCAAAATAGCCAGCAATCGATCACCTGCCTCATGTCCGTAGGTGTCATTGAAAATTTTAAAATTATCTACGTCCAGCATGACCAATCCTAAAGGAATTTCCCGGCGCCGGGCCCGATGGATCTCTCGGTCCAGGGTTTCCTGAAGATAGCGCCTGTTAAATAAACCGGTAAGGGAATCCCGTATTGCCTGGTATCGCAGGCTTTCCCTGAGCTTTAGGTTTGCCAGAGATAAGGAAATATGTTCTGCCAAGGTCCTGGCCAATTTTTGTTGCGATTTAGTAAAATCTTTTTTAATGTCGTCAACTCTTATTTTCTCTTCTGTTAAATTAACTTTCTCCAGGTAGAGCAGTCCCATGGTTTCACCTTGGGCTGTGAGAGGTATACAGAAATGGCTTCCTTTGACATTGGCAGAAATATGATAGCATTTTGGATTGAACGGATTTAATGAATCTGTGCCGGAAAGATAAGATCTTCCCTGCCGCAGTGCCCAACACTCCGTTGGATCAAAAATCTTTTCGCCTGTGAGAGTTGAGCCCCACTGATTGACTGAAGTTACAAGATTATTGGAAGAATTTAATAAATACAAAGCGCCTGAAAAATCAGGAAATAATTCTTGGGTAAATTGGGCAATTATGGGATAGGCCTCATCCGGTGTCTGACAAATTTGTAGTAATTCTACCATCTTACTCATAAATCCAATCTCTTTATTGGCCTGACCCAGCTCAGCCATAGCAGTCTGAAGATCTTTATTGGCCAGGGTCAGAGCATTTTCCGCTTGTCTTTGGTCGGTCAGATCCACAAAACTTACCAGTAAATGTTGTCTTGCACTGATTTCGATGGGGGCCACCGTTTTCAAAATTGGCATGAGAGTGCCGTCAGCTTTAATCAGCTCTCCTTCGGAACAGTTTTCTCGCAAACTAGAATTTCTTGAATTTATTTTCGATTTTTTGGGGCAGATAAAGAGACGCTGAGGGTCTAAGCCTATAATATGCTCTCGAGCGTATCCTGACATTGCCACCGCCTGGGGATTGACCTCAGTGATGCAGTCGTTTACTTTATCAATAACAATGAGCCCTACACCCACTGCCTCCAGTAAAGTTCTCCAGAACCGCTCACTTTCTTTGAGAGAGAGTTCCATTTTTTTTTGGAGTGAGATATCGAAAACGACTCCGCTGATAAACTCTATTTTACCTTGTGGTATCGCAGACGATCTGACTTCTCTCGGCAACCCAAATGATCTTGCTATCTTGTCGCCTGATCCGGTATTCCCGGCGGTAGGCTCCATCGGATTTTAATGCCTGAAGGAATGCATTTTTGCTTACTTCCCGATCTTCCGGCAGTATGATTTCAGGCCACCTGATCTGTCCGCTGAAAAACTGTTCCCGGGTATAACCTGTTAATTGTTCCACTTTATCATCGACAAAATCCACCCGGCCGTCCGCATAGCCGCGATAAACCAGCGCTGGGATATTCTTAACGAGTAACCTGAAATTATTTTCACTCTGACAAAGGGCCATCTCAAATTCATGCTTGGCCTTAATTTTTTTCTGCAATTGCCTTGCCCCAAAAACCAGACCGATAATGCCTGTCAGCCAAAGAAAACCATGAGCCAGGATGACAGATAAACGGGTCTTTTGCCAGGAATCTACTATCGAGGCCATGGGCAGAGTTACACTAATGCCTCCAGCCACTTTACCGGGAGTATAGTCATCAGGGGAATGGCAGGCCAGACATCTTTCCGTGGCAATCAAAGGTCGCATCAGGCGAAAATATAATTGATTATTATTATTGACTAGATCACCAATCTCTTGAGCCCCGTTCTCCAACTTTTTAAGAGCCTGCTGCTCCCAAGGATCTGGGGCATTTTCCTGTCGTAAAGGTTTTAAACTGGTGAGATGACCGCGATACGCTATTTTATCTTTGGCCAATTCATAAATCTGCCGAATCATTGCAGAAGAATTTATGGCAGTTAAGATTTTACCCGAGGGTGTGGAAATTTCTCGTTCCGGAATTTTCAGGAGGTGGTTGGGCTGATGGTCGGCCGTTACTGTTCCATAGACGAAACCATGGTTAATATTCCATTCTCTAACAATCAAATCTTTTTCCAGATGAGAACGGGCAATTTCCTTAGCCTGATGAAGCTTGTCATAAGATTCCTGGTTGATACGCCAGATTATTGATAGAATAACCACCAATGTCCAGCAGCCTATTAGCAGGGTGACGTAGAATCCTAGTCCGAGTTCACTGTCACTAGCCCGACAGTATTTTTTCATACATATCTATCCCCCAATAATCTTGATATTCTCTAGATCATTTCGGAATTTTTACGAATTTATATTAAATAGATCTTGTTCTTGGAAAATTCAGCCGATAGTAAAGACTAACAACATGTTATCGGATAATATGAGGGAGGGGAGAAAGCGCAGAAATTGTGAAATAATCGCCGGGAATATCGTAGCTAATTTTTTATGGCTCTAAGAGCTCAGTTATGTAGCTGGTTGCTGCTGTCCCATATTTTCTAAATTTTGTACAGGTTCCCCTTCAAATTTATAATTTTCAGCCAGAAAAGCGGCGGCATACCAATCCACAATGGCATCATCCGCCATGAGCATGTCGCGTTGTCGGGCACATCCCATGAGGCGACCCAGCAGGTCAAGTTTTTCTTCCAACAATTCCCTGGGATATTTCCATAATCGTCCCACTACTAGATCACCGGTTACCTCCACTTCAAAATCCAATTTTTCCAGAACGACCCCTAGAAACCGCACCCGCCGCTCCCGGCGTACCTCATCGGCGGCACCGCCTTTAAAGCGGAAGGTAATGTAATTGTCGTTGCGGGTGTCACCAACGTAGGCATCGATGGTAGCAAAGTGGTAGCCTAACCGGGAACTGTAATTTAAGTAGTTGTGAGAGATTATGGCAAAGGTGCGGGACCAGAAATCGGAATGGTCCGCAGTTGCAGTCAGCGATCGGGAGACAACGGAGTATAAGCCTTTCATATCAATGGGAATAGGACCGGCCCAGGAAATATCCGGATGACTGATGCCTTTCCACATAGCCCGCATCGGGATCGAAGTAATGGCCTCCGGAGGGACAAACTTGGCGCGACGATTGGCTTCTATGCCGCCGCCCAGATCAATAATGTACAGATTAAAAGGAATATGGGTTTTTAATCTCACTGAGTGGATATCCTGCTGACTGGCTTTCTCCGCCAAATCAAACATTTCCTTAATCCCTAGCTGATGGGCGAATCGGGTGATATCATGCAGGGTTTTACAGTTATCCGGCGTCATATCACTTAATTTGGGATCTACCAGGTTGAGTGGCGTGATCCAACGCAGGACCCGGCGCAATCTGGCATAGATAGGGGTATCAACGATGGTTTGAGTTTGTTTTTTAACGCTGCTGGCAATCAATCCTTTTACTTCACCGTCATAGACCCGCATATGAGTTGCATCTACAGTAATAACTTGACCAGTCTGTAAAATTTCGGTGGCAATGCCGGTATCTACAAAGGCTGGAACTTTGAATTCACGGGCTAAAATAGCAAGGTGTGAGGTGGCGCTGCCAATGTCAATAACCATCCCCTTGGCTTTGTGCAATACCATACCATACCGGGCGCTTGTATGCCGGGCCACCAGTATGGAACCTTCTGGAAAATTGAGTAAATCTTCATCCCTGCGGATGATAAAAACGGGTCCGGTAGCTGTACCAAAACAAGCGACGGTGCCATGATTGATGAGAACTTTATGCGTATCATCCGAAAGCTCACGAGGTAATTCTTCTTCTTGGAGCGCCTGTACTGTCAAAGGACGAGCCTGCATGAGAAGTATTTTCCCCTTTGGATCGATGGCAAATTCAATATCCTGAGGGCCCCCAAAATAATCTTCCAGCTGCACCCCATAGCGCCCGAGCGCCAGAAGTTGCTCATTGGTTAAAGCCGGCTGAGTTATCCTTTCCGAATCCACCGGCACCGTGGTCAACCCTGAATTACTCTCGCCCTCAAGCAATACCTTTTTCTCGCTCAAGCGCTGCTCCAATATTTCGATATCAGGCTTTTTGCGCAAAACAAACACATCCGGGGTTACTGTGCCGTCCACTACTGCTGGACCTAATCCCCAGGAGGCATCTATAAGCATGATATCTTTTTGACGACTCATGGGATCGACGGTAAAAAGAACACCGCTGGCCGTCGACCTTACCATGGCTAAACAACCGACGCTCATAGCCTGTTCCCGATGCACCAGCTTTTTCTGACACAAATAGACCAGGGCCCGATGATTAAACTGACTGGCCAGGACTTCCAGATAGGATGGAAAAAATTCAGAAAAGGGAACATTTAATTTGGTGAGAAATTGCCCGGCAAAGGAAAATTCCTGATCCTCATAAATACCACTGCTTCTCAGTGCCAAGGCGGGCTGATATCCTAAGCTGTCGGACATTTTTTGATAATGCCAGGCAACTTCCTCCTGCAATTTTGCTGGAATTTCGGCCCGACGGATTGCTGCCTTAATCTCTTCGCTCTGGGCTGCCAAGGCCTCGATATTGTCCGGAACCAGGGTCTGTAAAAAGGTATGAATCCGATCAGTCAGGAGATTTTCTGCCATTACCAAACGATACGCTTCGTTGGTGATAATGAATCCGTCCGGAATCGGCAGACCCAGTCGATTTTTTATTTCCCCCAGATTAGCATTCTTGCCGCCCACTTGAGGCAGAAAACGTCGATCCACCTGGGCCAGAGGTAACACCAGCGGCACAATGTCCGCAGGGATACCCGCAGCAATTTCATGGGAAATCTTAGCCTGCAGGTCCTCGTAGATACCATTGATGGCTTCGTAGCGGTTGTCCCCGAGAATATTCAGTTCCTCGACAATAATGCCGACTTTGTTCAGTATTGAAGTGCTCCGGGAACGGATGAACTGCATATCAAATATGAAATCGCCATCGGCAACCGATTCCAAACGGGCCATAAGTTCCAACGTATCATTGTTGGCGTCCAATAATTTTTTAAAACTTTCATATTTCTTTCTAAAGGACTCTATGCCCTTTTCCGAGGCAGACTTACTTTTTCCCTTTAACCAATTAAAAATACCCAATGTTTTTCCTATCACTCATACCGGAGGATCAATGTCCAGCCAACATTTCCTGGCGTTTATCCAAAGCTTTATTTATAGTCATCAGGATTTGCTCTTTGCGGAAAGGCTTGGTAATGTAGTCGAAAGCCCCCTGACGCATGGCTTCAACCGCGGATTCAATAGTGCCGAAGGCGGTCATGATAATAAATGGAATATTTTTATCCTGTGCTTTCAGGAGCTTGAGGAGTTCAATACCCTCCATTTGCGGCATGCGCAGATCGCTGATTAAAACATCAGCATTATATTCCCGGCACCAATCCAAGGCCTGTTTGGGATCGGAAGTAGTCAGGATATTATAATCGGTTTTTTCCGTCAGTATTAATTTTAGCAGATCCAATAGATCTGCTTCATCATCAATAATTACAATAGTATGAGCCATTAGCTGAAAACTCCTATTTTGATAATAATGTATAAAATATCAAATAGGAAAATATTATATTTTTATTAAGATTATTATAATATTTTTCTGACTGACAATATTACCCATTTTATAAGCAGGCACTAGTGCCAAAATAAAAGCGCCTATTCATGCCGGAAGAGTAATGATACCAACAATCAAATGAAAATTTAAGGAAATTATCTGCACTAGTAGATCTCTATTTATTTCATAGTTCTATCTTATTTAGATTCTGGCCATTTGACAAGATATTATCAAAAAAAACTCAATCAATGTTTCATTGGATTCGACTACAAATTTTCGGGCTGTAAATTTGTAAGACCTATTATAGGTGATAAAAATCTTCCCTGGACCAATATTATATCTTTATTGACATATTTATTTCCTAATTGACAATTTTACCGCCTTTCAGTAATTTACAAAATAATGAACTTCGATTTCGATGGGAATCAGGGAACAGACTTCTTCAAATTCTCTATTTCCATACCCTCAGTAAGGAGAATCTCGGTGTCTAAAATATTAAGACTAAATTTGACTAATCAAACCTTTGCATGGCAGAATACTCCGCCCGCCTATATGACCCTGGGAGGCCGGGCCTTGACTTCCAGAATTATCCGGGATGAAGTTCCCCCTACCTGCCATCCACTGAGCTCGGCCAATAAATTAATCGCTGCTCCAGGTCTGCTTACCGGCACCAACGCCGCTAATTCCGGCCGCATCTCCGTGGGGGGTAAATCTCCCCTCACAGGTGGTATCAAAGAAAGCAACTCCGGGGGAATCTTGTCCCAGAAACTTGCCCGCCTCGATATTAAGGCGGTGGTCTTGGAAGGACAACCGACATCCGGAGAGTTTTTTGTCATAAAAATTTCCTCAGACAGTGTGGAATTTTATCCGGCCGCGGAGTATAAAGGCTTGGGCACCTATGACACAACATCCCTTTTGTGGCAACGATTTGGTGAAAAAACCGGCGTCATGGTCATTGGTCCAGCCGGTGAAAAGTGCCTTACCGGCGCCAGTATTCAATTTGCCGACCCGGCCGGAAGACCGGCCCGCGCTGCCGGCAGGGGAGGTTTGGGCGCGGTCATGGGCTCCAAAGGTGTGAAGGCCATCATCGTTGACGATCGTGGCACCGAACCAAAACTGCCACTGGCCGATGGCGAAAAATTCAAGGAAGCCTCAATGAAATGGGCCAAGATGCTCACCTCCCACCCGATCAGCGGCCAAGCCCTGCCGACTTATGGCACTGCCGTCTTGATTAACATCGTCAACGAGGCCGGGGCTCTACCCACGCAAAATTTCCGGCGCGGCCGCTTTGAATTTTCCGAGGCAGTCAGTGGCGAACATATGGTTGAATTAATTAAACAACGGGGCGGTAAGACCAAAGAAGGCTGCCATCCCGGTTGTGTCATCCAATGTTCCCAGAGATACCATGGGCCGGATGGCCAATATCTCACCTCGGGCTTCGAATATGAAACAATCTGGGCCCTGGCCGCTCATACCACTATCAAAGACTTGGATTATATTGCCCAAATGGACCGGCTCTGTGACGATTTGGGGCTGGACACCATTGAAACCGGCGTCACTTTAGGGGTCTTTATGGAAGGCGGTATCATTCCCTGGGGAGATGGACCGGCGGCCATTGACTTTCTCAAAAAAGTTTATACCGACGATCCTTGGGGACGAATACTGGGCAACGGCGCCGCCTTTACCGGTCAAGCCCTGGGCCTTTCCCGAGTACCTGTGGTCAAACGCCAGGCTTTGGCGGCTTATGACCCACGAGCCGAAAAGGGCATGGGCCTGACGTATGCCACCAGTCCCATGGGCGCCGACCATACTTCCGGATACACTGTGGCGGTAAACATCGCCAAATGCGCCGGTGGCGGCGATCCTTTGAAAAAGGACGGTCAAATTGAGCTTTCCCGAAATCTTCAGATTGCCACCGCGGCGATAGACGCCACCGGTTTATGCCTGTTCACCGCCTTCGCGATCCTGGATGATCCCGAGGCCCTGGCTGCCATTGTTGACATGATTAATGCCCGATATGGCCTGACTCTGACTGAAAATGACGTCACCAAACTGGGTGAACAGATCCTCAGAGATGAACGGAGTTTCAATCGAGATGCCGGCTTCACCAAGGCCCAGGACCGGCTGCCTGATTTCTTCCAGGAAAAGATCGAGCCCCACCAGGTTTCCTTCGACTTTACCGATGCCGAGATTGACCAGGTCCTGGCCGGCTTTTAATAATCCCTTTCTCAATCTCCCCGGCGCTCAACCAAGGGCGCCGGGGGTTATCCTTGCCGATTCAAATCCTTAAGCCTTCCTCATCAGCAAGATAGGTTCCCGGTTTTTATCTAATAAATCGGCCTTTTTCATCATGCGAATGATTATTTAACGCCTCCCAAATCTCACCCCGGATAGCCCAAAAGATCTAATTGCTTTCCCGCATTAAACTAAGCAATACTCTGAGTTTCTCCTTGTTATATAGCCGCCTGGTCAAATAGAAACTGTCATCGTCAAATCCATGAAACTGAGAAGTGATCTTGATCACATCGCTCAGGTCGAACCGGGCTGCAGCCAGGTCAGCCGTTACCTGCAAAGTCTCTTTGGGAAAGGCGAAGTATGCCAGGTGCCGGTTGCAGATCGTCTCCGCCATGGCAGCATTCTCCGTGATCACCGGGTTGCCGTAGTGCATGGGAATGAGCTTCTTGATCTCACCCAGCCGGGCCACCATCCCAGCATCCTCAGCTTCTTTATACAGGGTGTTGTCCTGCCGGAAGTTGCCATAGGTCAATCCCACTTGCGTAGCGACTTTGGTGGTTTCAAGGCTGGAGCTGATTTTGTAAATCTGGTTCTCCGCCATCGTGCCCAGGCCGATCTGAATCATGAACTCAAGCAGGGTATTGAACCACTCCCAGGAGCCGTTGTAAAGGGCCCAGTCAATGGCGGTGTGCAGCATGAGCACCACCCCCTCCATGGACCCCATCTCTTTCATGAACATATAGTTGGGGGCATAATCCCAGATATCGTGATCTTCACAGTCATGGAAGGGGATCAGGTCGGCGTTCAGCAGGTTGGGTTTGCTATCCCCGCTCATGGCCCAGAAGTTGGCCATCATGTTCTGAAAATGTGTTTCATCGTCTTCGTGAAAGGATAAGTATGGGCAGCCCCGTCTCGACCCGTCACGGCCAGGCCGAAGGCATGGGCCACTAAAGCATTCATCCAGGCGTAGTGATAATCGGATTTGTAGAGATAGCCGCCGTAATCGCCGGAGGCCCGGTTTTCCCGGAGGTCTGCAAGTATCTTTTGGCAAAGGCTGAGAGCCCGGGAATCTCCAGTTCGCATATAGACATAAAGACATCCCACCACGATTGAAGCCGCGGCGCCAGGATCGTAGTTGCCAGCGTCATAATCAAATCCACCGGCATAGCTATCGCCAAACCAAATCGGGAATTTCCAGCCATCGCCGTCGGCTACGACATATGTCTCAAACCAGATCAGCCAGTTGTTCAGCACGGTCCAGGCCCCGGCGTCGCCACTGACAAAGTAATATTCGGCCAAACGGTAGAAAGCCCAGTACTGGCCCAGGGCGTGCGTGGTCTCCGGGTAATCAGGCCACCAGCAGAACTTGTTGAAGTTTTCTTCCCCGCACAGGGCGATGTTCTCGATATCGTTCCTGGTGTGCACCGGCATGATGGGGCCTTTGGTGCCGCCATAGGTGGAGTAAAATTCGTCCTGGGCGTCAGCGTGAAACTGAAGCTCAGTAGCCACAATATCAGATCTGATCAACCAAAGAAGGAGCCAGAGGATGACTGTAATGCACGAGAGTGGGGCCACGCCAGGAGTTACGACCATAAGCATTGAGAGAGATAGCCAGTCTGGGCACATACGGATAAGGATCATCGACGGCGAGATCGAACCCGAAATCATCGAGATACCAGTCAGGCCCACCGCCAAGTTCAAGGGAAGTTTCCTGGTGTTTGAACTCGACAATGCGAAGATCATTGGCGCCGGTAAAAGCCATGTGGTAGTCAAATTTTAAATCTACAATATCAAACTGCCCCTGGGCCGGGATGGAGCCGGGAATGCCGGTCAGGTCAGGGATGCCGATATCCACCAGGGTCAAGGGATGCACGATGGCCCCGAAGGAGGCAAGGTTGATGGAGATCCGGGTCCAGGCGTCAGCCGCCACCGCCGTATCAACCTGAAAATAGGTGCCGGCCGCGTCCCGCACTTTAGTCCTGATCCAGTCACCGAACCGCCGCATGACTGTTTGATCAAGAAGTTGATATTGGTGCAGCCGGTGGAGTCCACGTCGGCGGGAATGCCCACATAGAACCCGAGGGCCAGGAGAGTCGAGCTGAGGTTCCAGGTGAACCGCTGTTTGGTGTAAAAGGTTTCGCCGCTGATATCTTCCGGATCATACACGTCATAATAAAGGGTTTCATACGGTGTGCCAACGGCCATGGAATGGTTTGACCAGCTTCCCCACCTTCCGGGCTTGCGGTCCCGGCAGTCGATAATGTTCCCCAGCCGCCAGAACTGCGAGAAGTCGATCTCAAAAGATTGAAAAGCCGTGTAGTAATCCCCGATGCCATGGACAAAGGTGTGAGCCTCGCCCCAGGGATCGGGTCGGCCGGCACCGAGTCGTTAAGGATAACCTGCAACTTGAAGGGCTTGACATCCTGGACCCCGGCAGTGATATACCAGGTATCGCCCACCGCTAAGGTCCCGCTTTCCCAATAGGCTTTGATGCCGTGCCCCAGGTTGACGTAACCGGGAGCCGCCGGGCAGGTGATGGTGGTGTCGGTCTCCATAGTCAGGTAGGGATCATATACCTGCAAGTGGGCCTGGGCCGTGCCCGGGGCTCCCCCTGAGGTCACTGTAAGCAAGTAATACTTGACCATGTCCACGTCGAACTCGTCAATAATGACCAGGTTGGCGTCACCGGCCCCGGCTGTCTTAACGAACTTCTGGACCCGAGTGCCCTGGTTGGCGCCCAAGACCTTGAACTTCACTTTACTGATGGTGTCGAAATAAGGCGGCACCGTCAGGTCCCAACTGAACCCGTAGCCGAACCAGGCCGTGAAACTGGCGCCTTCATAATAGGCCGGTTTGAATCTCAGGGCCTGTTTGCCCGATTGATCGCCCGGCGGCAGTTCGGTCCCGAAATGATCGAATCCAGCCTGTCCTGTACTTGAGTTATAGTATATGAGATAACTGCTGCGGTCATAATAACTGCGGTTAAAATCGTCAAGAACAAGCTCGCCAGTATGACTAGCGGCGTTGTCAATATAAGTCTTCCAGAAGAAATTAAGAATCGTCTCATCGTCCAACCCCTGTTCCTTGTAAGCGAAGTACACGGCAGCCATGGCGTCGAAGATGCGGTCCACGGCAAAATCATAGGTGTAGTCAGTCTTGGATCGCCACGCCTCCCTGATACACGGCGACGAATTAAGGGCGTCATACTTTGCAGCAAATAAGCCGGTGTTGTAGATATAATAGGCCTGCACCACCGTCCCGTCCGGCAGACCGGTACCCAAAGTGACCGTCGTCTCGGTGGCGCCGTTGGTATAACTGCCGCCGGTGTAATAGTTGGTGCCGGTCTCCGGTTCGGCCCAAAACCCACCCCAGGCAAAGAGGGCGTCGGTTTCCCAGACGCCCCGCAGATAATAGACCGAACCCCCACCGTTGGCGGCAGGAATGACAATCTGGTTGCTGCTGACCGTGAACGTCACCCCGCTGTACAGCCCGGCCACAAAATCCTGCAGCGGCGTCCCGCCCATATTGTCAAACGTCCAATTAAACTGCGACTGCCTGGCCCACTGCGTTCCTAACGGCATTTCAAAACCTCATAGGGTAGAAACATAAATCAGCTTCAATTAAAACAGACTCCCAATATTAAAGAAGTCGCTGAAATCTTTAGTTCCTTTGAAAGCCCGCCCGAGAAGAGATAGGCCGCCATCGATTCCAGGTTCGGCGGTATAAGGTGGTTGCTCGCCCATGTATTGAGAGAAATCGTCAAGAGCTGCCTCAATTTTGTGCTCTGCCGATCGCAGTTGGTTCATGCCGCCGGTAATAGTCTCCATGGCCTGATTGTACAGTTCAACGGCCTCAATAAAACTTTTATAAATTTCTTCTATTTGATCAGCCATTTAAGCCGTCCTTTTCCACATATAAACAACGATATAAGGTGGAACATTGCTTTCAGAACTATGAGCCGAAACCTCATGGTCGCTCGGTTGAGTAACGCTATGGGTAAGGGTTGACGTAGGGTCCCCGGTGTTTCCATGAGACAAAGCTGGGACTGCATGGGTATGAGATATGGCGGCGGCAGAAGTAGTAGCCCCGGGATCAACAGCAGCGGCAGGATCAGAAGTTGACCCGATTGCTTCGCCCCCATGACTTGACGGACCACTGTGAACATGGCTTGAATGATCGCCAACAGCCGTTCCGCTATGGGAAAGATCTGAGTGATCAGAATGATCATGGGTTTTGCTGCCACCAGTTTCTTCTGCAGTATCAAAATCAGTGTCGCTTGAGTCAATGCCAACAAGCACTTTGCCAGCGCCAAAGGCTGACCAGGTGCCGTAGCCAAGTAATGTTGCAGGATCAGTGTCAACGACGGCAATAAAGACCGATCCCACCGGGAAAGGCTCTGGTAAAAATCCGTCCAGGTCGGCAGGAAACGTGTACTGGGCCATTATGATTCTCCCAGGTAAGCCGAAACATAGATCTTGTTGGCGTCAATCCAAAACCAGATCAAGCAGGTGGAACAGATTGATTGAATCGCTTTCCAAGCCGCCACTGCCTCAAACCTCACTCCGATCTCGAAATCCATCAGGTCACGCCGGGCGTTGGAGAACGAAACCTCATCCATGTAGCTGTCCAAACCAACTGCCGTCAGGATTTCTTCGATGATGTCAATGGGGTTGTAGGTCAAGGATTTGACCACCCGGGCATCAACAAACCCGGACGTGCCTGTCAAGGTCAATTCTCCGGTGGTGATGTTGGGGGAGCTGTCAAAGATCTCCAATCCGTTCAGGTAGACGTTGGAGATTTCCAGAAATGGGGCCCCGGCAATGACAAACGTGGTCCGCCGGCAATAAGCCGTGAAAGAGAACGTGTCGCCGCCTACGAAGTCCATGCCCGCGGCCGGGATAAAATAAATTATCACCCCTTCTTTCAACCGCATGGGGGCAATGCTGGACATGGCAGCGATCCCGGACTTCTCCCAGGAATTGCCGCCGTCAATGCTCCATCTGATTCGGGCCGAGCCGACTTCGCCAGTATTTTCAACGTATATTACGAAATCAATATCCTCATCGTTGGTGAAATCCCCGGTTACTACCAAAGTAGCATGGCCAGTGCCGGTTTTGGTCACGGTCCCGGCATAGGCGTCAACCGTTTCTTTCAAGTCGGCCCGGCATTTATAATACCCGGCCATGAACGGCTGCCTGGTCCCATCCGTAGCCGGGGCCCCGATAATAGTCTCGAGTACTTCATGAATCAGCAGGCTGGAAAATATCTTGGCCTGGTGCTTGCCGGTGAAGGAATCACTGATATCCCGGAAATCCCTGATCCGCCCCACATACTGCAGGACCCACTCGGTGCCGCCGGCAGGAAGATCAAAGCCGGTGTAGATGTGGATCTCCCGGCCGTACCAGATGCCGTCGGGAATCAGGAAGTTGGCGTGGCCCGGCTGCCACTGGTGCCCCCGGTTGTCCAGGGTCAGGATATGAGTCTCGCCGTGCATGTCACTGAAATAAGCGGGCCGGGAGGCAATCAGGTTGCCACAGTCGATGATATCGTCTTCGTCAATCTCGACGGGAGAAGCCAGGCCGCCCCCCTGGATCACCGCTTTGACCCGGGGCGTGGCATCCAAACTGTTTTTGCTCTTCGGTTATGTAACTGGTAGAGGCTGTTTTCATCGATATTCATGGCCAATTGTAACAATATCAAGTTGTTCTCTATGTAACATGATGTAACCGATCAACTCTCATGTAAGGTTATTGACCCGGTCCAGCGGCCCAAGTGTTCCTCATAGAAATTAAAATCGTTGCTCCACAGACAGGTCATAGTGGCAGATCCGGTTTTGTCACGGTAAAAGGTGATCTCCGTCCCGGCCTGTTTCATGGTCAGCAAGGAATTTTTCAGGGTGGTGGAGATCAGGGTGAACCGCAGATCATACTTCATCTTGGGGGCCCGGACATAACTCTTATAGAGTCCGTCCAGGGTCCAGTCGTAGTCGTTGGTGTCCCTGACTTCCTCAGTCTGGGAAGAGGTGGAGACGAAGGGAAACTCAACGGTGATGGTCTGGCCCAGTCCATTGACATACATGAACTTGCTGGTGGCCAGGTCGGAGTAGATCACCGTGGAGTAGATTGTCCGGACCACGGAGATCCCTTTCTTCACTTCCACCGTTTTTCTCTGGTAGATATCGAAAGGCTGAATATTCAGGTTCAGGTTGTTGCCGACAATGGCCGCATCCAGGGCGTCCAGAACATCCATGAGCGCCAGGGCCGCGGTGCTGTCTCTCTCAAGCCGCTGCTGCCGGGAGACGAGGAAGGTGTTCACCAGGAGCTGCGTGCCCCGCTGCCGGTGCCGGGGATAGGCCGGATACATCATGTGCGGACTGATGAGCAGCAGGGGCGTCCTGGCAATGCGCTCCAGGTCCTCCATACTGAACTCAGTGAAAAACTTCACCTCGGCTATGGACGACACTGCATCGGCAGCAGTAAAAAAAGCCTGGGCTATGGTTGATACATCTCTCATGGCAATCCCATAAGGTGTGGGTGGCGCCCGAATGTCTCAGTCACCGCTCACCACTTATTTAGTTACCAGCTCGTCATGTTGTCCCGGTCAAAGATCGAAGTGGCTGATTCAAGCTGCACCCCCTGGCTGGAGATACTGACGTGGAAGGCACGCTTGCCTTGCCGGCCGCCACCAGTTTCAGGAAGGCAATGGCATCGTCATACGCCTTCTGCCTGGCCTCGGGGATCGTGGACCGCCTCATATAGAGGTAGTAGATCGAGATATCTTCCGAGAGTGACTTGACCCGGGCCGGAGTGGAGCTCAAGGGCAACGTGAAGACCGCTCCCAGGTACGAGTCGATCTCAGCGTCGGCCTTGGCAATGGCCTCAGTCACGGTTGCAGCATCCGGCGTGGAGCCGCTTTCCGTAGTCAGCTCCGCCAGCTCCATGGGTCGGGATCTGTTTCTCAATATCGCTTTGGGTGCAGTAGGACATTTAAATCTCCATTTATAAACCCAGTTCTATTTCAATGTGCAAACCTCTGACAATATCAGCAACATCACTGGCTCCCCACGAATCTTGGCTGGATAACCATAGGTCTTGCACCGAACCCCATCCCATAATATTTCTCCTAAGCCATTTCAACCATGACTAATTGAGGATAAAGAACCATCTTAGTCGCTGCCGTAGCAAACCCCACGATCTGGACCTGATCGCCACTACCGGCCGGAGCTGTTTGGGTCAACTCGCCAGCCGTGCCGCTTGCATAAATAAACCCGCCAACCGTCCACGACCAGGCAGGATTCGTAATTTCATCAGTTATCTGGTAGAACTCGCCCGAAGCCTCAGCCAAAATACCCGCCGCCGCTATCGTTAACACTGGCATAGTAGCCGCAGAGTCGGCGTCTGCCAGGGCTGCTTTGCCATCACTGTTAACATATACGGCCTCAAATTGATCTAATGCTTCTGCCGCTGTAAGTGTAAGTGCCATCTTATTCTCCTATTCGGGAACCTTTACAACAAC
Organism: uncultured delta proteobacterium; assembly: GCA_963789385.1. Lineage (GTDB taxonomy): Bacteria > Desulfobacterota > Desulfobaccia > Desulfobaccales > Desulfobaccaceae > Desulfobacca. The sequence continues at coordinate 28,748 of CAWBKT010000004.1, read as the reverse complement.
TGCTTTCCAAGTGCCAGAAGCTAAATTAATTGTTCCCGTTGTTTCATTTTGAAGTCTGATATTAACCGTATTAGCTGCGCTTACATAACCAGTGCAACAAATAGCCTGTAGATTATAAGGAGGAAATACATCAACACGATCTCCGACTTCCGCCCCAGTTATTGTTATGTTAGACGATGTTTCCCCAACACCATCGGCCAAAGATCCAGGGTCCCAAACTATTGAGCCTGTTAACCAAGGGGTATATCTGCTTTTCTCCCGCCACATACCGTTGGTGTAAACAAGATTTAGCGATCCCCCTTGATATGCAGCCGATGTTGGACCAAACTTTCCGTTTAGGTCAAGAAACTGCAACATAACGTAATTAGTTTTATTTGCTCCTCCCTGAGACCCCGGAGTAACAGCACTTAACCGAACTCTGGCCCAAAAATGATTAGCTACACTTGGCGCAGCCGCAGGAATACCTGATATTGTATCTAACTTAGCACTTAACCAATCAGTAGGCACGGGCCAATAAATATATTGAAAGCCGCCTCCAGCCGCCCCAAACGGATTATTCAAACTAACGGTTAGTGCTGTCCATGCAGTGCCGTTCCAATATTCCCAATTAATAGTTGCCGTATGATCAAATAGAATAGTAGAGTCAGTGAATAAACGCATACCACCAAAAGGACAATCTAACGCTCCGAAATAAATCGCATCATTATCGGCAACATCGGCATCCCTGAAATAATCGAATCCAGTGGTCGCATGTAAAGATGCAACTCCATCCAGCGGCAGTAGAATAAGTGTAAAGATTTCTTGGTTCTGATTTCCATTTGGTGAAATACGAATTAACATCGCCCAAAATTATGTTTAGCTGTCGGCCTTCCCATGTTCCAATCACAGCCCCGAAAGCCTGAGAACTGCCCTGATTTGTGTTCCATGTCACAGCCTCACCGGATATATGATTTGTGTGAAAATCTCCATAAAATGCAGTTCCTAAACTTCCGTTTCTTTTTTTCTGAACAGCGGATTTATCAAGGCAACCTACATAATTAATAGCGGCTTGGTGAGACTTAAACCATTTTAACGAAACGCAATCTACCCACAAATTACCGCTGGCTGCATCAGAAGCTAAGGTCCAGTATGTTGCGCCAGCTGGAAAAGTTTTATTAGTTGCAAGGATACCAGATACCGCATACCATTTGCCGTCCCCTTTTAACGGAACTCCTGACCATGCACTGTTACTGGCGAATGTCAATGTCAATTTTTGGTCAGTATCGCTCTTTACAAATAACGTAGCAGCACAATAATTTCCAGTGCTTGCTGCTGGAGTAGAAAAATACGTTGCAAGTTGAAAAGAATTACCCGCATCGCTTATAGTAATTTTTAGACTTCTGTTGTCATCATACCCAATGGAAGTATCTATGCCGCCGACACAGTTTGTCGCAACGCCATCCGTGGCATTTCCCCATCCTCTTGAAAATGATGGATTTATATTAGAATATTCATAATCTTCCCCGCCGCTTATTAATTTAACAGATTCAGCGGCTATTACCTGATGCGATGCTGCTATGAGGGAATTATTAGATGCGTTGGCAAAAGGTATATAATCAGCGCACAATCTCCAAACACCATCTGAATTATTATTGCTTATTAATACTCCCCTGAGCAGTGCCATCTGACGCAACCACATACATTTTTGTGCCATCGGTTGAATCATACATATTTAAAAAGTTACCGTCTATAATTACATTTGAACAGGCATTTATAAATTTAAACAACGCTACAACACGATGGTCATTGCCACTGCCAATGCCTATTGAACCGTTAGATACCCTAATTGTACTTACATTGTCAAAAAGAAACGATTCTGTTGCTGTAGGAGCATATACTCCTAAACATGACAACTCATCATAATAATTATTAATTACTATATTATGGCAATTTTTAAAATGAAAGGATTTGTATGCAAATGATTCCAATCCTATATTATCAAAATACCATCCGTAACAATCTTCCATGTATATCGCAGAGTCGCCGTAAATCATTGTTGCATGACAGTTGGTGACCTTAACAATATTAGATTGAGAGCCATCTTCTGTCGTAACATCACCATATAAAAATTGATTGCACCCTTGCACCATACATTTATTAATAACAGCAAAGCAGTTCCTATCGAATTTAAAAGCCTGACCTACATACCAAATATGGCAATTATCGAAATTAACTGCGCTTGATTTATTATTAATATGGAAAGCTATCCCAGGAAAATATCCCGTCCAATCCGTCAACGTGGTTGGGGTTCCATCATAAGTAGCAACAATACCAGCCGGTGTATAAGTTGTTGATGGATCAGTTCCGTAAACAGCAGTGGCGCAAACATATAAAACATTATCAGCCCAATACCAATCTTTCGCAGTCGTGCAAGCCTTAATGCTTGTTTTCTTTGTTCCAGCAGCTCCGTTAAAAGTTACACCGGTAGGATCTCCAGAGGCATAAGCCTTGGACCAAACTGACGCACACGATCCTTGAATATACCAATCTTTAAAACATACAGTTCCGGTATTAGAATATAACTCGAATATATCTGCATAATTACGTTGACGTATTTGCGCCCCATTTCCAATAATATTTATATTTTGGCCGTATTTACGGTAATCAAGCGTGATTTTATCAATAGAATAAATATCGTTAGCAGTCCCTAAAATATTGGTTGTAAAATTAGTCCCGTAAGAAACTACATTTAAACATGCCTGGACAGCGGCAGTATCATCGGTTGTGCCATCACCTACTGCGCCCCACCACCGTATCAGTGCCTCTTTAATAGAACCCGTTCCAAATGCAACCTTACCAGTGCCAGCCCAGGCAAATATTTTATACGGCCCCGCTTCCATCGTCCCGTTGATCGTCAGTGTAACACCGTTCGAGATATTGAAATATGCCCCTTTATCTACCCTCAAGTGGACGTTGGCCGGAATCGTAGTGTTCACTGCAACATTAACCGCCCCGGTAGCCGCAGGGATACAAAGAGTAGTTTCTGTAGCACCTATAGTGGTTAGAGCAGTGGCTAAATCTTCATACCCCGTATCGCCTAAAAGCGGGAACGGCACTGCCCCGGTTACTGACAGGGGGATATTATTATCTATACCCATTAATTTATTGATTGCCATCTAACCTCTCCTTATTTCCCCTGCCAAAGTTGGTTCATGGCTTTAATCCGATATGTTAACTTCTCGGCGTAGGCGTCTTGTTCCAAGAGATATTGATAAAGCCGCAGAGCATCCGGAACCGTGTATCCTACCAGGAAGTCATTGCCCTTCTGGACCGTAACCGATTTAATTGCCGGTTTTGTCGGCTGAATCGGCAGATCCATTGTCGGCATAGTTATCCGGTGAGACGCACACACCCACCAATAACAGGGCCAAAACCAGGATGATAAGGACATTCTAAATTCTTTTAATCGATTCTTTATTTATCCTCCTTGCCAAAATACTTGTCGATCGCTCTCCGCGACTTCCCCGGCTGCTTGTTCTGGTTCTTCTTTAAGGATTTTTTCATAGAGCTCCCTGACTGTCTGATCGGTTTTTGTGTCGGTTGCTTGGTCTTGGGAATGAATCTGTTCCTTAACCTTGTAAGTCGAGATTGCCCGGTCCTGCTGCTCAATCGTCTCAGCCTGCCGCCCGATCTTCCTCTTGGCCCACAATGCCCAGATACCGGCTATCAGGCCAAATGCCCCGACAATCAGACCTTTGAAGCCACCAATGAGGGATAGGATTAGGTCAATCATCGCAGTAAATCCTTGGTTCTTCTCTGCCAACATAATTTAACTTTACCCAATTTCCCACATTCTGCCTGTTTTTGCGGTTGTGCCACCAGTTTGCTACCCAGCATCCGGCCAAGAAATCTGATATAATCGCGATTGCAAACATTAATACTTTCACGACCTACCCCTCCCGAGGCCGTCAGCACCTGGTCCCCACTTAGGGCAGAAAGCAGTGTCTTGAATCGGCAATTCTTTTACTTCTGGCTTTTTCCATTCTTTTTTTTCAATCTTTTCTTTTTTCATAAACTCCCCACAAGTCCCTTCAGGTGATTGCAAAACCGCCCGAGGTAACGATGACAAATTATTGATTCGTCTTTAACTGCCGGAAAATCAGTCTTGGCGTGCTGGCAGTATCGGCAGACTTTTCTCATTTTTCCTCACAGTCTCGATATTGCTTTCGAGTGGAACCGAAATACACCCCCGCATCACTGGCGGCGATCCCGGCCAGAATCCCCACGGCGGCAGAGCCGTTGCCGTTAAAAGCCAGATACAGCCCGCCTATCGCCCCGCAGACATTCATCAGGCCCAGGCAGAGGCGGGACATAGATAATTGGCCGGAAGAAGGGTCAGTGATCAGTTCCACAAGCCGGCGTTTACGGTGAATAAAATGATAGTCGCACGTCGGGTCCATCTCAATACTCCGCCTCTTTTAAGGCCTCGGCCACCCGGTCCCAGGGGAAGTTCGGCCCCGGGTCAACCTTGCGGCCAGGGGCCACATCCTCATGGCCAACCGTGGCCATGATCGGATAGGCTTTATGTAAGGCAATCAACACGCCGATAATCGCCTGAACCTGCGCTTCCGGCCATTCATCCCCGGTCCCCTGACACTCGATGCCGATGGACCAGGAGTTACAATCCGGCTGACCGTCCCATTCACTCCGGCCGGCATGCCAGGCCCGAACGTCAAACGGCAGCAGTTGCCAGACCACGCCCGTCTTGGCGATCCAGAGGTGCGCCGAGACTTGAGAGCCTTTGGTGGTCAGCCATTGCAGGCCCCCGGTGCCGTTGTCGCCGGTGTAGTGCATGACGATAAGCTCCGGCTCAATGGCGCCGCCGTGGTTGGGTGAGGGTTTGGAAGAGACCGGATTGCCGTCCTTAAGTAATCTGTGGTTTTCTATTGAGAAATTCATCGGATCACCTTGCCGTTGTCGTCGTGCGCATGACCGTTCAGGGCTTCCCAAATTTCCCGGCGCCCTTCCTGCCAGCCTTTGAAGTCGTGTTTGTGTTCCCGAAACTCATCTTTGGTGACAAATTTCTGCGGCAACTCTTCCCGACACTGGTAATGCAGGCTGGAATACAACTCCATTTTTGACTCTATCGTGTTGAGCTTCTTCCAGATCATGACGCCGACGGTGCTCACCAATGCGCCTAGAAGGGACAAAAGCGTGCTCGTATGCTCCGCCATATCGTGCATTAGTCCACCTCAATACTTACAATCACGTCGGTTGGATAAGTCAGACTGTAAGTCGAAATTTTCAGCCTGGTATGCTGGGTGCCATGGAAAAAAGAACCCTTGGCTTCATTACTCAAGGTGATAATGTCGGGGTTACTGCCTACATTTTCGGCAAAGGTGATATAGTCGGTGTCCGCCAACTTCCCCGGGGGGGCTGTCAGCCGGATGCTGCGCACAATCAATTCCTGGCTCATAGTGTAAGAATCGCCGGCGCCGGTAAATTTAATCTGGATGAACTTCTTGCCTTTCTTCTCGGTAATCGGCATGGTTGGCTCCTTTCAGACAGGTATAAGAATAATTGGCAGACAGAGGGTGCCCGCATTTCCCGTCGGGAAACAGATGGATGCAGGCTTTCTCGTCAAACATAATGGAAGATGCTCTATATTTTTCGCACATGGCATAAACCATCCGGGGGCCGGGAGGAGGCAGCCCCCGGATCCGTTAGAAGTTATAGCCAGGGATTAACCATCAGCTGAAGAATACCCTTCATGATGTTGGTCTGGGTGCCTTCGCCAGTTACACCGGTCAGTTCTCTGTCAAGGATCGCCCGGGCAGTGAACTCCAATGAAGTCGGAACCATGAGGACGGTGGGGGTAATGCCCAGCTTCACCCCTTCGTCGTTGGTATAGCCCTTCATGGCAATAATAGCGGCCTGCAGGTTGGATTCGTTCATGGTGTCTTTGGAGCCGTAGGCCAGTTGCCAGAGGCCAAAACCCACGGCGCCCCGATAATCCACGCCGTAGCGGAATTTCTTGCGCATAAAGGCGTTCTCGTCGTCCATCCTGTCCTGCCGCACCAACTGCGGGGTCGTGCGGCGCTGGAAGATGAACGGCCGGATCGCCCGGGAGGTGTCCAACAGATACCAGGCCGTGCCGGCCCCGCCCCCATCGTTGCTCTGGGTGCCGGTGCCCACCGGGTGGGCAGTGTCAAAGAAATTCTCGCCGTCGTAACAGGTAGTGTCGAACCCGGAGGCGATGAGGGTGGCCAGAAGGACGCTCGGGTGTTGCGCCGCGGCCCGGCCCAACTCGCCGACGATGGGGTTGTAGATGCCGATCTGGTCGTCTTCGATATCGTTGCGATCCACCTCAACGCTGGCCTCATAGTCTTTGTTGGTGATGGTGAAGTTTTCGGAGGCCAGGGATTTCAGCACCCGGTCGCCAACCCATTCCTGCAACATCGGGAATTGGAGCATGAATTTGTAATCGTTGGTGCGGGTGTTGGATGGCACCACCATGGCAACCTGCTCATGGGTGGGCGCCACGCCGGAGAAAGCAGCGTTGAAAATGGCGTTCAGGCTGGTGAAAACGCCGTCGAGAGTCGATTGATTGATAAGCATGAGGAACCTCCTTGTTCCTTAAGAGGGAGTCAAAGGTTATTCGCCGTCGTCAAGAACCGCAACGACTACTAAATTAAGTCCGGCTGCCGCCCCAGTGTCTTGAGTTAATTGGATATCAACATCAGTATTGGCGGCGATTGCGATATCCAAAGCTTCATCTTCACCGGTGGTGTTTGTGCCGGTTACGGTACACAACGTCGCATCAGCCCCGGCGGCGACCTTGATTTCAATGGTCAAAGTTTTGCCAGTTCCAGGCGCCGTTCCAAGGGTTGCATACGCCCTTTTAATTCTTACCGGCACCGGGAACTCAAAGTTTTCGGCGATCTTGGCGTCAGAAGCCGCCGTGGCGATGGTGGCGGCAGAAAACGTCAGCATGATCGGCACCGCGGCTAACTGTTGAATCTGCTCGGCCACGGTGTTGGTGGCCGCGGCGAAATAATCGCCGGCGTCGCTCACCGTCAGGGCATCGGCGGAACCGGTGTAGGCGGTGGCCACGGCCCGGCCCACCTTGATCCAGCCTTTGGTGGCGGAGACGTATTTGACCAGCTTGCCGCATTTGATGCCGTTGCCGGGATCGGACTCGTCAAAGGTCTGGTTGTCCACCACGTACATATCGGCCCCGACATTGGTAATGGCGATGGAACTGGCGGCGAACTCAAAAACGCCCTCGGTGCGGACCTGGACACTGATAGCGCCGTTGACGATGGAACCGGAGTTATCGGCCTCCCGGGTGGACACGCCCACAAAGATATGGCCGGAAGTGTTGGCGGCATTCACCGCATAGCCAGTCGAATCCACACAGACCATGACGCCGGCCGGGATCTTGGTGCTGGCCTTAACCGGAAATTCAAGCTCAATACCCTCCCGGTAGGAGGTTTTGCGATCAACAGCAGTTGCAGTCATAACTTACTCCTTCACTCGCTCGGCGAGTTCGATCTTGGATTTCAGGTAGAGTTCTTCGGACACGCCCATGAGGACAGCCATCTTCTTGTCCTCGGAGGTCAGGGCGACAGTCTCGGTTTTGCCGCCTTCGGCCTCGTGGTCCAGGTTATCGCCGATGGGCACAATCTTGGGGGCGTTGGCCACGTAGGCCTCGAACCCCTGGGGATCGTTCTTGGCGTAATTCAGGGCCCACTCCCGCATCGCCGGGGTGATTTTTCCGGCCCGTAAAGCCAACTCAAGTTGCTTTTCGGCGGCCTCTGAGGCCCGTTCGGCCTTAAGCTGATCTACTTCACCCTGGAGCCGGGCAATGACGTCAGGCGAGGCCTTGAGGGCCAGGACGGCGCCCTTGATCTCGGAGGCGTTGGGCTTGACACTCAGCAGTTCGCTCAAGTCTTCCAGAAACTCCACGGCCAGGCGGCCCTGGGTGATGCGGTCCATAATTTCCAAAGCTTCGGCCTCGGGGCTGAGGCCAAGGATTTCAATCAACTTTCCTTTCATACGGTCGTTCTCCTTTGCTGTCTCCCTGCTTTTGAGTGTCAGGGGGTCCAGGTTATTAATAGCCGGGTAGTTAGTCAGGGCCACGTTGAGCAGCCCGGTGAGGTTGCGGTCCTCGTCCAACTCCACCACCGGCGAGATATAGCGGTATTCCCGGTTGGTAATCCGGTCGTAAGCGTTGGGGGTCCAGTCCACCCGGGCCCATAAACCATCTTCCCGGTTCTGCAGTTCCCGTATCCAACCGGCCGCGGGGGCCTCGATCCCCATCATGGTCTGGTGCTCGTAGTCGATCACCATGTCGATGCCCCGGTCTTGCCAGTGGGCCTGGACGCCAGTCAGAGTGTCACTGTCAGTCCTGAACGGTTCCCGGTCATCCCCCAGGTTGACTTGCCCCAGGGGCAGTATTTTAATCCACTCCGGAGGAATTGCCGGAGTCAGCAGATTAAGCAGCACTTTTTCCATCTTGCTGGTCCTTTATAGGTCATGGTTAACCCGAACATTTCCGAGAGCTCCAGATCGTCGAACTCCCAACCGGCGTTAGCGAATCCCTGAATGGCCTGGGAGCGCATCAGGATCTCAGCCGGGTCTTCGATCTTGAACTTGATGAAGGGCGGCGGCACGTCCGGCCCGAAATTGAAAGCGGTGAGGGGGTAGAACACTGATTTCCTGAAGGAATAGGCCAAACGCGCCGCATCCGCCTTAACGATATCTTTCCGGACCGAGGCGTGGACCCGGCCGAGAGAATAAGATCCTGATTTAATCCCAGAATCCGTGGTCAAGGTCTGGCCCACCACCCGTTTGCTCATCTCCCGGTTGCAGTATTCGATGATGGATTCGTAAGGGTTGGCGGCCTGGGTGTTCCTGACTGCGGCCTCCACAAACTCGATCTCGGTTTCGCTGGAGATAATGCCAGCGGCGTCCGTGCCCAAACTCCTGAGCGCCGTCACGAGGGCGTCCCTGTCCTCCTGGCTGGCGCCGCTGGAATACTTGCCCAACCTGACCGGCATACCGTAGACTTCGTTGTAGCGGTTCCAAAAAGCCGTGGCCCACGTCTTCCAGAGATAGACCCAGGCGCAGGCCCTGCCCACCCCGGAGCGGGTCGGCAGCAGGGAATAGTTGGGGAAAAAGGAAGCCACCTGGAAATCTTTGAACTTGGTGTCCTTGCCCTGGACTGACAAGAGGGGTTCGCCTTCCACGAATTTGATCAGTTTGGGGTGGATCGGCCTGGCGTCCACGATCACGGCCTGCCCCTGGAGGTTCACGTCCCAGACCAGTTCGGTGAAGTTGTAGCCGTAAAAGATGCCGTCAAGCAGAGTCTCCATGAGATCATTAAAGGAGAGGTTTCTATACACTACATCTTCGACAAACTGGGTGACCCTGGCAGATTTGGGTTGATCATCAAAGGGCACAATTCTAAAATCGAGTTGGGTGACTGCTGTCTTCCTTGAGGTTACCAGCCCCCCAAAATGACAATCCTTCTCGATCATTTCCTGGATCAGCTCTGCCTGCTTTTCCACCATACCGGCATCGGCATTTTTCAGATAAATTCCGAGGGATGAGGGAGTCAAACCGGCCCCAGGATAAGAACCCTGCACGAGCTGACCTAACGGGAATTTTAAAGCGCCTTTAGGAGCACGACCTATTTGTTTTCCATTAGCAAATGATTCGAGAGTCTTACGTGCCCAATTAAACATTAATAGGCCCCCACCTTGGCAAAGAAGCGTTTCTCCACAGTTTCATAACCTATCTTCCTGATTCCAAAGAGTTTATGCATCCGCAGACAACCCTCGAGTGCATCTGGGCCGTCATCATTTATCGTCTTTGACGGAAAATATAAAAGTTGCTCGATAAGTAATTCTTGATCGGATTGACCGCGGATGAAACGGACCTTCCCTCTTTCCAACAAAGGCGATAAACTGATTATTCTTGCCTCTTTTGCCACTTTGTTGGTCACACCTTTTATTGGCATATTTAAACCTAGTTCCTTTCCCAACCGGTCAAACTCCGTCAGTAACAATCGCTGAAACAGATTGTCTTCCACGCCAATAATGTGATGTCCATACTCTTTGAAACGATTTGCAATGGTCCTTAGAGTGTTCTCCAATGTTGTCCTTTGAATGAAGGCATCCATGACATAAAAAACCATCTCTTTTACAGCCAGCCCCACCGTCAACATCGCTTTATAATCTGAACTGGCGCCGCTCTCCAGAGATGGATCGAAATAGCCGAAAATAATGAGTTCTTTATCCTTTAAAGAATCCGGGTGATAATATCGAATCCACTCCTGACGAAAAACCCCGGCCTCGTGGACCGGCTCATTCATTTTTTCCTGATTAAAAGCCGTTGTTCCCATCAACTGTTTCTGTCGCATTAATTTCGACAGGGGATGCCTTGCTTCCCACAGTGATTTTCCCTCTTCAGTAATAGCCCGATAAATACAACGTGAAAAATGACAATAAGGCTCTTCCTCCGAAGTCAGCATCACATCCAGGGCGCTCCCGCGGCGCAGTATAGTCCCGATAATAAGCAGACTGCCGCTTGCTTCCATGGAGGGATAAACTGCTGCCGTAATCCATTCCAGAATCTGACGCACAATATTTGGATTTCTGACATTGAGATCATTTTCCAAATCATCCAAAATTACCAGATCCGGACGCCATTGCCGGTGCTTTAAACCCCGAAGCCGCTGTCCTCGCCCCCGGGCTTTCACTCTGACATCATTGCAGGTGATAAAATCATCCACCGGTCCTGAACCCTTCACCAATTCGCCAAAATCATGTCGAATGCGCTCGTTGTAAAGCAATTCAAGGAAGATATATCCAGTTAAGTCACTAGCTAAGTCTTCTGTATCACTGGCTATAATTATGAATCGCCGTTTTCCGAAACAAATCTGGTGCAAGACGTAACCGAATGAGCAAACTGTAGTTTTGGCAAATTCACGAGGCGCCGCAATGACCACCGGCTTTATCGCTAAGTCGGCAGGTTTTTTACCCTCTTCCAATACGTCAGGGTTAGTCTGTTCCGATCCATTCTCTAAATGTTTGATCAGTTCATGATGAAAGGTGGCAGGTGGATGATTGAAATAGTGAGGTAGATAAACCCTGCAAAAATAAAGCGGATTTATTTCAGCCTTACTAATCCGATTTTTCTTTTCCCCTTCATCTCCATCTTTGAAGGGCAGCACCTCTAAATTGAGATTCATCAGGACTGCGTCAGCATTATTCCGAAATTCTTTTTTCGTCATTTTTTTCTGAATATTCATCACTTGTCCTTATCCCAGAAGTTGTTGCCGCCTTTCCCAGTGTTAATATGCCCTTGCCAAATTTCCCTACTCTGATTGACCGTTAGCTCCCTTCCATTTCTTCAAAAAATTTTTCCATCAATTTTGTCAGGAATCGTAATTTTTCTTGCTCTCTCACCTGCCGGCGAAAAAATTCACTAAATAGACTCATAATTTCAACTACCGCCGCCCGCTCATCCCAGGAATTTTCCTCCAGGCGCTCTATTAAAATAATAAATTTGGTTAACTCTTCGATATCACTTAAATTAATCTTTTCTGGATTATCCAGCAAAGCCTTGGTTTTTTGTTTTACTAACCCTTTGAGAGTCTCGCCTATCAGTTTCGGATGATCGGCGACAAGTTCCTTTTTCCTTTCCCAGAGGCCGGTTGATTGCCATTCTTTTAATGTTTCCTGAGAAACATGAAGGGTTTCCGCTATCTCCTTTAGCTCCTTGCCTGCAATAAATAGAGATCGAGCCTCATCATAACAAAGTTCTTTTTTAGCTTTTCCCTTACTGATTAATTTCATAATTTTATTTATCGCTTTTATTTATTTATAGTATTATATGGATTGAGTTATTATTTATTTCTTATATATATTACATTAAATTATGTTATTATTCCAGAACACCTGTTTCAATTGACACTATATTCATTTATTACCAACATTCTGACAATAACTTATCAACTGAATTAGCTAATATTCGGATATTTTTATCACTTAATTTTATTCCTTTTAATTTACCCTCCCAAAACCACCTGTATATAGTTGACTTAGATACACCTAATTTAATAGCAACTTCACTTGGCCTAAGTAAATATTTGCTTATTCATAATATTATATCCTTTTTAATATATTAGTAATACAATCATTTATTTATATTATTTTAAATTTTATTAATTACATTATACCTTTTTTTATGGTTTTTATCCAGAACACTTGCATCACATGTCACAATAACAGTGATTACCATACTTCTCCCACCATCTCTTCTACTGAGGTTGCCAATATTCTTAAGCTTCCTGTTTTTAATCTGACCCCTCTTAATTTCCCTTCCCAAAACCAACGGTAGATGGTTGATCGGGATACCGCTAATTGCCTGGCAACTTCTCTGGGTCGTACCAATTTCTCCATTAACATCGCCTCCTCCTCCCATCATCTTTTGCCATTACTATTAATTCAAAACGCGTTCCAACTTCGTAATCTTGATCTGAAATATCAGACCATATTCTGCTTTTATTTAATTATCTAGATATATTAATATAGTTATAATATTTTTGATTTTTTTCTGGCGGAGATTAAATCGGTTGGAAAATTTTGAAGGGGACCTAACTAAGATTTTTATTTCTCTAGATATTGCGATTAATATCTAGAAAATTTCTTCATCTTAATTAAGAAAACTCTAGAGGTATTTGATAATTCTCTAATCATCTCAAATTAGCTGCGGTCATGGTAGCGTTCGGATTACTAAATTTTTAGGTTCACTCCATGTCAGTCATAGGTATTCCTTTCTTTGAATGAGGTTTTGGATAGTCAATAAGGCAGTTCAAGGAGATTATCATTCATAGACCACCCTCAGGTGAGAAAACCTGGTTTAAAAGAATTAACCTAAACCTTTTGGCCTTTTTCTTGCTTAACTAATTACAGATATTAACGGATATGCTTATTAAACCAGCAGGGCAAAGGAGAGATGGGTATGGTTGCCGGGATATTCCAGAAAAAAAGATTTTTACGGCCGGATGAGGTTGCCGAACTATTAGTAATAACCAAGCGCACTGTCTATCGCATGATCCAGGACGGCCGTCTTGGTGGAGTTGACATTGCCAAGAGACCCTGGCGAATTCCCCGGGAGTCAGTTATTAAACTTTTTGAACCAGCATTGCACCACCAGGACATGCAGCATCTGTGGTAAATAAAACGGGCAGTTTGGCTTCGCCCTTGCTGCCCGTCATTAAAATTAGTTGTAAATCTATGTTTTTGAAAACCTTATGAGCACCATCCTAACTAGTTAATAATTTTAATATCTTTGCCGCCTCTCCGGGGCGGCGGAGGGCCAAGGTGCAAAAACTGACTGCATCAGCTCCAAGATCAAAATATTCTTCAATATCTTCCAGCTTAGTAATCCCACACCCCATAATTAAAAACACATTTACCTTTTTCCGGAGATCGGCATTGTATTTTTTGGCCGCCGAACAAGCCGGGCCTCCCGACACCCCGCCCCCCCCTACATCTGCCAACGGTGAAGGCGGGAATCTGTTTTCCGGAAATACCAGATTATAAGGAATCGTATTCACACCATGAATGGCTTTAACTCCCAATTTCTCTAATTCCTCAGAAAATTCAAAAGGATGGACAATGCTAATTTTGGCTATTAAAAATAGTTCTGGAAAATCCCGCCGCACCCGACGGACACAAGCAATTCCCTGGTTGACATTTTCGGTTATGGCTTCTTTGGCATTAGGGCAGGAAAAATTTAACTCCAAGGCCCAGAATTCCGACCCCATAACCTCTTTATAAATTCCTATGGATTCTAATAATTCTCGAATCGCAGTCTCCGTGCCTTTAGAAAATTCAGGATAATAATTGGGCACAACCTGTATTCCGGCATTGCAACTCTGCTTGATTTCTCGGGCACATATCCTCACCCCCTGGTTGGTCAGTCCATAAGCATTCAACATCCCTTGGCCGGATATTCTTCTAATATATCTCCAGGTTAACGGGTTAGCCGCGATAAAATTTCCTTGCCGCCTGTATCGGGTGGCAGATTTTGCAATCACTGTGGTTCCAGTATCTTTCACCGCTCGAATAAGTCGGCGGTAGGATGGCAGCAGCGTGTAAGGGAATATCCCGCCGCCGCCTGGCCCTAAAGCTGTAGAAATTAATACTCGTGAAACTCTTCGCTCTCTGCCTTTTTGCATGATATTCCTTTTCATCAGGCTAAGATTTAAAATCATTTTGAAATATGATTATTATTACAATTTTTGGTTTGTGGGTAAAGCAAACTCTAGCTTTTTCTCTGGCACTCTGATGGACCTCTGGCTTTTTCATAAATACAATAAAATACCAGTATAGTTAATTTTTCGATTACTCATTTAAATTATCATAGGGATAACGGCAACTGCTACAGCCTCTCCACCATCAAGATAATTTTTCCTTGCCTTTCTCCTGTCGTCATGTTTTTCTGCCTGCACCTTGCTAATATTGCAAATGAACTTACATTATGATAAAAATTTAACCATAAGATAGACCTATCCCTGCAAGGACAAAATGAATAATAATCGGCTGAGCCCTTTTTACAAGAATATTGCCCTGTGGTTGCTTATCGGTTTGGTAGTGACCATGCTCTTTAACTTTTTTAATCGCTCCCAGCTTGCGAAGGAAAAAGCCCAACTTAGTTACACTAAATTCCTGGAATTGGTTAATGAGGGAAAAGTCGCCCGTGTTGTCGTCCAGGGCGATGAAATTAACGGCGAAAGGCTTGATGGGAAATCCTTCCATACCTACTCCCCCCATGATCCTGATTTAATTAAATTTTTAAGAGATAAAGGAATTGAGATCTCGGCCAAACCGGCTGATGACTCTCCTTGGTACACCACACTGCTGATAACCTGGCTGCCCATGATTGTTCTGGTTGGCATTTGGATTTTCTTCATGCGCCAAATGCAGGCGGGTGGTGGCAAAGCCATGTCTTTCGGGAAAAGCCGCGCCCGTCTTATGAATGAAAATACTAAAAAAGTAACTTTCAACGACGTTGCCGGCATTGAGGAAGTAAAGGAAGAAGTTGCCGAGATTATTGATTTTCTTAAAGATCCAAAGAAATTTACTCGTTTAGGAGGTCGCATCCCCAAGGGCGTCCTGCTAGTGGGCCCTCCAGGAACCGGCAAAACTCTTCTGGCACGAGCGATTGCTGGTGAAGCCGGAGTCCCTTTTTTTAGTATCAGCGGTTCCGACTTTGTTGAAATGTTTGTTGGTGTTGGCGCGGCTAGAGTGAGAGACCTTTTCCTTCAAGGGAAAAAACAAGCTCCCTGTATAATTTTTATCGATGAAATTGACGCCGTCGGCCGACATCGTGGTGCTGGTTTAGGAGGTGGCCATGACGAACGCGAACAGACCCTGAACCAGCTTTTAGTGGAAATGGATGGCTTTGAATCCAACGAAGGAGTCATCCTCATTGCTGCTACTAACCGTCCTGATGTCCTCGATCCGGCCCTGCTCCGGCCAGGCCGTTTTGATCGACAAATTGTCGTGCCTATTCCGGACCTAAAGGGACGGGAAAACATTTTAAAGGTTCATACCCGCAAAATTCCTTTGTCTGACGTCGTTAATCTTTCAGTTTTGGCCCGTGGCACCCCCGGCTTTTCCGGCGCCGATTTAGAGAATCTTGTTAATGAAGCAGCCATTTTCGCCGCTCGCGCCAATAAAGATCGAGTCACTATGGAAGATTTTGAACAGGCCAAAGACAAAATTTTGATGGGGTCAGAACGTAAGAGTATGATCATTTCCGAAGAAGAGCGCAAAAATACTGCTTATCATGAAGCTGGTCACACTCTGGTCGCTAAACTCATTCCCGGGACTGATCCAATTCATAAAGTCACCATCATTCCCCGAGGTCGCGCCCTCGGTGTCACTCAACAGCTCCCCCTGGATGAAAAACATACGTATACCAAAGAATATCTTCTCAATACCCTGGCCGTGCTTATGGGTGGTCGAGCTGCCGAAGAACTTATCCTCCAACACCTTACCACCGGCGCCGGTAATGATATAGAACGATCCACCGAATTGGCCCGCAAAATGGTATGTAACTGGGGTATGAGCGAATTTCTGGGGCCTCTAACCTTCGGCAAAAGGGAAGAGCATATCTTCTTGGGACGTGAAATTAGTCAAAATCGTGATTTTAGCGAAGAAACCGCTCGTTTAATTGATTCCGAGATAAAAAAATTTGTGGAAGAATCCTACCTCCGGGCTCGATCTTTGTTGAAGCAATATGAAACTGGTCTGCATGCCCTGGCCATTGCTTTACTTGAAAAAGAAACTTTGGCTAGTGATGAAGTCGAAGCCATCGTCTCCCAACATGTCCCAGGAGACCTGCCTTCTCCGGAAAATATGCCTGACCCAACAATTTCACCGGCCATCCATGCTTAAATGATATCATTAACTGCACCCTCCCTACTTATAGTCGGAACCCGTACCTTTGACCTGAACCAACGGTCTCTGCTCATGGGTATAGTTAATGTTACTCCGGATTCTTTTTCTGACGGTGGTTTCTACTTTTCCCCTGCTGCCGCCGTTGCTCAGGCTATGAAATTGGCTGCTGATGGCGCCGATATTCTCGACATCGGCGGTGAGTCAACGCGGCCCTTTGCCGCTCCCGTCCCGATTGCCGAAGAACTGGACCGGGTAATCCCCCTGATCCAGGCTATCCGTCGGAACTCAGATATACCCATATCCATTGATACCTATAAGGCTGAAGTTGCACAAGCCGCTTTGGATGCCGGCGCCAATTTAATAAATGATATCAGCGCCCTGCGCTTTGATCTCGATATGGTCCGTCTCGCGGCCCGCTCCGGGGTACCCGTCATTTTAATGCACATGCAGGGACAACCCCAAGATATGCAAGTAGCTCCCCATTACAATAATTTGGTGGCTGAAATCAAAACGTTTCTCGCCGAACGCCGTGATTTTGCCCTCTCCCATGGAATACTCGCCTCAAACATCATCCTGGATGTCGGCATCGGTTTTGGCAAAACCTTCTCTCACAATCTGGAACTTATCCGAAGATTGGATGAATTTCATGAGTTGGGCTGCCCATTATTATTGGGAGTATCTCGAAAGGCTTTTATCGGCAAAATATTAGATAAACCAGCAATTGATCGCGATATCGGCACCTTAGGTGCCATTGCCGTCGGCCTTACCCGAGGAGCTCAAATTATTCGCACTCACAATGTCTTATTAGCCAAACAATTAACTACTGTAATGGCAGCCGTACTCTGTGACCCGGCTAATTCAGTAACAACTTCTTCTTAATTTATATCCATGGTCATTCATTATTTTAACTTGAGATGGCAGGATCTGCTCGATATCGTCCTGACAGCCATCCTCATTTACCAATTACTGCTCTTCTTGCGTGGGACTCAAGGTATTCAAGTCCTCGCCGGAATTCTGATCCTGCTCCTGGCCTATTGGGGCGCTCGTCGTCTTGATCTCTTTACCCTCGAAGGGTTCCTCGAGAGTTTTGCCAAAAGTCTGGTTTTAATCATTATTATTCTTTTCCAATCTGATATTCGCCGAATGTTGACCCGAGTTGGCCGGAAAGCTGTTTTTCGCTACGGCTATTCCGAACCACAGGTTTTGGAAGAGATTGCCGCGGCCGCAGATTCTTTGGCAAAATTAAAATATGGCGGCCTTTTTGTCTTATTGCGTCAGAGCAAATTACGCGATTTCCAGGAAGGTGGCATCAGTCTTGATGCCACTGTCAGTCGAGAATTGTTAGTCAACCTTTTTTGGCCCGGCAGCCCCACCCACGATGGGGCTGTCATAATCTTAGGCGATCAGATTCTTTCCGCCGGTTGTGTGCTGCCTTTGACACAGCAGACAGGATTCGACAAATCCCTCGGAACCCGGCATCGCGCCGGTATCGGCATTACTGAACAATCAGATGCCGTGGCCGTTATTATTTCGGAGGAAAAAGGTCAAATATCCCTGGCTCAAGAAGGTAAATTAAGCTCTAGTCTGAGTCGCACTCAACTCCTTAATTCCTTAAATGAAATTTTTGCTACAGAAAATTCCGGAAAAGTGGGCTGGCTTGAACAAATATCTCGCTTCTTTGAAAAAAAATAAAGGCTTAAAGTTTTTTGCACTTTTGCTGGCTCTCGTTGCCTGGCTGGCCCTGGGTTCGGAAGAACGGACTGAAACTTCTCTACAAATGGTTCTCGAAATCACCAATCTGCCGAAAAATATTATGATCATTAACGAAATTCCTTCACAACTTGAAATTCGTGTTCAGGGTCCCCGTAGCGTCATTCGAGAATTAAGCACCGAAAAGCTTCACAAACAAATCGATCTTGCCGGTGCTAAACCAGGTTCCCGCAGTGAAATATTTACTCCCGGCGGGCTAAATTTTCCCCGGGGCGTCGTTGTCACCCGTATCAGGCCTAGTGCCATAACAATTGAATTAGATCAAGCTCTTATTCGTCGGGTAGAAGTTCAGCCCGTCATTAAAGGCTCACCCGCCCCGGGCTTTGAAGTTGGAGAAGTCGCCATCTCTCCCAAAGAGGTTCTGCTGCGCGGTCCACAGCGTGAAATTAATCAACTGAAATATGTCAATACCATACCCATTGATATCAGTCAATTAAGTTCATCTGTCACCAAAGATGTTGAGTTGGATTTCCAGAACCTTGCCCTGACCTATCTCGACAGCCAGCCTCTCATTGCTAAAATAACCATCAAACCAAAACTTGACGCCAAAACTTATCATAACATTATTATCGTTCCCATCGGCTCCACCGGTCCGTTGAAACTCGATCCCACTAAAGTCTCTATAACGGTCCGTGGCCCCATCACTAACTTAGAATTACTTCGTCCGGAAGATATTTCTGCTCGAATAAATCTCAAGAATTTAAAACCTGGTTTATACGAGGCCAAAGTAGCGGTTAGTTTACCGGATGGACTTGAGGTAACAAAAGTTTCCCCGGAAAATATTGCCGTGCGTATCAAATAAATAAAAATAATAATTTTAACTACTTTTAATTAATCGATCATTTTTTTCATATTTAAACAGAAGTTTATGTCCTCTTTATGGCAATCGATTTTCCTCAATTATCTAATATACTTATGACCGTTCAACTTTTTATTCCATGTTATATCGATCAATTTTCGCCGCATGTTGCCCATTCTTTTTGTAATTTATTGGATAAATTAAATATTTCCTGGAACTACCCTGAGGCTCAAACCTGCTGTGGCCAATTTGCCTTTAATGCCGGAGACTGGCAGTCTGCCCGTCGTCTGATGCGTCATTTTTTCCAGGTGTTTAACGGCTAGCGAACCCATAATCTGCCCCAGTTCCTCATGTGTTCTGACAATCCGCCGCCATTATCCAGTCCTGGTGGAAAATTCAGCCGATGCCGCCAATCTGAAGCGGCTGCAACCTCTGGTCTTTGAATTTACAGAATGGCTTGGCACACTTCTGCCCCTGCCTTTCCCATTAGTGTGGCCTGGCAGGATATTTCTTCATAATTCCTGCTCCGCCAGACAATTGAATATTTTGCCGGGCCTTAAGCAATTTTTGGGTTCCATTCAACATCTGCAATATTCGGAATTAACAACTTATCATTCCTGCTGTGGTTTTGGTGGATTTTTCTCCTTTAAAAATCCGGATCTTGCCCTGGCAATCGGTTCGAATTATCTTCAATCGGTGCTGGCGACTAACTCAACTGCCCTTGTTTCCTCTGATATTGGTTGCCTGCTGCACCTTCAAAAGATACTCAATCTACATAAGATAAAGTTGCCGATGTATCACCTGATCGAATTGATCTGCAAAGCCGGTCAGGATGCCTGAATGACATCTCCATCTGCCAAACGATATTCCCTCCGGTTTCATTCTGTCCTTACCGGTCAAGAAACTCCTCAAAAGATTTTTCCCAATACTTTAAGGTAGTTTTCACACCTGTCAATCCATCAGCTTTCCTTCTGATTCATAAAACGTATCCAATATGCCTATCTTAATATGGTATTTTGGGGTTGCAATTGACGAAACTGGTTTTGATTGCTATATTTTAAGTTTAATTCTTTAAGATACAGTCCTTTTCCTTTTTTAGGAGTATTGTCTATGGCCGAAAATCATATCAATGACGCCTTTACTTTTGACGATTTACTGCTGCTGCCGGCCGCTTCCGCCGTCCTTCCCACCGATGTCAATTTGGAAACCCGTTTGACTCGAAATTTGAAACTTAACATCCCTCTGTTAAGCGCAGCCATGGATACGGTTACCGAATCTGAGACCGCCATTTGCTTAGCCAGACAGGGTGGTATTGGTATTATTCATAAAAATATGAGTATTGAGCGTCAGGCCCTCGATGTTGAAAAAGTTAAGAAATCAGAATCCGGCATGATCTTAGACCCCGTTACCATCAATCCCGAGGCCAAAATCAGTCAGGTTCTCGATCTGATGGAGATGTATCGGATTTCCGGAATTCCGGTCGTGGAGCATGGTAAATTAGTGGGTATTGTTACAAACCGTGATCTCCGTTTCGAAACGAATCTGGATTTACCGGTGAAAGATGTTATGACCAAGGATCGCCTGGTAACTGCTCCCGTCGGCATAACCCTTGAAGAATCAAAAGCCCTGTTGCATAAATATCGCATTGAAAAACTCCTGGTGATCGATGATAACTTTAGTTTAAAAGGGCTTATCACCATCAAAGACATTGAGAAAATCAGAAAATATCCTTATGCCTGTAAAGATGAGTTCGGACGCTTACGGGTCGGTGCCGCCGTCGGCGTCGGCGAAGATCGGTCCGCTCGCATCGATGCCCTTCTCAAAGCTGGCGCCGATGTCATCGTTATTGATACTGCCCATGGCCACTCCAAAATGGTCCTTGATGCCACGAGAGACAGCAAAAGTGAATTTCCCCAGATTGAACTCATTGTCGGCAATATCGGTACCTATGAAGCCGCTCTAGATCTCATTCAAGCCGGGGCTGATGGCGTCAAAGTGGGAGTCGGACCAGGTTCCATCTGTACTACCCGCGTTATCGCCGGTGTTGGCGTCCCCCAGATCACTGCCATAATGAACTGTGCTCGCGCCGCCCATCAACATGATGTTCCGGTCATTGCCGATGGCGGCATCAAATTCTCCGGTGACGTCACCAAGGCCATTGCTGCGGGAGCCGACAGTATTATGATCGGCAGTCTCTTTGCCGGCACCGAAGAAAGCCCGGGCGAAACCGTAATTTTTCAGGGCCGCAGTTATAAGGTTTACCGCGGTATGGGGTCTTTAGAGGCCATGAAAGAAGGGTCCAAAGACCGCTATGGACAGGCTGCCATTGAATTGGAATCCAAACTCGTTCCCGAAGGTATTGTCGGCCGAGTCCCCCAACGCGGCAAATTGACTGATATCATTTATCAACTTATGGGTGGTTTAAGATCCGGTATGGGCTATGTCGGCTGTCAAACTGTTCCAGAACTCATGAGCAAGGGTCGGTTCGTCCGTATCACCCCTGCCGGATTGCGGGAATCCCATGTCCATGATGTGGTAATTACCAAAGAAGCTCCTAATTACCGACTTGATTAAAATGTTTATTCAAATTACGTTATTATGAAAGAGTTCTAGAAATGGCCAATATAGACAAAGAGAAACCAACTCCGGAAAAGCTAAAAACTTTAAAAGTCGATACGTGGAGTCCCTGGGAATGCGAACCCAGCACCTTTGACTGGTCCTACGACTCGAATGAAACTGCGTATATCTTAGAAGGACAAGTTACCGTGACCTGCACTGACGGTCAAAAGGTCGACATTGGCCCGGGCGATTTAGTCCGCTTCCCCCAGGGCTTGAGCTGTACATGGGAAGTAAAACAGAAAATCAGGAAAGTATATCGTTTCGATTAATGGGCATTGCAGTCATTTTGGGAGGCAACAATCACCATGGATAAGTGTTCTCAACAACAAGATAATGGCTCCTGCGAAGGCTGTGAGCTTCATCATAAAACCGACGACGAGGCTCAAACTGATGAAGGCCAGATTCGCTGGATTTTAGAACAGATTCAACATAAACTTGTAGTAATGAGCGGTAAAGGAGGGGTTGGTAAGAGCAGTGTTGCCGTCACCCTGGCCCTGGCTTTAGCCCGCCGAGGCTTTGCCGTCGGCCTTATTGACGTGGACCTCCATGGACCTGATGTCTATCGCATGCTGGGCTTGGGGGAACCTGTGAATTTGCTTCACGGACAATATAACCTGCCTGCCGATGTGTCCCAAAATCTCAAAATCATTTCCATTGAAGCCATGATGAAAGACCGGGATGCCGCCGTGATCTGGCGCGGCCCCATTAAACATAAAGTTATTCGGCAGTTCCTGAGCGAGGTCGAATGGGGACCTTTGGATTTCCTGATTATCGACGCCCCACCGGGAACCGGTGATGAACCGCTCACCGTCGCCCATACCATCCCTGAAGCTCAGGCTGTCATCGTTACCACCCCCCAGGAAATCTCCCTGGCCGATGTGCGCAAATCCGTAAATTTTTGTCAAAAGGTAAACATGCAGATCCTGGGGGTGGTGGAAAACATGGGCCATCTCGTCTGCCCTGACTGTAGGAAATCCATTCCCTTATTTAGATCCGCAACGGGTGACAAATCTGTTCAATCCCTGGGTTTGAAGATCATCGGTTCCTTGCCCTTTGATCCTCAAATTGTCGAAGCTGCAGATAACGGCCGTTTGACCGATGTTGATACTGCCACAAGTCCTTTCTTCCAGGCTTTAAACCAAGTCGTCGATGCTGTTTTGACAAGCCGTCGGGCAAACAGAACCTCAGAAACGTCTTGTTACCCGGGAACCGGGTGTTTCTAAATTTGCCATCCCTATCCAGGATGGACAGCTATCTCAACAATTCGGCCAAAGTCGGCTGTTTGCTCTGATCACTGTCAAAGATCATCGTATCACTGATCAGACCGAGGCCTCACCCCCTGATTTTAAACCTGGTATTCTTCCTGCCTGGCTGGATCTCCAGGGAGTTACCCATATTATTGCCGCCGGCATGGGTGATAAGGTCAAAAGATTTTTTCAAAGGAAGAGTATAGAAGTTATCACCGGGGTTGAGACGTTACCCGCGGACATCCTGGTGCAGCAATATCTAGATAAACAAATCCAGGCTGCAATCGACTAGGCCTGGAAAATATTTTCAGGACGTGTGATCTATGGCGGTCCATGCCAAAATGCGTGCCATGATCTTAGATTCTCCGGGGGGAATTCTCCAGCTGCGGGAGATTCCCCTTCCCGTCCCCGGCCCCACTCAGGTGCTCCTCCAGGTTCATGCCTGCGGCGTCTGCCGCACTGATTTGCATATTGCCGATGGCGAGCTCACCTCCCCCAAACTGCCCCTGATCCTTGGGCATGAAATCGTCGGCACGGTGCTGGTTGTCGGTTCCCAGGTGACCAGATTTCAACCTGGAGACCTGGTAGGAGTTCCCTGGCTTGGTCATACCTGCGGCCGCTGCCGTTACTGCCTTAAAGGCAGGGAGAATCTCTGCGATTATCCTGATTTTACCGGCTATACCCTCGACGGCGGTTTTGCCGAGTTCACGGTCGCCGACCAGAACTATAGTTTTCCTCTGCCGGATTCCTACAGCCACATCCACCTGGCTCCCCTGCTCTGCGCCGGCTTGATCGGCTACCGGTCCTATAAATTGACCGGCGAAGATGTGGAACATTTAGGAATTTACGGCTTTGGCGCCGCCGCTCACATCACTGCCCAGGTCGCCATTTTTCATGGCCAAAAAGTCTACGCCTTCACCGCGCCGGGAGATCGCGCCGCTCAGCAGTTTGCCCTTTCTCTCGGTGCTGTCTGGGCCGGCGATTCCACGGCGAGACCGCCGGCAACCCTTGATGCCGCCGTCATCTTTGCTCCCGTCGGTCCCCTGGTGCCCGCAGCTCTGAGCGTCACCGCCAAAGGCGGGGTAATCGTCTGCGGCGGTATCCACATGAGCGCCATCCCATCATTTCCTTATGATATGTTATGGGGTGAAAGAGTGGTCCGCTCGGTGGCCAACCTCACCCGTCAGGACGGCGAAGAATTTCTCGCCCTGGCTCCCAGGATTCCTATTGAAACCGAAGTTCAACCCTTCCCCCTGGAGGATGCCAATCGAGCCCTCAATCTGCTTCGTCAAGGCGATATCCAGGGCGCCGCAGTTTTAAAAATCTCTTAAAAATAACTAACAGCCGATATTGATTATGAAAATCCATAAATTGTTAGATGAATAAAAAACCTTGCTTCTTTATCCTGCTGTTGATATCCCTCCCTTTCCTGCTCCTGCCTCAAACCGGACAGAGTGAGGCGCTTGAAAATCATTCACCAGCCGAATCTGCGCTGACCTTTGGATCTCAAGAAGTGCTGGACAGCTGTTGGACCGAGGCCGAACTTAGAGGCACCTCAGTGGAGAAGAAATCAACTTTTCCCCGACCTCGCCCTGCTCCACCGCCATTGCCTCCCCCCTCCTGCCAGCATCTCTTGCCGTCCCTGCCTCCGGAGCTGCATAATCTCATCCACTCGATAACCCCGGTTAAAGGCGAAAAAATTCTTGCCCTGACCTTTGACCTCTGCGAAGGCCCCGGGGAAATTACCGGCTACGATGGCGATATTGTCGATTTTCTGAGAACCGAGAAAATCAAGGCCACCTTTTTTGCCGGCGGTAAATGGCTGCAGTCTCACCCAGACCGGGGCATGCAACTCATGGCTGACCCCCTGTTTGAAATCGGCAACCATAGTTGGGATCATCCAAATTTTAAGGTATTATCCGAACCGCAAATGCTGGCCCAGATTCTCCGGACCCAGGCGCAATATGAACTGCTCTGGAAGAAATTGGCCGGCAAAGTTCAGGCCCGAGGTATTCCTCTATCGGAAATGGACAAGATCCCTAAAATGCCTCTGGTTTTCCGTTTCCCCTATGGCAGCCACAGTCCCGAGGCACTGCAACTAATCAGTCGGCTGGGCCTTCCGGCCATCCAATGGAATATCGTCACCGCCGATCCCTGGAAACTTCAGACCGCCGAGAAAATTTCGCACCTTATTTTGACTAAAGCCCGACCCGGATCAATCGTTATCATGCACGCCAACGGCAAAGGCAGCCAGACAGCCCGTGCCTTGGCCCTCTGTGTGCCGCAGTTGCAGAATCAGGGGTATCGATTTGTCACCGTGAGCGAATTACTGCAGGCAGGCCCGCTTGCTGCAAGATAATCCATTACAAATTAAACACTGGTAATAATTGCCAGCAAAGATCATTGTGAATTTATTTGCAGGCTCTATCTGCTTGAGCGGACAGGTTCATGGTGAGGGGTGAATGTAATAGAATTTTGCTAACTGACTTATATTTCTCTGCAATACCTGAAAAATTTCCTCATACCCCTCAAAAATCCAGAGATGCCCGGCTTTGGGGATAAACCTGGCCTCACAATAAGGGATATGATCAGCCAGGTAGCGGCCCAGGCTGACCGGCACGATGGCATCTGCCTCTCCATGCCACAGATATACGGGTATTTTGATGTCCTCAACCTCAAACCCCCAGGGTCGGCTGAACAATCCGAGTTCAAGGGCGGTACCTTGCGGCCCTCGGCGAAAAGCCTCAACCACGCTATCAATTTGCGTAGCTTGCACCTCTGGTTCTGATAATATTTTTCTATCTTCCCCAAATGCCATCAGGCCCATGGCTTTGATGATTATCTCCGGACGCCGCCGGGCGCCCCAGGCCAGCAATTGCAGCATCGGGTTAATCAATTGTATTTGACGCATGATCGTTGCAGTTAACCGGTGACCATGGCTTAATTCCCGCCTGACTCGGTCCTCCGGGGCCAGGCCGCTGACAATGCCGGCATTGATGAGCCTCTCCCCCATTTTCCAGGCACAGACGGCCACGTACGGTCCGCCCCCCGAAACTCCGGCCACACTAAATTTCTCCAGGTTGAGGGCATCTGCCAACTCCTCCACATCCTTGGGCCAATCCAGCAATCGACGTTGGGGCTGAAAATCCGACAGCCCAAATCCGGGCCGGTCCGGGGCAATCAACCGCACCCCCAACTCCCGGGCCTTAGGTCCGGCAAACCGGGCCATTATCCGGGAACCCGGCGTCCCATGAAAGAACATGAACGGCCAACCTTGCGGATCGCCATATTCGGCATAACCCAACCGGCGACCGTCTGACAGCCTGATGACTCTATCATCTATTCTTTTGGCCACCGCTTCTGTTCCTATTCATACTAATTATATATGTTACATATTTATTTATATTTTAAATCAGTCACAATAAAAGGCGGCCAATTTGACCGCCCCCTTAATATTCATGGTAGGCACGAAGGGATTTGAACCCTTGACCCCTACCGTGTCAGGGTAGTGCTCTCCCCCTGAGCTACGTGCCTATTTCGTAACTTATAAAATTATCCTTTTTAGAGCGTGTCGTCAAGGTTTTTCCCTGTTGATTCTAAGATTACTCATTATTATGAAATTCGTCTTAATGGCCTAGAGACATTTATGATTGGTCGGACCCGTTATTTTTAATGCTCATTAGTTCATAAAAATCTTGCCCCGGATCATTGCTGATGGTATGTTAAGTAATGATATCATATTCAACCTGAGAGGTCCACCATGGATGATCAATGCAAGGAACTTATTTCGGCCACCAAGACCTTAATGGAATATATCGACAGTGCCAATGTCTTTGACAAACTGGCTGATGCCGGCTGCGGCCTTTACGACGAATATCGCTCCGATAAATTTGATGAGCTTCTTAAAAATGTCAAAAAAGCCCTGCTGCCTTTTGAAAATTAATACCATGTTAAGAAGCAGATGAATCCTCGGCTTCTTCATTGGCTTCTCCTTCCCTCCCGTCCACCAGCACCTCGCGGCGCCAGACCCGCTGCCAGGCGGCCTCAGCCTTTCTATGTTTACAAGGATCATATCCGCAAATAGGGCATTCCTGATCCCCGTTACAGGGGTCCACGTGTATATTGACTTCTGCCTGATCCCGGTAATGGTCCTTGAAAATCTGCTCCAGCTCTTTAACTTCCTGGTGAGCCTGTTCCAGACTGAAATCCTGGGGCAGAATCAGATGAAAATCCACATACAGGCGTTCCCCGGCTCGCCGGGCCCTGAGTTGATGAATATCCACCCAGCTAGGTTTGCGATGCCCTTTCAGGACCGCGGCAATCTCCTCCAGGAGCTGGAAATCGGAGGCGTCCATGAGACCGGCGAAGGAGTGGCTCACCAGCTTCCAGCCGGTATAGAGAATATTGACACCCACCAGCGCCGCAGTAGCCCCGTCCAGCCAGATTTTACCGGTCAACCAGACCAGGCACAGACCGATCAAAACCCCACCGGTAGTAAACACATCTGTGAGGATATGCCGGCCATCCGCCACCAGGGTAATGGAATGGGTCCTATTGCCGACAAATATTAAACTAAGGCCCAAGGCCAGGTTCGCCAGGTTAACTGCGGCCAGCAGCCATAAACCGGTTTCCAGGGAGGGTAAGGCCCGGGGATGCCAGAGTTGATCCGCAGCTTTGATAAAAATGCCGATGGCCGCCAAAAATATTAACGCCCCTTCAAAGCCTACGGAAACATATTCAATTTTGCCATGCCCATACGGGTGGCTAAGGTCAGGGGGTCTGGCCGCCAGCACCACCGCGCCCAGCGCAAAGGCGCTGGCCACCACGTTGATGATGGATTCCAGGGCATCGGAAAGGATGGCCGCAGACTGCGTCAGCCAATAGGCATAGAACTTTATGGTCATCAGCAGGAAGCCGATGACAAAAGACGCCGAAATGGTCAACAGACGCGCCCGTTGGGGGGATTGGGTCAGCCAATTCATATGGGACAGAAGGAAAAACCGCCAGGTGGTCTGGCGGCCGATGATCATTTACGGCAATTGCCGCCAGAGTCTGACCTGACCCGGCACTGCCGTGGTTATACTTTCGGTGCCCTGGAGGGTGGCGAATACCGACTTGGATATCCGGAGCCCCTTTAATTCCATGGCCTCCGCCAGGGTGCCGTATTTTAAAGCCCCGACTTTACAGGCCTCAACACAGGCAGGCACCCGTCCGATCCGTTCCCTGTCCGGGCATTGGTCACATTTCAACGCCACCGAACCTTTTTCCATGGCTTCGTGCGTGGAGGCATAGCGCAGGACGCCGAAAGGACAGGCCATGGCGCACATGGCGCAACTAATACAGCGGTGGGGATCGATATCCGTGGTTCCCCTCTCCGGATCATGGCTGATCGCCCCGGGCATGCAGACCATCTGGCAGGGGGCCGGATCGCAATGACGGCACTTATTGACAAAGGCAAAATGGCTGCTGCCGGGATATACCCGCAGGCGAGGGCGCGGCTGTACTGCCTCACTCACGGCCGCAAAGAGATTTTTACTCTGAGAATGTTCCACGGCACAGGCGATCATACACTGCTTACAACCTACGCATCTTTCCGGTATGACAATCACCGTTTTCATGATTTGTTCCTTTTCCGTCACTACTTATTGTTAGCGTGGTTCCAGCTTATCCCCTTCCCGACCCTCTCTCCTCCATGCCCACCGGAGGCTAGAGATGGCATTTTAAATATAATTTTTATGTGCTTACAAGTTGTTATATCTTGAGGTATACCACGAAGCCTGAAAACAGAACAATCGCAGTTTATACCTCTGCCTTTTTCTGCTCACTGCTCACCGCTCACTGCTCACGATGTTA
>CAWBKT010000003.1:0-74049 GCA_963789385.1 uncultured delta proteobacterium | reverse complement strand
ATATCCACCAGCAGGGTAACTCCAGGCCTTGCTTTTTTGCCAAAGTCCGACCTGATTTGTTTCAGCACTGCGGCTAACTGCTGCCGGCCGTAGCTTTTCAGGAGAATATGCCAGCGGTAATATTCTTTCAGGCGTGAGCGCGGCGCCGGGGCCGGGCCTAAAACCCTGAGATAGTTCTGCCAGCCCGCCGACCCGATGAGGTGATTCAGGGCCTGGCACGCCGCCGCCGCCGTCTTTTCCACCCGTCCGGCATCTTTCCCCTGCACCGTCAACAGGGCCAGCCGGGTAAACGGCGGGTATCCCAGGAGTTCCCGGGAGTGAAGTTCCGCCTCATAAAAACCTCGGTAGTCGTGGCTTTGGGTGGCGACCAAGGCAGAGTGCTCCGGGTGAAAGGTTTGAATAAAAACCTGTCCCGGGCTTTCTCCCCGTCCCGCCCGCCCGGCCACCTGGGTCAAAAGCTGGAAAGTCCGCTCCCCGGCGTGATACTCCGGAAAAAAGAGGCTGAGGTCCGCCGCCACCACCCCCACCAGCGTGACCTGGGGAAAGTCGTGGCCTTTGGTGATCATCTGGGTGCCGATCAGAATATCCAGCCGCCGTTCTTTGACCTCATTT
Organism: uncultured delta proteobacterium; assembly: GCA_963789385.1. GTDB lineage: Bacteria > Desulfobacterota > Desulfobaccia > Desulfobaccales > Desulfobaccaceae > Desulfobacca. The sequence continues at coordinate 73,437 of CAWBKT010000003.1, read as the reverse complement.
AAAATCTGCAATGACTTGCCCCGGCGGGAAGCCGTGTCCCGGTCCAGCCTGCCTACCCTGGCTCCGGGGAAAAGGGCCTTCACTTCTTTTTCCAGCCGTTCGGTGCCCAGCCCGTAAGATTTTAAAGCCGCCGACTGGCACTCCGGACAGAGGGCCGGAACCGGTTCCTGATAGCCGCAATAGTGGCAGCGCAGTTTTTCCTCCTGGCGGTGCAGCGTCAGGGTAATGCTGCAGGAGCGGCATTGCCTGATATGCCCGCAAAACAGGCAAAAATAGGTGTTGGCGAATCCCCGGCGGTTAAGGAACAGGATGGACTGCTCGCCCCGCTCCAGGGTCTCGGCCAGGGCCAGCCGCAAGGGTGTGGCAATGACCGGCAGGCGGCGCTGTTCCCGGTGTTCTGCCAGATTGATCAGATGAATCCGAGGCAGCGCCTGGGGGGTGACCCGTTCCGGGAGACTCAGATAATGGTATTTTCCGGCTTGAGCCTTATAAAAGGTGGTTACCGCCGGGGTGGCCGAACCCAACACCACTGCGGCTCCGGCCAGTTGCCCGCGGTAGAGGGCGGCATCCCTGGCCTGGTAAGGCAGCCCGCCTTCATTTTTATAGGCCGGATCATGTTCTTCATCTACCACTATCAGACCCAGGTTGGCAACCGGAGCAAACACGGCCGATCTCGCCCCCACCACAATATTTATCTCTCCCTGCGCCAGACGCCGCCATTGGTCAAGCCTGGCCCGCGGCGACAGACCGCTGTGCAGCAGGGCCACCCGGGGTCCGAATCGCTGCCGGAAGGCCTGTCCCACCGGGTCGGTCAGGGCGATCTCAGGCAGGAGCACCAGGATGCCTTTCCCCAGATCCAGGGCCGTTTCCGCACTGTGCAGGTATACCTCAGTCTTGCCGCTGGCCGTCACCCCGTGGAGCAGAAAAGGGGCAAACCGGCCGTCATGGAGAGCGCCGTGTATAGCCTGACAGGCCAGTTCCTGGTCCGGGCTTAAAGCTAAGGGCGCTGCTTGGCCGGAAGATAACGGGGTTATTAAATCCTCAAACCGGCTGGGCCTTTCCTCCAGGCAGACCAAACCGGCTTTGACCAGTCGTCGGACCGCGTCCTGGGGGCGCGAACATTGCGAGGCTAATTCGGCCAGGGGACAAGAACCGGTTGTTGCTAAGTAGTCAATTATTGATCTGGCTTTGGGGCCGAGTCGGCCAGTTGCCGGAGTCATCCCCGGCGACAGAGATACCCAGCGTTCCAGGCGCTCTTTTGATTGTGCCGGCAATTCCGGAATCGCAGTCTTAAAAACCTCGCCGATGGGATGCTGATAATACTCTGCCAGCCACCGGAAAAAGGGAATGAGTTCGGCGTCGAACCTGGGATTCGGATCGACCGGGGCCGCGACGTCTTTGATGGCCGCGTCGGGAACTTCCCGGGCCGGGCCCAAAAGGTAGCCCAGCACCCGGCGCCGCCCCACCGGCACCAGCACCGGCATGCCGATCCGTGCCGCCGCGGCCATTTCCGGCGGCATCCTGTAGGTCAGCGTCTGCCGGAGCGGTAAGGTAACCGCGACCTCCACCAGGTCGCCGGCTTTGAAAAAGGTATAGGGAGGTTGAGGGGATGTTTCTTTTTTAGTCAAACGCTACGGATCGAATTCCGAAAATATCTTTATAAGCCACAGTCAGGGTGCATAAGGTCCAGGGAACGGTTAACAGCATCCCCAGCCCCAAAAAGAGCAACCCGGCAAAATTGATCAGGCACAGGACCAGGAAAAAGCCAAAAACTTCAAACCAGCGCTTGTGCACCGTTTTGCGGCTCAGTTCCATGGCCGGCCAAAAATCCAATTTTCGGTCGATGATCAGCCAGGTGGAAAAAATGTAGCTGACGAGAAGATAAATTCCCGGCAGGATGAGCAGCGCAAAGCCGACACTGATAAAGACTGTCGACACCACGCTGTAAAGCAGCAGGGGCAAGATAAACTTGAAACCTTTGGTAAAGTCGTTTACTTCGGTGGGTTGCTGCAAGAGCAGTTTAATGGCGACAATGATAAACCCGGCCCACAGCGGCGGCCCGATAATATAAGCAAATGATCTGTCCCACTCCCGCCTTCGTGCCCAGGGCCAGCATGACAAACAGGACGACGACGCTAAAGCCGATAAACCCCAGGCCATTCTGCTTGAACAATTCCCAGCCGGCCTTCAGGTAATATCCCGGCCGGATAACATAGTCAGGAATTACCTCTTCTATCCTCACCAATTCATCAGGTTGCATGTCCATTTCCTTGTCTAGTGTTCCCCAAAAAATTTCCCTACCCTGTCATCCCGAGACCTTGCCGCAACTCTTTTTTCACTATCACTCTTCACTGGCCCCTGACCCCTGACCACTATTTTTGATGTTCCCTGAATTGCCGGACCTGGTACATAAAGGCCTCCATCCGGGTGCGGGTGTTGGTCTGTTCCTGACCGTCGTAGGCCAGGTTCAGGAACGGAATGTTGTTATGCTCTTCCCGGAAACGTTTGAACAAGGCATTGACCACCGTGCCCGGCATACAGGTGAACGGCATGATATTCACCAGGCCGCTGACCCCCTTCTTAACAAAATCCTTGGACTTGCCGATGCTCAATATGCCTTCCCCTTCAAAGGAGGCATCCAGATAACCCGAAGCGTTGGCGATTATATCCGCTATGGGCGGTTCGGAAAGATTCTTGATGCAGCCCCGGAAGATTTCTTCAAACCGGTGTTCATCTTTCAGCTGGACCCGTTCGGTCAGAAAGACTTCCAGGAAGTTTTTCCATTTGCGCATCTGCCAGGCCCGGCGTTTGGCGGTAAAGTTCACATACAGCAGCCATTCGCCGATGGGAGCCATCCAGACCTCGCCTCCCAGGGCTTCAATTTCCCGCACGGTATTTTCATTGGAAAAGGTGTTGGCCCGGGTATAGATTTCGCCGACCACGCCGACCACCGGTTTGTCCCTCAGACCGTTGCGGGAGACGCTCTCGAACGCCTGCCGGGCCTGCCTCAGGGTTGCCTCCAGGTCGCCCCGGTCCCGGAGGGTTTCGTAGACCTTTTGTAAATATCGGCTAAATACTTGATCGGCTTCCCCGGGATACCTCTCATAAGGCCTGGTTTCACGGACTTTTTTCTCCAGCAGATCGATGGCCACCACTCCCTGCCAGGCAATGCGGGAAAAATCATCCCCCACCAGGCCAACTTCCTGGTAGAGGGTCTCCGTCTGATCGGGGGCGATAATCGGCACCTGCGGGAAGCCGATCTCATCCAGGATCAAGCGCTGCAAGCGGTTGTATTGTCCGAAACGGCAGGGACCGTCGCCGCTGGGCATGAAAAAGGCGCTGTTTTCCGGATCAAAGTCAGCCCGCTGGGTCATCTTGACCATGTCGCCGGTGGTCAGAATTAACGGATAGCATTCTTTCCCCGAGGTCAGGCGGCGGCCCCACATCAGGGTTTCTTCATCGGATTCCGGCAGCAGTTCGGCATCGGTGCCGCAGGCCTGGAATGCCGCCACCAGACCTAAGGCATGATCGGTCATGGGCGGCAAAAATACCTTGCGGCGCTTCGGGTTCGCCACCCGGACCGTGATTGATTTCCTGGACTGCAACTGCTCCTGGGGCGCCACATTTTTCAGGCTGTCCAGGAAAGCTTCCAACCGGGTAATGGCCCCCACATCCGCAGAATGTTCATCAATCTCAATTTCCAGAAACGGCTTGCCCCGCATCACGTCTTTGAAAAAGTGCTGAATAAAGGAATCGGGGCCGCAACTGAAATTAGTCACATACACTGCATGCAAACGCGGGTCCTGCCGTACCAGGTCGGCCGCAGCCAGAATCTTCTGGCCGAACCGCCAGTACATCGGCTTAATTTCGTCCAGGTCCCCGGTCTCATCCAAGGGCAGAAGATCCATCGGGATCGCCAATACCCCCAACTGCCGCAGTTTTCTGGGCAGATTTAAATTCATCCCGCAGTCAAAGCCGTTGTAGGGCCGGCTGACAATTACCATAGCCCGGTCATCCGGACCCAAACCGGCTAAAATCTCACGTCCCCGGGTTTGCAGCTTCTCATAAAAAGCAGTTTGCGCCGCTTCGGCAACTTTTAGGGCCCGGTTGACCGCCCAGGACGGAGACGCCTAATTGCTTGCCCAAGTCCTGCAGCGACCGGCGCAGCAGCCGCCGCCCCCGGCCGAAATAAATTACCGGCGTATGGAGTGTGGCGCCATATTTCGAAAAATCGATGGTTGAGGGGACGGTATAGGAAAGCGTTTGCGCCAGCGGACAGACCAGGCCCTGTTCAATCTCCGGGTTGGGATGGCGCATGTCGATAATGCTGGGCAGGAAAATATCCTTAACTCCGGACTCCAGCAGATCCAGAATGTGGCCATGGGCCACCTTGACCGGATAGCAGGTCTCCGCCGCCATGCATTCCAGACCCCGGTGGATCACTGCCTTGTTGGTTTTTTGGGAATAAACGACACCGTATCCTAATGATTCGAAAAAGGCCCGGAAAAAGGGCATGACTTCCTGGAAGAACATGGCCCGGGGCAGACCGATAGTGCCCCGCCGGCCCGCCGCCGGCGGCTCCGAACCGTACAGCCACTCCTCGCGCTGGCTGAAAAGATCGGGCAGGTCCGCTAACTGCTGATCCCGGCGCACTTCATATTTTTCACACCGTCCGCCGTAAACCAGGGGTTTTTCACCGGTGATCCTCACCTGGCGTATTTCACAGGTGTTGGGGCAGCTCTGACATTCGAAAGACGATATGGCGTATTCCCGATTGACCAGATCGAAACCCTTAAAGCCCGAGACCTCCCAGGTCCGCTCCCGCATGGCCAGGATGGCCGCGCCTATGGCCCCGGTGACGTCATGGTGCGGCGGCACGGTAATTTTTTTGCCTAAAATCGCTTCGAAGGCAGCCACGATGCCCCGGTTGGCAGCCGTAGCCCCTTGATAAAAAATGGTGTCACCCACCCGGCGCTCTTCTTTTACCTTGTTGAGATAATTCTGCACGATGGAATAAGCCAATCCGGCCACCAGATCCTCTTTGGCGGCCCCTTGCTGCTGGTGGTGCACCAGGTCCGATTCCATGAAATACCGTGCAGCGTTCCCCCAGGGGCACCGGTCGTTGGCTTTCCAGGGCCAGGCGGCCGAATTCCTCTTTGATGGCGATGCCTAATTTTTCCGCCTGTTCTTCCAGGAAAGAACCAGTGCCGGCCGCGCAGACCTTGTTCATCATAAAGTCGACGATCGCCCCGTTTTCCAGGCTGATGAACTTCGAATCCTGGCCGCCGATTTCCAGAATAGTGTCCACGGCCGGATTTATGGCCGCCGAAGCCGTGGCCTGGGCGGTAATTTCATTGCGCACCAGGTCGGCCCCGATAAAATCGGCAGTCAGATAACGGCCGGAACCTGTGGTGGCCGCTCCCAGAATGGTCAGACGTTTGCCTAATTTTTCGCCGATCAGCCTGAGGCCTTCAGTGACTGCTTCCAAAGGGCGCCCCGCCGTCAAAAGATATTCCCTGGCCAGGACCCGCATCCGGGGATCGATAACCACGATGTTGGTGCTGATGGAACCCACATCAACTCCCAGATAACCCTCGGCGGTTTCCTCCGGGCCCAGTTCCACCACTTGATAATGTTCCTCAGTCAGTAGTTCCGGGGCTTGTAAGGGCGGGTGGTGTCTGGCCTCCTGCTGGGCCTGGGCCAGGAGATCCTCCATGGCCTTGAGATTGAGCTGAAAATTCGTGGGAGGATTTTCCCTGGCCACCATCACTGCCCCAATGGCTCCCAGCGAGCAGAAATGCGGCGGAATAATAAGCTCTTCAGCCTCCAGGTCAAAGACTTTCCGAAAGGCCTGCCTGACCCCCAGATTATGAGCCACGCCCCCCTGGAAAACCACCGGTTTGCGGATGGTTTTGCCTTTGGCAATGTTGCTCTTCAGGTTCCGGGCCATGGCCAGGCACAGCCCGGCAATAATTTCATAATCCGGCGTCGCCCCCTGCTGCAGGTGAATCATGTCGGTTTTGGCAAAGACGCTGCAGCGCCCGGCCACCCGGGGCGGGGTGGTGGATTTTAAGGACAACTCACTGAAATCCTCGATGCTGTAACCCAGGCGGTGGGACTGCTGATCCAAAAAGGAGCCGGTCCCGGCGGCGCACATGGTGTTCATGGCAAAATCTTCTATTACCAAACCACCCTGGGGATCGTTATCAACGAGAATAAGTTTGGCGTCCTCGCCGCCCATGTCAATAATGGTTCGAGCCTGGGGCAGAAAATTAAAGGTCCCCCGGGCCAGAGCAATAACTTCGTTGACAAACATGCCGCCCAGAGTTTGAGCCGGCAATTTGCCGCCGATGCCGGTGAAAGCCGCCAGGCGAAAATGATCGTCGCTAAATTTTTCCTGCAACTCTTTCAGAATATTCAAAGCCGATGGGAAGGGGCTGGCCCTGGGTTCGACGGTAGTCTTCAAAAATGACCTCGCCCGCCGCACTCAGAACCACCGTGTTAATGCTCACCGATCCGATGTCCATCCCCAGATCAAGAAGTTCATTCATGTAAAAATCCCCAAAGATATCGTTTATGAGATAGTTTCTGCTGCCCGTATGATTTTATTGCCCGGGCCGGATATGAGTCTTCAAGAGCTCATCTGCCCGGCCTGATCGGTTGGGGCTGGTCAGAATGAATAACTGTTTTGGAATTTATTATGTATCAGATATTGCAGGAAGAATCCCCGGAATTGTTTATACCGTAAATTTCACTGTGAAATCAATATATCTAATCGAGTCGAGCCTCTGCAAGAAAGATTTACCTGTCTGACTGGAAAATACTGCGCCGCTGCAGTTTTTTGCCCTGTTTAAAATAAAAACATCTGTTTGTAGTGCGTAGGGTGGGCACCGCCCACCATTCCTGCTAGTAAAGGGCGCAAAACTCGGCTTTAAGCTGTCTGATAAAAAATCTTTTCCCTGATGCCTGGAGCTTTTTAAGCGCCCCTCCCTGACCAGTTGTTTTAACCGTTGCAGCACCACCGTCATCGGCAGCCCCAACACCTCGGCCAGATCCTCCGGGGTCTGCGGTCTCCGAGCCAGGGTGGCCAGAAAATCGCCATCATTTAGTTCGAATTTAGGATGTTGCTGGTTCCCGAAATCCGCTACAACTTCCGCCCGATCCCCCAAAAATCCGGCGATTTCGGTCAGTTCCCGGGTTGATAAAGGTAAGGCGTAATCTTTCACCACCGGTCTGACTGCGGTGTTCAGATGCACCTTGTCCGGTCGGATCAGTTCCAGGGCCTGTTTTAACTTGGCCAATTCTTCCGGAGAATCGTTCAGGCGGCGCAGCAGCAGCACTTCCAGCCAGATCTGGCCGGCATACTCTGCCCGCAGAGCCTGCAAGCCGGCAATCATGTCTGCTGCCGTCAAACCGGCGACCGGGCGGTTGATGGTCTGGAAAAGGTCTGGACTGACGGCATCCAAAGAAGGCAGAATGACATCGGCCTGATTCAGTTCCCGGCGGACAGCCGGGTCATTGAGCAGCGCCCCGTTTGTCAGCACCGCCACCGGTACCGGCGTAATTTCTTTCAGGCGTGTGATAATCCGGCCCAAACCCAGGTTTAAGGTCGGCTCACCGGAGCCTGCCAGAGTAATATAATCCGGTTCCGGACCGGAACCTCTAAGATATTCTTCCAGTTCCCCCAGAATCGCCTCTGCCGGAATATAGTGGCGGCGAGTCTTGGTTTTGACTGTCGTCGGACCGACTTCGCAATAGATGCAGTCAAAAACACAGGTTTTCGCCGGGATCAGATCGACTCCCAGGGACAGGCCCAAACGGCGGGAGGGAACCGGGCCAAAAATATATTTCATCGGAGTATGGGTATTATGGGAAACAGCCAAGTTGGCACTGGATGATCTTTATGTTAAGTTCGTTGAATAATTCGCCCAAACGACTGCGGGTTAGGCCCAATTCTTCCGCCAGCTTAAAGGCGGCGGCACAGGGAATTCTGCCATGGGGGGCTGCAGCTTGAATCTTCGCCTTGACTTCTTTTGTTGACATGCCTGAACTGCTCCTCTTTGCAACGACTGGCCGTACGCATCTTTTCAGCAGTGCACTCGGCCTTATTCTGATATTATTATTATAGCCTATGGTGGTGTAAAAGGCAATAATACACCCTCCACAGGAATAACTCTTCATTTTTTTAAATGTATCGCTGATTGGGACCATTTCCTGGGTCCCTGTCTGTATGAAAGGTCTAGATATCATGGAAGGTCCCCGCTTTCCGCAGTTCCTGCCCATCCTTCTGGAAGACCGGGATAAAATTCATCAGATCTTATGGGACTATCAGCCCTCAACGTCGGAATTAACCTTCACGAATCTGTTTCTCTGGCGTGCTCACTATGGCTTATCCTGGAGCCTGTATGACGATTGGCTGATTATTTTGGCCGAACCTCCGCACGGTAACCCGTGGTTTTTGCCTCCCGTGGGCCCGCCCGGCCGCGGGGAAATCTGCCGCCATCTCCTTACCTGGCTGCGGGATTCCAAAGGTGCCGGCGCACCTCGGATTGACCGGGCTGACAGTCGTCTGGCTGCGGAAGTCGCCTCCCTGCCGGGTCTCCATTGTGAACCGCAGCGAGACCATTTCGATTATATCTACCGCACCTCGGACCTTATCAATCTGACCGGGAACAAATATCACGGCAAACGTAACCATATCAATAGCTTAAAACGATCAACCTCCTTTGTCTACGCTCCCCTGGAAGAAGTACATCTGGATGCCTGTCTGAATCTCGCCGACCGCTGGTGTGAATTCAAACGGTGTGATGAAGACCTCAACCTTATCGGCGAATGGGAGGCGATTCGCCTGGCCCTGCTCCATTACCGGGAATTGTCCCTGCAAGGCGGCGCCATCCTGGTGGGGGGGAAGGTGGAAGCATTTGCCCTCGGCCAACTGCTCAACCATCAGACCGCGGTGATTCATTTCGAAAAAGCCAATCCGGAAATCGGGGGCTTTTACAGCCTGATCAATCAGCAGTTCTGCGAGCAGGCCTGGAAGGACATCCAATTTATTAATCGAGAGCAGGATCTGGGCGAGGAGGGGCTGCGAAGGGCAAAAATGTCTTATTATCCCGAACACCTGGAAGAAAAATTTCGCATTGGCCTGGATTGATGCTAATTTTACCTTAAAAAATGCCTGATGCTTTTTCCGGTGTCTCCGCCGATACGTTCAGCTGCTGGGCCAATTGTCGAATGTCATTAATTTTATCCACAATAACCTGCAGTTGATCGTTAATATATCTGATGTCGTCAAATTCCCGGGATTCGGGATCAGATTCAATCATCAAAAGATCAACCGTGCCCACCATGACCGACAATGGTTGGGCCAGATCGTGCAACATCAGACGCATTGAATGTAAATAACTTGATAAGTTGCCGTTCACGATGCACCCGAGAAACAAATTCTGCACTAGTAGCGAGAAGAACATGAGTAGTTAAATACAATAATCGGCAACAAATAATAAAAAGATTAGAATAAATCCCCCTGAATCTTTATTAACCCAATTTTTTTTGCCAGGTTCAAATTATTTCTTTATTAACAATGCAATCTTTATGCCTGACTATGGACGAACAACAGGAAATTCTGGAAGTCTTTGACCGGCATAACCGCCTCGTCGGCCAGGCGGCCAGAGGCACCATCCACCGTCTGGGACTGCGGCATCGCGCCGTTCATATCTTTGTTTTTAACCCTGCCGGTGACTTATATCTGCAACTGCGCCGGGAACATAAGGACCAGTACCCGCGACATTGGGACACCTCTGCTGCGGGACATGTCTCTCCCGGAGAAAGTTACCAGGCTGCTGCGGCCCGGGAATTAGCGGAAGAATTGGGAATCCGGGAAAAACTTGAACGCCTGGCCGAAATACCTGCCTGCCCCGAAACCGGCTGGGAGCACGTAGTCCTGTTTCAATGCCGGACCGCAACAACACCGGTGCCAAATCCCGAAGAAATCGAACGAGGCGCTTTCTATAGCTTGGGAGAAATCGAGCGCATGTTAGCAACGGCCGGCCTGCCCATCACCCCGGCCTTCCGGCTGTTGTATAACCTTTGGAAAAGGTCTACAAAACAATAGAACGGTAAATAAATCTCATCTGGGGGGGCAAAACAAGCGGTAAATTGTCTTGATGGCCTCACAGCTATTTTGCTTGATTAGGTGCGTAGGGTGGGCACCGCCCACCATTCTTTTAGTCAATCAAATTCTACCACAAAATTATTTTGGCCTGATTAACTAGTCCCGCGGCACCGCCAGCATCCGGTTCACCGCCTGCAAGGCCCGGACCCGGATAGGTTCCGGCACGGTTACCACCGGGGCCAGGTCCCTGAGGGCCGCCAGGACGTCCTCCAGGGAAATCTTTTTCATGTCCGGGCATAACATGCGCTCTGAGGGCGAGAAAAAATGCTTGTCGGGATTTTCTTTCCGTAACGTGTGAATAATACCCTTTTCCGTGCCGACGATAAATTCGGTCTCAGGCGCTTCCCTGACATAAGACAGCATGCCCGCCGTGCTGCGGATGATATCGGCCAGGTCCAGGACCTCGGGCCGGCATTCCGGATGGGCGATAAACGGGGCGCCGGGATGGGCCGCCTTGCAGGCCAGAACCTCTTCTCGCGTTAAGGCGTCGTGGACATTGCAGCACCCTTCCCACAGGTGAATTTTTTTATCGGTGTAGCGTTGCGTGTACAGCGCCAGGTTGCGGTCCGGCACCATGAGCACCTGGTCCTCCGGCAGGGAATTGACCACCCGCACGGCATTGGCCGAAGTGCAGCAGATGTCGCTTTCAGCCTTGACCGCGGCGCTGGAATTCACATACGTCACCACCGGGACCCCGGGCAGCGCCGCTTTCCGGGCCTTTAACAAATCCGCCGTGATGGTTTCCGCCATGTAGCAGCCGGCATCTATCCTGGGCAGCAGGACGGTTTTCTCCGGGCACAGTATGGCCGCAGTCTCAGCCATGAAGTGCACGCCGCAAAAAACAATCACTTCGGCTGTGGTTTTGGCTGCTTCCTGCGATAATCCCAGAGAGTCGCCGGTGAGGTCGGCGACATCTTGAATTTCACCGGGCTGATAATTGTGAGCCAGGAGAATGGCCTTGCGTCTGGCCAACCAGTCCCGGACTTCACGCTGCGGCGCCGAAAATATCATGTAAAATCCTCCAAATGAATCTGCCGTCAAGTTAACCTATTATTTTTTATCGGATTATACTTGACAACCTGCGAAAATCTTCCAAAATCGCCCACTGCCCACTGCCCACTGCCCACTGCCCACTGCCCACTGCCCACTGCCCACTGCCCACTGCCCACTGCCCACTGCCCACTGCCCACTGCCCACTGCCCTACTCATTTTTATCCCGTACCACCTGCACTCCCGGAGGGGGCGTAAATTTAAAGAATCCCGGTTCCAGCGAGACATTTAATTGCGTACCGCTAAAGTTCATCCGGGTAAAGTCACCGTAGGCGTTGCTGAATTCCAACCCCTGCACCAGGTAGGTCTGCGGGTCTATGGTCAAGACCAGGTCTTTGAGGTCCGGCTGCGGTTTGGACGGTTTCAAAAGGATTCTCATGGGCCCGGAACCCGAATAAGGGGTGTTCCAGGACACGTTGAAATCCCGCTGCAGTTCCCCCATGCCGGAGAAAAACCGCATCACCAGGTCAGAACGCATCACCTGATTCATGGGATACACCATGACCGTCTTATCCTGGGGTATGTAAATGAAAACTTCCCGGCCGTCGGCGATCACTTCCTTTTTCTGGGCTGCCGGGGATTGATAATCCCACCGCATCTGGGAAGGCTTCTTGAAGTAAAGCAGTCCCTCCGCCGTGTCACCGCCGGACTGGCTCTTCAGCCTGGACTCCTGCCGGAAACGGGTCTTAAAGCCCCCGGTGGTATCATATTGTTTCTGGACCTTGGTGACAACTTCCTCGGGCGTTATTGCCAGACCTTGGCCGCTCTGGGCCAGACCAACCCCTAACGCCAAAACCATGACCGCCCCGAATTTCGCTGCAACTTTTCCTAACGAACAGATCCGTCTCTGCATACACTCACCTGCCTCGATGTCGCCGGGCTTATCCTTTCTTAATTAAATGTAAACGTTAACCAACAAACCGGTTTCTGTCAAGCTGGCCGATGGCCCCCAATGCCATCGGATTTTAAAGCGGCGCTGCCTGACCAAAAATTAATTTTTGCCGGTGCCCCTCCTGTTGGGTCTCTGCCCCCCTTGGCGTTCAGGCTGACGATTAGAAATAAGCCTTTAATAATCGAGCTTAATTGCCTTATCCGGTAAATTTTCCAGAAAAACCAATCTCTTTAAACGCCGTTGATAAATATTATTAGTTTAAAATATTATATACTATAAATACACTATATGCTATTAATATTATTTATGTTATTAAAATATTTTCAGTCTAAAAAAGTTTTGATACAAACCGCTTGACAATAAATAGGTACTGGTTTATTCCTTGTTTGGCGCCTGCTTCTCACTGTCGCAATCTCGTAAGGGTTATGAAGCGATGACTATCCCTGCAACCGGACGAATAATATTTTTCATTTCCCTCCTCTGTTTAACCTGCCTCTCAGGGTGTTTCAACATCGGCCCGAACTATGTCCGGCCTGAAACCAAGGTGGCAGACCAGTGGCTTGAGGCAGGTGATCCCCTGGTCAAAACCGATCCGGCGGCGTCTCGGGATTGGTGGAAAGTATTTAAAGATCCTTTTCTGAATCAACTAATTGAAACCGCTTACCAGGAAAATCTGGATCTTCGCCAGGCCGGAGTGCGAATTCTGGGAGGCTCGAGCCCAACTCGGGGTTGCCGCCGGACAGCTCTATCCCCAAACTCAGCAATTAACCGGTTCCGGCCAGAGAATCCGGGAAAGCGCCGGCGTGCCCATTCCCGGCACCTCCATCAGTGCCCCAAAATTTGCCGGTGTGAACTATTGGCAGATCCAGCTTGGGCTTACCGGAACCTGGGAGCTTGACTTCTGGGGCAAGTACCGGCGCGACATCCAATCTGCGGAAGCCGGCCTGCAGGCCAGCATCGCCGATTATGATAACGCTCTCGTCAGTCTTTTAGCTAATGTGGCCAGCTATTATACTGCCATGCGAACCCTGGAGCGCCGTCTGGACATTGCCCATAAAAATGTCGAGTCTCAAAAGGAAAGCTTGACCATTGCCAGGGTCCGTTTTGAAGGCGGCACCACGTCTGAGCGTGACGTGGAACAGGCCAGAACCGTCCTCACCAGCACCCAGGCTACTATTCCGGTTCTGCAGATTCAATTGCGCCAGGCCAAGGATGCCATTTCCGTCCTCCTGGGAATGCCGCCGAACCGGTTGCAGGAACTGGAAAAAGGCAACGCTAAAATTCCCGTGCCGCCGGCCGCGGTAGTCGCGGGTATCCCGGCCGACCTGCTGCGCCGGCGCCCCGATATTCGCGCCGCCGAATACAACGCCATTGCCCAATGCGCCAAGATCGGGGTGGCCAAGGCCGATCTCCTGCCGGCTTTTTCGTTGACCGGTAATTTCGGCACCCTGTCCACCGACGTGGGGCGCAACCGGCTTGGCGATGTCGTTAACTGGCGCAACGCCAACACTTCTTTCGGGCCCGCCGTCCAGTGGAATATATTAAATTATGGGCGAATTATGAACCTCGTCCGGGTGCAGGACGCCCGTTTCCAGGAAGGGCTCATCAACTACCAGAACACTGTCCTGAAAGCCCAACAGGATGTGGAAGATAATCTGGCCGCCTTTTTGCGCTCCCAGGAACAGGCTCAGGCCTTGATGGAAAGCGCCGAGGCGGCTCAAAAGTCATTAAATCTGGCCGTGATTCAATATCGCGAGGGGATCACGGATTTTACCACCGTTTTGACGGCCCAGGTAAGTCTTTTAAATGCTGAGGATAACCTGGCCAACGCCAGGGGCAATATTGCCAGTGGCCTGGTGGGCGTCTACCGGGCCCTGGGGGGAGGCTGGGAAATCCGGCAGGGGCAAAATTTTGTTCCGGTAGAGACTCGCGTCATCATGGAAAAGCGCACTAACTGGGGCAGGCTAACGACCCCGCCAAGTCTGCCGCCGCCGGAGCCGGACGACATCAAACCTGGATTGCGGGCCCCGGATTGGTAAATTCAATACAGTGGGCCGTAGTCAGGGAATGTAGGCGGGAAAGCGGAGCGCCTCCCGCCTTTGGAAGCCTTTGAGAATATCTATAAATGGAGCACAGGCGCCCTCGCCTGTGCCTTTTTCAGGCAATGGTGATTCGTCAGTTCGGGAGTTTATGCGATGCCTGCTGCTAAACCAATCGTAAGCCTGCTGAAAATTGTTTTTGTCATGGCTCTTGGGACCGTGATTCTCGCCATCACCGCCTGCGGCGACAAGAATGTCTATGCGCCGCCTCCCACTCCCAAGGTTGCCGTAACCCGGCCGACCCACCGCCTGGTGACTGATTATCTGGAATTCACCGGCAATGCTCATGGCTGTCCAGACCGCCATGCTCCGGGCCCGGGTCCAGGGAATTCTGGAAAAAGTCTATTTCAAGGATGGCGACCTGGTGAAGAAGGGGCAACTCCTTTTCCTCATTCAGCCCAATACCTATCAGGCTCAATTGGAATCGGCCGAGGCGGAAGTCATGCGACAAAAAGCCGCCCAGGAACATGCCCGGACCGAATTCGCCCGCTACTCCAATCTGGTGGAGCAAAAAGCCGCCGCCAAATCAGACCTGGAAAACTGGCGGTTTCAACTGCAGTCGGCCCAGGGCGCCCTCAAAGCCGCCCAGGCCCAGGTTGAGCTGGCCAGATTAAATCTCAGCTACACCCGGGTCACGGCCCCTTTTAACGGCCGCATTGACCGCCGGCTCCAGGACCCGGGCAATCTGGTGGGGGCCGGTGAGTTCACCCCCCTGGCTGAAATTAATCAGATTGATCCCATTTATGTCTACTTCACCATGAGCGAATCCGATCTGCTGCGGGTCATGGGCAAGACCGGCCGATCTCCCTTAGAAACCGAAAAGATCAAGGTGCCCCTGTATCTCGGCCTGGCCAACGAAGAGGGGTATCCGCGCCTGGGGTATCTGGATTTCGCCGCCATCAGCCTGGCCCCTACCACGGGCACCTTGCAGATGCGCGGCATTTTCCCGAATCCCGAAGGTAAAATTATGCCGGGCATGTATGCCCGCCTCCGGGGCGCCATCGTGGGCCCGCCCAAGGAAGATCTTTTGGTGCCCTCCCTGGCCCTGGGCTATGATCAGCAGGGCAATTATGTCCTGGTGGTAAATCCCGACAATATTGTCGAGCGCCGTTCCATCAAATTGGGTATCTGCCGTGGGCGACTTCCGGGTGGTGCGGGAAGGCTTGACCGCCGACGACTGGATTATTACCAGCGGCTTGCTGCGCGCCGTTCCGGGGAAACCGGTGATCCCCGTTAAAGAAGAGCCCAAACCGGCTCCGGCGCCGGAAAAACCCGGGCCGACAGGCAGTTCCGGGGCCGGACAAGGCCCCGGCGGCAGAATTAAAGACAAATGAGGCTGCCTCAGGCAGTAATGGAGTATTGTATGATCTCCAGATTTTTTATCGAGCGGCCGATCTTTGCCAACGTTATTGCCATCGTCACCATTATTCTGGGGCTGGTCTCTTTTTATAATCTGCCGGTGGCGCAATACCCTCCCATTGTGCCTCCCACGATTCAGATTGCCGCCCGTTATCCCGGCGCCAGCGCCGAGGTCGTGGCGGCTACCGTCGGCATTCCCATCGAACAGGCAGTCAACGGTGTGGAAGGCTCCATCTACATGTCTTCCACCAGCACCAGTGACGGGAGTTACACCCTAACCATCACCTTCGACGTCGGCACCAACCTCAATACCGCTGTCTCTCTGGTCCAAAATATGGTGGCCGGCGCCAATGCCCAGCTTCCCGCCGCCGTCCAGCAGCAGGGTGTTACCGTCCTGAAAGTCTCCACCGATATCTTGTTGGTGGTCAGCCTCTATTCCGAAACCGACAAGTTCGATCCCTCCTTCCTCTCCAATTACGCCGTCATTAACCTGAAAAATCCTTTGGGCCGGCTGCCCGGCGTCGGTCAGGTGAGAGTGGTGGGCGCCGGTCCCTACAGCATGCGGGTCTGGCTGAATCCCAACAAACTCCATGATTACAATCTGACTACCCTGGATGTGGTCCGGGCCATCCAGAGCCAGAATGTCCAGGTCGTGGCCGGGCAGTTGGGCGGCCCCCCCGTTCCCCCCGAACAGGTCCATCAGTTTACCGTCAATGCCCTGGGCCGGCTGCAGAGTCGGGCGCAATTTGAAGATATCATTGTTAAAAGCCCCCGGGGGCAGAGCGCCCAGATCGTCCGGGTCAAAGATGTGGCCCGGGTGGAACTCAGCCAGCAGAGTTTTAGCACCTTTGCCGCCATGCGGGGCCACCCCGCGGCCCAGGTCATCCTCTATTCCCTGCCCGGCGCCAATGCCCTGGAAGTGGCCGCCTCGATCCGCCGGGCCATGGTGGAAATGAGTAAACAATTTCCTGAAGGTCTGACCTATAATACCCATTACGACACCACAAAATTCGTGCAGCAGGCCATCAGCACCGTTTACGAAACCCTCTTTGAGGCCGCTATCCTGGTCCTCATCGTTATTATCATCTTTCTCCAGAACTGGCGGGCCATGCTGGTTCCGGCCACCACCGTTCCCGTCACCATTATCGGCACCTTTGCCGCCATGCTCTTAATGGGCTTTGGCATCAATCTCCTGACCCTGTTCGCCCTCATCCTGTCCATCGGCATTGTCGTCGACGACGCCATCGTCATCGTGGAAAACGCCTCATACCATATCGAGCAGGGCTTGCCGCCCAAAGAGGCCACCATCAGGGCCATGCAGGAAATGACCGGCCCGGTCATGGGCATTACCGCGGTTCTGACCGCCGTCTTCCTGCCCGCCGCCTTTCTTCCCGGCCTCACCGGACCGCTTTTTCGCCAGTTCGCCCTGGTGATTGCCGCCACCGCCATCATCAGCGCCATTAATGCCCTCACCCTGAAACCGGCCCAGTGTGCCCTGTGGCTCCGCCCGCTCGAGCACCGGAAAGCCCCCAACTGGTTCTTTCGGGGGTTTAACCAGGTCTATGGCGTTCTTGAAAAGCCTCTATGTCAGGCTGGTCACGGCGCATGGTGCGCCGCCCCCTGCTCATGCTCCTGGTGTTCGTCACCATTATCCTCATCACCGCCTGGAGGTTCAGCGTCCATCCCACCGGTTTCCTGCCCACCGACGATCAGGGCTATGCCATGGTGGTGGCCAGGCTGCCCGACGCCGCCTCACAGCCCCGGGTGATGGCAGTTTCCAGGGAAATCAGTGATATTCTTAAAGAATACCAAAGGGTTGAAAGCCTGGGTCACCATCGGCGGCTTTTCGATCCTCGACTATGCCAACGTCTCCAATTTTATTACGACGTTTGTGATCTACGATGATTGGGATAAACGCGGGTCCGCCTTGAGCCAGGATGTTATTCTGGCCAACCTGCGGCAGGAGCTGTCAAAAGTTCAAAGTGCCGGGGTTTTTGTCGCGGTGCCGCCGCCGATCCGGGGTCTGGGAGCGGCCGGCGGTTTTCAGGTCATGATCGAAGACCGGGAAAGTCTGGGAATGGCTGAGCTGCAAAAAGTCCTGAGCGAGGTTTTGAGCGCCGGCAATGCCCAGTCCGGTCTTCGCAACCTGGCCTCGACCTTCAGTGCCCGCAGCCCCCAGGTCTATGTGGACATTGATCGGACTAAAGCCAGTTCTCTGCAGATCCCTCTGAACGATGTCTTTGAAACCCTGCAGGCCTACCTGGGCTCGACCTTCGTCAATCTTTTCAATAAATTTAACCAGGTTTTTCAGGTCTATGTCCAGGCGGATGCCCCTTACCGCCTGGACCCTGATGATATTTACAGCCTGTATGTGCGCAATACCTTAAACCAGATGGTGCCCATGGGTACCATTGCTGCCGTCACTCGCACCCTGGGCCCCGAACTGGTCCTGCGCTACAATCTCTATCCGGCCGCCCAGATTTTCGGCTCCGCCGCCCCCGGCTTCAGCACCGGCCAGGGATTAAACCTGATGGAACAGGTGCTGCGCCATAACCTGCCCCGGGGCATGGCCTTTGATTGGACCGCCACGGCCTACCAGGAGAAGAAAGTCGGGCCCCAGGCCTACTTCATCTACGTCCTCTCCATCACCCTGGTCTTCATGGTGCTGGCCGCCCTCTACGAAAGCTGGACCAGCCCCGCCGCGGTTATCATGGTAGTGCCCATGGCCCTGGTGGGCGTGCTCCTGGCCCTGATCTTCCGGGGCTATGACAATAACCTCTATACCCAGGTGGGCCTGGTGTTGATGATCGCCCTGGCCAGCAAAAATGCCATCCTCATCGTGGAGTTTGCCCGGGAACTGCATGAGCGGGGGATGTCCGTCACCGACGCCGCAGTGGAGGCCACCCGCCGGCGTTTCCGCCCCATCGTCATGACCTCCTTTGCCTTTATTCTGGGGGTGACGCCCCTGCTGATCGCCGGCGGCGCCGGGGCCGCCAGCCAGCGGGCCATCGGCACCGTGGTCTTCGGCGGCATGCTCTCTTCCACCCTCCTGGCCATTCCCTTTGTGCCGGTCTTCTTCGTGCTCATGCAAAACCTGAGCGCCCGCTGGAAAAAACCCGTTCCCCCCGCCGAGCCTGAAAAGCTCCGGGAGCCGCCGGCACCTCGGGAACTTCCACCGTCCTGAGCCTTTTCTCCGTTTAAAAGAAATGTCCTAAAAAGAACATCTTAAAAAAATCCCCTCTCCCCCTTGGGGGAGAGGGTCAGGGTGAGGGGGTTAAATCTTTTAGGGCGGCAAAGCGCCGCGCCTCCCGCCTTATGCGCCTGCCATAATCGCCGATTCATGATATACTCAACCCCATGGCCACCTTCGTCGGACATTCTCTGGTAGCCTTAACCGTCTGCGCTCCTCTGCAGAGAACCTCGCTGGGCCGGGCCATGTCAATCTATTGGTGGCTGGCTGCCCTGATGCTGGTGAGCCTTCTGCCCGACCTCGACGTCCTCATGCTCCGCTGGCTGCCGTATTCCCACCCCTTCAGCCATCGCGGCTTCAGCCATTCCTTGTTTTTTGCCGTTCTCGCCGCCATGCTCATCACTATTTCCTGCCGGCTCGCCGGCCTCCTCCATGGCAACATCTCTACTCTAATCCTGGTCTGGCTGCTTCTTGCCGCGGTCATGGCCAGTCACGGCCTCCTGGATGCCTTGACCGACGGCGGCCTGGGAATCGGCTTGTTCAGTCCTTTCTCCACGCGGCGGTATTTCTTCCCGGTCCGCCCCCTGCCTGTCGCCTGGCTCAGCCCCGCCGTCATGTTCAGCCCCTACATGATGCACGTCTATGCGGTGGAAGCGGCTCTCTTCGGCCCCTTCTGCCTGGCGGCCTGGCTAACCGGCGCCGATCTTTCCAGCGCGCCTCTTATGTCAATTTTTCGCTGGCTGGCCGCGGGAGCGCTTTTTATTTTCGGCCTCGGCGCCTGGATCGTGAGGTGTCAAGCTGTGTGCTAAGTGGGAGCAGAGAAGTTATCCCCCCCATCAGCCCCGCGACTCCAGCTCCACCTTGAGCGAAAAAAATTGCAATAAATCCTTCAGAGACAGTATTCCCACCAATTTATCACCCTCAGTAACCAATAACCGGCTGGTGTTGGTCCGGTTCATAATCTCCAGCGCCTTCAGGGCATCCGTCTCAGGGGGGATGCTGTTTTCCACATCGCAGGAGTTGGCGAATTCTGCCACCGTATGGCCGGCCCAATCCTCCCGGGGGATATTCTTGATCTGTTGGGTTGAAATGCACCCCTGTAATGTGCCGTCCGAGACCACGGGAAACATCTTATAATGATAGGTGTAAAAATAATCCTCCACCAGTTGTTTAATGGTCAGAGAAGGAGCTACCGTTATCGGCTCGCCATGCATAAAGCGCCGCACCGGTTCTCCCTTCAGCACCTCCCGGGCCAGAAGCTGCTGATACGACATTTTGGCGGCATTTTGCAGAAAGAAACCGATCAGCACCCACCAGATCCCGCCGATGAAATTACCCTGGACAACTTGTATAAAGCCCAGGCCGATTAAGACAATTGCAAAAAAATAGCCGATATTGGCAGAGATGCGGGTAGCCCACCTGAGATCGCCCCTGATGCCCCAGAGGATGGAGCGCAGAATCCTGCCCCCGTCCAGGGGAAAGGCCGGCACCAGATTGAAGGCGGCTAAGATGCCGTTGATCCCCCATAAATATTCGCAGCACCCCGAAAACCGGTTCGCCGAAATTTCTCGTCCAGTGGGCTAACGCCAGGAAAAACAGCGACAAAACGATGCTGGTAAACGGCCCGGCAATGGCCATGAGAAATTCCACCTTGGGACTGCTGGGCTCGTCTCCCATTTCGGCCACGCCGCCGAAGATAAACAGGGTGATGCCCTTCATGTCCATGCCGTAGCGGCGGGCCACCAGGGAGTGGGCGAATTCGTGGATCACTACGCTTAAAAACAGGCCCAGAGTGCCGGCGATCCCCATAAACCAATAGGTCTGCGTAGTCAGATTCTTATAAAAATAAGGGAACAGTCCCTCCGAGAGCGACCAGGTTATGAAGAGCGCAATGAAAAACCAGCTTAAATCTATCCGCACCTCAAACCCGAGAAGCGTAAAAATCTTCAGTCGTTTGCCGAACATCGTGATCTCCTTGGTGAAACTGCTAGACAGTCAAACTGCTTGAAACCTCTATGAAAATTGTTCTCCCGCGTCCCGCCCGGCAATCGTCTGCTATTTTGATCTCAAACCAAAAGTATTGGGATGTATTGGTGGGGCGGGCCTCCGTGCCCGCCTCCCCCCCCCGTTATAATGGTATTATATATCATCACCAGGCCCCTGCGCCGCAACCTGATAAATCAAGATTCAAGGCCTCCGTTCCCGCATCTCCTCCGATCAAAAGACAATTGTTAGAAGCCGCCGCGGTCGGGCGGGAAAGCACCCGCAGGGCGGCGAAGCCCAAGCGCCTCCCGCCTTCCGGGCAGCCGCAAAATCAGGATTCAGTTTTAAAAATACCTGATATTATAAATAAAATAAATAAGTAATTAAAGCCTGCAAGTCAAGGGCCGGACGGCAACGCCGGCTGGCAGGCCATCGCTGTAAAGTTTTTCTCGCCCACTCTGATATGAAATTATTTTCGAGAACCGCAAATTGCGGTCCTAATTAATAGTGGGTAGATGTCTGCTCAAATGCATTAAATTTGGCTTGGATTTTATACATACCGAATAATCTCCCTTTTGACTAAAAATAAAAAATATATTCCATTAACCATAGCAAACCATCCATAAAACTTCCAGGAATTTCTCACATTTGTTCAAAGGTCAATTGCAAAAATTAGGTTATAAATTAATAGAAAATTATGCTATCATAGCATCACCAAAAGGATTCACCTTTTAGAGTCGAAAGTTTGTGAGGTTTTCCCCAGGGAAATAGGTCCGTAAAACCGTTTAATTGATAAAGTTGATCAATGTCGCCGCATAATCTCAGTTAACTTTATTTGCAGGAGGAAGACATGAAGAAAGGAACGGTTGGGTTAGTCATCATGACGTTTGCCTGGTTGCTGGTCCTGGGGTTACCCGGAGAGGGGGCTGCCCAGTATTTAGGGGAGACCACCTGGATACTTACCAAAACCCAGAATAAACATGGCGCGGTCATACCTCCACAGACCTTCACCTTGAAGGGGGCCATCACCCGCATGGGCGGCTCCTATTACACAATGCAGGGATATGTCGCCGCACCCCAGGATGGCCCCTTTATCGTTGCCGGCGGCGGCGTTCTGATAGGCATTGTACGCTCTATCTAACCCTGAGCACCTCCCAGAAACATGTTGATAGCAATCGGGATACGTCGATCATGCACATTGAATTAGATAAGGCCTCGCTCAATGGGTCTTTATTTACTGTGGGGCGCGATTTTGACACCGCCACTGCTGGCCCGGCGCCCATTTTCGATGACTCTTTTGCCCGGGCAACCTTACTCGCAGCGGTCCACCCATCAATCTGACCCCGGGGGTTCCCCTGTCGTTGCTGCTCTTGGAACCAAACCCGTAAGTATAAAATGTAGGGTGGGCACCGCCCACCAAAGAATTCCATGCTTTATGGGATGGCGGGCGGTGCCGACCTGAATTATTAAAGTCCCCCTTTCCTAAAGGGGGTTTTTATTCGATTGGCATTGATGCAGCCGCAAGCTACGGGTAGGGCGGTAAACCAACACGATAATGAAGCCTCTAAGCCTCCACCTGCCCCAGCAACTGCTCCAGTTTAGCCTCTCCCCGGCCCGGCTGCCCCTGCTGGGCCGACACCATCCGGCGCAGCGTCTCCAGAGCCTTGCCCTGGGCCAAAGTCTGCCGGGCCTGCGCCACCGCCTCCGGCCAGGAGGGCGCCAGATTCAGCAGATACAGGACGGCCCCGGCGTTGGCCGCCAGAAAGTCCCCGGCCGCCCCGTTGGTTTTGGCGCTCAACGCCCCCAGGAGAGCCAGGGCATTCTCCCGGGTATCGGCTCTGGCGGCGATGTCCGCATACCTGTAGCGGGGCAGCCCCAGGTCCTCGGGCTCCAACGTATATTCGGTTATCGTCTCGCCCCGCAGTTCCACCACCAGGGTGGGACCGCACACGGATATTTCATCCATCCCCTGGTCGGCCTTGTAACCGTCGCACCGGCCATAGATTCCCAGGGCCCCCGCCAGACCGACCTCCCGGCAAATCTGCACCAATTGCCGGGCCAAAGCCGCGCTGTAGGCCCCGATCACCAGATACCGGGCCGCCCGGCACGGCATGAGGAGAGGGCAGGCCAAATTAAAAATGGTGCGAAAACGCATGGTCTGAATCAAGCGCCCCCACCCGGAGCGCAGGAACCTCTCCCCGGGGAGATAGCAGAGCCGGTGGTCTGCCAGGGATTGGGCCGCCTGGGACAGGGGCGCCTCCAGGTCCACCCCGAAGGCTTCAAAGATGTCGGAGGCCCCGCTGACCCCGGTGGCGGCCCGGGCCCCTTTTTTGGCCACATAAGCCCCGGCCGCGGCGGCCAGAATGGCAGCCCCGCTGGAAACATTGATGGTTTTGAGATAGTCCGAACCGGTGCCCACAATATCGGCGCACCTGGCCGGGAGGGCTGGACTGATGCTCTCCACATCGTATTCCATCTGCGCCTCCCAGGCCCCGGCAATTTCTTCCAGGGTCGGAGATGTGGCCATGTGCGCCGCCAGAAACGCCCCTTGCTGTAACTCCGGCTGCTCGGCCAGCAGAATCTGCCGGTAGAGCTCTTTGGTTTCTTCCCGGCTCAGGTGGCGGCCCTCGGTCACCGCCATGATAGCCCGGCCGAAACCGCGTAACTGATACTCATCATAGGTTTTCGGTATGGTCATAATACTGCTCCACATAAGTGCATCATGTTTAAAATCACAATCAAGTATGAAAACAATAATGGGCCTGTTGATCGATCCAGTCTTTTCGGCTCACTGCTCACTGCTCATTCACGGTTTTCATACAAGTCAAAGTCGATAACAATTTTCAGCCCCCGGCGGCTCAATACCAGCTCCAGCCCCTCCGCCACCCGGCTCAGGGGCAGGTGATGGCTGACTAAATGGTCCACCCGGATTCGTCCCTGGGCCATAAGCTCCAGGGCCAGGGCGTTCTGCCGGGAGGTGCAGCCGTAGGCCCCCACCAGCGAGGCCTCCAGGTAATGCAGGCGATTAAGGTTCACCGGGTAGCTTTCTCCCTCTTTGGGTAAACCGGCATACAGGCACAGCCGGCCTCTTTTGGCCAGGACTGCCAGCCCCCAGTCCAGGGCTTCCAGGGAGCCGCAGGCGGGAATGACCACATCCACCCCGTGGCCGCCGCGTGCCGGCCTGTATGGCTGCGGCCGGGTCCTGGCCCCCCGGGTCAATGACCAGGTCAGCCCCGGCCCCATCGGCGCCGGCCAGGCGAGCCGGGTTGTTTTCCACCAGTATGATGCTGGCCGCCCCCCGGATCCGGGCCACCTGGACGTGGAATAATCCCTGGGGGCCGGCCCCGAAAATGGCCACCCGGTCTCCCGGGCCCACCCGGGCCAGTTCCTGGGCGTTGAGACAGCAGGCCAATGGTTCGGCCAGGGCCGCGGCCGCGTCCGGCAGTCCCGGCGGCAGCAGCGACACCGCCCCCTGCTGCACCCCGGCGGCCGGCACTGCCAGATACTCAGCCAGGCCGCCGTCGTGGTGAAAGCCGATGATCTGCATTTCCCGGCACATATTCGGCGCCCCGCCCAGGCACCACCGGCAGCGTCCGCAGGGCAGCCCCGGGGCCACCTGCACCCGGTCGCCCACCCGCAGCCCCGCCACGCCTGCGTCCACCTCGGCAATCTCGCCGGCCACCTCGTGCCCCAAGATGCGGGGCAACGTCAGGTCCCGGTGCCCCTGCCGCCACATCTTGGCGTCGGTGGCGCACAGGGAACAGCAGCGCACTCTCACCAACAGGCCGCCGGCCGGGCAAGGCGGCCGGGAGACCTCCTGCACCACTAAATCTTCCGGCCCCCGCAGCACCGCCGCCAACATCTGATCCCTCATCGCACTTTTCCCACCGGACTGGACTATCTGCCCAAAGTCATCATGCTTTAAAAATCACCACGCAGCCTGAAAACAGGCCGCATGCCCCCAAGTTACCTATAGCCGATCTCAAAAGTCTCTATCCGCCCGATAAGCCTATTGCCTAGTCGCGAGCCTATAGCCCATACGCCTTATCTCGCCTGTTTTAATAACCCATAAAAAAAGCCCCTGGCGCGCGTGGCCCAGGGGCGGTGGTTACCATAAACCTGCCCTGAGGATCGATCTGCTCGTCTTCTGGCTTCCGGATCAGCCTCCCCCGGCCCTTCCCGCCTGGGTCTTCCCAGACAGTGGCATCGCCGGCTTTGTCCCCGGTTACAGCGGCGGGACCGCCCCGGATTTGCACCGGGTTCCATGGCCGGTAACCTCCGGCCCGCAGATCGTCCCATAATAAATTTGCTTTTTATACCACGGCTGCCGGTGACCGTCAAGGGGGAGGAGAGTCCAAACCGAGAGTATTGAGCCGGCTGAGGTCCACCCCGGCCGGCCGGCTCCGCCGTTGCTAAACGACTAATACCTTGTCGCCCCGGGTCTTGCCCGGAGCACCGCTGGAGAAACGTTACGCCCATCAATCCAGCAGCAGCAAGGACCAGACCCCCGGGCAGTTGAGGCTTCCCCGGGTGGTGACGGTGATCTCCGTATCAGCCATAACGTAGTGGTCGTTGCTGTTTTTGACCACCACCCGGACGCCCACTTTCCAGGGTTTGGCACGGCTGGTATAGAAGTTGCTGAAAGTATTGGCGGAAATCGTAGTAGTGTAGATGCCGCCCCCGGCATTAGTCAGGGGATTGCTGTAATTGAGCGGTTCCTGGTTCAACCCGGAGGGAAATTCCAGGCCGTCCACCAAGGTGTGCATGTCCACCGCCTGGATGCTGCCCGAGCCATTGTCGTTTACCCGGACGCTAAGCGTCACCGGAGTGGTATCTTCAAAGACGAGCTGCCGCTTACCAAGGCTGATGGCGGTTATATCCGGGGCTGGCGCCGTGCTGCCACTGGGCGCCATATCGATTCGGTGGATCCGGGATGTGCTGCCCACGGGTCCGCTCCCCAGGAAATAGTAGCGGTTGTCGGCCGTGAGATCGGTGAGATTGCTGTTCCCGATCGCCGGCCCGGCCTCCCCGAACCAATAAGAACCCGTATCACGCTTTTTCAAGGTGTCAAGATTGACCCGGGTGTGATAATGGCCGGCGCCGGAGAAGCGGGCGTAAGCGCCATTGGGGGACATGGCCGGGAACGTGACGTTGCCGCTGTCCGGGGCGATGATGGTCTTGGCTCCGTTGGCGACGTTAACATAATAGAGGTGTTCGTTGCCGCCGCTGTCCTGGCAGGTATAGAGGGCCCGGCCGCCGTCGGTGCTGACGATGTTGTCGGGAAGGATGTTTCGCCCCAGACCCAGGTATGGGTTTCATCCGGCACTCTAGTGGTGGGAGTGCCGGCCCCCGTCTTATACATGGCCCACTGGTTGTTAGTGGACAAATCCGGGTAGTAGGTGAACAGCATAGTGGCGCCGCTGCGGCTGGCCCCCAAATAGCGGAAGCCATAATTTCCGCCGGGTGGGCTGAGTTGTTGCACCTCAAACACTGGTACCGCCGTATTGCTGCCGACGTCGGCGTAACAGAGCCCTTCGTGCCAGGCGCCATCGAGGAACCATCGGTGTTGAAAATAGAGGCGGCTGCCGTCGCTGTCCAGGGTGTAAGGTTTACGGTTGTCTACCCCGTCGGCCCCCGGAAAGGCCGTTTGGCTGGTTCCGGAAGCGGTGTTGAAACAATAGATATTCCCCAGGAAATAATCGCGAAAAAAAAGGCGCGAGCCGTTGTCGTTAATCTGCAGATTAACGATATCACTGGCGTCCGTTCCCGGAGGGACATTGGCGGTCAGATCCACCAGGCTGCTGCCATCAGCATTCATCACATAGATGTGCCTGTCGGCGGGGAGATTGAGTTTGACGACGAAGCCCACCTTGGTGCCATCGGCGCTCACCACGATATCCCGAAAATATCTCCTCTCGGTGCCGCCCCAGGTTTGGAAGAATGGATTGGACTCATCGGCCACTTTGACCATTGTCTGTTTGTATTGAATGGTTGTCGGATAATCGCCGTGGGCCGGCAATACTCCCACGATTATTAACAATAGTGCAAAAAAGATAATGGTCGAACCGGATTTGTTAATCATAGGCGCTCCCTAGTTATTATAATCGGCTGATTAATTGTAAAAAGGTAATCATCAGGATTTGAATTGATGGTCGGAAAATTAAACCTGCCTAACTCACGTATATGAAACTATTATTGAAATCTTCTAGTCAGTTGCATCCGGAAACTATAATGGTACTAACGAAGTTTCTGATCTGGAAACGAGATATTTTTTGATAGCTCAAGGAAATCAAATGGTTGTGTGGAGGCGAACATTTTGCCGCACAAGCAAACCTGCAGATTGACCCAGAGATTGCAAAAATAGCCGTTTCGGACAGAAACCAGTTAGCTTCAAAGGTGCGTCTACTTATCAGTGAGTTTTTATTTTTCCAATTTTCCATAACTATTTTGGAGAAATTAACATGTATTTTTTTAAGAAAACAGGTAAGATACATTAAGAATAAGCCATCCCTGCCAATTTCGGGTATCGTGGAGAAGAGAATCTAGGAGACCTGAGTTATTCAGGCAAAAGTCAGCAATCGGGGTAGAGGCTAGGGAGAGCCTCTTCCCATAACCTAAAGCCTCGTCAGCCCTTAGACCTTGATGAGGGGCGATTTTTTTCTAGTTGGACGCTGGCCTTAATTGCACGATGCTTCCCAGGGGACTTCACCATGTCGGCCATGGACAACGCCCACGCGGTCGTAATCGGGATCGCCAACTACCAGCATATCAACCAGCTGCCGGAAACCGTGCTCCAGGATGCCCGGGATATCTATAATCTGCTCATTGACCCGCAATACTGCGGCTACCCGGTGGCGAACGTCAAGCTGCTGCTGGACGGCCAGGCGACCCAGGCAGAAATCCGCCAGACCCTGGCGAACCTGGCGCAGCACACCAACCAGGACGCCGCGGTCTTTTTTTACTTATCCAGCCATGGTGGGCGCATCGAGGCAGGCCAGTTTGCGGGGGAGTATTTGCTGCCCGTGGACACTGTTTACACCTCCGACGAGTCAATTGCCCGGACCGCCGTCTCCGGGACCGAATTCACCGAGGCTATACGTGCCATCCCGGCTCGCAAAGTCGTGGTGATCTTCGATTGCTGCCATGCCGGAGGCATCGGCCAGCCCAAAGAAGCCACAGCCCCTGAACTCAAGTCTCTACCGGAAAGCTATTATGAGGCGCTCAAGACCGGCCGGGGCCGGGTGATATTTGCCTCTTCCCGGAGCACCGAATCCTCTTATGTACTGCCCAATGCGGCCAACAGTCTCTTTACCCAACATCTCCTGACCGGTCTGCAGGGCGGTGCTATTGGTCCCGGCGGCGTTATTCGCATTTTCGATCTTTTCGACTATGTGCAGCCTAAAGTCACCGCCGCTCAGCCCCACCAGCATCCGATTTTCAAATGTGAGGTTGAAGAGAACTTCCCCATTGCCCTCT
Source organism: uncultured delta proteobacterium (assembly GCA_963789385.1). Lineage (GTDB taxonomy): Bacteria > Desulfobacterota > Desulfobaccia > Desulfobaccales > Desulfobaccaceae > Desulfobacca. The sequence goes on along the minus strand of CAWBKT010000003.1, from coordinate 45,214 downwards.
ATCTGGGCGGCAAAGCCCCGGCGCCAACACCGGCAGCGCCGCCGGTTGACGATTATCTCTATGATGTCTTTATCAGCTACCGCCAGCAGGAGCCGGACAAAACCTGGGTGCGCCAGACCCTGCAGCGCCGCTTGGCGGCCGAAGGCCTGCGGGTGTGCATTGACTATCGGGATTTCCGTCTCGGCGCCCCTCTGGTCTTAGAGATGGCCCGGGCCGTGGAGCAGAGCCGCTATACCCTGGCCGTGTTGTCCCCGCTCTACCTGGAGAGCAATTTCACCGAACTGGAGAACGTGCTGGCCGAACACCTGGGATTGGAAAAAAGCCAACGAAGACTTCTGGCCATTATGCACCAGCCTTGCACCCCGCGCCTGGGGATCAGGGCCCGGCTGATGGCTGGATATGACCGAAGACGAGGAATTCGATCTGAATGTGCAGCGCCTGGTCTATGAATTGAGGCTTCCCCCGAACAAGTAGCGTTTCAACCAGGAGTGTACCTCCATGCCAGAGCCGGACAGTTTTTCTTACGACCTCTTTATCTCCTGCACCAGGGCCGACCTGGAGTGGGTCCAGGGCTTTCTCCTGCCGGCTTTAGGTCTGCCCCCGGAACGGGTCATCTGTAATCAGGGGCGTGTGGCCGGCGCCACAGCCTTTCAACTGGGGGCGCCGATACCGGCAGAATTTGAACGGGCGGTGACGGCCAGCCGCTTCACCCTGTTGATCCTCTCTCCCGCCTACCTGGCCGATGAGTGGGCCCAATTCAGCGAGCAGCTGGCCTCGTATGCCGCGTGGCTGAGCAGCGCCACCGGCTGATCCCGGTGCTGCGGGAGCAGTGCCAGCTTCCCCTGCACCTGGAGTTTCGGGTGCGCCTGGACTGCACCGACCAGGACGTGTGGGAAACCGCCGCCGGCGCAACTGCGGGAGCTGCTGAACCGGCCGGAGCCCAAACCCGAACGCCTGGCCTGCCCCTATCCCGGCATGGTGCCGTTTCGGGCCGAAGACGCCCGCTTCTTTTACGGCCGGGAAGACGAGATCGAGCAGATGCTGCAGCGCCTGCGCCACCAGCGCTATCTCTGGGTCATCGGCCCCTCCGGGTCGGGCAAGTCCTCCCTGGTCTACGCCGGGGTGCTGCCCCGACTGGCCGAGAGCAGTTACTTTGCCCCGGGATTTTGGCTGGTGCGGACCCTGCGGCCCGGTAGCCAGCCGACCCGGGCCCTGGCCGCGGCCCTGGGCGATGACCCGGCCCGTCCCGGCGAGGCGGTAACCAGCCTGCTGGCGGCCAACCCTCCGGCCCAGCGGCTGCTGCTGTTCATCGATCAGTTCGAAGAGCTCTTCGCCCAGGCCGACCGGGCCGAGCAGGCCCGGTTCACTGGCCTCCCTGAAGACGATACAAACCGTAGAGAACTGCGCCCTGCTCATCGCCATGCGGGCCGACTTCTACCCGGACCTGATGACCAGTGACCTGTGGCCCATCGACTTGCCGCAACGGCTGGAAGTGGTCCCCCTGCAGGGCCAGGCGCTGCGGCAGGCGATTCAACAGCCGGCCCAACAGGTGGGGGTGTATCCTGAGGGTGAACTCATTGAACGCCTGCTGGCCGATGCCGCGGCGGAGCCGGGCGTCCTGCCCCTCCTGCAGGAGACCATGGTGCTCCTGTGGGGGAAGATGTCCCGGCGGCTGTTAACCCTCAGGGATTATGAGCAATTGGGAGGCGAGGGGCGCAGCGGGCTGGCGGTGGCCATGGCCCATAAGGCCGACGGCACCCTGGCCGGGCTCAACCCGGAGCAGCAGGCCATGGCCCGGCGGCTTTTCCTGCGGCTGGTGCAGTTCGGGGAAGGGCGGGCAGACACCCGCCGGCAGCAGACCGCGGCCCAGCTGGCCCCCGGCGGCGAGGCCGGGATGTTTCAGGAAACGCTGGAGGTATTGGTAAACAACCGCCTGTTGACCCAAAGCGGGGAGGAGCAGGGCCAGGGGAAAAAAGTGGACATCTCCCACGAAGCGCTCATCACCGGCTGGCCGACCTTGCAGACCTGGATCAGCGAGACGGCGGGAGAAAGAAAAAACCCGGCGGCGGCTGGAAGAAAAGGCCCAGGAATGGACCCGCCTGGGGAAAAGCGGCGGCCTGCTGGACGAGGTGGAGGTGGCCGAAGCGGAACACTGGCTGCACAGCCCGGACGCCGCGGACCTGGGACTACAGCGCCGAGCTGGTGGAACTGGTGCACAACAGCCGGTTGGCCCTGGAGAAAGCCAGGAAAAAACTGCGGAACCGCTTTATCTTTGCTTCCCTACTGGCTGGAGTGGCGGCGGTGGCGGCGGTCGTTGCCTTTTTTTTATACGGGAAAGTCGGAACAACAGCGGCAGCTGGCCCTGGCCCGGCAACTGGCGGCCCAGAGTCGAGCTGGAACGGGGAATTGCCGGGGAGTTGCTCATCAGAAGCACCCTCCTGGCCGTGGAGTCCCTGCGCCGGCAGCCCGCGCCGAACCTGGCGGGAGACCTGGCGGTCCGGCGGGGCCTGGCGCTGCTGCGCCCGGAGCTGGCCCGCCTGACACCACGAGGATGCTGGTTAAGGCGGTGACATTCAGCCCGGACGGGCAGGTCCTGGCCACCGCCAGCGAGGACAAGACGGCCCGGCTGTGGGACCGCCAGGGCCGGGAGCTGGCCCGACTGAACCACGAGGATGAGGTTTGTGCGGTAGTTTTCAGCCCCGACGGGCAGGTCCTGGCCACCGCCAGCGAGGACAAGACGGCCCGGCTCTGGGACCGCCAGGGCCAAGAGCTGGCCCGACTGAACCACGAGGATGAGGTTTGGGCGGTGGTTTTCAGCCCCGACGGGCAGGTCCTGGCCACCGCCAGCAAGGACAAGACGGCCCGGCTGTGGGACCGCCAGGGCAAAGAGCTGGCCCGACTGAACCACGAGGATGAGGTTCATGGCGGTAGTGTTCAGCCCCGACGGGCAGGTGCTGGCCACCGCCAGCTGAGGATAAGACGGCCCGGCTGTGGGACCGCCAGGGCCAAGAGCTGGCCCGCCTGACCCACGAGGATAAGGTTAAGGCGGTGGCGTTCAGCCCGGACGGGCAGGTGCTGGCCACCGCCAGCGATGATAAGACGGCCCGGCTGTGGGACCGCCAGGGCAAAGAGCTGGCCCGCCTGAACCACGAGGATCGGGTTTGGGCGGTGGCGTTCAGCCCCGACGGGCAGGTGCTGGCCACCGCCAGCGATGATAAGACGGCCCGGCTGTGGGACCGCCAGGGCCGGGAGCTGGCCCGCCTGACCCACGAGGATGAGGTTAGGGCGGTGGCGTTCAGCCCCGACGGGCAGGTGCTGGCCACCGCCAGCGAGACAAGACGGCCCGGCTCTGGGACCGCCAGGGCCGGGAGCTGGCCCGCCTGACCCACGAGGATAGGGTTACGGCGGTGGCGTTCAGCCCCGACGGGCAGGTCCTGGCCACCGCCAGCGTTGACAAGACGGCCCGGCTGTGGGACCGCCAGGGCCAAGAGCTGGCCCGACTGAACCACGAGGATGGGGTTTAGCGGTGGTTTTCAGCCCCGACGGGCAGGTCCTGGCCACCGCCAGCGAGACAAGACGGCCCGGCTCTGGGACCGCCAGGGCCGGGAGCTGGCCCGCCTGACACCACGAGGACTGGGTTAGGGCGGTGGCGTTCAGCCCCGACGGCCAGGTCCTGGCCACCGCCAGCGAAGACAAGACGGCCCGGCTGTGGCTCCGGCGGCCGGAAGACCTCATCGCCGAGGCCTGCCGCCGCCTGCCCCGGAATTTAACCCGGGAGGAATGGCGCCAGTATCTGGGGGAGGAGCCGTACCGGCAGACCTGCGGCGATGCTCTTGATAAAAAATAACTCAAAGGAGGTCAGACCATGGGATGGTGGGGAGATATTTTTACCAAAAAGGCGGAAGATTGGATCTTCGAACCCTTGGCCCCGGCCCAGGTGCCGGATAAGCTGGCCCACGGGCGGTGCCGAAGGAGTCCGCCTACTTAAGCGTCTACGTCAAATCGGCCCGGATCGTCAACGTCCGGCAGGGATTGACAAAATTCTACGGCGTGGTCAACAGCTTCATTTCCGTGCCGCATCTTTCCGGCACCCCGGCGGAATTTAACGTCATCACGACGCCGGGCTTTCTCAAAAACATCGATGCCGCCCATATCGACCGGGTCATCCAATTGGACCAGAGGCTTCTGGGGCCGATCCCCTACCGGGGCGGGCAACTGAACCTGGAGATCGGCCTGTTTTCCATCAAAGCCGTGGATCTGGCCGCCCCCTATCTGGAAGTCCTGGAAGCCATGTCCAAACAGGCAGGCGTGGCCTTTATCAACGCCGCCCTGCCCTTTGCCGAACCAATCAAGACCGGCATCAATCTCCTGGTGGGCGGCGGAGACAGCTCACCCCTGGAAATAGGGGTGGCCTCTTCCGCCTGGACCCCGGAAACAGGTTATTTTGTGGTCATGCGAGCCCCCAAGGGCAGTGTGGCGGTGAACGCTCTCAAAGTTGATCCCACGGATTATCGCTTAATCGGACCTGACAATAAGCCGGTGGGAGATTATCCTTATATGGTCCTGAAGGTGGAAGCGGCCGCCACTCGAGACGACTGGTTCAATATTAAAGAATTGCAGAAGCCTTATCAGGAAATAAAGGAGAATCTTCGAGGCGGTAATGTTGAGGCCGCCAAGAACTCCTTCATCTTTTTTAAACGTACGGCCTTGACCTGTGACGATCTGTTATTTGAGGACGCCAAAAAATTAGTGGCGGAAGTCGACGGCACCCTGAAGGATATCATGGGAGTACCCACAGCCAGAGGATTAGTCCGGAAGGGTGTGAGGGAATTTCCGGAGCTGCGGGAGATTCAGCTCTATTCCTGAGGAATAACCAGTGGCATCAAGGAGGAGTTTACCCGGCCAGGGTCCTCCAGGTTTTTCCTTTTGTATGATTCTTTGGTTCTGCCGGATAGCTTGCACTGGCGGGGGACTTGATCAGCTTTGTCGGTTCCAGCCGCTTCAGCTCAACCGCCGGATCTTTTCCGGATACAGTTGCTGTCGGGGACTGTAACCAATACCTGGCCGGCACTTTTCAATACAGTCTGGCGCCGCTGCCGTCCTCCATTATCGCAGTTGTCGGTAGTTTTGGCTGGCATTTATTCTAAGATAATTTCTTCAGTTAAAAGATCCCCAGATGGGTTTTATTCTAAAAGTCAACTTTCGCACCAAGTAACGTCTTACTGATACGTAATTAATACTTTGATATACGAAATAAATAGAAAAGGCTTCCAGATTGTGGTAATATAACTTACAAAAGATTAAATAAACCACAAAAAGGAAGCCTCCTTATGCATAACAGAGTTGATGTTGGATTTCAAGGACAAATCGAAACGGTTCTCAAGGAGTCGATTGCCGACCTGGTATCAAGGTGACAAAGATTTTCCAAAAGCTTCGTATCCAGAGCCATCTTACGGCTGCCGGAATTCGCAAACATGATGGCTACACAGCCCTTGAGCTGGTGTACACCATGGTGAATATATGTTTCATGCACATCCATGGTGTCGCTGATTTCGTCAAGAGAAATTTGACGGTTCTCACTGGAGCCCGGAAAGACGCCTTTTATCGTTTGAAAAAGCGGGACTGCAGTTGGCGTGCCTTTCATTGGCGACTGGTCGGACATATGGGAAAGCTGCTCCATTGGTCTCAAAATCAGCGGCATGATGCCCATTTCATTTTAGATACCACCTGTCTCCCAAACGAGGGCAGAAGATCGAGGAAGTCTCCTGGGGTATGATCACAACCAAGGAAAAGCCGTTCTCGGTTATGAGGTTTTGACTTGGCTGTAGGAGACCCCGAAGAGTTCTATCCACTCGATTTTGGCTTTCATTTCTCTCAAAGAAAAGGCAAGCATTATCGACCTGCCAAGCCACCGGCACACGGCCGGCGGGTAAAGAAGCAGAACTCAGCAAACTGGAACTGAGCCTCCAGATGCTGCAACGAGCCTTAAAAAGGGTGTCCAGGCAGCCTATGTGCTCTTTGACCGTTGGTTCACATCTCCAAAATTTCTCCAAGCGATTCGCTTCTTGGGCCTGCATGCCATCAGCCGGTGAAAAATGATAACGTCTGTTACCATTACCAAGGATGTTCGCTTACGGTCGCCCAACTCTATCGTCGGATAAAATCTGATCTGGTCTGGAACCGGAGTCCAGTTATTCTCTAGCAACCGTTGCCGTGACCTGCGCCAATGGTCTGGCCGGGCAGATAATCTTCAGCAAAGGTTACCAGGAACCCGAGATCGACAAACTGCCTGGGGCTAAGTTATCTCCCAAGTCCTCCTGGCGGCTTTCTTTTCTACCGACACTGCTTTGACGGCACCTGAGGTAGTGAAAAAATATATGAGCCGATGGTCTATTGAAGTCTTTTTTAAGGAAGCCAAAACCATGCTGGGTTTAGGGAAAGACCCCAGCCAATCTTTCCAGGCTCAAATTTGCGCTATGACCCTTACCTTTCTGCGTTATAACCTTTTGGCTTTCCTAAAAAACCAACAAAGCACCAAGTTATCGACCGGAGAGTTATTCCATCAATTAGAGCAAGAAATAGCTCCTCTAACCTATATGGATAAGATCATGAATTTCCGTCGATTCCTGTTTGCTTGCTTGAACTTCATGCACCGTCTCGTTATCTGACCATTGATTTTGAGGATTTATCAGTCCTTTTATTAATTAATCATGAGCCCCATTGTCTCGAAGATAAAGAGAAGCATTCCACCAATTGTAGCATCTTTATTGATTGTAGCATCCAGAGATATTGTATCAAAAAAGAAGTTAGTATTAAGCGAAGAATCAGTACTTGAACTTAAATGAAATCTGACTGGCATGCCGGCATAATTTCCCGAAATTGCTAACGATTGAGAGACCCAACCTTCAGTGAAGTCCAAATTGCTCCATGTCGCAAGCGTTTCCAACAGTTGATTCGTAATAGGATTACGAATTGAAAGGACCACTTGATCATGTACTTCCGAAGTTTCTTGGGTAGCAAACAATCGGTATAAATTTATAGTTAAACCTGTTGCACTATGGGGTATTATTATATCTTGATAAATGTAATCAGTTAAATTATTATCACCTCCAAGCCATGCAACATAGTACCAGATTGCGGTATTACAGTTCCCGGCAATTCCCCAGCTGGTGTTATAAGTTGCCATCCTCCGCTACTATATTCTGTCCAGCCTATCCCTGGTCCTTGATCAAAATTACCATTTAACAATAAATTTACTTTTATTTGCTTAGCTTGAATATTACCCGTTGCGCCAAAAAATATGAGCATAACAATTATGATTTTAACTAGTCTATTCATTTTTCTCTGAGACCTCCCAATTTGTCAAGTTTTGTCAGTTGTTGATCAGATGGGGAAGAGGATTGTCCACCTAATTTTCAAAAGACGACTTACACAAGGTGTTAATATTCAATTTATTATATTAAGCTTATCAATATATTCAACATAAAAAGGAATGGCTTGGGCCCACTTCCCAGTCCAAGTCTTTCGGCCTGCTTTGGCTGAATGCCAGGCCAAACTGCCTTCAAGGAAAAAACGTTCCAGGCCTTGCTAACTTAATCAGTCAACAGAAGGTCAGAGATAGCGCCAATCGGCGCCTTGAGTTTCGGCTTTACCGTAGTGCTTGCGAGATGGAATTTAAAGACTTGGTTGCCGGTAGCCGCATCAATATTTTCACCCTGGATTTGACCGACATTCGGGGCAAACCATTCGATACCTGTTACTCCCCAGGGCATGGTTTGCCGGTTCAAGCCATAAAAATCGTTATAATTATTAGGGGGATAATTTTTATCCAGGTAAATGACTACCAGAACGTTTTTGAAAGTCCCGGCCGGGACGGTCAGGCTAGGCAGGATTCTAAGGTACAACGGGTTGGTAGGGTCTTGATTAAAAGGATTAGCGATAGGCTTTTCCAGTTCCTGCCAACCTTCAACGACACGAGGAGGGTTAATGGCGCCGAGCTGATTGATGTAGTATAAGTATATATGGCTGGCATCACGATCAACTATGTACCATAGTGTTGTTCCGTCAGGATCTCGCCAATCCCCCAATTTGAATTTCCCGGCATACGTCCCCTCGGTTAATCTGACCATGCTAACGGTAAAACCGGGGGTTCCCGGCGGGACGGTGTAGTTATAAGTCCACAGGTCGCCGTCCTTGCCGCAGGCCATGTAGTCCACGATGTTGACCATCCCGGCCTCAACCCGGGTGTTTGAATAGAGGCTGAGTAACAGGACAAGCCCAATCGCCAAAACACAGGGAAAATTTCTTTTCATTTTTTCCAGCCCTCCTCTCAATGCGGCGGGCACGGCCCGCCCTATCTTGAACTTCTCCATGTGTTTGGTTGGCATCACATAGGGCGGCCCATGGCCGCCGTTCATCGGAAATCTTGCCGATGAGAAACAACTTTCGAAAACCGCTATAATTATTCCATCGATCAAATCAAAGCAGCTGCGGTGACTTCCATATTTTGGCCATAGTCCCGGAACTGCCGGGGGGGCAATTATTTTGGCCCCCCATACTGGGCCGCCAGACTCTCGGCCAGGGTCTTGCGGTCCGTGTCTCCCAAATAATTGAACAGCAGCGCCAGATTGTGCAGCACGTCCACGTTGCTCGGGTCGTCCAGGGAAGCCTGGGCCAGTTGGTTGGCGATGGTTCGCATCTGAGCCTGAATCAAGTTTGCAGTCGTTATACAGGGTGCCCACCGCCGCTCCTTTCAGGGCCATATACAGATCCCCGGCTTTTTCACTGTTAAGTGATTTACGTAACTCCCCGTTAACCTTGTGCATCATGAAATCATCCAACTCCTGTTCCGTCAGCTGGGCCTTGGTTTGAGACAATTTTTGATTGATCTTCCCGGCAATTTTCTCGGCCTCGTTTTTGGGGAGTGACCGGGTCAAGGTGTCGTCAAAGGCCTTTTTGAGGTCCTGCCGGGAAAAACCTTTTTCCATTCTGGTGCGGCTGTAATTCCATAAGAGCTCGGCGATGACGGACATGGCCTGGAGATTGGCAAAGGCCGCGCCCCCGGGCGGACTTCCCCCGCCGTCATCAATCCCGGGGGCGGCATCTGATCCGGTCTTTTTCTGGGGTCCTACCCACCGGGAAAGTATATTTTGGGCCTCGTTAGGGAATTGTTCAAAAAGCTCTAATTGATCGGCGACGGCTCGTGCTTCCTGGGTAAGATTGGCTTTCTCCCTGAACATACCGTAGCCGCTGGCGGCGATTCGGAACATCGTCGAAGCAAAATGCGGCCGCCTCAAACAAGGGATGTTTAGCATCGCTCAGGTTGGGAACCCAGCCTTCCTGGCCGCCCTTAATCCTCAGCTTTACCCAGCCGATTTTATCGTCCCAGCCGTGCTTATTGTCGGCAATGTGAAAGGTCTTGTCCTGGGGGATGGGGCCGATAATCTTGCCGTCCAATGCGGGAGCCGGCGCGCAGCTCCCGAACGTATCTGGCCGCCTCTGCCAGCTTCGCTTGCTGCCCTTTATCTAACACCAGCCGCTGCACATGAATGCGGTCCGGCCGCAGATGGGCCTGCATGATGCCGCCGCCCATGGCCTGCGGCAGCGGCAGGCGCAGATCAAACCGGGTTTCTAAAGTTTCCGGCGGTACTTGCAGAAAGGTGTCGATAACTATCGAGTCGCCCAGGGGTAATACCCGGCCCCAAACCGCCAGCGTCGCCTGTTCCCCCTTCATGACCAGATCCACTTTGTCAAAATAGCTGCGATCGCCGGGTTGGGCCGGGGCCAGGTTCTGCTTAAAGTTCAGGACGCCGATGGATAACTGCGAGTTGGCGAAGAGGATGTGCCGGGCCAGGAGCAGGGCGGCGTCGTCTCCCAGGCCGGTCTCCTGGGGATCGTCGAAGCTGAAGACCGCCAGCCGGTATTTCGCCCCGGTGAGGTGGCGCTGGTACCGGCCGCCTTTTAAAATATCGCTTAAGGCGTCCTCCAAAATATAATCGCCGCCGGCTCGGGCCGGTGCACTCACACTAAAACACAGGGCCACCAGTAAGAGGGCCATACATCCCCAGGTCCGGGCGCTCATTGGCTTCCTCCTGGTAACAGTCCCTGATGGGGCAGACGGGCCTGGCAGCGTGTCCGGATCTTCTTGATTTCTTCCATCAAATCCGGCAACTTCATCTTCGCCTCGGCCAGTAATCTCTCGGCCCAGAAAGTCGCCTCAATCCCCTGCGGAAACTGCTCGGCTTTTTCATAGCCCGCCGCCAACGCCGTCAGCACCGCCGCATGGGTTTCCGGGTGCATCTGGGCCGCCCCGGGATCATTCAAATCCACGTTCAGATTCATGAAGCTCAGCGGCACCTCGAAAAGCCCATACGAATCGCTGACAAACGTGCGTAAATTGATCTGCTGTCCGGACTGGATGACATTGCCGCAGATGAAGACGTCGGCATTCAGCGCCTGGGCGAACAATTTGCCCTGATCCGCGGACCGCAGCTTGGCTTCCTCGCAGGCCAGGAACGACGGCTGTTCCTTAACTTGCAGGTGCAGCCGCTGCAGCTTGGTCAAAAGATCATAGGTCAGGGCGTTGGCGATCCGTTGCGACAGCTCCGTGTAGGTCGCTCCCAGAGGCGGCTGAAAATGCCCGATGACGACGCAATGCCCGGTGGCTGCGGTCCGGCAGTGGACCAGTTCCCGGGGCAGGAGCTGCAGCTTGTAGCTCTGCTGCGTGAATTTCCCGCCCACAGCCTGCAGGTTATGCGAAGCCTTCATGAATTCCGGGTGCTCCAGGAGCAGCGTCAGGTTTTGCGGCTGATTGGTGGCCGGCAAGATGCTGGAGATGACAAAACCGCCGTTTTGGTCGCTGTTGGCGGTGCCTAACTCCTGGGTGCCCATGGTAAGTTTTACCGCCGCGCCGGGGATGGGGGCCTTGGTGACGGCATTGGCCACCTGCCCGTTTAATAACGATTGGGCCGCCGCCGGCCACGGCAGGCACAGGCAGAGGAGGAAAAAAACGGCATACTGCCGCCGCCCTCCTAATAAGGCCGCAACACCAGTTGCATATTCCCTGTGAGTGCAAAAATTTTTTCCCCATGGGGACATCCCTCCATTCCCACTGTGTCCAGCGGCGCTCCCTGAGCATTTCTCAGGGTGATGGTCCATTTCTTTGCCTGTCTCGGCTTCACGGCCAGATAACTGACCCCGTCGTCATTGACCGGATAGTGATTGGTTTCGCCCCCTCCGGATATTTCCAGAGAGACTGCCCGGTTAACTTCCCGGCTGTGGGTCGGGGACTGCAAAACGGTCGCCTGCAACTGACAGGCCCGGGGCTCCGGCCACAGCAGGAAAGCCAACACCACCAGGGAGAGGGGCAGGACGATTTTTGAGGTCAGACGCTCCAGGTCGCTGTATTTATAAATCAATAAAGGGGCGTGGCGCCGTCTGCCGGCCGCGCCTCTTTGGCCACCACCACGTGGTTGGCAAAGTAAATAATCAGGCCAATCAGGATCAGCCTGATGATGAAAATATTGCTTGCGGAAAGTCCGGCCAGATTTTTGAGGATAGGTTCGGCGAAAATTAAGGCGACAATCGTCAGGGCCTGCTGCATGGCGCTAAAGGGCGAAAATTTCTCCGTGGTCTTGGGCTTGACGTCCGCATAACCCAGCCAGTCCGCCACCCATTTTCCCATCAGGCCTCTGGACATATTCAAACCTTTGCGCTAAAGGGAGAAGCTATTTATAATGATTGCCAAAAGTTTTGTCCTTTATTTTCCCCTCTCCCTTGAGGCTAAGCATTGCCCACAAGTCTATAATGCTAATGATTACTTCATCTTATCCCCTCTCTCCCTTGGGGGAGAGGGGTAGGGTGAGGGGGTATTTTTAGCTTGTTAATTCATTACGTTATCTTTAACTTTAACCATTCTGACCCTAGTTATGGGTAATGGCTAGCCCCTTGAGGGGAGAGGGTCAGGGTGAGGGGTGAATCAGTCAGAACTTTTGGCAACGACTATAATACTCTTGCAAAATAGCTTTTTGCCATCCTGAACGAAGTGAAGGATCTTAGCCTGCCTGGAACATTAGATTCTTCGCTGCGCCCAAAACGGCAAAGGAGAAAAATATCGAGTTTTGCAAGAGCCTCATTTAATAAATTAATTTAATAAATTGTCTCATATTCTTGTAGAAATGACAGCCTATTTTTACCAATCCAGCCTTTTTTTTAAAGTTCACGCCGGCACCGCCCCTTGTTCCCCCTAAGTCCAGCCTTCCCCCATCGCCTCTCACCTGTAGCCCCTAGCCTCTCGCCTGCTTCCGTGACATCTGTCTTATCTGTTCTGTAATTTCCCTCCCCATTTCTGCTATAAGCAATCCATGAAAATAATTGGTCAAAAAGCGGTGAACCGTGCCCACCCTGCAGGTGAAAAATATTGGCGCTCGGGCCATTTAAACCAGCCTTTTTAGCTGGAAAAACCCTTGACCTCCATAAAAGCGGGGGACAGAAAAATCGGCTTTTTAAGTCCCCCTGAAAGCCGATTTAGGGGCACTTTGACCGAACTGACCACTAATTCCGGAGTTTGCCATGAAATCCAGATGCACTGTCTGCCATCATCACCTCATTGATGACATCAACCTGGCCATCCTCTCCGGGGATTATACCCTGGACGAACTCAGCCAAAAATTCGGCCCCGGCCGCTCGGCCTTCCACCGCCATAAAGGGCACCTGGAGAAAAAAATGGCCCGCACCCTGGAGCGCCTGGAAAATAACCGGAAACAGGTCTCCTTCCTCAAACTCAGCGCCTTCCTGGACCATGTCCAGACCCGGGTTGAGGCTGCCGCCGCTGACGACGACACCGACCGGGTTTATAAAGGCTCCCATATCGGCAGCCGCCTCATTCACCAGATCAATAAGATGGACGTCCCCCTGGAACCGGATACCGCCTATCGCCTGCTCTCCTCCCCCGGCCTGGTCTCCTCGGGACAGCCTCCTGCCCGCCGGCCCCCAAATCATCGCCGACCTGCACCAGGCCCTGCGGGACCAAACCCTGGCCCCCTGTCCGCCCCCGGCAAGATGATGAAGCTGATGAAGCGGCTGAGAACCAGGCGGCAGATCAGCCCGCAGCCCGGAAAAAGACCTCGCCGCCAGCCTCCCGCCGCCCGGGAATCGAAAAAATCGCGCCGCCAAAAAGCCAAAGCCGCCCGCAAAAACCAGCATCTTCTCCGCAAAAAGCTGCGCCAAGAAAAACATCTCTTCCAGGAAACCAATCTCTTCCAAAACTTCGGCGCCGGGCAGGAATGCGAAACCCCTCCCGACCCTCCGGAAACCTCCGCCAGGCTCCCACCCGATGCAAATGCAGGGCGGGACCCGCAGGGCGGCGAAAGCCAAAGCGAAGCGCCTCCCGCCTTAACTAATTCCTCTTCCCTTGTCCCTCTTCCCTGCATTTCAAACCCGGAACTCGAAACTGTTCTCCCGGAAACCGGTCTTTTAACTGACCACTGGCCCCTGACCCCTGACCACTGCTCTGTGCCCCCTGACCACTCTCCCGCCCATGCGTCAGCGGCCGCCAAAACTCCGAAATCTGAGCGCGACAAAAGCGCGACAGAAGCGAAACGCCAACGCCGCCTGCTCAGAAAAATGCTGCGAAATCAAAAACATATCTCCAAAGCAAAAAAACTCGTGCAAAATCTCACTCCCGGCCGGGAAAGCGCCCCGCCTCCCGCCGCTCTCGCAAACTCCACCTCTCTCGAAACTCGAAACCCGGAACTCGAAACTGCTTTTTCTGACCCCTGCTCTTGCCCCTGACCACTGCCCTCCCAATCCCTGGCTTTCACCGGACCTCGACCCCTGGCTCTCCCCGGACCAGAGGCCTTGCGCTCCCGCCCCCTGCCTTGCTGATCCCTCTTCCCTAATCCCTGATCCCTGCAATTCAAACCCGGAACTCGAAACTTTTATCCCGGAACTCGAAACTCCTCTCGACACCCTCCCTCCGGAAACGGGAAACCGCAAACCGGAAACCGACTCAGATCCTGGTCCTTTAGAAACCGAAAACCGAAAACCGAAAACTGAAAACCAGCTTCTAAACGGCCCCAAACCTCCTCCCCCCTATGACGAGACCGCCCGAAGGGCCGATGAACTCTTCGAAATCTCCCACGGCTACAAGCGGAATAATCCCCCCAAATTATCCCCAATCGCCGCCTGGAGGAGGATTTCCGCAGCCGCAGCATCTTCGGGGATGTAAAAAATGTCCTGAAGTATATGTAGGGTGCAAGCCGGTGGTTCGCCCGTTTCGCTGACCGCTGACCGCCTTTTGCTTTTAACCGAGTGAAAAATTCTTGCTTAAGTGAGGAAAATGTAATAACTATTTTGTGATATAATGATGTCAGTATTATCCGCGAGGGTAGGTATGGAAAAATCCGATGCAGAGTTAGTGGCTCGCTGGATCGACAAAGATCCGGAGTTGAAGCGCCGCCTCGAAGATCATGAAGAGTTCGAGCGGCAGTTAGAGGAGTTCAATCGGCGGCACTATTTAACCGCCGAAGAAACTGTAGAACGCCGGCGTATTCAGAAACTGAAATTGGCAGGTCGTGACAGGATAGAACAGATTTTGGCCCAGTATCGGGCGAAGGAAAAATCAGCATGAAATTGACCGGCTCTCAAATTTTTCTGAAATGTCTGGAACGTGAAGGCGTTAAGCATATTTTCGGATTTCCCGGCGGCGTGGTGTTGGATATTTATGACGAATTGACCCGCGCCCCTTTCCTGAAACATTTTCTGGTGCGGCACGAGCAAGGCGCCGCCCATGCCGCCGACGGCTATGCCCGGGCCTCGGGCCAGGTGGGGGTTTGTCTGGTAACCTCCGGGCCGGGGGCTACCAATACCGTCTCGGGCATTGCCTCGGCCTACATGGATTCCATTCCCATAGTGGTATTTACCGGTCAGGTGCCAACGCCGCTGATCGGCAATGATGCCTTTCAGGAAGTGGATATCGTCGGCATTACCCGGCCGTGCACCAAGCATAATTATCTGGTCAAAGACGTGGACGATCTGGCCCGGGTGGTCCAGGAAGCCTTTCATATCGCCCGCACCGGCCGGCCCGGCCCGGTCCTGGTGGATCTTCCCAAGGACGTCGTTCAGGCGAAGACGACTCCCAAGTTTCCGGACAAGGTGCGGATCAAGAGCTACAATCCCAATTACCACGCCAATCCGAAGCAGATCAAAAAGGCCCTGGAGATGATCCTCAAGGCCCACCGGCCGGTAATTTATGCCGGCGGCGGCGTTATTCTTTCCAAGGCTTCCGAGGATTTGACCAGGTTTGCCGAATCCCTGCAGATTCCGGTGACCACCACCCTCATGGGGCTGGGCGGTTTTCCGGCGCCCCACAAACTCTGGCTGGGGATGCTGGGTATGCACGGCACCTATTTTGCCAATATGTCGATACACCACACCGATGTGCTCATCGCCATCGGCTCCCGTTTCGACGACCGGGTCACGGGCAAGATCGAGGAATTTGCGCCGCATGCCAAAATTATCCACATTGACATCGATCCCACCTCCATCAGTAAAAACGTGGTGGTGGACATTCCCATCGTCGGCGACTGCCAGGATGCCTTGAGCCAGCTCAATGAGCTGGTGGCCGAGGTCATGCCCCGGGAGTTGTCTCCGGCCCACCTGGCCTGGCTGGATCAGATCGATCAGTGGAAGCGGGACCATCCTTTGACCTATGAGCGCAACGGCGAATTGAAACCGCAGTTTGTCGTGGAAAAGCTCTACGAGCTGACCCAGGGAAATGCCATTATCAGCACCGAAGTGGGGCAGAACCAGATGTGGGCGGCTCAGTTTTATCATATCAATCGGCCCAACCGCTGGCTCAGTTCCGGCGGTCTGGGGTGCATGGGCTACGGCTTTCCCGCCGCCATCGGGGCGCAGGTGGCCTGCCCGGATGACGTGGTCATCGACATTGCCGGCGACGGCAGCATTCAAATGAATATCCAGGAGCTGGCCACGGCAGTGGAATATGATCTGCCGGTGAAGGTGGCCATCCTCAACAACGGTTTCCTGGGCATGGTCCGCCAGTGGCAGCAGCTTTTCTATGAGCGCCGCTACAGTTTCACGCCCATGTTTGCTCCGGATTTCGTCAAGCTGGCCGAGGCCTACGGTGCCCTGGGTTTACGGGCCGAAAAAATGGCCGAGGTGGAACCCGTAATTCGAGAGGCCCTCAATACCCGCAAACCGGTGCTCATGGATTTCCGGGTGGCCCCGGAAGAATGCGTCATGCCCATGGTGCCGGCGGGTGCACCCATGCACAAGATGTTACTGACTTAAGGGAAGCGAATTATGCGACACGTGATTTCGGTTTGGGTTGACAACGAACCCGGCGTTCTTTCCCGGGTCACCGGGCTTTTCAGCGGCCGGGGCTTTAATATTGAAAGCTTGTGCGTGGCCACCACCATGGAAGCGGATGTTTCCCGCATAACCCTGGTCTCGGTGGGCAATGAGCAGATTATCGAGCAAATAATTAAGCAGTTGCGTAAACTGATAAATGTCGTCAAGGTTCAGGATCTGACGCCCACTGACCACGTGGAGCGGGAGATGGCCCTGGTGAAGGTGAAAGCCGAGGACCGGCAACGGGCCGAGGTGCTGCGCATCGCCGATATTTTCCGCTGCCGGGTGGTAGATGTCAGCTCTAATTCTTATACCTTGGAAATAACCGGCACTACCGAGAAGCTCAACGCCGTTCTGGGTCTGTTAAAGGTTGTCGGCATCCAGGAAGTGGTGCGGACAGGGTCTTTGGCAATTCAGCGGACCAAAAAGGAATAGAAAGCTTTTCAGTTGTCAGCCTACGGCAGTCAGCTTAAACAGTTTTAATTCCCATTTTTCAGTTATACCGATGGCCAAAAGTCATCATGTTTAAAAATCACCACGAAGCATGAAAACAGCTAGGTATTGTGTAGGGTGGGCATTGCCCACCAAAGAATTTAATACCTTTATTATGGTGGGCGGTGCCCACCCTACAACTTCTTTCTGCTTTCTTATAAATTTATTGAGAATGCCAGTGGTTGACAGCTTGATTTCGTAGGGCGGGAAAGCACCCGCAGGGCGGCGAAGCCCAACGCCCGCCTCTGGGAGCATTCTCATGCTCGTTGGATTTCTCATCATGGATGTTTTGTCCTTTTATTCCCCTCGCCCCCCTGGGGGAGAGGGTCAGGGTGAGGGGGTAAAGCTGATCGCCCAAAAAATTTTGCAGGCAGGCAAATCCAATTTCCAGAAAGGATTTTTAATGAAGATATATTACGATAAAGATGCCAGTTTTGATATCTTGCAGGGCAAGAAGGTTGGGGTTATCGGTTTCGGTTCCCAGGGGCACGCCCAGGCCCTGAACCTGAGGGACAGCGGCGTCCAGGTGGTGGTTTCCGAGGTCCCGAACACCCCGAATTACGAACTGGCGGTAAAATATGGTTTTTCCCCGGTAAGTGCGACGGCGGCGGCCAAAGAGTGCCAGGTGATCCAGATTTTGACCCAGGATCACGTTCAGGCGCAATTGTATGAAAATGATATCAAACCCCAGATGGGGCCGGGAAAAACCCTGTTGTTTTCGCACGGTTTCAACATTCATTTCGGCCAGATCATTCCTGAGCCGCAGATTGACGTGGTCATGGTGGCCCCCAAGGGACCGGGGCATCTCGTGCGCAGCGAATACGAAAAGGGCGCCGGGGTGCCGTCATTAGTGGCCATTCACCAGGATGCCTCGGGCCAGGCCCTGGCTACCGCTCTGGCTTACGCCAAAGGCATCGGCGCCACCCGGGCCGGGGTTATCGAAACCACTTTTCAGGAAGAGACCGAAACCGATCTCTTCGGTGAACAGGCGGTCCTGTGCGGCGGCGTCTCGGAATTGGTCAAGGCCGGCTTTGACACCCTCGTAGAGGCCGGTTATCAGCCTGAAATTGCCTATTTTGAGTGCCTCCATGAGCTGAAGCTGATTGTCGATCTGTTCTATCAGGGCGGCATCAACTACATGCGCTATTCGGTTTCGGACACGGCGGAATTCGGCGATTACACCCGGGGTAAAAGGATCATCACCGAAGAGACCCGGGAAGAGATGTTCCAGATCCTGCGGGAAATCCAGGATGGCGAATTTGCCCGGGAATGGATTCTGGAAAACCAGGCCAGGCGGCCGGTATTTAATGCCCTGCGCAAGCAGGAGGCCGAACACCCCATTGCCGAGGTGGGTGAAAAACTCAGAAGCATGATGGGCTGGCTCCAGCGGAAGTAGATTTTTGCCTGTCACAGCAACGCTTATAATTATATGTGGCAGCGATGTTTATCAATATAAGAAGAGATCCCTTGACGTTTCCCCCCTTTTTTAAAGGGGGGTCAGGGGGGATTTTCATCTCTGCATTGAGTAAATAAAAGAGCTTAATTTGAAAGAACGCACCGGACCCATTGCTCCTCCCGGCTACCGTTTCATTATTATGGGACTGGTTGTTTTCCTGCTGGGACTGTGGACGGGCACAGCTTTTTATCTTTCTGGGTCTGCTGTTGACCGTATTCTTTATCTACTTCTTCCGTGACCCGGACCGATTGGTGCCGGCCGGGGCGGGATTGATAATTTCTCCGGCTGATGGGCGGATCATTTCTCTGGAGCGGCGGCGGGAAGAGCACTTCCTGAAACAACCGGCGCAGAAGCTGAGTATTTTTATGAATATTTTTGATGTCCATGTCAACCGGGCGCCGGTGGCCGGCCAGGTGCAAGGGCATGGTGTATCAACCGGGACGTTATCTGGCGGCCAACCGTCCGGAAGCGCCGGATCAGAATGAACAGTTGGCCGTACACCTGAAAAGTGCCAATGGCGCCGATGTTGTCATGGTGCAAATTGCCGGGTTGATGGCCCGCCGCATCATTTCGTATGTTCAGGAGGGAGATAAGCTGGACCGGGGTGAACGGGTCGGCCTCATCTGCTTCGGCTCCCGGGTCGATCTCTATTTTCCGGAGGATTGCCAGGTGCAGGTCCGAATCGGACAGAAAGTCAAGGCTGGAAGCAGCATTTTAGGGAGATGGTCATGACCAGGCGGAGAAGAAAACCCAAAGGGGCCAGAAAGTTTCGGGGTATTTATATCCTGCCCAACCTTATTACCACGGCCAGTTTATTCGCCGGCTTTTATGCCATCATCGAGGCCATTGACGGCAGATTCGAGGTGGCCGCCGTGTCGATACTGGTCGCACTCATCCTGGATGGGCTGGACGGGCGGGTGGCTCGTATGACCCATAGTTCTTCCAATTTCGGGGTTCAATACGACTCCCTGGCTGATCTGGTGGCCTTCGGCGTGGCGCCGGCCCTGATCGTCTATTTCTGGGCCTTGAAACCCTACGGCCGGTATGGCTGGGTAGCGGCTTTTCTCTTTGTCGTCTGCGGCGCCCTGCGCCTGGCCCGGTTTAATGTCCAGATCGGCGAAATTGATCCCAGATATTTTAATGGCCTGCCCATTCCTGCGGCAGCCACCATGGTGTCTACCGCTATCCTGATGTATTATGAACTGGGGGAATGGGCCCCAAACCGGCATATCCTGATCCTGGTGATGATCTACTGCCTGTCTTTCTTGATGGTCAGCAATGTCAAATACTACAGTTTTAAGAAATTTGAACTTTTCCAGCGCAAGCCTTTCCCCGTTTTGGTGGGGGCCGTCCTGCTTTTCCTGGTGATTGCCATCGAACCTAAAATTATGGGTTGTCTGGCCATGGGCGCCTATGTCCTTTCAGGACCGGTCCTGACCCTGCTCCTCCTCTGGAGGAGGAGGAAAGAACCAGAAATTCATGATACGGAAAGTTTGGAAGCCGAGACCTCGGAAATTTCATAAGGCTTAATTCTTTGCCACAGATTTGCAGGGCAGGTTCGCACTACCCCCGCAACTAACAATAATACTATCTTGCCCAAAGAATTTTACCTGCCTGTCCGAGGTCTAACGAAAAACCCAGATATACTGATTGCCAAAAGTTCACATGTTTAAAAATCACCACGAAGCATGAAAACAGGTAGATGTCCTTGAGTTACCTATAGCCCATAGCCTCTTGCCTAAAGCCTGTTTTCATATAAGTGCATCATGTTCTGAGAATCACCACGAAGTATGAAAACCAAAATGGGCCTGTTGATCGATCCAGTTTTTTCGGCTCACGGCTCACGGCTACAGCTTCGGCTCACGGCTCACGGCTCACGGTTTTCATACCAGCCTTGCCCCTTTTATTCCCCTCTCCCCTTGAGGGGAGAGGGTCAGGGTGAGGGGTGAATAAGACGGAACTTTCGGCAGTTCACGGAGAACCAAGATATGGCTAAAAAGGTCATAATTTTCGATACCACATTGCGGGACGGCGAGCAGTCCCCCGGCGCCAGCCTGAATACCAGGGAAAAGCTGCAAATTGCCCGCTACCTGCAGATGATGCAGGTTGATGTCATTGAAGCGGGTTTTCCCTATGCGTCCCGGGGAGATCTGGAGGCGGTGAAAGCTATCGCCCGGGAAATCCGGGGCCCGCAGATCGCCGGGTTGGCCCGGGCCAAAAAAGCTGATCTGGATGCTACCTGGGAGGCGGTCAAGGAAGCGGAACATCCCCGTATCCACACCTTTATCTCCACCTCGGATATCCATCTGAAATACCAGATGCAGAAATCCCGGGAGCAGGTACTGGAAGAAGCGGTGGAAGCGGTGAAATATGCCTGTCGCTACACCTCCAATGTCGAATTTTCGGCGATGGACGCCTCACGCAGTGATCTGGCGTATGTCGCTCAGGTTTTTTCGGCGGTCATCGCCGCCGGGGCCACCACCGTAAATTTTCCGGATACGGTGGGCTACGCCATACCCGAGGAATTCGGGGCCAAGATAAAATATCTTACTGAACATATTCCCAACATCGACAAAGCTGTCATCAGTGTCCACTGCCACAACGATCTGGGACTGGCGGTAGCCAACTCTCTGGCCGCTGTT
Organism: uncultured delta proteobacterium; assembly: GCA_963789385.1. Taxonomy (GTDB): domain Bacteria; phylum Desulfobacterota; class Desulfobaccia; order Desulfobaccales; family Desulfobaccaceae; genus Desulfobacca. The sequence continues at coordinate 24,253 of CAWBKT010000003.1, read as the reverse complement.
TCCAATGGCGCCTTGCAGATCGAATGCACCATTAACGGCATCGGCGAGCGGGCCGGCAATACCTCCATGGAAGAGGTCGTTATGGCCCTGGCCACGCGCAAGGATTATTTTGATTACTACACGGATATCGTCACGGAACACATTTATCCCACGAGCCGGTTGGTCAGCAAACTCACCGGCATGATGGTGCAGCCCAATAAGGCCATTGTCGGGGCCAATGCCTTTGCCCACGAGTCGGGCATCCATCAGGACGCCGTGCTCAAAGAGGCCAGCACCTTCGAAATCATGACCCCCCAATCCATCGGCATCAAAGAGAGCAGCCTGCCGCTGGGCAAACTCTCGGGCCGGCATGCCCTGCGGGAAAAATTGAAGGGGCTGGGTTACAGCCTGCTGGATGAGGACCTGAATCGGGTGTTCGTGCGGTTTAAGGATCTGGCCGACCGCAAGAAACATATTTTTGACGAAGACCTGGAAAGCCTCGTGGAAATGGAAGTCCTGCGGCGGTCTGTCCCGGAGCACTACAAACTGCTGGAACTGGTCGTCTTAACCGGGACCATGGCAAAGCCCAACGCCACGGTAAAACTCGAGATCAACGGCGAAGTGCATCGCTACTCCAGTTTTGGCGACGGTCCCATTGACGCCACGTTCAAGGCCATTACCCATCTGACCAAGTCCGAGTGCCGGCTGCTGAAATTTTCCGTAAGTTCGATAACCGGGGGGACGGACGCCCTGGGCGAGATTACGGTGAAACTGGAAGAAGACGGCAATACGGTCACCGGCCGGGGAGTAGATCCGGATATTGTCACCGCCAGCGCCAGGGCTTACCTGAACGGGCTGAACCGGCTCTACTACGTGCAGATGGCCGCGGCCGCCTCAACCGAGCCGTTGCCCCAGGAATAACAGAACTGCCGGAGGAGTATTCGACTTAATCTGAGGTAGCATTTACGCTTCACTATCAATGACTGTTCTGCAATGAGCCCTAATCCTACCTTCTAAGGGATTGGGGACCTTATCATGTTATCCCCTCGCCCCCTTGGGGGAGAGGGTTAGGGTGAGGGGGTATATTTATCTTGTTGATTCAATATGTTATCTTTAAATCCAACCTCTCTGACCCTGGTTGTGGGTAACGGCTAGATTTTCTAAAGGGGGTTGGGGGGGATTTTAGAATTATTGCCGCCTCAGCAAAAAATAAAAATATTTCAAGCAGATATATAATTCTCTCTTATGCAGGAATACAATTATGTCACATCCTATGACCATTACTGAAAAAATTCTGGCGGCCCATGCCGGCCTGGAAGAGGTGACGCCGGGACAGTTGATCAACGCCAGGGTGGATATTGCCCTGGGAAATGATATTACCGCGCCCATTGCCATCAAGGAATTTAAACAGGCCGGGGCGGAGAAGGTTTTCGACCCGGAGCGGGTGGTGTTGGTGGCGGATCATTTTGCCCCCAACAAAGATATCCTGTCCGCCATCCAATGCCGGACGTTGCGTCAGTTTGCCCAGGAGCAACATCTGCAGCATTTTTATGACGGCGGCGAGATGGGGGTGGAACATGCCCTCCTGCCGGAAAAAGGCATTGTCGTGCCCGGAGATCTGGTAATCGGGGCGGACAGCCACACCTGCACGTACGGCGGCTTAGGGGCTTTTGCCACGGGAGTGGGGTCCACCGACCTGGCAGCCGCCATGATTACCGGTGAATGCTGGTTTAAGGTGCCGGAAAGCCTGCTCTTTATCTTTAACGGGAAACTGTCGGAATGGGTCGGCGGCAAAGACCTCATCCTCTACATCATCGGCCAGATCGGGGTGGACGGCGCCTTGTACCAGGCCATGGAATTTACCGGCGAGGCCATCACCAACCTGCCCATGAGCGACCGTCTGGCCATGTGTAATATGGCCATTGAGGCTGGAGCCAAAAACGGCATCATCGCGCCGGACGAGGTGACCGGGGAATATGTCAAAAACCGGGCCCTGCGGCCTTTTACCTTTTACGCCAGCGATCCGGGCGCCGACTATGCCGGGGTGAGGGAAATTGACGTCAGTCATCTGGAGCCCCAGGTGGCCTTTCCGCATCTGCCGGAAAATACGCATCCAATTTCAGAAGTGGGGGAGGTTCCCATTGATCAGGCGGTCATCGGTTCCTGCACCAATGGTCGTCTGGAGGATATGAGGCTGGCGGCGAAGGTCTTACAGGGGAGAAAGGTGGCCAGGGGAGTGCGGCTGATTATTATTCCGGCCACCCCCTGGATTTATTCCCAGTGTCTGGAAGAAGGCCTGTTTAAGATTTTTCTGGAAGCCGGAGCGATTATCAGTCCCCCGACGTGCGGCCCGTGCCTTGGAGGCCATATGGGCATCCTGGCGCCGGGAGAAACGGCCATCGCCACCACCAACCGCAATTTTGTCGGCCGCATGGGCCATCCGGAATCGAAGGTCTATCTGGCCAACCCGGCAGTGGCCGCAGCTTCGGCAGTGGCGGGGAAGATCGTCGGACCGAAAGACATGTAATGTCTGCCGATGCCGAAAGTCATCATGTTTGAAAATCACAACAAAGCATGAAAACAAATGGGCCTGTTGATCGATCCATTCTTTTCGGCTCACTGCTCACCGCTCACGGCTCACGGTTTTCATATAAGTGTGTCAGATATATCGATTGCCAAATGAGCCTCTTGCAAAATAGTTTTTTTGTCATCCTGAACGAAGTGAAGGATCTTAGCCTGCTTGAACCATTAGATTTTTCGCTACTCTCAGAATGACAACGGGAAGAAAATTTGAATTTTGCCGGAGCCTCAAATGGTTTGTTCTTTATCCCCTCGCCCCGCTTGCGGGAGAGGGCCAGGGTGAGGGATGAAGAAGTCAGAACTTTTGGCAATGATTACAGCTATCTAATAAATATACGTGAAAAAAGGCACAAGCTTCTTGCCTTTTTCAGTCCGCCTGTGCCTCAATGCAATGAAGGTGAAAAATGCCGGGGACAGACAATTCCTCTTCATTTTTTGGATATGAGGCGGATGAAATAGATGGTGCCGAAAGCGCCGGGGGCGTTAATCCGGTGGTTCTTAGGGCTGTATCTTTCTAAAACAGCTTCCTGATAATCAATTTCGGGGCTGAGACTGTGGGCTTTATCCCAATCGCCTTTACAGGCCTGAGCCATGGCTTGCATTATGACCGTGCCGCCATTGCGGGAGGTGGGATCCATACCATAGACCGCGCCGCAGGAACATTCGCCGCCGTCAAATTCAAATAAAAAATCATCAAAAGAGTGCGGCGGATCAATTACTTGGCCGCAGAAAGGACAAATCGGCGGCTGGGTTTTTCGTTCTAACATACTCATAGAAATCTCCTTTGATATCATTGTAATATTTCACAACCAGATTCGCCAGATAACCAGTGGAAAAATTTGCCGGGGGCTGAAAAGATCTGAGCCGGTCATTTTCGATGATAGTTCCTTATATATTTAACCTATGAATTTTTATAGAAAAAATATCGGTAAAATCATCTTTCCTGGAATACTGGCAGAAATGAGCGTAATTAGTATTGACAGTCACCGGGGCGGGTGTTTAAACTCCGTAATACGGTGAAATTAACTAGCATATGGAAGGAGCATAACAATGGCGGAAAAAACCATAGTTTTTAGTGATCAGGAACAGGCCCAGCTTCAGGAAATAATTATTGATCAGGATAAAACCGAAGCCTTAAAATTCGTTATCGCCTTGATGGACAGGATTAAAGGCGGCGGCGGCCATGCCTGCGGGCCCAAGGTCGTTTAAGCCCTCCTGACCCGAAGCAACCATGCACACCAGGGGAGTTTTGGCCCTCATATCCGATACGCATCTCTACAGGGCCGGACTTCCCTTATTTTTTGATTTTTTAGACCGACACCGGATAGTCAATCTGGCGTGCCTGGGAGATTGCGAGACTGAGCCATTCCACCAGTGGCTGGTCTCGGGACCGGGCCGGAAGCTCTATTGGGTTTTTGATGTCTTTTGGCCTGACTTGCCTGAAGCCACGGCTCACGGCATGACCGTGGCCTTAAATGGTCGGATTTTTTTGGCTCACACCAGAGCAAACGCTTTCATCCATTTTAAAGAGCCCCTGGCAGCCTATAAATCCGCTCTGGCTTCAGGGCGGCCGCCTTTGCTTATCTGCCATGGTCACACGCACACCCCTTCGGTGACTCGATTCGGCCACAGTCTGAATCAAATTCTCTATATAAATTCATTCTTCCGGCATCAGGAGCGATCCCGGCACGAACTTCTCCAACTGGCAAACGATTCTGTCTACCTGATAGTTCCCGGGGCTTTCACCCTGGAGGAAGGCAGATATGCTAATTTTAATTTTTCCTTGGTGGATCTTGAAAATCATCTAGTCGAAATGATTACACTTTTTAATCTGAAAAAATTCGGTAAGCTGAGAAGCAAGTTAAACGTCTTGCAGGATTAACTTGTTGCACTCCGGACGGCTGTAAAGAGGTTAATCTGGTTGACAGACAGGCAAAATTTGCCTAAATAGTAAGGGGCTTAGTCAAAAAGGTTTAATCAGGCAAACCGGCGACTTTATTATCTGTCAGACCAAGTTGCCGTCAAATAAATAAAATCTGGTGGCACAGGCTTCCCAGCCGGTGCAGCTCTTATGTGCAGCCCGCGAAGAATCGATGTTACCTTTTTGAAAGCACTTTGGTATCAGACCATAGGGATCGGAGTATGAGCAGTTCGGTCAAGTTAAAGAACATTCGCAATATCGGGGTTATTGCACATATTGATGCCGGCAAGACGACCCTCACCGAACGCATCCTTTTCTATACCGGCAAAACTCATAAAATGGGTGAGGTGCACGACGGCGCCGCAGTCATGGATTGGATGCCGGAGGAACAGGAAAGGGGGATCACCATCACGTCGGCGGTCACCAGCTGTGAGTGGAAAGGCTGCCAGATTAATATCGTTGATACACCCGGCCACGTGGATTTTACCATTGAAGTGGAAAGATCGTTACGGGTCCTGGATGGCGCCATCGGCGTTTTTGACGGGGTGAGCGGGGTTGAACCGCAATCTGAGACCGTCTGGCATCAGGCTGATAGATACAAAATCCCCAAGTTGGCCTTTATAAATAAAATTGATCGGCTGGGAGCCGATTTTTGGGCCGCAGTAAAGAGTATGCGGGAAAAATTGGGAGCATATCCTCTTATCATCACCATACCCATGGGGCAGGAAGACCAATTTAAAGGTGTCATCGATCTTTTGGAGCAACAGGCCCTGGTCTGGGATGAAGCCAGTTTAGGGGCGGTGTTTAAGAAAATGGCTATCCCGGCAGAATATGCCGACGAAGCCGGGAAAGCCCGTGAGAACCTGATAGAAGCTCTGGCGGAAGTTGACGATGAGATAATGGACGCCTATCTGGGAGAAGAGGCTCCGAATGTGGAGCAATTAATGGCGGGTATTCACCGGGCTACCATCAGTTTGAAGGCGGTGCCTACCTTTTGCGGCGCGGCTTTGAGAAACAAGGGAGTACAGCCGTTATTGGACGGTATCATCAGTTTTTTGCCAAATCCCGCCGAAGTACCTCCCATCGAGGGTATCAATCCGGTTTCCGGAGTAACGGAACAGCGACTCGCCCGCCGTGAGGGCCCTTTTGCGGCCTTGGCCTTTAAAATAGTTATGGACCAGGGGCGCAAGCTGACCCATCTGCGGATCTATTCCGGCATGTTAAAGCCGGGGCAGGATGTCTATAATCCGGTGAAAAAGGTAACCGAAAAGGTGGCCCGCATTCTCAGGATGCACGCCAATCAGAGGGAGCGCTTAGAGCAAGCCCAGGCCGGCAATCTGGTCGGAGTCATGGGTCTAAAACACACTACAACCGGAGACACCCTCTGTAGTCCCGAAGCGCCGATTATCTTAGAGCCCATCGATTCGTATGTACCCGTCATGTCTCTGGCCATCGAGCCCCAAACCAGGGATGATCAGGAGAAGCTCGATTCGGCTCTCAACCGGTTGCTGGAAGAAGACCCGAGTGTGCGCCTGCAGATGGATGAGGACACGGGACAGACTATTCTTTCGGGGATGGGAGAATTGCATCTGGAGGTCTTGATTCACCGCCTGGAAAGGGATTTTAACACCCGCGTGACGGCAGGGCGGCCCCAGGTGGTGCATCGGGAGACCATTAATAAGAGCGGCGCCGCCACAGGTATTTTTGATCGGGAACTAGGGGGCAAGCGCCATTATGCCGCCGTGAAGGTGAAGGTAGCCCCACGGCCTCGAGGCACTGGAAGCCAGGTAGTTTCGCGGTTGCCGGCCGATCATCCGGGTTCAGTGTACACACCCGTGATCGAGGAAGCTATCCAGGGGGCTTTGCTGGCTGGAGCAGCTTACGGTCATCCGGTGGTGGACGTAATGGTGGAACTGCAGGACGCCGAGGTTAAAGAAGGATTGGCCAGTGAAATGGCTTTTCGGGTGGCAGCCATGCAGGCGGTCAAGCAAGCCTGCCTGGAAGCGGCGCCCGCCCTTATGGAACCGATAATGCGGGTGGAGACTATTGTCCCGGATGAATTTATGGGGGAGGTAATCGGAGATTTTAATGCCCGCAAGGGGAAGATTGAGGACCTGCAATCTAAAGGCAGCACCAGGGTTGTCACCGGTTTGGCGCCGTTATCAGGCATGTTCGGTTATTCTACGAGCTTGCGGTCGGCGACCCAGGGACGGGGCATCTTCACCATGCAATTTGACCACTTCGGGCAATCGGAAAAATAAGCGAAGGCGCCCGGAGCGATTGTTGACAGAGTAAAATAAGGCTGATTCATAATATTGCGTAACAATTATAAGGAGATAACTGGTAATATGGCTATAGAACAGACATTATCAATGATTAAACCTGACGGCGTCTCCCGGGGGCTGATAGGAGAAGTTATCGGCCGCTTTGAACGGGCCGGTTTGAAAATCAGAGCTATGAAAATGCTGCATTTGACTAAGGAACAGGCTCAAAGCTTTTATGCGGTGCATCGGGACCGGAATTTTTTTGAAAGTTTGACGAGCTTTATGAGTTCCGGGCCGATTGTGGCGCTGATATTGGAAGGCGAGAATGCCATAGCCAAAAATCGCGATTTAATGGGCGCGACGGATTTTCGCCAGGCTGCTCCCGGCACCATCCGCGCCGACTTTGCCCGGGAAATTGAGGCCAATATCGTCCATGGTTCGGATGCCCCGGAATCTGCCCTGACCGAGATAGCCTTCTTCTTTAATGCCCTGGAGAAAGTATAACCAAGAGTAGATGCCAAACATTTTAACTCTTCCTCTAACCATATCGGCAGAGACAGCATGAATGCAGAGTGAACGTGATTTGATCGCCGCGCTGGCAGGAATCTTCGGTAACCCGCCCGGACAGGTGAGACGCAGCATAGGCGACGATTGCGCGGTTCTCAGGGTGGAGGAAGGGTATGACCTGCTGTGGACGATAGATTCTCTCATTGAGGGAGTTCACTTTGATCTAACCTATACTTCCCTGCGGCTCTTAGGGAAGAAAAGCCCTGGCAGTTAATGTGAGCGATATGGCGGCCATGGGGGGAGAGCCGCAGTATGCCCTGTTATCCCTGGGCTGGCCTCCGGAAAGAAAATTAGAGGGGGCCCTGGAGTTAGCCGGGGGGATGCAGGAGACAGCCCGGGAGTATGGTGTGGCGCTCATCGGCGGCGATACGGTGGCGGCCCCGAGAGGTTTGACACTGAGCCTGACAGTGCTCGGCCGGGCCAGACCGAATGAACTGCTGGGGCGGGACGGGGCTCAGGTCGGGGATTTGGTTTATGTTACCGGACCGCTCGGGCAGGCCGCGGCCGGGCTGGAGATTCTCCGCCACGGCTTGGAACTGCCGGAAGCAACCAAAAAGCCTTTATTGCAGGCATTCCTGGACCCTCAACCACAAGTGGCGGCAGGCCGGGTGTTGGCCCGGAATCATTTGGCCACAAGCTTAATTGATCTTTCTGATGGCTTGGCCTCCGATCTTTATCAGATCTGCCTGCAAAGCCGGGTGGGCGCCTTGGTGGAAGCCGGGCACGTCCCAATTAGCCCGGCGGTGCGGGAGATAGCCATAAAGACAGGCAAGGATCCCCTGGACCTGGCCCTGAAAGGGGGTGAGGATTATTTCCTCCTCTTCACAGGATCACCGGCCAAAAGGCAGGAGATGGAAAAGTGTTTCGCCCAGGCAAAGCTTTCAGAGCCATACTGTGTGGGAAAAATTGTTTCAGGGTCAGGAATAAGACTCCAAACACCGACAGGAAACGTGGACATATCCGGAGGCGGATTTGATCATTTCTCCAAGGCGTGAACCAGTGGGAGGAAATGAGATCCGCCCCAAAAGGTTACATGTTTAAAAATCACCACGAAACATGAAAACAGGCAGACGCCACCGAGTTGCCTATAGCCTAAAGATAATTATATTTCTTTTAAAATGACTTTGTGGTTTACCAGATTAAGGCTTTGAATCAGTAGCCTTGATTATTTTTTGTTCCCCGAAAATACTGACCAGGCGCAGGTTTTCCCCCTCCGGTTCAATGACATCAACATCTTCTAAAAAAAGTTCTTCCTGACCATTTCTAATAATATATGCGGCTGCTTCACACATGCTGAAAAATCTCCTTAAGACGGATATTAACTATGTAATCCACGAGATGGGGCAATGGTTCCGGTTTTAACCCGGCAATTTCAATGCGTTCTTGAGTTAACGGCAACAACAATTTAAGGGCGTCTGCCGAAGCAATAGCTTCGGCCATCCGGGGGGTGAGTTCTCCCATCATCGAATTAGCCAGAATAATTGCAATAGGACCGATAATTATGTCTGCAGTCCGGACGGTTTGTATTATGGCATTTTCCCCGGTGGCGCCTCTATTGGCTCTGGCCTTGAGCATTTGCGCGGTGGCAATGGCGTTGGTCCCCAGAGCAATAACTTCATGATCTTCCTGATAAATTTCTTTTAATCGTTTTATGACGGTGGCGCCGATACCACCGCCCTGACCGTCGACCACGCAGATTCTCACGTAATAACCTCAGATTAATTTTTTTTAATTTATCCATAAATTTGATGACATGCAACTTTTTAGACTTATAAAATATAAATAAATCTGTTATACCTATTATCAGAATAACTCTTTTGAGTGGGAATTAATCACGACTATAGGGAAAGATATGAGGGCAGAATTTAGGGCATGCACGCCAAATGTTCGGATTGATAAAAAAGATAAAAATTCATATCTTAGACTTTATCTAGGAATAAAGAAAGGGGATGGTTTAACTGCCATTCCCTTTTTGTTTACGATCAGATAAAAAGGCAAAGATGTATTATAGATACGTAATATATTTGCACTTAAATAGGTAAAAAATACAATTCTATTAAAAATCTAACAAAAACAGAAACTGGTAGGGTTGTGATGTAAGCGGGGCGAGTAAGGGAGTTTGGCCCGCCTGAAGTTTTGAAGATAGAAGATGTGGCCGATTTAGAGCCCGGCGGCAAGGGCCATAAAAATATTGTCTGCAGGAGCATTGGGTAAGATTGGGTTAATTCCATGAGATTTGGGAAAAGGGTTTGCGAAGGGCAGCTTTTGGGAGAAAATTTATGGAATCTGGTCATTTACTGGAATTTTTCGGCACAGAATGTGTTCACTGTAAAAAATTAGAACCACTCCTGGAACGTTTAGAAGATGAATTGGGCATTACGGTGACAAGGCTGGAGGTTTGGCATAATCAGGCAAATGCTGATTTATTAAAGAAATATGACCAGGGTTTCTGCGGCGGGGTGCCGTTTTTCTATAATACCCGCAGCGCCAGGTGGCTTTGCGGCGAACCCAATTATGAAAAATTGACAGAGTGGGCGCAAAGCTAAGAGCTGACCAGAAGAAATCAGGTGGAATCCGGAATACTGAGATTATCTGAAAACTAGTGTGAGGCCGAGGATGAGTATTAATCTCCAAGAATTTGATCCCGTGGTTGGCAGGCGGGTGGAGATATTAGATTGTGAAGGAAACCTGGTAGGAGAGCAACTGCGTCCCCTAGTGCTCACAGATGATGTCGTTCTTGATTTGTATGACAAAATGGTGATGTTGCGGGTTGCGGATCAACAGGCCCTGACTCTGCAGCGGGCGGGTCGGATGGGGACGTATCCGCCGATATTGGGGCAGGAAGCGGCAAATATCGGTAGTGCCGGCGTCCTGGAAGCCGGCGACTGGCTGGTGCCGTCGTTTCGGGAGATGGGCGCCATGCTGTTGAAAGGCGTGCCGCTGAAGTTAATTTATATGTACTGGATGGGTTGCGAATGGGGCAGCCACTTCCCGGAAAACGTTAAGGTTCTGCCTATTTGTGCACCTGTGAGCACCCAAACTTTACATGGAGTTGGGCTTGCCTGGGCGGCGAAATTGAAAAAGGAGGATGCTGTGACGCTAATATTTTTTGGCGATGGGGCAACTTCCAAGGGCGATTTTCATGAGGCCATGAATTTTGCCGGAGTTTTTAAAACTCCTTGTGTATTCTTCTGTCAGAACAATCAGTATTCCATCTCGGTGCCCCGGCCGGCGCAAACGGCCTCGGCCTCCCTGGCACAGAAAGCCATAGCGTATGGATTCCCTGGAGTGATAGTTGACGGCAACGATCTTTTAGCAACGTATGCGGTAACTCAGGCGGCGGTGCAACGGGCCAGGGCCGGGGAGGGACCGGTGCTGGTGGAGGCTCAAACCTATAGATTGGGTTCTCACACCACGGCTGATGATCCCACGTCGCTACAGGTCAGCAGAAGAGTTGAAGGAACACGAACCTTACGATCCGATCAGCCGGGTCAAGAAATATTTGGAAAAAAAGGGATTGGTAAACGAGGCTGGAGAGAAACAACGATTGTCGGATTATGAGCAGATGGCCAGGGATGAGGCCAGGGCGGCGGAGGCGGCGATTTCGTTAAATGCCGATGAAATGTTTGACTTTCATTATGCCCGGATGCCGGCGTATTTAGCTTTTCAAAAAGAATATTGGCATCGTCTTCAGACAGGCGCGGGGGAAATCAGCCGATGGCTAATCTGAACATGGTGGAGTCAATTAATCTGGCCCTGACGGAAGAAATGGCCCGGGACGAAAGCATTATTGTGCTGGGGGAGGATGTTGGCAAACTGGGGGGAGTTTTTAGAGTCACCGACGGTTTGCAGGCAAAATTCGGTCCCGAGCGGGTAATTGATACACCCCTGGCGGAATCAGCCATAGTGGGAACGTCTTTGGGCCTGGCGGTGGGGGGATTTAAACCGGTTCCGGAAATTCAGTTTATGGGTTTTCTGCCGCCGGCCCTGGACCAGATTATTTGTCATATCAGCCGCTACCGGAACCGGAGTCGAGGCCGATTTACCTTGCCCATGGTAGTGCGCCTGCCGTACGGAGCGGGCATTCACGCCCCGGAACATCATTCCGAGAGTACCGAGGCAATGTTGGCGCATATTCCCGGTATTAAAGTAGTTATCCCCTCTAATCCCTATGATGCCAAAGGATTAATGATTGCCGCACTCAGGGATCCGGACCCGGTTATTTTCCTTGAACCCAAGAGGATATACCGGGCAGTGCGGGAGGAAGTCCCGACGGCAGAATATTCGGTGCCATTGGGGACGGCAAAGGTTGTTCAGGCAGGAGAAGCGGTAACGGCGGTGGCCTGGGGCTCCATGGTCAGGGAAGTGATACGGGCGGCCGACCTGCTGGCGCCGGAAGGAATTAGCGTGGAAGTGATTGATTTGAGAACTATTTCACCAATGGACGACGAGACTGTGGTGGAATCTATTAAAAAAACGGGCCGTGGGGTAATTGTGCATGAGGCTTGCCGAACCTGCGGCTTGGCGGCGGAATTAATTGCCCGGATACAAGAAAAAGCTTTTTTGTCTTTAGCAGCACCGCTGGAAAGGGTAACGGGTTTTGATACCATTGTTCCTTTATTAAAATTAGAAGATTGTTATCTTCCGGATTCGTTTCGAATCAGCCGAGCCATAAAAAAAGTAATTAATTATTAAAATCAGCTACTGAAGTTGCGGTATCCAGTAAAGCAGTGCATTAGGAAGTTTTAAGCGAGGTTTAATTTTATTAACATAATTTTTGAGTAAAGACTTTTAGATCTTCTAATAATTAATTTATTCTTATCAATAATGTAATTCTGATGTTATATAAAATAAACATTTTGCCGATAATAAAAGAATAATCGTCAAGCGTATTAATTTCTTGAAAAATTGCTGTTGATTATGAAGAAATAAATCGATTTAGGTTTGATAAAAAAAGTTGCAGATGATATATTGGGGGAATTATAATAAATTTTAACTTGACTTTAAATAATTTTAGAGGGTAAGTTTTAATACAAAAGGGGGGGAATGTTATGAAGGAACGGCAAAAAGGACTAATATATTTTATTGTTATTATTATTTCCTTATACACTCCTGGTTGTGCATCTCAAATGAGTTCACCGGCGGAGGCGCAATCGGCACCAGGGGAGGCAGCCCCGGTTGACCAGGAAAAATATCTTTTAGGCCCGGAAGATATTGTTGAAGTATCGGTGTGGAAAGAGCCTGATATGACCAGGCAGCTGGTAGTCCAGCCCGATGGGAAAATTTCTTATCCGTTAGTAGGGGAAATTCGGGCATCGGGCAAAACTGTCAAGCAACTGCAGGAAGAGATATCGAAGAGATTGGAGAAATTTGTCACTGACGCCTCGGTGACGGTTATTTTGTTACGGACGCAACATTATAAAGTATATGTGACCGGAAAAGTAAACAAACCTGGCGAATTTCCAGTTGGCAAGCCTACTTCAGTTTTGCAGGCGATAGCCATGGCAGGGGGATTAACGCCGTTTGCGTCGCCGAAAAATATTAAAGTGGTGCGGAAGGCGTCGGGGCAGGATGAGATTTTCAATTTCGATTATAAGGATGTTTCCAAGGGAATGATGCTGTATCAAAATATCATCCTGCAACCGGGGGATGTTGTGGTAGTGCCTTAAGGGGGGGGAAATCATGACATGGGGAAAAAGGTTATGCTTTTGCCTTTGGGCGACCTGCTTTTTTCTGGGGGGAAATGAAGCAGGACGGGCAGCAGACTGGGTATTAACCCCTAGTATAGAAACCAGGGCGGAATATTTAAACAATATTTTTTATTCACCATATTTTAAGAAATCCGATTATATTTTATCGGCCGTGCCAAAACTAGAATTTACCTATAATACGGAGAGAACTCAAATAGGAGGTAGTTTAAGACTTGACGGGTTGCATTATCTCCAGAACCCCAATTTGGATACAATAAATCAATTTTACAATATTAATGCCAATACCCTGGCAACGTCCCGATTAAAATTAAATTTAATGGCGTCATATCTAAGTACTACAAATTCGACAGGAAGCAGTAAATGCGACTAATGTCTTTACGATCCGACAGCGAATTAATGTTATCTCTGTATCCCCAGGATTGTACATATTTTTTAACAGAAAGGTGGTCGACTGACTTTTCGTACATTTTTAACAATGTCGATTATCAATATAATCCATTTCAATAATTATTTAACTCATACTATAAATAGTCGATTAAATTATTTATATGACGAAAAAACCACATTCATAGCATCAATTACGGCTAGCCTATTCCCAATATCAAAAAATAGATAACAATATATATGGCGTTGGGTCCGCAGGTAGGTTTTAATCAGAAAAATTACTGAAAATTGGGATATAACTTTTTTAGGCGGCGCAAATTTCAGCCAGGTTGAATCAACTGTGGCAACTACAAGTGCTAATAATTATTATGGATTTATTCAACGATTCCACAATTGCAGAAAGCAAAAGACCTTCAATGTTAATCCCTTTTATTAATATTTCGACAAATTTGCGTTGGGAAAAAGGTGGAATTAATTTTGAGTTATGTTAGAAGTCAATCCCCCAACGCCTATACCAATCAATCTCAATATAATTATTTTAATCTTACTTTTAATCAAGATCTGACTGAAAGATTAAAATTAACTATTAATCCTTATTTCAATATAACCACATTTCAAGGTGATCGCATCAATTATGATCAATATTATTATGGAATTAGTCCAAGAATAACGTATAAATTAACTGAAAAAACTATCAATTGGGGCAAATTATCGATTTAGTTATAGGAATGATACTGGAGCTATAAATTATGGTTTTCCAATTAATGATGTTTATGTGTTTTTAAATTATTCATATCCGATACACTTTCAACGTTAAGATAATCAAATTAACAGGTAAAGCTATGGAAAAAGAAAAAGATATTAAGATATTATTTACATTTATTTAAAATAAAAAAATGGTATTTTATTATTCCAGCAGTATTAATTTCAATTATTGGCTTATCTGGTGGCGATTTTATTGCCATCAATTTATGAATCAAGTTCGACAATATTAATTGAAGAGCAGCAGATACCGCAGGATTTTGTCCGCACGACAGTGACAGGGATAGCGGATGAACGCATTCAGAGCCTGACCCAACAGATATTGTCCAGGAACAAAGCTTTGGGAAATTAATTAAAGAATTTAATCTCTACCCAGAGATGCGAGATGATTATACCCAGGAAGAAATCCTCGAAAAGATGCGGGATGATATTAAGATAGAGACAATCAGTGTCGATGAATTGCAGGGAAAGCAAAGAAATCAGGAAGCAAGGCAGAACCAGGTCAAACCAGTATGACTATTGCCTTTACCATTTCCTATCGCGGCAAAAATCCAGGCACGGTGCAGAAAGTTGCGGGAAATTTGTCATCCCTTTACCTGGAGCGAAATTTAAAGGATCGCCAGGAGAAAGCAGAAACGACGACCAAATTTTTAGAAGCGGAGTTAAAGGAACTAGATGAGCGTATAGCTGTTATTGGGTCAAAAAATAACCAAATTTAAAGAGGCGCATGAAGGCGCATTACCGGAACTGCAGCAGTTTAATATGGCGCAAGCGGAGAGATTGGAAAATGATATAAAACTTCTGGAAACTCAACTAAGGGCCAGTCAGGATAAAAAAATTAATTTAGAAGGGCAATTGGCAGCAGTCAATCCAGACCTGCCGCTGGCGATCAGGACAAACGCTCGATCCTAAGACCAGGCTGTATGCGGCGCAGGTCGATCTTGCGGCCATGATGGCAAAGAATTCGGATAATCATCCCGATGTCATCAAGCTTAAAAAAGAGATTGCCGGGCTGGAAAAGATGGTGAGCGCCCAGGGAGGCCAGGCTTCGGTGCGGAGGCAGAAGCTGACCCAGTTGCAGGCGGAATTGGCGACTAAAGAAGGCCGACTTTCTGCGGACCATCCGGAGATCAAAAAACTTAAAAATGAGATTGCCAGGTTAGAAAAAGAGGTGGATAAGCCGGAGCCTACGGTGGCAAGTCCAGTAAAGAATCCGAATAATCCAGCCTATATTGCGCTGGTTACTCAGATTGAAGGCGCCAATAACGAAATCAGAATGTATGGCAAACAATTGGCCGATTTGCGCGACAGACTGAAGATATTTCGGAAAGACTGGAGGAAACAACTAAGAATTGAGCAGGAATATGCAGCCTTGCAACGTGATTACCAAAACGCCCATACCAAGCATATGGAAGTTATGAATAAGCTTTTGGAATCCCGGATTGGCGAGGGCATGGAGGAAAGCCAGAAGGCCGAGAAATTCACTCTGGTAGACCCGGCCGCATATCCTGAAAAACCGGTATCTCCGCCTCGATTATTGATTGTGATTGGCAGGCTTATTGCTTGGTTTGGCGGGAGGGGTCGGTACTGGTACTGCTGGCCGATCAAATGGACCATTCTGTCAGAGATGCGGAAGACATTAGCTGGATATCCGACATGCCGGTTTTAGGAACCATTAGCCGGATAGAAACTCCGGAATATATCAGATGGTTAAAAAAACGTCGTTTAATTATTGCCGGGTCCACATGTTTATCGATCATGTTAGTTCTTATTCTGGTGCATTTTTTTTACAGAGACCTTTGGGTGCTGATGGCGCAACTTATGCGGATTATGGCAATAAATATTACGGCATTGATATTATACTGATTATAGCACAGATGAAATCGAATATGGAGGAAACTTATCTTGAGTTTTATAGATAAGGCTCTAGAAAGGGCCAAAGAGTCGCAACACAAGGAAAAGGGAGCGACCGATAACAGTAAGCCCAACACCAGAAGTGCAGAGGCCATTACCGGTAATGGGAAATTTGGGAGCGGTGGGAACACCACTAGAAATCTGTTATACGGTGACCAAAAATCTGCCGGTGGATTTCGATTATCTGAAAGAAAATCATATAGTAATTGGAGGAAATTATCCGCTGGTGGCTGAAGAATACAAACTTATTGCGGACGCATATTCTGCATAAGACAAAAAGAGAAAATTTAAACACGATTATGTTTACCGGCCCCAGGCCGAACGAGGGGAAGAGTTTAACTGTCATTAATGTGGCCATCAGCATCGCTCAGGAAATCGAACAGACGGTGCTTATAGTTGATGCGGATTTGCGAAGCCCTTCCGTTCACAAATACTTCGGGTTATCAGGAAGAAATGGATTGGTTGATTTTTTTAAAGAGGTCTGCCCATTCCCGAACTTCTCATTCATCCTGAGCAAATCGGCAAACTGGTTATACTGCCGGGGGGGAAACCAGCCAGCGATGCCTGCGGAACTGATAAAATCCACACAAATGGAGGATTTGGTGCATGAACTGAAGCACTGCTACCAGTGACCGATATGTGCTGTTTGATCTCCCGCCAATGTTAAATTTTGCGGATGCCCTGACATTTGCGCCATTGGCAGATGGAATTGTTTTAGTGATTGAAGCAGGCCGCACCACAAGAGAAGACCTGGCCCAATGCCTGGAAATGTTGCAATCTTTTAATGTATTGGGAGTAGTCCTGAATAAGGCTGAGAAACAAGAGAAGAAACAATCATATTACGATTATTATGAGACAGATGTAATGAAAAAACCTAAAAAAAATTTTTTTGGATTTTAAATATGTATGAAGAATTTTATGGGCTTGAAAGAACGTCCCTTTACGCTAATTCCCGATCCGGATTATTTATATCTGAGCCCACAACATAAACTTGCCAAGGCTTATTTGGAATATGGCATAAGCCAAAGGGTTGGATTCGTGGTGCTGACCGGGGAGATAGGGGCGGGCAAAACCACTCTGATAAAATCTTTGATAAAGACTTACGGCGGCAACCATCGTTTGGGTGTATTGTATCAAACTTCCATGGCGGCGGAAGATCTGTTGGAGCTATTATTACAAGAATTTGAAGTGCAGGGGCAGATATACCAGTCGGGCTACCAGATTGGCTGCCTTTAATCAATTTCTGCTCACGGCTTATTCCAGAAGAGAACATGTTGTTCTGATGGTTGATGAAGCCCAAAATCTTGGGACCGGAAGCTTTGGAGGAATTGCGGCTGTTATCGAACCTGCAAGCGGGCAAGGAGCCATTATTACAGGTAATTCTAGTGGGTCAGGTCCGGTTTGCGGGAGAAGTTGAAACATCCGGCCTTGAGGCAACTGGCCCAACGCATTGCGGTGCATTACCATTTGCGCCCTTTGGACCGGCAGGAGACTAAAGAATACATTCTTTTCAGGATTCATCGCGCCGGCGGCAGCGGTATTTTTACAGAGGCAGCTTTGGAAAGAATATTATGAATATACCCGTGGAGTGCCAAGACGCATCAATGCCTGGTGCGATTTAGCGATGGTGGCGGGATTTGCCGAGGGCAGGCAAGAGATTGACGCAGATTTCATTGATACGGTGGTGGCAGCTCAGGGTGGTACGCTGGAAGAAGAGATAGAACAGAATGAACTCTCCGAAGGGAAGGAAGTCTTAACAGTTACCGGCGCAGTATCAGAAGAGACGCATAGACAATTTAGGAATGAGATTGCCGAATTATCCGGAAGACTAACGCGGCTGGAAGGGCTGTGTTTGGAAATCAGCAATCATTTAATTCCTGTAATGACGCAGCTTTTATCTAAAAAAGAACCTTGGGATTTAGGGCAGATACCTTTGGAGGAGGAAATTACCGAGAGGCAGACGTCAACCACTATTGAAGTTGATGAGCATTCTTCTCCCAAAAAATCCTTAAACTGGTGGTCGCGATTATGGCGACAGTAACATGCAGCGAGCCTGCCAAGCTATTATTCTTAGACTAAAAACATAAATTATGAAAACCAAGAGCGCAGAACTGCAATTAAAATTAAAGGCATGCCTGGACTTTTTAGGGTCCTGGCTGGGGCTTATGTTGTTGAGTCCATTTATATATTTTAT
Organism: uncultured delta proteobacterium; assembly: GCA_963789385.1. Lineage (GTDB taxonomy): Bacteria > Desulfobacterota > Desulfobaccia > Desulfobaccales > Desulfobaccaceae > Desulfobacca. Next base: position 5,977 of record CAWBKT010000003.1, on the reverse strand, counting down.
GGGAATATTAATCCGATTGGACAGCCCGGGTCCGGTATTTTTTCGCCAGGAGCGGATCGGGAAAGATGGCAAACCGTTTATGTCATATAAATTCCGGTCAATGGTTGATAAAGCTATAACCATGGGATTGGGATTGAATGTTGCGGTAAATGATGATCGAATTACCCGGGTGGGAAAATTTCTGCGCAACACAAGTTTAGATGAATTACCTCAGCTATTTAATGTGCTTAAAGGGAGAAATGAGTATAGTTGGCCCAAGGCCGACGCTGGGGTACCAGGTTGAACAGTATGATGCGGAACAACGACGGCGATTGCAGGTAAAACCGGGCATTACAGGCTGGGCCCAAATCAACGGCCGCAATGCCATTCCCTGGGAGGATCGGATCAGCTTGGATATCTGGTATGTGGATAACTGGTCATTATGGCTGGACTTGAAGATCTTGAGACGAACCCTGAAGACTGTTTTAAAACGGGAAGGTCTTTATGGTCCCGAAGGCATTAATTATGATTTTGTTGGCATGGAAAAGTAACAACTTTAGGCAAAAAAAATTAGCTATGATATCTATCGTAAGGTTAACACTCTATGATTGGGAGGTGGTAATAACATCCTTTTGAATATGGCGATGGGAGAACGGGACAGAAAGGATAAGTTATTTGATGATATAGTTAACTTATCAACTTAGGACATATTATTTAGTAAAATAATTTTAAAAAATTATATATTTAAAAAAAATGTATTTTTTAATATCAATAACTAAGTAGGAAAAATGAAAAATAATTTAGAATGGGAAGTATTGAGTTATTCGGAACCAACAGAAAGAATAAAATGGCTGGAATTATGTAATTCTTTTAAAGGAATCGATGTTTACTTTTATCCGCAATATCTTAAATTATTCGAATTAAATGGAGATGGTGAGCCTTTTTTATTTGTTTATTATCAATCGCCTGATGAAATAGTGATCTACCCTTTTTTGAAAAGATCTTTGAGTCAAATATCCTGGTTAAAAAATATAGACGGGAATTTATTTGACATAACTTCTCCATATGGATTTTGTGGTTATTTGAGTAACAGTAACAATATAAACAAGGAGACATTTTTTAATTTTTTATCTGAGTATTGTTATCAGAATAATATAATAACAGAGTTTATCCGTTTCCATCCGATCTTAGAGAATATAAATTTTGCAACAAAATATATTAATATAAGACAATATAATGAAACTATCTATATAGATTTAAGTGATGAGATAGATAATATTTGGAGAAACATGTCTTCGAGGTGTCGGAATGCAATTAGAAAAGCTAAGAAAAATAGCGTCAAAATAATTTATGACTATAATTTGGATTATATAGATATTTTTCATGAATTATATAGTAAGACGATGGAACGGTTGAAGGCAGAAAATTATTATTTTTTTTCTAGAAAATGGATTTTTAATTTAAGCAATTTATTGAAGGGAAATTTTTTATTAGTCCATGCGGAATATAAAGGAAAAATTATTTCATCTGCAATTTTTATTTATAATACATATATAATTAATTATTATTTAGCCGGATCATTATGTGAGATGAGAAATTTGCAGGCTAATAATCTTATCCTATCCGAAACCTCACTTTGGGCAAAACAACAGGGCATTAAATATTTCCATTTGGGGGGAGGGTACCATCCAAATGATAATTTATTCTACTTTAAAAAATCATTCTCTCCTTTAAGAAAAAAATATTTTTTAGGAAATGTAATACACAATAAAAATTGTTATGATTATATTTGTAAAAATATAAATTTAAAAGAAGAAAAACTGAATATGGATTATTTTCCATTATATCGATACCCATGCTAAAATAACTAATGTAAAATTGATAATTAGTTTAATATGCGAAGAATAGCTTCATAAATTTAAGGTATAATATGAAAAATCAAAAAAATCTATATTCTTTACTTGGGTTGACTTTTATAACATTGATAGTCTATTATCCGATTTTGATAAAATTAATTGATCACTTAAGAAAAAATGATGATTATTCCTATGGTCTTCTTATTCCGATAATAAGCTGCTATATTATTTATCAAAAATGGCCTCAAATTTAAAGAGTTATCATGGCGACCATCATGGTGGGGCGTTCTTATCTTGCTGTAGCCTTATGCCTTAATATTATTGGCGAATTAGCGGCGGATTTATATTTTCCCCGAGTTTCATTTGTTATTTCTCTATTTGGATTAGTGGTATTAGTAGGGGGATGGGGATTAGCGCGGTTATTGATTTTTCCATTATTGCTGCTTTTTTTGATGATACCGTTGCCGGATCTGATAACCAAGGCGCTGACCATTCCTTTACAGTTGATTTCGTCCCAATTGGCATCGCGCATGTTACGATTGATCGGGATACCGGTGCTCCGACAAGGCAATATTATTGATCTTGGCGTCCGCCAGATGCAAATAGTCGATGCCTGCAGCGGCTTAAGGTATATTTTGGCTTTACTAGCCCTGGGAGTTATCTTCTGCTATTTTTATCAGCGAAAAACTCTGGAAAATTATGACGTTAATGATTGTTTTAATTCCAGCGACAATTTTTGCCAATGCCATTCGAGTTGCGGCTATGGGGTTATATCCGGCCTTGCTGGAAGGGTTCTTGCATGCTTTTTCAGGATGGCTGATCTTTATTTTCTGCTTTGGAATTTTTGCCTTGGTGAATCCATCTTAAATCGCCTCAGCCCGCCGGAGATTCCAGAGTGAAATGAGGCGCCTGATAGTATAAGAGCACAAGAGATATTGTCGAGCCTGAAAAAAGGCCGATTTATGGAAACATGTTTTGGCAGCAGTAGTCATGATTCTTATTTTTATACCAATTACTCAGCGAGCTTCCTATGCCCCTAATTACCCGCTTAAAGAAGGTTTTGAAAATTTTCCCATGATCCATGGATTCATGGAAGGGGCACCATGTTTATATAGAACCGGAGATGGTGGCGGTAACCCAATCCGATGCCCTTTTAAATGCGGAATATACGAACCCGGCGTATGGCATCGGTTTCTTTATGGATTGTCTATTATGAGACCCAAAAAAAGGCCGGGGGGTTTGTCCATTCTCCCAAAGGTTGTTTTATTTCCAGTGGGTGGCAGATTGAAGAAGCCAAGACCATAGAGATAGCGGAAGGAAAAACGGTGAATTGGATGTTAGTGAACCGGATGGGAGAAAAACTGTTGGTGTATTATTGGTTTTTGCAGCGAGGCCGGTGGATTTCCAGATGAGATTTGTGAATAAATTTTATATGGCGTATGACGGATTTCTGCACCGCCGGACGGATGGCGCAATGATTCGATTGATTACACCGGTTGACGGCAATTTAGAAGCAGCCCAGGAGAAGCTTAATTTTTTTCCTAGAGATTTAATACCGGTCCTGAAAAATTATATTCCCGATTAATATTTAATATTCAAATATGCCTGGAAATAGTAAATAATAAAACGCTTATTGCTTATGCTCCCAAAATTAGCTATAATTTATTAAAATAATTAGCTAAATTGGGAAAATAATATGCAACAGGAAAGCCTGAGTCTCCTGGCGTTTCAAAAAAGGTTTAGGACCGAAAAAGCTTGTCAGAAACATCTTTTTGAGTTGCGTTGGCCTCAGGGTTATCGGTGCCCTCGCTGTCAGCACGACAAAGCTTACTTGCATCGGACGCGTCATTTATATGCCTGCAAAGCTTGTGGTTACCAGACCTCGCTGACGGCTGGCACGATTTTTCATAAGACCAGAACGCCCCTGAGAAAATGGTTCTGGATGATCTTCCTGATGGGGCGACAAAAAAGTGGCGCTTCCATGTTGTCTTTGCAACGGATCTTGGAAATCCGGACTTATAAAACGGTGTGGGTCATGGGGCATAAGATCCGCCAGGCCATGGCGGAGCGCGATGCCGATTACAAGCTGGCCGGGCTGATCGAACTGGATGATACCTATGTCGGCGGACCCAAACCAGGCAAACGTGGCCGCGGCGCTGCGGGAAAATCCAAAGTCGTGGTGGCGGTGGAAACTCCGGGAGATAAACCCCGGTTTGCCGCGATGCGCCAGGTACCCAGGGTAAGCGCCGACGAGATTAAAGCCATGGCTCAGGCTTGCTTGGCAGCAGATGTGGTGGCTCGCACAGATGGTTGGCTGGCCTATCGGGTCTTGAACTCTGAGTCCAGCTTTCATGTACCCACCGTGACTGGTTCGGGAAAAAACGCGGCCAGATTGTTTCCCTGGGTCCATACCCTGATCGCCAACGTCAAAGGCAATATTCGTGGAGTGTATCATGGCGTTAGTGAGAAACACCTGCCCCGTTATCTGGCGGAATTTTGTTACCGCTTCAATCGACGCTTTTGGGAACCCCAAATGTTTAACCGTATGGTCACTGCTTGTCTTAATGCTCAAACCGTTACTTTTTCAAAGCTAAGGCAATAAGCGTTATAATAAATTTATGACTAAAATAATAATTGACCACCCAACACTTTTAAAGTGGGAATTAGTAGTTGCTGATTTCCATCAGGCCTGGGAAAGCGGCCAAATAACTACAGGGCAGTTTACGAGGCGATTTGAGGAGGAAGTTGAACAACGCTTAAATGTACCTCATGCCGTCATGGTCCAATCATGTACGGCAGGTCTGATGTTACTACTCCGGGCCTTAGAATTAAAAGGGGACGTGATTATGCCCGCTTTTACCTGGACAGCGACGGCCCATGCTGCGATATGGAATGGTCTCAGGCCGGCCTTCGCTGATATTCAACCAGGTGCCTTTACATTAGACCCACAAAAAGTTGTTGCGGCCATAACTCCACAAACTGCTGCAATCATGCCGGTTAATGTCTTTGGCTGTCCGCCGGATTATGAGGCTTTTGGTGCTATTGCAAAAAAATTTAAAATACCTGTTATATATGATTCGGCGCAGGGCCTAGGGTCGAAATTTTCAAATGGACCAGGAATTTGGCAGTTTTCAGGTAATTTTGGGGAGGCGGAAGTTTTTTCCATGAGCCCATCAAAGGTGATCAGTGCAATGGAGGGGGGCCTGATAACTACGCACAACACCGAATTAGCCCAAAAACTCTGCCAGATGCGGGATTATGGCAAAACGCCGGATGGGGAAGATATCGCCTGGCTGGGGCTCTCAGCCCGGGTTCCTGAAATAAATGCCATTGTGGCATACTATAATTTTATCCATTTGGATGAGCTGTTACTTCGCCGGCGGGAGTTAACCGAAATTTATCGGGAAAGATTAGCAGGATTGAAAGGAGTTATTTATCAAGAAATACCGGGAGATCGCCAATCTTCGTTCAATTATTTTATAATATTTATAAATCCCAAGGCGGCTCGACACACTCGGGATGAGATTTATCAATTATTAAAAGAACGTAATATTCAGACCAAGAAGTATTTTTTTCCCGCCTTGCATTTACAAAAGGTTTACCAAAAATATGAATTTTCAACGAAGGGTAGTCTTAAGATCACTTGAAGAAGCGTCAAGATCCGGTTTGGCATTGCCTTTATTTTTCCCATATGGCCCAGAGAAATTATCCTGGAGATATGTCAAGAAATAAGAGCCATTCTAAGAAATTTTGTAAACCTTTTTAAGGTTCCGACGATGACAAGGCAAAACCTTATAGATACCAGACCAAGAGGTCTTTAAAGATATTACTCCGGATGGCGACAGGAAGTTGTCTGAGATGACTCAAGAGGGGGAGAATTTTGGACACGGGTGCTGGATATTTTCATAGGATTAGCAGGCACCTGTGGATTCTTGTTTTTGTTCCCAGCCATCGGTTTTTTGATCAGACTGGATTCTCCAGGGCCGATCTTGTATCGGGCGCATCGGGTGGGGAGGAGAGGCCGGCTTTTTAACATGTATAAATTCCGGTCTATGTTTGTCCGTACAGAGCTGGCAGGTGCCAGCGTCACTCCCCAGGGGGACCCTCGGGTCACTGGAGTCGGCAGCTGGCTGCGCCGGACC
>CAWBKT010000002.1:0-47916 GCA_963789385.1 uncultured delta proteobacterium | reverse complement strand
CATAAAAATTGGCATGTTCTGGAGAACACAACGAAGCATGAAAACAGGCAGATGCCCATGAGAGACCTATAGCCCATAGCCTCTTGCCTATGGCCTGTTTTCATAGAAGGTCAATTCATCTTTAAATCAGATAAATACTTCGCCGGGGCAATCTTTTTCCAAGGCTTCCCCGAAAATTTCCGGGCCGCCGGGTGAAGGCGAATTAGCCACCGCCGCCGTGGCACCGCAATATTCGCAAATCCCCACCATGCATCCCCTTGAAGGGATTGGGGGGCATCCGGTTTCCATCCGGGTCAAAAGAAAATCCCCGATCTTGTGACCCCGTTGTTTTGCCAGTTCCCGGGCCTGCCGGATTAGTTTTAAATTATCGATCATACCCTGTTCCTGGGAGAGGTCAAGATTTTCGTTGCTGTTCCTTGGCAAGATTATTCTCCCCTAAGTCGCCGTGCTGTTACGTTCTGTTTCATCTGCGATTCCTAATGAATCAGATATGTTGAACTCACGTGCTTCAAGGCCCATTATAATACAAATGCTTCAACGACTCAATTTATACTTACATATATTATTTTTCGGTTAATATTCATAAAGTTAGATTTTTATCCAGGCATTTTCTTAATTTTCTAATATCTCAGTTACCCACCGGAGGGTTCAAAAAACCCAACCGGCACCATGGCAATCCTGTCAATTTCCGTTTGACAGATAATCATTCAAAGTTTAAAATTTTTATGTAAACTCCCGAGTCTCCATCCTAAAAAATCCTCCATTAGCATAGGTTATGCTGTCAATTCAGGAGGCCACCATGCTGACTCTGAAAGTCAACGGCGAAGAATATAGCCTCGACGTCAGTCCTGATACGCCGCTCCTCTGGGTGCTGCGTGAATCTCTCGGTCTCACCGGGGCCAAGTTCGGTTGCGGTTTAGGCCAGTGTGGCGCCTGCACCGTCTGGCTCGATGGCAACGCCGTCCGCTCCTGCGTCACCCCGGTAGCCCGAGCCGCCGGCAAAGAGGTCACCACCATTGAAGGCCTCTCCCCCGACGCCGGCCATCCTGTCCAGCAGGCCTGGATCGCCGCCGACGTGCCCCAGTGCGGCTACTGCATGCCGGGGCAGATTATGTCCGCCGCGGCTCTCCTCCGGAAAAATCCACATCCCGCAGATGCCGACATCGACGCCGCCCTGACCGGCAATATCTGCCGCTGCGGCGCTTATCAGAGGATCCGGGGCGCCGTTCATCTGGCTGCGGAAATTCAGGGCGGCGCCACAACGGTTAACAATTATCGGTTCGATCATCCGGCCATTACTGCGGCTACTCAGCCGGATGGCCCGAATCTGACCATAGGCTTTGCCCCCAACGCCTTTATCCGCCTTGCCCCCGATGACACCGTCACCGTCGTCGTCAACCATTCCGAAATGGGCCAGGGCGTCTATACCGCCCTTCCCATGCTTGTGGCCGAGGAACTTGAAGCGGCTTGGAGCACCATACGAATCGTCGCCGCCCCCATTGATCCGGTGTATAACCATGTAATTTTCGGCATGCAGGCCACCGGCGGCAGCACCAGCACCTGGTCCGAATGGGACCGCCTGCGCCGGGCGGGCGCAACGGCCAAAGCCATGCTCATCGCCGCCGCCGCCCAACTCTGGCAGGTTCCACCCGAAACCTGCCGGGCTGAGAATGGGTTTGTCTGGCACGATCCCTCAGGGCAGAAATTCTCCTATGGCCAATTGGTGGAAAAGGCCTCAACCCTCGAACCGCCGACCACTGTCGCCTTAAAAAACCCGGATAATTTCCACCTGATCGGCCAACCCACCAGGCGCCTCGATACGCCCGGCAAGGTGAGCGGCCACGCGGTTTACGGGCTTGACGTCAAAATTTCCGGCATGCTCACCGCCCTTATTGCCCGCTCCCCGGTCTTCGGAGGTAACGTCAAAAGTTTCTCTGCTGAAAAAGCCTTACAAGTCCCAGGGGTCCGCCAGGTTGTGGAGATCGAGCGCGGCATTGCGGTGGTGGCCGATGGTTTCTGGCCGGCCAAGCTGGGGTGCGCCGCCCTGGAAATTGTTTGGGACGAAGGCTCTTTGGCCACGCTTGACAGTGAACAGCAGCGCCGGCAGTATGCGGAACTGGCTGGCCGGCCCGGCGCCGTCGCCGCGCAGCAGGGCGATGTGGCTGCTGCCCTGGCTCAAGCCGCCGTCAGGCTGAACGCCTTGTACGAACTGCCTTATCTCGCCCACGCCCCCATGGAGCCCCTTAACTGCCTGGCCGACGTCCGTCCCGATGGCTGCGACATCTGGACCGGCACGCAATTTCAAACCGCCGCTCATCAGGCCGCCGTCGAGATCACCGGCTTAAAACCCGACCAGGTCAAACTTCACACCACTCTTCTGGGTGGCGGCTTTGGCCGCCGGGGCGTCTTTGACAGCCATTTCGTCAGGGAAGCCGTCCAGGTCTCCAAACTCGTCCAGGCCCCGGTCAAAGTCATCTGGACCCGGGAAGATGATATTCGCGGCGGCTACTACCGGCCCGCAGCGGTGCACTTAATTGAGGCCGGCCTGGATGCGGTCGGCAACCCGGTGGCCTGGCGGCAGGATATCGTCTGCCAGTCTTTCATGGTCAATACGCCCTTTGAAGGGTCCATGATTAAGGATGGTGTCGATCAGGCCGCAGTGGAGGGGGCTGCGAATTTGGCTTATAGAATCCCCAATCTGCTGGTGAACTGGCACCAGGCCCCCGACGGCGTCCCTACCCTCTGGTGGCGCTCGGTGGGCCATAGCCACACCGCCTTTGTCGTCGAAAGTTTTCTGGATGAACTGGCTCATGCCGGGGGGAAAGACCCGTATACCTACCGCCGGGCCCTGCTTGCCGAACAGCCGCGCCACCTGCGGGTCCTGGAGCTCGCGGCTGAAAAATCCGGTTGGGGCGGACCGCTGCCCGCCGGCCGGGGCCGCGGCCTGGCCGTACATGCCTCCTTCGGCAGCTATGTCGCCCAGGTGGCGGAAGTCTCAGTCTCTCAGGAAGGGAAAGTCACAGTCCACCGCGTCGTCTGCGCCGTCGACTGCGGGCCCGTGGTAAACCCGGACACCGTCCGGGCCCAGATGGAAAGCGGCATCGTCTTCGGCCTGACCGCCGCCCTTTATGGGGAGATTACCTTCGCCGGCGGGCGGGTGCAGCAAGGAAACTTTAACGATTACCCGATGCTGCGCCTCAAGGAGATGCCGGCCGTGGAAGTCTATATCGTCCCCGGCACCGATCGTCTGGGCGGCGTCGGGGAGCCCGGCGTGCCCCCCATCGCCCCGGCCGTGGCCAACGCCGTCTTCGCCGCCACCGGCCGGCGAATTCGCCGCCTGCCCATCCGTCCCGAGGATTTACAGAAAAGTTAACCGCCTGAATGGGGGGTGCTGCTTGGCCCACCATTACCGGGTGGTGCTGGCCTGGGGTTCATAGGCTTATCAGCGGGTAAGGATTTGGTCATTGGCGGGATTGGTATACCAGAAATCTGGAAAAAATTGACTCTAAGCCCCAAGTTGTGCTATTTTGGGCCCTATGAAAATGATTGGCTTTGAGAAACGAAGTATTTGAGAGTTTTTTACTCGGTCAAAGGGCTTTAAAAATTATTTTTGGAACCGCCGCAGCCTAATTTGCCGCATAATCTCGGTCAAAGGGCTTTTGGGTTAATAAAAGATTTTCGCAGAGGTCTCATAGCTTCTATAAGGGGAAAAGCCTGGCGAAAAACGCTTGATGACATTCGGGAGGGGATATGACAGCGAATAATAAGGTGATTGTAAAAAAGCTTGCCGCCGAACATCAACAAGAACCTTTTACGCAGTTCCAGCCGTTGTCAGAAAAGATGGTGGCGGACATCAAGCAGGCCGTCGCGGCTATTTTTGATGAACTGGGAGGTTCGTCGCTTCTCAAATCAAGCCGCAACGTCTACCTCAAGCCGAACTTGGTCGGCGTACTACCCTATTCATACACCCGCCCCGAGGTTGTTGAGGCCGCCATCGCTTACTGGCGCCAGGCAGGGGCGCGCCGGATCTATGTGTGCGAGAACAGCACCCGGGCTTCCGTGACCCGGCTGGTGTTCGAGATAACCGGCTATAACAAACTGTGCAAAAGGACCGGCGCCATCCCGGTTTACCTGGATGAAGAAGACACGGTGCCCTACTGCTTCCCGGGCAAGCCCCAGGTCACGAGCGACCCCGAAGGGTACGAAGTGACCGGCTTCAGGATGCCGCGGCTCATCCATGAAAAGCTCATCCTGGAAAAGGACGCCAACCTCTATGTCAGCCTCCCCAAGCTTAAAACCCATTCCATGTCGGTGGTCACTCTGGGAATAAAAAACCAGTGGGGGTTCCCCATCGACTGCGACCGGGGCCCCGACCATAATAAAAATCTTCACTCCAAGCTTGTTGATGTTCTCTCCCATGTCCGGCCTGACGTCACGCTGATCGACGGCGTGGAGGGGACCATTCACGGGCACTACCCGGCCCTGGCCCTCGCCGACCGGTGCATCAGACCCTTCAGGGTTCTGTTGGGCGGGTTGAACGTGGCCGCGGTGGACATCGTGGGGGCCGGGATTTTCGGCAAGCGCATCAAAGACGTCCCTCATCTGCAAATCGCCGTGGAGAGAAAACTGGCGGGGGGAATCCGCAGGGAACGGGACGTGACCATCACGGGAGACTGTCACGGCTTCCAGGACCTGGACCTGCTCAACGAGTGGTCCTTATACGACGGCGGTCAATACCCCCACGACCTGCCCTCCGCATACCCCAAGGATATCACCATCATCGAGGGGAAAGAGGCCTGCCGGGAGGGTTGCAAAAACGGCTCCCTCACCACCCTCCAGATGATGTCTTTTGATTACCACGGCAAAGGCGACTGGACGCTGGTCATGGGCAAGGGCTTCGATCCTGAGGTCATCAGCAATATCACCGGGCGGGTGCTGGTGGTCGGCACTTGTGCCATCAAGGAAATCGGCAAGAGTCTGGTGGGTCGCCTGGGCAAGGGCAAGGTTTATCAGGCCCCGGGGTGCTGTGAGCTGAGGTTTATAATGGAATCCATGTGTCATCTGATGAAGGTCAGTCCCTTTAAAATGGTAGCGCCGCTTAATTTTTTAACAGTAATCTTCGTTCTCCTTCAGGCCAAGTTGCACCACACCAATAGCATATGGACCAAACCTTGGGCCCACCTTATTAAGCTTAGATAAAGGGGGCTTGTCCAAGACCTGGAGAGGGGGTCCCAGGCTTACGGCGACTCCCTGGCTATCCGGCAAAAGCTAACCGCCGCCGACCCCTTTCCAGTAGGTGGATTCCTTCCGGTCAGTCTCGTAATGCTCCGATGTCTAACACCAAATTCGGTTTGGGCTGCAACCAATGCTGGTTCTAACTGTTTTATTTTGCATTATTAATTGACCGAAAACTGAAAACCGAAAACGGTATACACAATTAGCGTAGCCGGCTTCCCAGCAGATCAGATAACCGACTTCAGAGCCTCCCGGCAACAATTGAGATGCTCTTCTGATTTGCATTTCTGGAGAATCGGCAGGGCCGCCTGAAAATATTCCTTTGCCATAACCTTGTTCTTCTTTAAACTGAGTAACAATCCCTTATTAAGCAGAGCCTGGCCGTGCAGAAAACCTTGCGACTCAATTTCTTGGCCAACCTCAATTACCCTGTCTAAGTAAGCTTCGGCGAGGCTTTTCGCAAAAGGCAGCTTTGCTACTATAAAAAATAAGTTTTGGAACACCTTCCGGAAATCTAAACCCCGATCCCGCATGGCTATCCTGAAATAAATCTCTGCCAGAGTGGCTTCTGCAACGTAAAGAGAAAAGAATCTTTCCTCATCTTGAAACAACCGCCGCACTCTTTCCAGCATCTTTATTCCCCGGGAGATTTGACCTTTGGCAACTAAAATTGCCCCCTGAAACACTTGAATTGCAGTTTCTATATAACCGATACCAAGTAATTGGCATATTGGGAGACTCTGTCCGATAATTTCATCGGCATCGTCTATCTGATTATTGCATAGATAGATCATGCAGAGTAAAATCTTGGCCCATTCCGAAAATAAAGGATCATCCAAACACTCTATGGCCTTTTTACAGAATTCCGCCGCCGGGATAAAGTCTCCATTGGCATAGCACCCGTAGCCATTGATTATGTATCCCATGGCGATGCCGCGCAGATTGGAGTGTGATTCCCCAAAGTCCAAAAGGTCTTTGGCTAGTTCAAAAAGTTTGTCACTATCGCCTTTGAATAAATAAGCCAATCCAAGGGATGCACGCGAGGTGAAAAAAATTATGGGCTCGAGGTTATATTGCCTGAAAATCTTTTCAACTTCATTGCCATATGTGATTGCCTGGTCCAGGAGTTTTTTTTCCGCACAGGTCCAGATCAAGGTGGCATAGGCAAGCCCTTGCACCGGAGAACTGTTGATTTCCTGGCCGAGCTTTGAGGCTCTGCTGGAATAATCAAAAGCTTCCTGCATCTTACCGGAGCCGACCATGGCGTAGCCTAACCAACCGTAATAAATTCCCAGGCTATATTTGTCGTTCATGGATTCCACCGATTCTTTAACACCCATCAACAGTTCGGTTAAACCTTTGAAATCACCACGGTAGTAAAATACCTGGGCCCACTCGTTGATAAACTCCACCAGACACTTTTTTGCTTCTTCGGAATCCCCCATAGTTTTGCCAAGGAATCCAAAAGCTTCCTGAAAGTGAAGATGGGATTCTTGTACGGCATATTTGCTAAGACTTTTCCTGCCCGACTCCGTGAAATATTTCATCGCCTTATGGTCGAGCTTACCATGCTTGAAATGAAGCGCGAGGGTCTCATATATTTCCGGCAGCCTGTCCTGAAAAAACTGCTCCATGACCAGACCGATTCGCTCGTGCATCTCCTGGCGATCTTTTTTTAACAGGCTGCTGTAAACCACTTCCTGGATCAAAGCATGTTTAAAAATATATTCTTTCCCCGATTCGTCAGTCTTGCGGATCAGGTCAAGTTGTTCCAATTCGTTCAGTAATCTGTCCATAGAATCGGGATAGGCGGTAATTCTCCTGAGAATTTCGTAAGGAACTGCTCTTCCGAAAACCGCAGCTTCCTGGAGAAGGCGTCTGCTGTCAATTCCCAATCGATCTATTCTGTCGGAAATGACCGCGTGGATTGTCGTCGGAATATCGGAGTCGGCAATATCCCGGGTAACCTGCCAATGGTTATTTTCCATATTCAAAGTTCCCAATTCAATCAAGGAATTAATCATTTCTTCGAGATAAAAAGGGTTGCCTCCCACCTTCTCCTTGACATACTGCCGCAGTTCATCAGGAGCCTTTTCGGTTTTTAAAATGGATACCACCATCTCCTGAGCCTCAGCCTGTGAAAGGTTCTTGAGTTGGATATCCACGTATCCCTCCCCTATCATACTGATTTCTTCTTTGCTGAAAAGTTTTAATGGGGGGCGGTAGGTGCACAAGGTAAGGCCGTTGGGCCCTTCCCGTAACAAAAAAGAGCGCATCAGATCAACAAAGCTAGGCATCGGCCCAATGCAGGTCTTCCAGGCAGATTACGGTTGGGGCCTTTTCAGTCGTTGCCTTTAAAACTGCTAAAATGGCTCGATGCAGACGGGACTTTAAAAAATCCGGACTGACCCCGACTGTTTCCGGATAGTTAAGAGAAAGGAGATTCCCGATGTAGGGCAACACATTTTCTCTATAACCAACCACTTCATCCACTTTCGCCTCGAGCCTTTTCGCTATCTGCTCCGGGGTGTCGCTTTCCATTTATTCCCAGTTCCCGGCTGATGAGATCGATAAGTGGATAATATGAGATATTTTGCGTATAGTTATAGGCGTGACCTTCAACCCATTGCACTACTTCCGGGTTCAGAGCAGCCTTGAATTCTTCGATAAGCCTGCTTTTTCCGGTCCCGGCCTCCCCGCAAATTGTGATAAATGTGCCCCTGCCCTTCTTGAGCCGATCAACCGCCGTGTTCAAAATAGCCATTTCCCTGCTGCGCCCGATAATCTCCGACCTCAGGCCGGAAACCCGGTGCGTTTTGGATGGGAGGCTTTTGGGACCTATAAGCTTATAGACCTGCACCGGTTTAGTCTTTCCTTTTACCCGGACCGCCTCCAGCGTCTCAAATAAAAAGAATCCCTCCGTCTGGGTAAACGTAGTCTGTCCCACCAGGGTTTCACCCGCTTTGGCTATAGAACACAATCTCGAAGCAACATTGATGGTATCTCCGGCAATATGGGAGGTCATGCTGTTGAAATCAGCTTGCCCCGTTACGGCGAGCCCGCTGTTAATGCCGATGTGTATGGCCAGGGTGGAATTGATGATGTTTTTGAATTTCTGGCTTATCGTTTCCGCCACGCGGTGGAACTCAATTGCCGTTTTTATGGCGCGCACCGAATCGTCTTCATGAATTCTTGGAAAGCCGAACAGGACCATAATTTGATCGCCGGAAAAATTCTCGATGGAACCTTCGTACTTCTCACCCACTTTAGTCATCTCTGTGATGAGCAAACTGATAAGGTCTTTTAATTCTTCCGGGTCCATGAATTCGGCCAGGGTCGTGTAACCGGAAACGTCGGCGAACAGGGCGGTGATATGCTTGCGTTCACTTAAGAATTTCTTCCCGGGATTCGTGGGCTTTTCTTCGGACGCCGGCCTTTCTCCGACGTCGGCTAAGAAAGATTGTTTCGGGGGGATATTATTGCCGGCTGAATGAGAGATTGTTTCGGCAAAGCAGGGACGGCACGGCTTTTGCCTCTCCTCGTTAATGCCTTGGTAGCCGGGTGATTCCATCCTGTCAGCCTCATTTTGATAAGCAAAAGAAAAATTGAATTAACACATATAATTAATTTAAATAAAATAATACATTTTATTAGAAACTATCTAATTGCTAATAACTTAAACTCTATTAATAGATCCTGATCCGGGGAAATTATCTCTACCATCATCAACTACAAATATATTATATAAATGAGATCAGAAATGTAAAGGTTGTTTTATTAACTATTTGAATTAACTATTAAAGCAGTTATGCGATAAAATCCCTAGATTTTTTGTACCGTTAGAATTTATACGATAGGGTCAATAAAAAGAGATTTGTGCTTATTCCTTCAAATTTTCCTGTGACCCTGTTCAAACCAAATAAAGCTCCCCCTCTCGGGGGATCACCAATAGCGTTATTCCAGGTGCTGTTGTTACCGTCCATATAGGTGTAGCAGGCATCTAGGGTAAATCCCTTATATTTGTACCCGATGCCAAAGTTGTAAAATTTCCGATCCCCAAAAGGTACCAACGGGTCCAAAGTACTGGCTGGAACAGCTCCCATGTCATAAATGAAACCGGCCCGCAGAAATAGATTCTCAAACAGGGCATATTGCACGCCAACATGATATTCCCAGGCGTTCCGCCAGTTTTTAGGGATTTTGAGCTCATTTTGACCGCCCACCGGAGAATTAAATATTGTCCCCAACTCTCTGAAACTGGACCATTCGGTAAATTGCGCATCACATTCAACTGTTAACGGCCCGTGGTTCCAGGCAATCCCGAACATGATAATGGCTGGAGTTTTCAGCGATGTTTTGAGGCCCGAGTTAAAGAAGTTTAATCCTGGGATTGGGGTTACCGTTTGCGAATCGAACCTAATTCTGCCATCCGATATGCGATGATGAACTTGGCTGCGATAGGAAAAGCCGCATTTGATGCTTTCGGTAATCCAGACGAGCAATCCGACATTGAAACCCACACCCAGATTATTCCCCGAAAATTGGGTATCCAGCTCATTAAAGCCGAAGGGGTTAAAGGTCCTGTTTCTAAATTTGAAATCCACATATTGAATTACGGGCCCGGCTGCAAAACTTATTTTTTGGTGAGGCCGAAACGCGATAACCGGATTAATTGAATACGTAGTCAAACGGGACATTTGGGCTCCGTTGACAAAACGGCCTATCCAATTATCGGGCCAATCGCTCGAAAGGCCGAAGTTTGAAAAGGATCCTAAGCCTAAGCTTAAATAATCATTGACTTTATAGGTCAAGTAACCGAACGGCACAAAAAACACATGTTTCTCAGCGTTGACTGTCCCGCCCGGAGCGTCACTTTTAAAGGTGATATTGCCTGCAATAATGGTTGAACCTAAGGATACCTGAAAACCATCCAACTGGACAATTCCGGCCGGGTTAAAATAAACTGCCGTCGGGTCATCTGCTTGGGCTACGAAAGCATTCCCCAGGCTCATGGCTTTCGCACCCTGGGCCCCGTTATAAAAGCCGCTGGTATAGGCAATTGCTGGAAGAATTAATACATTTAACAGCCCTAACAAACCTGCGACTGCGAGCTTTTTCATCTTCATCCTCCCAGGCAAAACTCTTTATCGATGGAAAAATATTAATCGGAGTTTCTCTTACCTCGACCTCTTTCGATTCTCCGCATTTTTTAATAATTATGTTAAATTGATAGACAATACTGCCATTATTTTGACAGTAATGTCAAGCTTTTCTGGCATTAATACAAGATTTAGACGATTTATTATTGACCATCTCACGTGGTTAATATTTTCTATGTATTCATACGAGTTGGCATTATCGGGTAAATATGTTATCAATTATCATAAAAAATCGGTTTTTTGCAATAATTAGTTTAAAATACTCACAGCATGTTTCTTTTCATCTCAAGATATGCCATGGTTCTGGAGGCGGCAATGGAACCCTTTAATCTTATTAAACAAATACAATTATCGGTGATTCCGGCGCTCTTGGTGAGTGCCTTTTTGTTCGGAGGTTCACCCGGGCAGGCAACCCTCCCTGACACCAGGCATCCCAGCAGCAACGGAGCACTAAACGCCGCCGCGGCGCCTAGTCTGGTCCGGGTCCAGGAAATGCTCCTGTCCCGGCCTCTGAGTTTCGTTCCCAACCAGGGGCAGGCCCCGTCTGAGGTCAAGTATTTTGCCCTCAGCGGTACGCACGCGGTCATGCTCACCCCCCAGGGGGTGGTCATGCGCCTGCCTGCAGCCGGGGCCGCCGGGCGCCTCCACACCCTGCACCTGACGCCGGTGGGCTCTCAACCTCAAAGCGGAGCTCACACCCGTGGACCCTCTGGCGGGCAAGGCCAATTACTTTAAGGGCCGGGACCCCGAACAATGGCGCACCAACCTCCCCACCTACGGCGCGGTGCTTTACCGGGAGGCTTACCCCGGCATCGATTTGAAAGTGTACGGAACCGGCCGCCAATTGGAGTATGATGTTATCGTCAGACCCGGCGCCGACCCTTCCCGGGTACGCTTCCGTGCTTCCGGCATGCGATCGCCTGACCGTTAACGACCAGGGCGACTTGGTGCTTATCCTCCCCGGCGGCGGCGTTCATTACTCAAAAAAAGCCGGTGATCTATCAGGAGATTGACGGTTGCCGGGTGCCCCGGGAAGGACGCTTTCAGGTGGCCGGCCGGGAAGCCGGGGACCTATGGCTTCGCCCTGGGCCCTTATGACCCCCGCTACCCCCTGGTCATCGACCCTCTGGTGGCGGTCTATGCCGTCACCTTAGGGGGCACCATAGCACCTCTTGAGAGGAGCCTTGGGGTGGCCGTGGACCAGAGCGGCAACGCCTATGTCACAGGCTACACCTACTCCTCCGACTTCCCCACCACCACCGGCGCCTACCAGACAACCTTGCATGGGTATGAAGATGCCTTTGTGACCAAACTGGGTCCGGACGGCGCCGTCCTGGCCTCCTCCTTCCTGGGCGGCGGCAGTTATGATGAAGGCAGGGGCATCGCTCTGGACCAGGACGGCAACGTCTATGTGGTCGGCACCACCGACTCCGGTAATTTCCCCACCACCGTCGGTGCCTTCGATGTCACCTTCAACGGCAGCAACGACATTTTCGTGGCCAAACTGGACAACAGCCTGACCGCCCTCGCCTACGCCACCTACCTGGGAGGCTCTGGCTCAGAGTTTGGCGAGGCCGCCATTGCCTTAAACCAGAGCCGCGAGGCCTTTGTCACCGGTTATACCGCTTCCACGGATTTTCCCACCACCCCCGCAGCCTTGCAAACGGCCAGGGCCGGCACTAGTGACGCTTTCGTCACCCGCCTGAATGCCTCGGGCTCGGGGCTGGTCTATTCCACCTATCTGGGTGGAACGGACTATGAATCCGGCCAGGGCATCGCCGTGGACAGCAGCGACTGCGCCTACGTGATCGGCGGCACTACGTCCAGCAACTTTCCTCAGGTAAAATCCCTGCAAGGCAAGAACGGTCCCAACGACGCCTTTGTCACCAAACTCTTGGCCGACGGCTCGGGCCTGATCTACTCCACCTATCTGGGTGGCTCTGGGCAAGAATACGGTAAGGGCATTGCGGTGGACGGGGCCGGTGCGGCTTACGTCTGCGGAGATACGACCTCCACGGATTTTCCCCGGCAGAGTCCCATTCAGGAAACCTCCGGGGGAGACAGCGACGGCTTTGTGGCCAAGCTGGCCCTGGCGGGGGATGCCCTTACCCTGGTCTACTCCACCTACCTGGGAGGCAGCGGCGAAGAAGAAGCTAACGGCATCGCCGTGGACCAGCAGGGCGCCGCCTACGTCACGGGGAGCACCTATTCCGCTGATTTTCCCCTGGTGGACCCCCTTCCCGGCTTGAGCTGGCCGGGCGGCTTTCTCACCAAGATCAACCCAGAGGGCACCGCCTGGGTTTACTCCACCCCGCTGGGCATGGGTGGGAGGGCCGTGGCTGTAGACCACAACGGTCTCGCCTCTGTGGCCGGAAGCATCGGCAGCAATTGCGGGGTGATCAAGGAGAAAAAAGTTTTAATGAATTTATTGTGGGATTTATCTCTTAGGGAAAAAACATAGATATTAACCGGCTCCCCAGCTCACGCCTGGGAACCGTAAATTGTTCGCCAGGCGACTGCTTTGCCTTCCGTGCCTGTAGACCAACTATATCCTGGCACTGGAAGCCGCCGGTTTTTTCGCTGATCGCTGTCAGCCTTTTTAATTATCGAAAATGACAGCTTACCCAATGCTCCGGTTCTGTCGGCCGATACTCCGGAATTACCTCCCGGCAGACCGGCTGAGCCTCCGGGCAGCGAGGGTGAAAAGGGCATCCGGGGGGGATATGCAAAGGACTGGGAGGGTCACCCTTGACTCGGGGGGCCGGCAGACGGCGGGTGGGATCGGCAACCGGCACTGCTTCCAATAATACCTCGGTATATGGGTGCAGCTGACCCTGGCTGAAACGCTGTCGTGGCGCCGTCTCCACCAACCGGCCCAGATACATCACCGCAATTCGGTCGCTGACGTGGCTGATGACGCTCAAGTCATGGGAAATAAAGATATAGGTAAGACCGAGTTTGTTTTTTAACGTATTGAATAAATTTAAAATCTGTGCTTGAACGGAAACGTCCAGGGCCGAGACCGGTTCATCTGCCATGATCAGTTGCGGCTTGAGGGCCAAAGCCCGGGCAATGCCCAGCCGCTGGCGTTGACCGCCGCTGAATTCGTGGGGATAGCGCTGCAAAACTTCCGGTGCCAGGCCCACATCGTTCAACAGTTCCTCGCACCAGGCCAATCGCTCGGTTTTGCTGCCCAGCCCATGAATCAGGAACGGCTCTTCCAATATCTGCCGGATAGTCATCCTTGGATTCAGGGATGAATAAGGATCCTGAAAAACAATCTGCATCTCCTGCCGCAACTGGCGCAGGCGCTCTTTCGAAATGGTGAAAAGATCTTCGCCGGCAAACAGTACTTTTCCCGAAGTAGGCTGTATCAGCGCCAGCAGAATCCGGCCCAGGGTTGACTTGCCGCACCCTGACTCTCCCACCAGCCCCAAAGTTTCACCGGCAAAAAGCTTCAGTGATACCTCGGTCACTGCCTGCAGGCTCTGCTTTTTGGATAACCAACTGCCGGTCAGCGGAAAGACCTTTGAGACGCCGCTGGCTTCCAGTAGCGTTTCAATCACTTAACCGCCTCTCCTTTCCCTTTTCCTTTTCCCTCTTCCCTGTCTTTATAAAGCCAGCACAAAACTCCATGATCTTCAGCCAGTTGGATCCATGGCGGCATTTCTTGACATGCTTCAAAAGCGTGCCGACACCTGGATTCGAAGGGACAGCCCGGTGGCAACTCGCTCAGATTCGGCACCTGCCCGGCAATAGCCTGTAATTTTTCCGGGGTCTCCCGGAAATCCAGCTTGGGCACCGAGGCCAGCAATCCCCTGGTATAAGGATGATACGGCGAGGCAAAAATACTTTGCGTGGACGCAGCCTCCATAATAAGCCCTGCGTACATGACCACCACCCGGTCAGTTATCTGGGCCACCACCCCCAGGTTGTGAGAAATGAGCAGCAGCGCCATGTTGAGCTGGGACTGTAACTTCGCGATCAGATCCAGTATCTGAGCCTGAATTGTCACATCCAGGGCCGTTGTCGGTTCATCCGCAATCACCAGTTGCGGCTCGCAGGCCAGCGCCATGGCTATGAGCGCCCTTTGCCGTAATCCTCCCGAAAGCTGATGAGGATACTGGTACAGTCTTGGTTCCGGCTCCGTAATGCCCACCCTGGCCAAACCCAGGCCGGCCTCTTTCCAGGCTGCAGCTTTGCTCAAACCTCGGTGGAGCCGCAAAACTTCACTGATCTGATCACCTATAGTCAGCACCGGGTTGAGCGCGGTCATGGGTTCCTGAAAAATCATGGCAATCCGATTGCCCCGGATGGTCCGCATCTCCGGTGCTTTAAGGGCCATCAGGTCCTGACCCTCAAACAGCAGCTCCCCGGTTTGCCGGGTAACGTGTTCCGGCAGCAGACGCAGGATAGACAGGGCCGTCACCGTCTTGCCGCAGCCCGATTCTCCCACCAGTCCCAGTGTCTCCCCCGCCCGCAGGGCAAAATTAACTCCCTGAACTGCCGGAATTACTCCCATGGGGGTCTGGAACTCGGTCCGGAGATCCCGCACTTCCAATAATGGCCTTGTTAAATCGGACATGCGCCGGATTCAGTTTCCGCCAGAGGTAATCTGATGGTGAAAGTAGATCCCTTCCCCGGCTGGCTCTCAACCTTGATGTCGCCGTTGTGAGCCATGATTATATTACGCGATATTGCCAGGCCAAGTCCCGAACCTTTTGATTTTGTAGTAAAATAGGGAGTAAAAATATTTTCCGCCACATCCGGGGGCATGCCTTCCCCGGTATCGGCTACGGTAATTATCAGATCCGGTGGCCGCCGGTCCACAGATACCGTTATACTGCCGCCCTGGGGCATCGCCTCAGAGGCATTTTTAATGAGATTTATCAGAACCTGTTTCAACTGCTGGTAATCCAGGTTATACGCGGGCAATGGCTTTACCGGGAGCAGGACCAGTTCAATCCCTTTCTCCTTGAAAATATCAACATAATAATGAATAACTTCCTGTACTAGCGTCTCAATCCGGCCGGGCTCCCGTTTCAGGTTTTGCGGCCGGGAAAAATCCCGCATCTCACTCATCAGGGATTCCATCCGGGATACTTCCTCGGTAATAATAGTTAATTTCTGCGATCCTTTACTGTCTAAAGTCTGCGTCTTCAGAAGTTGTTTGGCAAAACCGCCAATTATCATCAAGGGATTTTTTATCTCATGGACGATTTGCGAAACCGTGTTGCCTATGGCCGCCAATCGCTCATTCTGGCGGACTTTTTCCTCCAGTTCCACATATTCGCTGATATCCCGGACAATGCCGGTAAAATAAAGATTTCCTCGCTATATCCGCCACGGAAAAAGAGATGCTGATCGGGAACTCCTCACCATTTTTCCTTTGCGCTTTTAACTGCACGTGTTTGCCGATGACATGCGCGTCACGCGTCGCCATATAACGCCGGACATAATCACGATGCTTTTCCTTATGCGGCGGCGGGATCAGGATACTTAAATCTCTGCCGATTACCTCGTCCCGGGCAAAACCGAAAATCTTTTCGGCGCCCTGGTTGTAGCTTAAAATAATATGATCTTCATTAATGGTGACAATGCCATCGGTGGCACTGTCTATGATATTTGCCTGGACTTCACCGGTGGAACAGCTTTGTTCCAATTGCTGCAGCAGGTCCAGGACCACCGGGGCCGCCCGGTTTGAAATGAGAGGATCTTCGCCGACAATTTCACGCAAATCCGTATTGCCCGGGTCTGGTTCCCGGCCGTCAATAATTAAATCAAAAGGTTTCCTGTTGAGTGTCTGCCAGATATCTTTGCAGTCTGGAGGCGGTATATTGAGCGGTAGTGTCAGCAGCACGGTTTCAACCTGAGGGCAGATACCGTGGCCCCCAGGTTGCGTCATAATTCTCTGCTCAACCTGGGGACCTGTCTTAATCAGGGCAACTCTCAGGACTTCCGGCAACGTCATAACTTCACCCGCATTCCCCTATACCAGTTCCAAAATTCTTTCATCTCTTTCTCACATCTCCAAAAATGGAGAAGTCGCCTCGGCAAAATCCGGTTCTTGGTTATAGGCCGGTTATTATTCTTCATACCTCTTAAAGATCAGGCTGGCATTGGTCCCGCCGAATCCAAAGGAATTAGATAGAGCATATCTCAATGGCAGATCCAGGGCAACATCTCGCACCAGATTCAATCCGACACAATTCGGGTCCAAATTTTTAATATTGATAGTGGGTGGAATACGTCCCTGCAGAAGCGATAGACAGACAAAAATAGCTTCCACCGCCCCCGCGGCGCCCAATAGATGACCTGTCATGGACTTGGTGGCGCTCACCACCGGTAATGATCGGCCGGAGTTGAAAATTTTTAATAAAGCCGCCGCCTCATTTCGGTCTCCGGTCAGCGTGGAAGTGGCGTGCGGATTTACATAATCTATCTGCTCCGGCTGGACCTGCGCATCTTTCAAGGCCATATTTATACTCCGGACCGCCCCCCCTAAATCCGGATCAGTGATATGTCGAGCATCACCAGTCATGCTGAATCCCACAATCTCAGCAAAAATTTTGGCATTCCGGCGCCTGGCATGCTCCAGTTCCTCCAGAATCAGAATGCCGGCCCCTTCTGATATGACAAATCCGGTCCGGCCGCTGTCAAAAGGACGAGAAGCCTCGGTCGGCCGGTCATTAAATCCTGTGGCCAAAGCCCCCATGCGATAAAAACCGCAGACGGTTAATAAAGTAACAGCTGCTTCGGCTCCCCCCGTGGCCATTAAATCCGCTTCCCCCAATTGGATGGAACGAAATGCGGCCCCGATGGCATGCGCTCCTGCTGCACATGCCGTAGCCAGTGCTGAATTAGGACCGCGCGCCTGGAAACTTATTGAGACATTACCCGCAGCCAGATTCGGCAGCAGCTTCGGGACGGTAAAGGGAGAGACTTTTTTAATACCATGTCTTAATAAATTTAGATGCTGCTGCTCCCAACTACCCACGCCCCCCATCCCGCTGGCAATAATGATGCCTACTCGATCAGGATCCTCCCGCTCCAATTCCAATCCTGAACTATTTACCGCCTCTAAGCTGGCTGCCAGGGCGTATTGTGAATAATTATCGGTGTATTTTATAAGTTTGTTGTCCTCTTTAGTCAGTTTCTTTTTCCGCTCGGACATCATCTGTTTAAGGTCAAAGTTTTTTACTTCGCCGGCAATCATGGGAAAATCTTCCGGTGCCCGGTAAAACTCTCGAAACTCAGTTAAATTAGTTCCATAATGCGTTACTGGACCGATACCTGATTCTCCCGCCATTAATCTGCGCCAGACCGTTGGCACATCATTCCCTAAAGGAGTAATAAGACCTAACCCAGTAACTACCACCCGGCGCATTTCCACTACCTTAATCGTCTGCATTCACCTCTCCCTGGTGTAACTTCAGGATATTGCTAATTTTTGGATTTTTTCCTTTAATTGTATCCGCAAAGTGAGTATAAATTTTTTTACCATCATTTCGTATCCAACCTTAACCGGTTTGAAAGGTTATTATAATATATTGAAGGGTTTTTTATGGGATTACAAATAAATACGTTCTCACGTGCTGAATTTATCGAACTCATCGATGCTTTTGCCGATGAATTATTGGACATCTGCCAATTTTTTGTTTCCCAGGCTGAATATAAATTGCCTGACTCTGAACGCCTCTTCGCCCGACTCAGTTATGCTTCCAAATTGGTAGAAGATTTGTTGGACTACCATGGCGCCAAAAATAATCAGCTCTGGTATAAATACCGTGAACTCGTCGCCTCTATCCTTAATTTTTCTGCTGCCGCCTTCACCATGAAGCACATTGTCAGCCGCATATCCTTTTATGATATCGGCGCCGATAATGCATTCATAACTGCCAGTCAGATAGTTCATCGCTTCCTGATTAACACCCTGACAAATCTCTGTCAAGAATTGATTTCTGAAACCAATAAATTGGGGCTTAAGCTTTCACCGCCTACCCTGGTCTGGGAACAGTTCTCAAATCTTTCCTCTAACCGTTTTTTGGAATTCGACATTCTCCCTCAGGACCTTTACGACGCCAAACAACATATCGTCCGAATCACCACCGCGTATCTAAATATCGTCCGTGATTTCGAATCGCTGGGTTTTTTTAAACGATTTCCGCCAGAGGAACGAATCCTCCTTATCCCCTCTAAAATCAATGAAGAAATCTTGCGTAAGTATGAAATGATTATCCATAATTTGCAATCATCTTATGATACTTACATCGGTAGGGATTTCAGCCGCAGTACGGAATTTAAAAGCCTCCGGGACCATATCTCAATTTCTCTGCATCTCCTGGAATTGAGCGGCCGCTTGTCACACTATTTTGAACGACACCTGTATGATGTCGGCCGCAACGGTGTGTATCTAGAAGTTCAACAGTTGTTAGGAAAATTAATTAATACTGAATTCCTTATGGACGCCATCATTAATTATGCCGTCTATTCTTGCAATGAATTTCTCTCCAAAGGAAAATCTTTTGCCCAAAGCCTTTTGAACCAATTTATCGAACACGGTGAAATAACTGTCGGCGTGCCCGTAAAACTTGGTTTTCATAGCCGTCCTTGCATGTTGGTTGCTAAAATTGTCCAACATTATGGCGGGCAGGTTGAAATGCTCGTCGATGGTGATACTTTTGATGCCGCTTCTATCCTGGACCTGCAATGGGCCGGCGGTAAAGTGCATCGGGAAAACCTTTCCCAGGTTAAATTTCGCGGCGACGCCAGAGCCTTGGCCGATATTGCAATTCTGGCCGGCATTAATTATGGCGAAGACACCATGGGGAAAGGTATACCATTACCGCCTGAGTTGACATATTTACGTTGATTTTCTTATTTTTAAATATATGATTATTGAAATTACTTAATTAAACCGCCCTGCTCAACTAAAAGAGGTCGGGAGTGAACAAGTCAATACTTTCTGGAATGATGGTGGAATGGTATAGTGGCTACACTCTCTACGATAGTCCCCGTCGTCTCTTCTGGTCTGGCCAGTGGCTCGAGGTCGTTTCCATTCTTCAGCGAGGCTGTTCCCCCAATGGTGCTTTTTTCAAAATCCTCGCCTCCAACCAGGCTATTTTCATTCTAAAATATTCCAGATGCCAAGATTTGTGGCATATTGTTTCCGTATGAAGTTTTTTCTTTTATTTTTAGTGAATCTTCCTTTAAGATATCATTCTTTGTTATTTTTGTGCAAACTTTGAGTTTACATTTCGACATGCTTTGCGTTAAAATTCACGAATATGATATTCTTGAGCAGTTTCTGCTCCAAAAAACGTACTGTCCTGAAGCGAGGTTCACAAATGAAAATCAATCAAGGAACTAAAACCAAAATAAACAGCCAGTATATGGAACGGCTTTATTCCTTTTATTCTCCTTTTTATGATTTTGTCTTCGGCAAAGTGTTAGAACCAGGCCGTAGAGAGGCCTTCAAATATCTTTCTAACCGTCCTCATCAAAAAATCCTTGAAATCGGCATCGGCACCGGCACCAGTCTCGAATTATATCCTCCCCATTCACATATTGTGGGGATTGATATCTCAGAGGGTATGATCAGGAAAGCCCGCCAAAGACTAAATGGCCATCAAAACGGTCATAAAGTTGAACTTCACGTCATGGATGCCTGCAACCTGGAATTTCCGGATGACAGTTTTGACGCCGTCATGGCCTCCTACGTTATCACTACCGTGCCCGATCCTCATAAACTCTGCCGGGAAATCCTTCGGGTCCTCCGTCCCGGCGGCCAGATCATTGCCGTCCAGCATTCCCGTGGCGAAAATGGCCATGTACTTGAAAGAGCAAAAGATGTCCTTGCCCCTCTTTTTGTCCGCATCGGCTTTACCACTGACCTTGATGTAATCAAAGTTATGCGGGAGTCCGGGATGTGTATCGAACACATCTGCGGTTGCAACATCTTCCGCCTGCATCGTCTTATTACCGGTACCAAACGCTAAAATAATCGTTTTTTTGATAGGGGAAGTATCACTTCCCCCCTTACCAAAAATCAAGCTCCGGCAATATGCTGCCCATTGGGCCTCAGGAGTTCGTGCGGCTCTTTTTTGGCTTGGCACCGGCCTCGCTTTCGAGGTATAGACATAAGGTAGACCGATGTCAGAAATGTGGTTTGTCCTCTCTCACGTACAGAAGGTAAGGGGTGAATCACTATTTTCGGGCAGATGATTTTTAATATCTTAACCCCCACTATTTCCGGGAGGCTATTGTGTTTACGGATTCTTTCTGGCGCCGTTATTATGATCCGGATGTCCCTGTTACCATAGAAATTCCTGAAATCTCCCTGCCGGAAATGTTGTATCAGTCGGCTGCCGAGTTTCCCGCTAATCCGGCCATAATGTTCTTCGGCAAGTCTATAAGCTATCGACGTCTGCACCATCTTGTTCTGCAAGCCGCAGCCGGCCTGTCCCACCTTGGCCTGCAGGCCGGCCAAACAGTGGCTGTGCTCCTGCCCAACTGCCCCCAGGCAATCATTACCTATTATGCCGCCTTGCATCTCGGCGCCGTGGTGGTAATGATTAATCCGCTGGCTGCCCCTCGGGAAATCTTCGATCAGGTGCAACGGACCGGAGCCAAAATAGCCGTCGTTCTGGATCACCTGGCCCCAAAAATGGAGCAGATCCGACCGGAATTAAAACTGCGCCACTTGCTGGTCGTTTCCCTGGCGGCTTTTCTGCCCTTCCCCTGGAACTGGCTCTTTACCTTTAAATCACGCTGGGATAAAAAACAAACCGGTCCCCGACGAGATCTGCGCCAGAAAAATTTCAGCTCTCTGCTCACGGAAAAAGTCAAAGATGCCCCTCCTCTGGCGGCGCGTAGCCAGGATATCGCCACTCTGCAATATACCGGAGGCACGACCGGCCTTCCCAAGGCCGCGGTTTTGACCCACCGCAATCTTGTCAGTAACGTCCTGCAAATCAATGCCTGGCTGCCCCACTGCCGTCGCGGCGGTGAACGGCTTTTGTCAGTCCTGCCGTTATTTCACGTTTTCGGGATGACCGCCGGCATGAACTGGCCTTTAAACCTGGCCGGCACAATTATTCTGTTGCCCAAATTTGACGCCGGCACGGTTTTAAAAACCATTCACAAACTGCGTCCCACAGTTTTTCCGGCCGTGCCCACCATCTTTATCGCCCTGCTGCACCACCCTGACCTCCAGCGCTACAATCTCACTTCCTTATGGGGCAGCATCAGCGGTTCGGCCCCTCTGCCCCAGGAGGTCCAAAACCGGTTTGAGGCCCTGACCAATGGGCGCATTATCGAAGGCTACGGCTTGACTGAAACATCCCCGGTCACCCATCTCAATCCCATTGCCGGCCGGCGCCAGCCCGGGAGCATCGGCATCCCTTTTCCCAACACCGACTGCCGTATTGTTGATGCCGAAACCGGTTGCCGGGATATGGCCATTGGCGAAGTGGGTGAACTCATTTTACGCGGTCCCCAGGTGACGTCGGGCTACTGGCAAAATCCCGCCGAAACCGCCCAGGCGATCCGGGACGGCTGGTTCTATACCGGCGACCTGGCCAAAATGGATGATAACGGCTTTTTTTACATCGTCGACCGTAAGAAAGATCTGATCATTGCCAGCGGCTTCAACATCTTTCCCCGGGAAGTGGAAGAAGTTCTGCACCAGCACCCGGCCGTCCAGGATGTCGTCGTCTTCGGCGTCCCGGAATCCTATCGCGGCGAGACGGTCATGGCCATAATCGTCCCCAAACCCGCCGCTTCAGTCACGGCCGAGGAATTAATCGATTTCTGCCGGGAACGCCTGGCCGCCTACAAGGTCCCCACCATCATCGAATTTCGAGAAGAACTCCCCAAAACCCTGGTAGGTAAAAGTACTGCGGCGGCAACTCCGGGACGAAGTGGTGGCCAAATTAAATTGCCCCTAGCTGATATTGCCTCTCTGCGCAGCTCAATAAATTGCGTTATTTCGCTCTTCGCTATCAAGCTGCAGTCTTCACCGGCTTAATTTTCTCGTATTCCCCCCATGCGCCTGAAGAGTGTCCCATAGGTTCACATCCATCTGCAATCCGATCCAAAACTCCGGAGTTGTGTCGAAGAACCGCGCCAGACGAAAGGCCGTATCCGGCGTGATTGCTCGTTTGCCTCTCATGATTTCGCTCAGTCGCACCCGGGTAATGTAATAGTCTCGTTACTCGTTGCAAGACCATTCATTTCACTTCTCTCTCCCTCTCACCCTTGCGGAAATCTCTATAAACCTGCTAAAATGCTTTAACTCTATAACGCTGTTCATTACTTGCTACTCCATGATCAAAAAAATCCACCTCGAAAATTTTATGGCCCACAAGGCCACCAGTATTGAACTCGCCCCCGGCGTCACCGTCATCACCGGTCCTAATAATGTCGGCAAAAGTGCGGTGGTTGAGGCCATTCGTCATTTAGTCTACAATCCCTCTCCCAAAAATATTATCCGCCACGAGGCCAAAAAGGCGATAGTAAGCCTGGAACTTGATTCCGGCGAGATCATCCTCTGGCAGCGTCAAGCTTTAAACGCTTCTTATACCATTCAAAAGCCCGGACAGGGGTCTGAGGAATACCATAAATTCGGCAAAAATGTCCCTGAGGATGTTCGCAAGCTGCTGTGCCTGGACCAAGTTGAGATCGAGAACGATAAAATTGATATTCACTTAGGTAATCAGCGCCAGCCCATTTTCCTCTTAGATAAGCCCGGATCTCATGCCGCGGGTTTTTTTGCCGCCTCCACCGAAGCCGATTATCTCCTGAAAATGCAGCAGCTCTTGAAAGTCAAAATAGATCATGGCCAAAAGGGATCAGAAAATCCTTTCATTAGAATTGACCGATCTCGCCCAGGAGTTATCCCATTATGAGCCTCTTGATGACTTGGATGTCAAAATAAGTCAGGTCGAACAATTATACCGCTATATCCTGGCAACAGATCGACAACTTCCGCTCTTGTCCGAGCTGATCAGCAATCTACAAGAGATCCAGACCACTTTCTCATTGAGAATCACACTTCGGCTATCCTCGGAGAGCTTGAAGACCCACCGGTCTTGGAGGATATCGCCTTCCTGACGCAACTGCAATCCGAACTAAAAGACAAGACCGGGCAACACTGCCTGCAGACAGCCATTGGCTCCGAGCTTACGAACCTGATTTCGCCCCCTGCTCTTGCCGCCACTTTCGAACTGGAAGCCTTGTTGACTTCCTATGAGGCCATTCTAACCCGCCAAAATCTGACCTCCCGGCAGGTGCAGGTTTTATCCGGACTTTCTATCCCGCCTGATCTTTTGGAAACCAGTTCCCTGTCCTCTTTAAAGGTCCAACAAAGCCAGTTCCGCCTGGCTTCTTATATTACTGAAGTCTTGACTCGAACCAAAGAGCCCCCTTCCTTGGAGTCAGTGGATAAACTGCCGGGGCTCATCCAAGATCTGGCTAACCAACTTGACCAGATATCTACCCGGCAGCAGTGCCAATCTATTCTCCTGCAACTATTGCCGCCACCGACGCCGCTTGAAACCGACTTTCTGGACGATCTGGTTGCCCAGTTGGGACGGGAACAGGCCCATTGTGGTCTCATGCAGAGACAGACTGTCTCCTGGAAAAGTTGCAGCCTCCTCCGGAATTCCCACTGTTCTTATAAATCTGGAAAATAATCTCCTTATCTTGCGCCAAGAGACCGAGGCCCTCTCCCGCCATCAGGCCAGCCTTGTTGACCTGACTGGACAATTGGCCCGGAAGCGGGCCGAGATAGAAACCTATCTGAAAGATTCAGGTGTGTGCCCCCTTTGTGGCAACTCTTTAGACTTGGAACATTTCTTGGAAAGCTACCATGCTTGAGACCACTCCTGCCCTGCCCCGATCCCAGAAATATCACGGCTTGCTGTTCATCGGCGACCCCCACCTGGCCGCTACACCGCCCGGTTTCCGTATGGACGATTACCGTCGGACTATTTTGGATAAATTATCCTTCTGCCTGGATCTGGCTGCCAGGCAGAACTATCTGCCCATCATCCTGGGCGACCTGTTTCATCAGCCCCGCAACAACCCCAACCATCTCCTGGTGGATGTCATGGAATTGTTCCGCCCACTGCGTCCCTGGGTCCTGGTGGGCAATCATGATAAATACGAAGCCCGTCTTACTCGGGATGTCTCCCTTGCCGTCCTCCAGGCCGCCGGTGTTATCAGGCTCTTGGCCGAAGCCGGACCTGTAGATGTAGTCCTTGTTGATGGCCATCGGATTCTGATTGGTGCCAGCCCTGATTGGACTCCGCTCCCTTCTATTGTAGATCGACAGGGAGTCGACGTGGTTATCTGGCTCACGCACCATGATCTTCACTTCCCAGACTACGAAGCTGGCAAAGTGGCTCTCAAAGAAATTCCTGGGGTCGACATGATTGTTAACGGCCATATTCATACCCCTAAACCTCCCCAACAATGCGGTCAGACCCTGTGGATCAATCCGGGTGGCATCAGTAGGGTGAACCGCAGTCCCGTTACCCAAAAAATCCAGCCGGCCGCAGCCCTCTGGCATCCGGGTCTGATCGTGCCCGAGAGTATTCCCATCAACCATCAGCCTTTTGAAGAAGTCTTCCTTCCTTTTACGGCTGACGAGTCCTCCAGGCATTACGCCTTGGATGAATCACTGTTTATCAAAGGCCTGGAAAATTTGCTGATCCGCAAAACTGCGGAAGGCGTTGGCCTGAAGTCATTTTTGGAAGCCAATCTTAACCCTGTTGATCACCTGGACAAGATGATCTGGGAACTTTATACAGAGGTGATGCATGCCGAAACTCAAGAATGATGCTAAACCGAGCATATCTCCCTCCAGGGACGCCGAAGTCCAGCAAAAGCTGGAAACTCTCAGACAGGAATATAATGTCCTACATACCAAAAAAATTACGACTGATGCAAATATCAAAAATCTGGAGGAAAATCTCTATAGACTCCGGGCTAGCTGCCGAACAGGAATACGGCACCAGCGATTTGGAAAAGCTCAGAGAAATATTAGAGACCCGGCGCCAGGAAAATGAAATGAAAGTGGCGCAGTATGAGCAGCATGTTAAGGAAATCAAAGAAAAGCTGGCAGCCATTGAAGAACCTCAATCCGAGGGACCCTGATGTCACCGGCAGATAGAAGCCGGCCTCTCCCCATCGCACCAGAGAAGGTTCGCCGGCATTTTGAAATTCTGCGGGAGCGTCAGCGTTCGCTCCAGAGCCGCGCAGACCATGCCAAGCAGCAGCAACAGGAGCTTACCGCTTTTTTGCAGTTAGCTCCTGGGGTTGCCGATCGTCTGGATGATCTGTCCCAGCGTCTCTTCGGCGATATCCTGAACGAGGTGGAACTGAATTTAACCTATGCCCTCCAGGAAGTCCTGGAACAGGATCTCAAGGTCGTCAGCACCACCGAAGTCAAAAGAGGCAAGGCCACCATCAATTTCAGCGTTGAACGGGACGGACACCAGGAGGATATTCTCACCGGCCAGGGCGGCTCCGTCTGCAACATCATTTCCGTAGGCCTGAGGCTCATCGCCTTGTCTCAGCTCCCGGACCGGGAACATCGCCGCTTTCTAATCCTGGATGAACAGGACTGCTGGCTCCGCCCGGACCTGGTCCCCCGCCTCATGGCCATCATCCACACCATCGCCCAGAAACTGAACTTCCAGCTCCTGGTTATCAGCCACCACGACCTCAACCTCTTCCGAGAATATGCCGACCGCATCTATCGCTTAGCCCCGCCCGCCAAACCCGGCGATGGGGTCCGTTTAGAACTGATTGGTTCAGAACCGGAAATGGCTTAATTGATCGAACACCTGTTGAGCATTGAAAGGAAAGCCTTATGAAAATCCTCAACCTCTATTTTTCCTCCACCGGCAATACCGAAAAAGCAGCCCAATGTATCACCGCCACCGTGCGTGAGTTGGGTCATGAAATCGATGCCATCAAAGTTGCCGGCGATCAAGATCTGGATCTGCTGAGCTACGACGTCATCTTTGTGGGGTCCGGCGTCTATCAATGGCTGCCCGGCAAGCCCCTGCAGGAGTTTATCACTGCCCGGCTGGCCCATTATGCCGCTGCCGGCGAAATCAAATACGCCTCCCCCCGCCGCCCCGGCAAAAAAGTAATTGTCTATTGCACCTACGGCGGCGCCCACACCGGGGTCAATGAAGCCATTCCCGCCGTCAAATACCTGGGCCAACTCTTCGACCATCTGGGGTTTGAGATTGTGGCGGAATGGTATCTCATCGGCCAATACCCTGCCTCCGGCCGCCTGAAAGATTTCTCTGCCCTCGGCCGCCTCGGCGATATCACCGGCCGCCCCAACGCCGCTGACCTGGACGACCTGGCCGAACGGGTGAAGGGAATATTACAGGTTTAAAGGGACCGATGGTCTACCCGACTGAATTTCTTTGCCTCCATCAGCAGTTCTTCAGATATTCTTACGGCTTTGGCCATTTTCTGGCTTCTCTCATAATGTTATAGATTGCAGCTATTTTAGTCCAATTTACCATAATATGAAATGTCGGCCGTCCGTTTTTTTCTCAAAATGAGAAAAGTGATGGTTGTTTTCACCTGCAACTTTCTGCGGGATCCATATCATAATCTCTAACTTAATAATATTATTACTATAATAAATTTTTAATTGACTTGCGACAATTTATTTTTATATTGTATTGCAACTATTATGTTTAGATGTTGAAACGTATATAAAAAATTAATTAGAAGAATTCAAACACACTCGCTCAGCCTTAGCCATACAAAAACCATATCAATTACCAAGCCAAATATTCGGAATAATCACATGAACCGACGGCAATTCTTACAATCCGGCTGGCGTCAATTCGGGAACCTGCTTCCCGAATTAACCGGTCCCCTGCTGGTTCTCGCCCCAAAAGATCCCAACCTGGGCGAGAACCAGGCGCAACCGCCCTCATGTTTTCCCCCTCCCCGGGAAGATGAGGAAAATCATAAGCTTTAAGATTATCGTCACGATTTACAGGAGGATTTCTAATGGAGATTACCCGTCGCGATTTTTTAAAATACTGTGGCCTCACCGCCGCGGCCCTGGGTTTGAGCGGCTCCGACCTGTTGCGTCTGGAGGAAGCCCTGGCCGCCACTACCGGCCCCACAGTCATCTGGCTGCAGGGAAGCAGTTGTACCGGCTGCTCCGTTTCCCTGCTCAATCGCATCTCTCCTTCTTCACCCACCACCGTCGCTGATCTGCTCATCAACAAGATCAACCTGGTCTACCATCCCAACCTGATGGGTTCCGCCGGCCAATCAGCCGCAGAGATCGCCAAAGCCGCTTACACTAAAGGTGGTTATATTCTGGCCGTCGAAGGGGGTGTGCCCACTGCCTTTAATGGCCAGACCTGCTGGGCCTGGACCTATAATGATGTCGACATCACTTTTCTCAAGGCGGCCACGGACCTGGCCTCCCGGGCGGCAGCAGTCCTGGCCATCGGCACCTGTGCCGGCTGGGGCGGTATTCCGGCCGCTCCCCCCAACCCCACCCAGGTGAAAGGGGTAAGCGCCGCCGTGGGTAAGTCCACCATCAATATTGCCGGCTGTCCGCCCCATCCCGATTGGATCGTCTGGGTTGTGGCCCAGTTAATGCTGGGCAATACCATTCCGTTGGATAGTTTTGGCCGTCCCCGGGCTCTCTTTAGCCAAAAAGTGCATGAACACTGCCCCCGCAAAGAGTCCAATGAGGCCCAGACCTTTGGGACCGGCGGTTGCCTCAAGGAACTGGGCTGCCGTGGTCCCGAAACCGAAGCCAACTGCCCCAGTCAACTCTGGAACAACCGGTCCAACTGGTGTATTGACGCCAACGCCCCCTGTTACGGCTGCACCGAACCCGGTTTCCCCGGTATTAAACCTTTTTATAAGGATAGAAGCTAATCCTGATAAGGAGTTCTCGTATGGCCAAAATAAGAATAATCGACCCGGTGACCCGTCTCGAAGGACATCAGAAAATCACCGTCCAGATAGACTACGTCAACGGGGTGCAGCAGGTTGTGGACGCCAAGTCCACCGGCACCTTGTTTCGTGGCTTTGAAAATATCCTGATTAATCGGGCCCCCGACGACGCCCAGCATATTACCCAACGAATCTGCGGCGTCTGCCCGGTATCTCATGGCATGGCCGCGGTCATGGCCCTGGATAAGGCCGCCAACCTCGTGGTGCCCGATAACGCCAGAATTATGCGCAATCTGGTCCTGGGCTCCAACTTCGTCGCTTCCCATATCCTGCATTTTTACCACTTGGCCGCGCCGGATTTTATCGACGGCCCGGACATGCCGCCCTGGAAACCCGCCTGGTCGGTGGATCGGCGCCTCAATGCCGAAACCACCACCGCCCTGGTAAATAATTATGTCAAAGCCCTGGACATGCGTCGCCAGGCCCATGAAATGGGAGCCCTGTTCGGCGGCCGCCTGCCGCATCCGCCCGCTTATCTGCCCGGCGGCTTCACCACCCAGCCCAATGCCACTCGCATCTCCAAGTTCAAAAGCTACCTGGCGGCATTAATCCCCTTTATCCAAAACACCTATATCCAGGATGTCCAGGCTCTTGGCTAAATTTACCATGACTATTACACCATCGGCTCCGGCCATGGCAATCTCCTGGCCTTTGGGGTTTTTGACCTCGATTCCCTGGGAAACAACAAATTGCTGGCTTCCGGACGGGTGGTAAAGGGCTCAAACAGCGTCCAGCCTGTAGATGTGACTAAAATCACCGAACAGGTTACCTATTCCTGGTATGCCACCAGCTCTAATAACCTCAATCCGGCCGTCGGTGTCACCACCCCCGTTGATCCGACCCAAAAACCCAAGGCCTATTCCTGGCTGAAGGCCCCCCGCTACCAGAACGAACCCTACGAGACCGGCCCCCTGGCCCGGATGGTGGTCAATGGCGACTATAACAAAAGCATCTCGGTAATGGACCGGCACCTGGCCCGGGCCCAGGAGGCTTTGAAAGTGGCCCAGGCCATGAATCAGTGGGTGAATCAATTGCAAGTCGGCCAGCCGGTCTATAAAACCTGGAATGCGCCTGCTTCAGCCAGCGCCATCGGCCTCACCGAAGCCCCTCGCGGCGCCCTGGGCCATTGGCTGCAGATCACCGGCAGCAAGATAGCCAGATATCAGGTCATCACTCCGACCTGTTGGAACGCCTCCCCCCGGGACGCCAAGGATGTGCGCGGCCCCATTGAAGAGGCCCTTATCGGGACCCCGGTATCCGACCCGGACCAACCGGTGGAAGTGTTGCGGGTGATCCATTCCTATGATCCCTGCCTCTCCTGTGCGGTGCATGTCATGCGGCCCCAGGGCGACAAAAAGATCTTTGTCACCGGCTCCCCGGCCGGGGGAGCCTCGCTCTAAGTGAACCTCTTAGTTGCCGGGATAGGGAACTGCCTGCTCCAGGACGACGGCATCGGCGTGCATGCCCTCAGAGAATTGGCCAAATCACCTCTCGCTGATGTCGTTATGGCCGAGGTCGGCACCGATTTTCTGGGCGCCTTGCATTTGTTTGAAGCTGCCGACCTGGTGCTCGTCCTCGATGCCATGGAAGCGGGCGGCCCCCCCGGCACTATATATCTTTACGAAGAAACAGATATTTCGGAAGCTGCTCAGCAGTTATCGTTGCACGAATTAGGAGTCTTGTCCGCTCTGCGATTTTCTCCCCTGCCCAAAAGACCGCGGGTTGTTGTTTTGGGGGTAGAGCCTTCTACCATAGACTTCGGCCTCGAGCTTTCCCCAATTCTACAATCCGCTCTGCCGGAAATAGTGCATGCGGCCCGGGAAGTTATCGGCAAAATCTTGCAGAACGAGGATTTGCCTGGAATTTCGAGAGAAAAAATATATGTTGGCAAATAAAGCAAACCATTCTTTTGGCTACAGGTTGGGATATTTTTTAAGGATTATCTTTTTTACCCTCCTTTTAACCACAGCTTCCTGGCAGACAGGATTCTCGGCCGTTTCACGCATCACCGATGCCAATGGGGTAATCCATATTAGCAATAATCCCAAAGCCGAAACTAGACCGGATAAAGTGGAATCAACCTCTTTCGGTCAAACCATAGGCGGCGCCCAGGAAAAATTGCCTGAACCAACCCCGTCGAATATTTTCCCGGAGCCGGACCCCTCCGTTGTCCCTTCTTTCCTGGCTGCTGAGCCCGAATAATTTTTAAATTATTCGCCAACCTCTCTTCCCTCGGCCGCCTCGGCGATATCACCGGCCGCCCCAACGCCGCTGACCTGGATGACCTGGCCGAACGGGTAACAGGAATATTACATGTGTGAAGTTAACGTCATCCAAATTAGCCCTGATTTCTGCAGATAACTTCAAGTCTTGGTTATAGCGGCTTTGAATCAACGCCTGCCGTCTTAACTAATGAGGCACACGCCTCGGCAGTCTAAACCCTTGCTGCTAACTCCCCTCCCGCCCCTTGATTTTTTTCTGAAATATTTTAAATTATAAAATATAATTACTATACTACATTTGTAAGATCTTCATTTCCCAATAGCTTTTTCTAATCTTTCATTACCCAAGGAGATTGGAAGCTATGAAGCCAGCCAAAGCAATCGTCCAAGGTCTCTTCAATTACGCCGATATCCAAATTAACGGCCCTCATCCCTGGGATATTCAGGTCTATGATGAACGATTCTACGGCCGGGTTCTGAGGGAAGGCTCTTTAGGTCTGGGAGAGACCTACCTGGACGGCTGGTGGGATGCCCCGGCCCTTGACGAGTTTTTTCACCGGCTCTGTGCTGCTGATCTGGCAGAAAAAAACTTCGGCAAGTGGAAGTCCTTTTTCTGGCTGGCCGGACAGAAACTCTTTAACCGGCAAAACCAAAAACGCGCTGCCCAGGTCGGCGAACACCATTATGATCTGGGCAATGATCTCTTCTTCGCCATGCTGGACCGGCGCCTGGTCTACACCTGCGGCTACTGGCGTGACGCCGGCAATCTCGATGCGGCCCAGGAAGCCAAACTCGATCTGGTCTGCCGGAAATTGCGGCTTCAACCCGGGCAGACCGTATTGGACATCGGCTGCGGCTGGGGAAGTTTTGCCAAATTTGCTGCGGAAAAATACCAGGTTAAGGTTGTCGGGATCACTATTTCCAAAGAACAGGTGGAATTAGGCTGCGACATGTGTTCCGGACTGCCCGTGGAGCTCCAGTTCAAAGATTATCGTGACGTTGCCGGGGAATATGACCATATTGTTTCTCTGGGGATGTTCGAACATGTGGGCGTGAAAAATTATCGCACCTACATGCAGGTGGTCTCCGATCATCTGAAGCCACACGGCCTGTTCTGTCCTCCAGACCATCGGCATCAATTATTCCTGCACCGCCAACGACCCCTGGTTCGACCGCTATATCTTCCCGAATTACCTGCTGCCCTCCCCGGCCCAGATCAGCCGGGCCATTGAAAATCTTTTTGTCATCGAGGACTGGCACAACTTCGGCAACGACTACAACAAGACCATCATGGCCTGGTTTAAAAATTTTGACGATAACTGGGAATCCCTGCGGCCCAAATACGGCGACCGGTTCTATCGGATCTGGAAATATTATCTCCTGGCCTGTGCCGGCGGCTTCCGGGCCCGCCGCAACAACCTCTGGCAGATTATCCTCTCCAAAAAAGGGGTTCCCGGCGGCTATGAATCTATTCGGTGAAAATCTGCACCCGCCTCGTTAAGTTACCTCATCCGGGTCTATTTATTCGCCGGCGTTCAGCGCTCAGCCGTCAGCTTAATGATTAAAACAATAAGTTATCACAACATGCCCGGCTCGCTTTTTCTCTATCCTTAGCCGAATATCCAATTACTCTATTCTTCCTTATTCCTGATAACCTCACCGCCTAATTTCCTGGTTCCGGCCCTTTCCAAATCCTGGTCCGGTTTCATGGATTTATCCATCTCCGGTTGCGGTGCCGGGGGCGCCGCTCTTTTCAGTGTGCCGAGCATGCACAGCAGCTTGGAGGTGTAAGTCCTCTACCCAACCTGATGGAGGTGAAGGGTTAGCGAAGCGCAAGGGCGTCATCGTGAGGTGGGGTCTGAAGGAAGCGTGGAGCAAAGCCATGACCTGACGAACAGAAACCGGATAGGAGGCAGTTTTGGCCGGACGAGCGGGCTAGATGATCGCGAAGTCCATATCCATCGAGGTCCAGGGCTGTAAATCCGGCGGGTGTGTGGCGAAGGCGGTTGTGCTTACCTCGGGAGGCCTGAGTGGTGTCCCGGATTCGGGACTGAGGGAGTTGTGAGGCTCCCTGACCATCATTCAGGAGTCAGCAGAGGCCATAGTAGGGCGACAGCCTGAAGGGCCGAACGGTATGAAATGGTAAGTAGGACATATCTTTCATGACGGTCAAGCAGCAGAAAAAGCAGATGAGTCTGGCCTTTCCGGCAGAGGGTAGGGGTGAAGCCCCGAGTGCTGTTGGTAAAGGGACTGAAGCCGTCAGGGCGGGATATGAAACCGAAAGCCAGGCATCACCTGAGAATCTGATGGAGGAGGTGTGTCAGCGAGATAACCTGGTGAAAGCTCTGAAGCGAGTCAAAGCGAACAAAGGCAGTCCGGGAATAGACGGTATGAAGGTGGAAGAACTGCCGGACTATCTCAAGGAGCAACTGGACTCGAAATCCGGGAGCAGTTGCTGACCGGCACCTATCAACCGCAGCCGGTGAAAAGGGTGAAGATTCCCAAGCCGGCAGGAGGGGAACGTCCTTTGGGCATCCCCACGGTGTTGGATCGCTTTATCCAACAGGCGGTTTTGCAGGTGTTGCAGTGCTCCTGGGACCAGACGTTCTCCGAGCAGAGCTACGGCTTTCGGCCGAGCCGCTCAGCCCATCAGGCAGTTGCCCAGGCGCAGGCCTATATTGCCCAGGGCTACGGCTATGTGGTGGATATTGACCTGGAAAAATTCTTTGACCGGGTAAACCACGACATCCTGATGAGTCTGGTGGCCAAGCGAGTGCAAGACAAACGTCTGCTGAAGCTTCTGCGGGCGTATTCTGAATGCCGGAGTTTTAGAAGATGGTCTGGTGAGTCCAACAACCGAAGGGACGCCGCAAGGCGGGCCGTTGTCGCCGCTGTTGTCCAACCTGATGTTGGACGTTCTGGATAAGGAGTTAGAGAGACGAGGCCACCGGTTTGTGCGCTATGCGGATGACTGTAACATCTATGTCCGCAGTCTGCGTGCCGGGGAAGCGGGTGATGGCCAGTGTGAGCCAGTTCCTGGAAAAGAAGCTGAAGCTCAAGGTGAATCAGGGCAAGAGTGCGGTAGCCCGTCCAGGGGAACGGAAGTTTCTGGGTTTTAGCTTTACCTTTGGTGAAGTACCCAAAAGACGGATAGCGTCCCAATCCCTGAAGCGCTTCAGACTGAAAGTGAAGGAATTGACCCGAATTGGCCGGAGCTTGAATCTATCCTTGCTGGTGGAACGTTTGCGTCTCTATCTAACCGGCTGGCGCAGCTACTTCGGCTTTTGTGAAACGCCCTCGGTGTTGAGTAAGCTTGACAAGTGGATCAGGCGGCGCCTGCGAATGGTGCAATGGCGGCAATGGAAGCGAGGCCGGACTCGGTTTGCGGAATTACGCAGACGCGATGTCAACCATGACCTGGCCGCCAGAACGGCGGGCAGTGCGCATGGCCCTTGGCGGCTAAGCCGCAGCCCGGCCCTCAGCTTCTCTTTGCCTAACTCCTATTTTATCTCGCTTGGCCTCCCGACATTAGCTCCCGGGAGATAGCTTAATCATCCGAACCGCCGTGTACCGACCCGTACGCACGGTGGTGTGACAGGGAAAGCCCGTGAGGGCCTACCTATGTCCATTTTTCAGCGGTTCTGCTGCAGGAGCCGGCGGATATTTCTTTTTCTCCTGGTCCGGTTGATATTTTTGAGCCAGGAGAATAGGCCGGACACTCCTCCGCCTGCTCTACCGGACCTCCCTGGGCCCAATCCCGTTCGATCTTTATAGGTGTCAATTCTCCGGCGCTTTGCTGCCAGGTCGGTGATAATGCCGCCGACGCCTGGGCTCCGCCGGCCATGACCATGACTGCCGTCAATCCCAGCGCTCCTGTTACTATCATTCTCACATATTGTCGCATCCTGTAACTCCTTTACCGTAATCCGGCCAAAGCCTTAACTGTTTGCTTCCCGCAGTCCTCGTTTTTTCTCATCCCTTATCACTGTTTTTCGTTCCTTCATTCAACCCTGTAACCTCAAACACCTCAATGGCTTCCTTCCGGCCCTTGACCTGGCGGATTTCTTGGCCGCCGGTGATCACCCCCGGCGCCGCCTCGATGGTGCTCCTGCTGGCCACGATGCCCCAGCCCAATTCTTTGGTTAAAGACTCCAGACGGGAGGCGGCGTTCACCGTGTCGCCGATGGCGGTGAATTCCAGCCTTTTGGGCGAACCGATGTTGCCGACAATGGCTTCGCCGGTGTGCAAGCCGATGCCGATGTTAAATTCGGGCAAGTCCAGCCCGGCAAAGTGCTGCTTCATCCAGGTGCGCAACTCCTTTGCCTTTTCGGCCATGGTTAGAGCAGCCTGTAACGCCCTCCGGGCGTGGTCCGGATACGAAACCGGCGCCCCGAACACCGCCATAACTGCATCACCGATAAATTTATCCACCGTGCCGCCCTGGGCCAGAATACAATCACAGGCCTGACCCAAATATTTGTTGAGCATCTCCACCACCTGGCGAGGCCCTAATTTTTCGGAGATGGTGGTGAAGTTGCGAATATCGGCGAACAGCACCGTTACCTGAAAAACTTCGCCCCCCAGATCCGGCAGCCTGCCCGAAGCCAGCAGTCTTTCCACCACTTCATCGTCCACATACCGGGAAAATATCTTCCGCAGGCGGGCCCGCTCCCGCTCCTCCCCCGTCAATTTCATCCCCAGGGTGCCCATGTAGGTCAACAGTATCCCCAGTTGCACCTGTGCCGTGGGCAGCAGCCAATAGTTTTTAAAAACCAGATAGGCCGGCGCCCCGGCGCCAACTGCCAGTATTACCCCCGCTGCCAGCCCCCCTAAAGGCCGCAGGAGGTAAAAGATTGCCGCCCCGGTTAAAATTACCCCGGCCAGATAAAGCGAGCTAAGAGAGACCGGCACCGGCTTGGGATGAATACCGGTTATCAGGGTTTCCACGATATTGGCGTGGACTTCCGGTCCACTCATGTCGTTTCCCGGCCAAAGCCAAAAAGACAGCGAATATGGGGTCTGGTGAATATCCTGCGAGGTATCCGGTTCATAGGCGATAATGACGATCTTATCTTTGAGTCCTTTAACTGCCGCGTCGTTTTCCGCCCCGTCGGCCAGGAGACGGCCCATGGACAGGCGGGGGATAGTGTTCGGCGGGCCCACAAAACCAATTATCGGCAGTCTGTTCAGAACTTCTGCCCGAGGGTCGTCAGCCGACCAGGCCGGTAAATCCGCCTCCTGTTCCAATCCGGCCAGTTCAGCCTGCACGTCCAGGTCCTGAGCCCGCAACCGCCAGCACTTTGGCAAAGGTCAGCATGGCCTGCCCCTGATCATCGCTCAGAGCCGGCACATACCGCCGGATTACCCCGTCGTCGTCATTAAACAGGTTGATCAGGCCCAGGTCGCGCTCCCGGCCCGGCAGCGCCCGCCAATACGATGAGATAGGCAACATTATTCTGCTCTGGGACTGTCCATCGCTGCTGCGGTAGGCCGCCAGAATTACCTTTCCCAAACCCAACTGTTTCATTAAAGGCTCATCATACTTCAGACTGGAGTGGTCAGGCGGCAGATCAAGCGTTTTCAGCCAGTCGGCAATGCTGACCTGATAGAAATAATCCAGGCCGATGATTTTAGCGCCAACCCGGCGCAAGACCTCGATGGTGCGGGCAAAATGCGGCGTCCAGCAGACCAGCGGCTCCGAATAGTTCTTCAGCGTTGCCTCATCCAGGGCCACAATGGCCACGTGCTGCGGCTGATACCTCACCCCGGCCAGCCGGTGCCAGAGATCAGTATAAAAATTTTCCGGCTTTTCCAGCCATCCGGTCCAGCTTAACCCGAACACCGCCGCAGTCACAACCACGGCCAGCGCCACTATAAACACCGGACGCTCATGGACAAATCGATTTCTGGTCATAGGGGTATTGCCCACATCCCTGCTCCAATATCGGACTATTATCCCGCCACCTTTAACACCCGATGTCAATGGCTAACTTCATTGACGGAGGCGGCCCTTCCCCAGTAGAGTGACCACCGCCCACCATTTTCCTTAACTTACAATCAAGCCACAAAATTTTTGCATGGCAATTAA
The DNA here is from genome assembly GCA_963789385.1 of uncultured delta proteobacterium. GTDB lineage: Bacteria > Desulfobacterota > Desulfobaccia > Desulfobaccales > Desulfobaccaceae > Desulfobacca. The sequence goes on along the minus strand of CAWBKT010000002.1, from coordinate 11,194 downwards.
AATAAAAGTTTAATTACGACGATATCTTAGATATGCTGCTACCAAAAATGGGAAGGAAATTACCGGACACCTAACCCAGATATCACAAAATACCGCGACTAGTGAATATTCACTAGTGAATATAATAACAACGACTTGCGGCGGGAGCAAAGCGCCGGCTCAAAATTATAAAACACCGAAAGGATGAAAAGCGATGGCATATGAATTTTTGACTTTTGAAATTAAAGACGGCGTGGGGTTGATCAGCCTCAACCGCCCGGAGGACGGCAATGCCATTACTCTGGAAATGGCCGAAGAATTGTTGGGCGCCGCCGTCCGCTGCGATGAGGACCCCAAAATCCGGGCGGTGGTGCTGACCGGCAAAGGCAAAATGTTTTGTGCCGGGGGTGATCTCAAAGCCTTTGCCGCCCAGGGAGAAAACCTCTCCTTCTATATGCATAAAGTTGTCCAGGCTTTTCACGAAGCGATTTTGCGGTTCACCTGGATGGATGCCCCGCTGGTCGGGGCCATTAACGGCACCGCCGCCGGGGGCGGCCTCAGCCTGGCCCTGATCCCGGATATCGCCGTGGCCGGGGAATCGGCAAAATTTACCGTGGGCTACACCAGGGTGGGGTTAACCCTGGACGGCGGCTCAAGCCTTTACCTGGCGCGCCTGGTGGGGCTGCGCCGGGCCAAAGAGCTGGCTTTGCTGAACCCGGTATTGTCGGCGAAACAAGCCCTGGAGTGGGGGCTGATAAATCGCCTGGTGCCGGATGCAGAGGTGCTGCCGGCGGCGCTGGAGATGGCGCATGGACTGGCCGCCGGGCCCACCCGGGCGTACGGGGAAACCAAGCGCTTAATTGCGGCCGGGGCGGTTGAGAGCCTGGAAGCCCAGATGGAGCGGGAATCCCGGAGCATTGCGGCCCTGGCCGGCAGCCCCGACGGGCAGGAAGGCATGGCTGCTTTTCTCGGCAAGCGGCCGCCGAAGTTTACCGGGCGGTAACTCAAGCAAAGTCAGCCAATGACAGAGCCAGCCAGGCCGGGGATTTAGCCGGCGGAGTTAATGGAGGTTGCGGTTTACTTCCGCCCCCCCTGGACCTGGCGCAGAAAGTGATTTGCCTTTCCCCGGAGGTGTTGGAGAATTTGTCTTTCGCAATACCGTCGCCAAACTCGAAGAATCGGCACTCCTCGGCTAGTTTTTTTAGAAAAGGATTCTTGCAGATAGCTGCTTTCCCCAACTCCGCTTCGATTTCTAATAGACGATTGTATTTGGCGATGCGCTCGCTCCGGCACACCGAGCCCGTCTTGATCTGGCCGCCACCCATGGCCACGGCAAAATCGGCCAAAAAGGTGTCTTCCGTTTCTCCGGAACGATGGGAAATGACAAAGGCCCAACCGGCCTCACGGCACAGTTGAATTGCTTCGATGGTCTCAGTCACGGTGCCAATCTGATTGAGTTTGATCAGGACGGCGTTGCTGGATTGTTCGGCAACGCCGCGCCGGATGTACTGTGGGTTGGTGACATAGAGATCATCCCCCACGATTTGCAGCTTGTCCCCCAGGAGAGCGGTCTGTTCCTGAAAACCCTGCCAATCATTTTCCGCCAGGCCATCTTCTAGAGATACGATGGGATAGCGCCGGACCCATTCCTGGTAGAGATTGTTCATTTCCGAGCTCGTTTTCTTCCCCTGCCCCGATTTCTTCAGATTATAGACGCCTTCTTCAAAAAACGAACTGGCCGCCGGATCCAAAGCCAGGGCAACATCCTGTCCCGGACGATACCCGGCAGCCTCGATGGCTTCCAGGATAACCTCGCAGGCCTCCTCATTGCTCTTGAGGTTGGGGGCAAAGCCGCCTTCATCGCCAACATTGGTATTATAGCCCTTGCTCTGCAGGATTTTCTTCAACGTCTGGAAAACCTCGGCGCAGTAACGCAGACCTTCCTGAAAACTGGCGGCGCCTAACGGCATGATCATAAATTCCTGGAAGTCGACACTGTTGTCGGCATGTTTTCCGCCATTGAGAACATTCATCATAGGCATGGGCAGACGCACCGCTCCCGGTCCGCCTAAGTAAGCGTATAGAGGCAGGTTTGAACTTTGTGCCGCCGCCCGGGCCACCGCCTGGGAAACCCCCAGGATGGCGTTGGCTCCCAACCTGCCCTTATTAGGGGTGCCATCGAGTTCTATCATCAGTCGGTCGATATCGGCTTGGCCAATGGGGTCCCGTCCGATGACTTCGGGAGCAAGCACCGCATTGACGTGGTTTACCGCCCGGAGCACCCCTTTCCCGCCATAGCGCTTTTTATCGCCGTCTCGCAATTCCACCGCCTCATTTTCTCCGGTGGACGCTCCAGACGGCACCGAAGCCGAACCCACGACGCCATTTTCTAAGCCGACATACACCCTCAGGGTCGGATTCCCCCGTGAATCCAAAATTTCCATAGCCTTGACAGAATTAATTCTACGGCTCATATGCACTATCCTTTCAGTGAGATGATTGCACTGATAATAAAGTTAGTCATTCCTTAATGTTATGGAGCGATGATTAAGTCAACTTTTCTCTGAGTCGGGAAAATTTATCTTTATTGTTTGATGATACAAAATTTTCTGGCTACCGTGAGGAAAATGGGGATAGCCAGCAATTGGCTGACCACCGAAAAGACGATGAGATAAATCAGGAAGTTATCATACAGCAAGCCCATCAGCAGGCTTCCCAAAAACCAGAACAGCCCATAGCCGGTTTGAAAGATGCCAAAGGCGGAGGCCCGCCGGTTAGCCGGCGTCATATCGGCAATGGCGGCCCGCATCACCGATTCCTGGGCGCCCATGCCGATGCCCCAGAGCACCATTCCCAAGATAGCCCCATTAAATCCCCCTAAGAATACCAATGGCGCAAAAAAGGCGGCTAGCCCAGTTGCCGCCACCATCACTATGATCCCTGCCCGGTCATAGGTATACCCTAAGATCAGGGCGGCAATGGCGTCGGTGCCCATGGCCACCGCATACAACACCGGAATCCAGGCGTCAGGCATAACCCCGGCGGTTTTGAAATGATAGGCCACCAGAGGAAAATCCGCATACCCGGCGCCGATCAGAGCTACGGCGGCGATATAAAGCCAAAAAGGGCGGGATAAGCCCTGGGACTCCACATTAAGAACCTTTACCTCCAACCGATGGGGATGAGGATAAAGAAACCGCCCGGTGAGGAGGACCAACAAGGCCAAGACCGCCGGAATCAGCAAAATGGCATACCCGTTGGCATAACCGCCTTTGCCCTGGAAGAATAAAACTATGGCGACAATAAGAGGGCCAGCTATCGCCCCCAATTGGTCCATGGCTTCGTGCAGACCAAAGCCCCAACCCCGGCCCATGGTGGAGGCGGCATGGGACAGCATGGCATCCCGGGCCGGATTACGGATGGCCTTGCCTAAACGTTCGGTCAGCATGAGCGCCGCGGCGATTTCCCAGCGACCGGCCAGGGCCAACAAGGGCACGGCAAAGAGATTGAGGGCGTAGCCCACCAGGGTGATGGTCCAGTAGCGCTTGGTCTGGTCAGTCAGGTAGCCAGAGAGCAGGCGCAAACCATAGCCGATGAGCTCCCCTAACCCAGCCACGGTGGCCACCACCGTGGCGCCGGCCCCCAGCAAGGCCAGAAAAGGCCCGTTAATACTCCGGGCCCCTTCATAGGTCATGTCACTTAAAAGACTTACCACCCCCAGCAGAATGACAAATTTCAGCGCCGATGGTTGGGTAATATCACTTAATATTAATTTAGATTGGTTCTCCTGATTATCCTGTTATGAATTCCCCCTTTGTCTTAGCGGACAATGAGAACGCTGCAGGGCGCATGCCGGCTTACTTTTTCGGCCGTCGTTCCCAGGAATTCTGCCCAAACCCCCGAAAGCCCGCTATGCCCCACCAGAATCAGGTCAAACTTGCCCTCCTTGGCCACTTCGACGATGGTTTGAGCCGGGTGGCCGAAAGGCCTTAAGGTTTTTATCTCCAAGCCCTCCTCCTGGGCTCTGGCCCGGACCTGCTCCACAATCTTTCCATAGCGCTCATCCGCAACCTTTTTTTCTTCCTGGACCTCATCGATGGTGCCGCCGTACCTGGGCAACCTTTCCTGCACCGTTATGGCCCAGAGCTCTGCTTGATGGGTTTTAGCAAGATTAATTCCTGCTTCTAAGGCTTTTTCAGCCCCATCCGACCCATCATAGGCCAATAAGATTTTTTTAAACATTTTCGCCTCCCGAAGTCGCTTCCCTCACCGGACTTAAATGTAAAATTACTCATCCCCACTTAGCCAAGTTTAAGGCTCATCTGAATAATGCAAAAAATGTTCAGGCGTCCCATAATTTTCCGGTTCCAAGGACACCACTGTTTTGGGTTGAAACCAGGTCTTGGCAATGAACGTCGGCACCACCGCCGAGGCAATAACGACCGTCACCAGGACCGAATACTGCGCCTGGTTAATGATGCCATTTGATAAGCCATATAGGGCCGAAATGCTGCCAAAGGTGAGACCGGTGGACATCAACAGGGTGAAATAGTTGCCTTCACGGTGGGTCATTTTATAGTAACCGGGTTAACGGCCACACCCCAATAACTTTGGTAACCAGTTTGACCACGAGCAGCACGACAATGAGCCATAATGCCGCCACCAGGGCCGGTATGGAGATTAAAGCCCCGGCCTTGATGAAAAAGAAGGGGGTTAGCAGGGTAAAGGTAATAGTCCGCATCCGATGGATCAGCTCTCTATCCTGGACAAAGACCCCGGCGACTACCAGGCCGAAGAGATAAGCGGGTAAAACCGCTTCGCTGCTGGCGGTAACTGCCAGAGCGCCCAGAAAACAGAGGACCAGGAAAATGAACTTAACTTCCGGTTCACTGACCCGGCCGCCGTATTTGGTGAACATCCAGCGGCTCAGTTTGGGCAGACACCACAGAGAGAGCCCGGTCACCACGACAAAAATGAGCATCCAGCGGTTGTACGTGGCAAAAAGCACCCCCAGGGCCAGCACCGTTCCCAGATCAGTGACGAAACAGGCGGCCAGCATGAGTTTGCCCAGATCGACCTCATTCAGCTTAGTCTCAATCATTACGGCATATACCACGGCCACCGAAGTGGTGGACAGGGCAATGCCAGCGATCTGCGAGGCCCGCAGATCCCACCCGATGACAAAATAGGCGAAAGCCATGGCGCCGAGAAACGGCGCCAGAAAGGACGCCCCTCCAATAATCAGGCTGGGTTTGAGGTGTTTGCGAAAGGAGACCGGGTCAATCTCGGCCCCGGCCAGAAAGGTCAGCATCATGGAGCCAAAAGCGGCCAACACGTCAATCCAGGGAGCGGTCTGGAAACCGAGGTAATTCCCTCCGATTACCCCTAAAAAAATTTCCACCAGGGCCACTGATACCCCGGTGCGGATGGAGATGAGGCTGGCCACCAGCGCCAGACCGATCCAACTTGCTGCCGTAAACCAAACCTGTTCCACGGTATCTCCCCCTCGATTTACAGTTTCAGAGCAAGTTCGCGCTTTACCTTTTAACGCTTGCGTTTCATCCGGGTAGGGTTCATGAAGAGGCAAACCCGGCACGCAGCAGGGCCTCACGGCTGACCATGCCTTTAAATTTTCCCTGTCCATCCAAAACCGGCAGGCGTTTAATGCCATTTTCCAACATCAGTCGGATGGCTTCGTTAATGGGGGCGTTTTCCTGAACCGTGATAATATTCGTATTCATGACCTCACCGGCAGTTTTCTTCCGCAGGTGCTCCTGGAGTTGTTTCTGCTGACGCCCCCGCTCGGTAAAGGGAATCTTGCTGACAAAGTAATCCCAGATGCCGGGATGCCGGTCGGCAAAGGCCACCAGGAGGTCGCGATCCGAAATCAACCCTAAAAAATCTCCTTCCTGATTCACGACACTAACCCGCTGAATATCCCCGCAGTCGATCAGGCGGATCACCTCCTCCACCGGGGTGTCAGGGAGAACCGTGGTCGTGTCCCGGCGCATGATGTCGGAAACGAAGCGCAGGTTCTCCACGGTGATTTTCTGCTTCTGAAAGGCTTGCCAATCCGGGCATTCCCGCAGGATGGTGTGAAACACGTCCACGCGTGAGAGGTTGCCCACGAGTTTCCCGTCGGCATCGACCACCGGAAGACGCTTCACCTGTTTCTTCAGCATGAGATTCACCGCCTCGGTGACCAGCTTATCCTGCTCTATCGTCACCGCCGGTTTAGTCATGACTTCTCTGGCCTGTCGGGAACCCAGAGAATCTAGGACCGCATCCACTTTTTCGCGATCCGATTCAGCCAGGAGGCCGAGTCGCATGGGCATACCCGCTTTGTAGATTAAATCTCCCTGAGAAATGACACCCACCGGACGGTTCTCGGCGTCCACAACGGGCACTCCGGTGAAGGTGGAGGAGAGGAGCAGGCGGGCCACTTCAGCCAGCGAAGTCTCCAGGTTGACCTTTTTCGGCTGCACAGTCATCAGCTCTCGCACTTGCGTCTGCCTGGGGATGAGCAGACCCCGGGTCTTATGGGAAATGACCTGCAGATCCTGAACCGCAACAATGCCGTCAGTGACCATCTCCTGCGTCTTGGTCAAAATTTTCTCAGCTTCACTGAACGGCACGATAATCGTAATCCGCACCGGCATGTTATAGGACAGGACCTCAAGACTGCGGGTGGCAATCTCACCGCTTTCATAAGCACCCTCAATCCCCCTGGTCACCAGACACCGGGCGGCGATTTTCAGGTCGTGCACCATCTGGACGATGGCCTTGTAAAGAGGCCCCCCCCGCCAGCGGGCTTCTTCATCGGTAAATATCTCAATGAGCTTATAATGCTGCATAACTGGACTCCCTTAGCGTCGCCGTCCCACCACTAGACCCCAAAAAACCAAGACGAACCGATGACCTTATTGGTTAGCATATTGGCCGCCGAGACGAGATATCTTCCTTCCTGCAAAACATTTACCGTTTCCGGGCCAAAGGTGGAAAAAGTCGTCAGCGCCCCTAGATACCGGTCATAAAAAACAGGCGCATAGAAGGGTTCATGATGCTAAGGCCCCGGTCACCCAACGCAAAAGCCAGACCGATGAGAAAGCACCCGAGAGGTTGACAATGAGCGTTCCCCAAGGAAATCTGGTGCCAAAAAGCTTCACGGCCAACAAGAAACCCCATAGCGCGAGAGCGCTCCCAGGCTGCCGCCAACCATCACCAAAAGTATTTTCATTATCCAACCATCACTCGTCAGCAGCCTCCGAAGCCAGTCAAAACTGAGGAGCAGGGCTTCCTCGATCCTTTACAGAAGAGACTGCAATCCATTGCCCATTTGACTTCCCAAAAAAAAACTTCTACTGAAATCCTTGCATCCAGTAGAAGTCATCATCCCGAAAGCTTTCGCCCCAGGCGGTTGATGGCGGACTTCATCGCCAACCTATATTTGTCAAATTACCAATATGAAATAAAAAAAGCAATCTTTTTCCCACCTTCATCTTTTTCAGGGTTTTTCGGTTGACTCACCTTTATAGAAACGGTAATATTTTTTCAAATAGGTGATGAAGTCCGCCATAACCGCCTTGCCAAGGAATTGGCCGGGATGATGACTTCTGCCCCCACCCAGGGCAGGAGTTTTTTTTTGCACCGAGGTTATCGTACATGAGTATTTATAAGCAATTTCAACAATCTCTGGAACAGCAACTGGAAAATTTAGCACGCTTTCCGGAAATCAGCCGGACCAATATTTCTTTTATTTTGGATAAACTCCGCCAGAATCGCTTTAATCTGGTGATGTTGGGTGCTTTTAAACGGGGCAAGAGCACCCTGATCAACGCCCTTCTGGGTGAACCCTTGCTGCCCACTGCGGTTATTCCCCTAACTTCGGTGGTTACGATCATCGGCTATGGCGAACAAGTACGCATTGAGGTCCTCTTTCATAATGGGCAGCGGCAGCAGATATCCAGTAATGAATTAGCAGACTACATAACGGAAAGGGGCAATCCCCAAAATAAGAAAGGGGTGCAGGAAGTCGATATCGCCTATCCCTCCGAATACCTCAAAGACGGTGTCCGGATTATCGATACGCCGGGAGTAGGTTCGGTTTACAGCCACAATACCGAAGTGGCCTATAATTATCTGCCGCAAGTTGACGCGGCCATTTTTGTCGTCACAGTGGACCCGCCGCTATCAGCCACTGAAGAAGATTTTTTGAAGGATATCCGGGAATATGTTCATAAGCTCTTTTTCGTGCTGAATAAAATTGATTATGTGGAAGAAGCGGAACGCCAGGAGGCTCTGGAGTTTACCCGGCAAGTATTAACGGCCAGTTTAGCAACTGATAATCTCCACATCTTTCCTTTATCCGCTAAACTTGCTTTCGAAGGCAAACAGCATAACAACCCAAGCTGTTGGAAGCAAGCTTGCTGCCGCAATTTGAAGATCATCTGCGAACCTTTCTGTATCAAGAAAAAGGCCGAGTCTTGCTCATCTCCTGCGTCAACGGGGCCTTAAAAGCCATCACCGATTCCACCCTGGCCCTGAAGGTGGAACGACATGCCAGCTCCATGTCGCTTAAAGAGTTGGAAGAAAAGATCGGACGGTTCAACCTGGAATTGCAGGGTCTGGAAAAAGAGCGGGAAATGTCCCTGTTGTTGTTGGATGGGCGCATGAAGGGGGTATTCGAGGAATTCAACGTCGATCTGGAGCTCTTTAAGAAAGCAACCCTGGCCCGGCTGCATCAGGAAGTACAGGACGCTTTCCAACAAAAAGTTAGGGCCTCGGGAGACTTACGCCAGGAAATGGAGATCTTTCTCTTCGGCGCCCTGCGCAACGTCTTTACTCTGTGGCGGCGCGACGAAATTGACCGCACCGCTCAAAAACTGGGAGAGATCCATCAGGAATTCGCTGACCGCATTAATGCCATCCTGGAGAGGCTGACCCAACTTACCGCCCGTATCTTTGATTTTTCTCTCCGGGGCTTCAGCGCCGAAACCGCTTTGACGGAAAAGAGTCAATTCTGGTTTAAGTTTAAAGAAGATCCCGTCGGCCTGGAAATCATCCAGATGACCGTCACCTCCCTGCTTCCCCGGGCTTTGACCAAAGGCCTGCTTCTCAAAAAACTCGTGGAAAATGTCGATGAATTGGTGGACAAACACTGCGGCCGCCTGCGCTATGATTTTCAAACCCGGCTCAATGACATGGCCCGGGAATTTCGGCAAACCTGGCTGGCCAAAATCGATGACACCACGGCGAGCATCCGTCAGGCCCTGGATCGGGCCTTGGGCCAGAAGCAGTTGAGCGACCAGAACGCCACCGCCCGTTTAGGGGAATTGGACCAACGGCTGGCAGAAATCTTACAGGCCGAAACTTCCCTGCTTTCTTTGAAGGAAAATATCCAAGCCGCTTTACATTAATCATGGCGGATATTACATTAAATTTAGATATATTATGCGGCGATTTAAAGACCAGTGTTGTGATTCTAACCCTTTTTCAGGTTCTTAACTTCTTTCACTTAGGAGGAGGCGGTTATGGAATACGAAAGAATTATTAAAGAAAAGGGATTACCTGGAGTGGGACAAACGGTGCGTAGCAAGAAATACGGCACCAAATGGCGGGTCATGGAGAAACGGGAGATCTGGAATAACATCGATCCCGATCCAAAAACCGGAGAATTTCGTATGATTCCAGCAATTTATTTGAACTACTGGAAAGTAGAGGAGGGCAATCCTCCGGGTGTTGGCAAACTGATGGGCTTCACGTATACCCTGTATGACAATACTTTTGCTTTGAATTGGGAGATTGCCTCCTAAAGGTAACATTTCCATCTTATTTTCAAATTTCTCAGGGCCGGTACGATCACCGGCCCTTTTTTCTTCTTTAAAATGACGGTAACTTAACGGCATCGACCGGGCCGGGATCTGGTTTCAAAAATGATCTGCATAAACCGAAAAAGGATTGGCGACGGGACGAGATTTCATTTTGCATATAGTAATCAATGAGCTACAATTATAAACAGTATATGTAAATACCTATAATCAGCATTGTGAGAACAGACGCTCGATCCTCTGTATCACCCGTTCGTCAATTAAGCCCATTTTTAATCTGGAGATGTCACCATGAAAAGAATCTGTTTTCTTCTGACAGTTGTATTCTCGATAATGGCGGTCACCTTCCCGGCTCCGGCGGATGAAGGTTTTTACGTGATCGGTATGGGCGCCGGGGTGGGCGTTAAAATCACCAGCCTGCCCAAAGTAATAACTTCCCCCGGCTTCTACTTCGTCACCGGCAATCTCCCCTGCCCTGCCGGCCACGGCATCACCGTCAACTCCGACAACGTCACCATTGACCTCATGGGTTTCTGTCTCAGCGGCAACAACTCCAGTTATGGCATTACCGGGACGGGAAATAATGTCGAGGTCAGAAACGGCACGCTGACCGGCTGGAACCATGCCATCGACATGTGGGGCACGCAAAACCGGATAATCAACCTCCGGGCCCAGGGAGGCGCCTACGGCATAAATTTAGGTAATAACGGCGGCAATCTGGTTAAAGGGTGCACCTGCAAAGATTATACCGATACCGGCATCTACGCCGCCAACAGCACCATCAGCAATAATATGTTAACTGCTCCCGCCGGCGGCGCCTTGTATGGCCTAGTGGGTGACGGCATCATTAGTGCCAACAGGATTGCCGGGCTTAATAAGAGCGGCATTTTTTGCACCGGTCCGGCCAATATCATCGGCAATATCGTTTCTAGCGGGAGCGAAAGTGCCGGTATTGTTCTTTCTGAGGTTGAACTTTGGCCCACCGTGCTCGATCAAAATACCGTGTACGGGGATGGCAAGCATTACCTGGGCGGCACCAACGCCACCGTCTGGGCGGGCAAGAGCACCATCTACCCCTATGGCAACAACGCCGGGGCCCCATTAAGCCTTCCATGATTACTACGGCATCCTGGCGGCAGCCGGTCATAACAAACTGGCGTATATTAATCTACTATACCAATTGCCAAAGTCCTGTTCTTTTCTACCAATGCCGATAGTCCTGTTCTTTATTCTCCCCTCTACCCTCCAGGGGAGGGGGTCAGGGTGAGGGGTGAAAACGTTCCACTCAAAAATAATTTCGCTTTGGTAGCCCAAGGCTTTGGTAGCCGCAGGCTTCGGCCGGCGTTAAAAAGATCTATTTCTACGTAATCCCACCACTCCCAAAACTA
>CAWBKT010000001.1:0-62139 GCA_963789385.1 uncultured delta proteobacterium | reverse complement strand
GCGTCTGAAAGCTGTGGTCCACCACCATCGTCGTAAGAATAGTCTCCCCTTCCCGCCGGGTTGAGATGATCTCGATAGAGTGGGGCACGCCGTATTCATCTGCGAAGGTAATGCGCTCGCCGTCCTTGAAGCCGCCCCGCCGGAACCAGACCTCCGGCGGCAGCAGCCAGGTCTTGCCGTAGCGGTCCTCGAACTGGAAATATGCCAGGGCGTCAAAGGGGAACTGGAGATCCAGGCATAGGTCTTCATCGGAAACTTCACGCCCCAGCTTGGCCTCCAGCCGGCTCCTTTCCTGCTCCAGGTCCGCCTCCCGGGGCTTCACGTACTCCCCTTCCTCCTCAAGGATCTGCTGCCACTTCTTGCCGTCGGCTCGCTGGTATTCCAACACCTTTTCACAGATCTCATCCTCCGGCTCGAAAAACGGCAGCGGGCCGTAATGCCCCAGGATAAGGTTCTTCAGGTCCAGGGACGGCTTCTCATAGCGGCCGTAGAGGAAGTTGTTGACCGCGGTGGTCCAGAGAATCTGCGAGCCCGGCGTCACCGACCACCAGTTTCCCAGTTCCGCCTGCACCCGGGCCATTTCCCGCAGGACCTCCGGCATCCGCTCCAGAAAGCCCCCCTTGTCCGCATGTTCATAGGCGCTCCCCACCGCGCCGCCGGTGAGTTTATAATGAGACACCGTGGGGTCGTGCCCCCGGAAGGGGCTTTCGAAAGGCTCGTAGATCTTTCGTTCCTGGCGCAGGATGTCCGAGCTTTCCAACATCGGCCGGATGTGAATGCCCACCGCCTTCTTGCCGTAGTCTCTGAGGTTTTGGATCAGGGTCAAGGCCGGGGCCTGGCCGTACACGGACCCGTAGCCGTGGTCCGCCACGTCGCAGATCTTGGCGCCCGCCAGGACCGCGGCCACCATCCGGCCGATGTCGTTGCCGTCCGTGTTGCAGCCGTGGTAGTGCAGAATAATCTCCGGGAAAGCCTCCCGGATGGCCTCCACCAACTGGCCGATGCGCTTGGGGGTCCCCAAGTCCGGCGAAATTCTTGATGGAAACGATGACGTCCGGCCCGGTCACCTCCAGGATCTCCCGCACTTTCCCCACATAAAAATCGTCGGTATGCTCTTTGCCGGTGGAAAAGCAGATGCTGGGCATGAGCAGCCGCCCCGCCCGCTGCACTTCCTCGAACACCGCCGTCATGTTGGGCACGTGGTTCAAGAAGTCGTAAACCCGCCAGACATCCACATACCTGGCAAACTCTCTTACCGTCAGGCGGATGACGTTTTCCGGGTAATGCCGGTAGCCGAAGAGGCTGGCCCCCCGGCACACCGTCTGCAGCAGGGTCCGGGGCATCGCCTTCCGGACGATCCGCAGTCTTTCAAAAGGGTTTACCTGCTTGTAGAGCATATCCATGTGGACCGAGGCGCCGCCGCTGACCTCCACCGAGAAAAAACCCACCGCGTCCCGATGCCGCGCCACCCGCACCGTGGTCATGGGCATCAGCCGGTTCTTGAAATCGGATTGCGATACGTCCCGTTCATTATTGCAGAGGTAATAGCCGTTCGTCCTCCGCAGCAGGTCGAGAATCTCGCTGGGGCTCATCCCCCTGATAATCTGTCCTGACATGGCTCTGTACTCCCGCAGTGTCCCGTCATTGCGCATAGGGATTGCTGCCGTGGGCGTTGATTTCGGCAATGAGGCGGGCGATTTTGTCCACCTCACGCTCCCTTTCTCGATAATCCAGGAGATGGGGGTGGTTGTCGATATAAGAGGTGTCAAACTTCCTCAGGATAAAATCCGGCTCGTTGATGATCTGCTGAAAGTAGGGGATGGTCGTTTTCACCCCGATGATGAGAAACCCTTTCAACGTCCGGGACAGGCGGTCCACCGCTTCCTGCCAGGTTAAGCCGTACACCGTCAGTTTCACCAGCATGGAGTCGTAATAGGGCGTGATCTCGTAGCCCTGATACACGGCCCCGTCCATCCGCACCCCATGCCCCGCCGAGGATTGATAGACCTGCACCACCCCGGGGCTGGCCAGGAAGTTGTTTTTCGGGTCTTCCGCATTGATGCGCAACTCGATGGCATAGCCTCTCTCCAGCACCTGGTCCTGGCTAAAACTGACGGGCTCCCCCAACGCGATGAGGAGTTGCTCCCGGACAATATCGATGCCGGTCACCACTTCCGTTACCGTGTGTTCCACCTGAATGCGGGTGTTCACTTCCAGAAAAAAGAAATTGCCGTCCGGTTCCACCAGGAACTCCACCGTGCCGGCGCTGAGATAGTCGGCGGCCCTGGTTACCCGCACCGCGGCCTCGCAGATGGCCGCGCTCAGGGAGGCGTCCAGGCCCGCCGGGGCAATCTCGATGAGTTTCTGATGGCGCCGCTGAATGGAGCAGTTCCGGGTGCCCAAATGCACCACATTGCCATAGGTGTCCGCCAGGATCTGGACTTCCACGTGCTGCGGCGAGAGCACGCACTTTTCCAGGTAAATTTCATCGTTGCCAAAGGACATCAAGGCTTCCGAGCGCGACTGGGCCAGGCCGGCCAGCAGGGCCTTTTCGTCAAGGACCTGGCGGATGCCTCGCCCGCCGCCGCCGGCCACGGCCTTGATCATCATGGGGTAGCCGTAGCTCGCGGCAAAGGCCCGCCCTTCCCGTTCCCCCGCCGCTCCCGCCGGCAGGGTCGCCGTCGCCGGAATCACCGGCAGTCCCGCCTCCTCGGCGATCCCCCGGGCCACTACCTTGCTCCCCAGATTGCGGATCACTTCCATGGGCGGCCCGATGAACACCAGCCCGGCCTGGACGCAGGCTTCGGGAAATTTGGGGTTCTCCGCCAGAAAACCGTACCCGGGATGAATCGCCTGGGCCCCCGTTTTCCTGGCCGCCTCGATAATTTTGTCGATGTTCAGATAATCCCGGCGCGGGCCCGGACCGATGCAAATAGCCTCGTCAGCCCGCATCACGTGAAAAGCATTCTTGTCGGTCTCTTCATAGATGGCCACCACTTTGATATCCAACTCCTGGGCCGAGCGCATGATCCGCAAGGCGATCTCGCCCCGGTTGGCCACCAGTATCTTTTCGAACATCATCGTTTCCATGCTGCTCTCCACTCCCGATCAGAGAACTATGAGGCCGCCTCCCGGGAATCAGGCCGCCCGGACAGGCAATGAAACAGGGATGATTCCTACGAATTACCGTGCCAAGTATTTTTATGGTACCTAAAGTGCTCGTAATTGACAACTAATACTCTGCTGCTCTTTAGGGGTGCGAAACTTGATCTGGTAGTAATTAATTTTTTAATAAATCGAAATTTTATAGATTTGTTATACTTAGTAGTAGATAGATGACTGCTTGACATAAGAGGAACAGAGGATTAGAAATTCCGCCGGCGCCATCAGTCAATGAGTCGTTTTAAAGGAGGCTGCCATGAAACACCTGCTTCGCCTGTGGTTTGTTATGTTTTGTCTGTTTATCTCTGGATTTTTCTTTTCAGAAACTGCCTTGGCTCAACCCCAGATTCAGGCCCCTCCTGCATCCCATGCCGAAATCCTGGAATTTAGCCGGGAACTATGCCCTATGTGTGAGTTCATGCACAAAACGCTCGAACAGTTGCAGGCCAAATACGGGGGCCAGATTCGAGTTCGGATACTGCACCTTGATTCGGACAAAAAACTTTTCAGCCAATATAATGTCGTCTTCGTGCCCACCCAAATCTTCTTGGATGCTGCCGGTAATGAAGTTTTTCGCCATACCGGTGTTTTCACCTTGCCTGAACTGGAAAAGAAGTTGCAGCAACTGAAATTGCTTAATGTCCCCTAAAGAAAAAAGAACCAATGACCAAACCCACACCAGCATGGAGGAAAACATGAAGAAGAAAGCCGTTGTCTTTGTTTTTCTGGTATCCTTGGGGCTCTCAATTCTGGGAGCGCACTCTGTGGTCGCTGCCCAGTACCCTGGGAGAGACTATCTGGACGCTCACTTTAACCCACGATAAAAATGGTCCTCTAACCCCTCCGGTTAATGTCACCATGAGGGGATGCATCAACCGCATGGGTGGGGCTTATTACACCGTGCAGACCTACGTCGATCCGGCCCCGGATGGGAATCCTATCGGCTCCGGCGGCGGCATCTTAGTGGGAAATCGGCTCTACCTCACCCTGAACCACTCCCAGAAACATTTGGGCTCCGACCGTGAAACGGGTGTCACACAGGTCGAATTGGATAAAGCTACGCTCAATGGCACTTTCTATCAAGTGGCCCGTAGTTTTAACACAGCCACTGCGGGGCCCAACCCAGTTTTCACTGACCATTTTTGGGCAGGCACCATCACCCGCACCGGTCCGGTCATCAATCTGACCCCGGGGGCGTTAATGGGCCCCAGTTCCCTGCTGCTCCTTGAAAAATAAAATTCATCACCTCGAGGGTTTCGGAGTTCCCCTCCTTCTTGTGCTCCTGGTTTGCCTGCCAAACTCCGGTGCTGCCGCACTACGGCCGCCTGTGGCAATAACGGGATATTCCTTGGAAGTCTCATTCGATCTGCCCCGGGGCAAGATCCAGGGACAGGCGGTCATCCAGGCACCGCCGGGCCAAAAGCTCGTTATCCATCCCGGTGAACTCACCATCACCCAATTAACGGAGACAGGCCGACGGCAGGCAGTAAACTCTGGTCGAAAAGGTGGGGCTTTAATCCTGTTTCCTCAGGGCCCCGTCCACTTAACCTATGAGGCAACCTTAAAGAGCTCCGGCGAAAATCGTATCACTGCAGGCGGTCTTGTCCTCCAGGGGGTGTGGTATCCTCAGGTTGAAGGCTTTTGCCGGTTCAAACTTACTGCCACGTTACCTGCCGGGTTTGTGGCCATCTCCGAAGCTGACCGCATTATAAAGGAAGAAAAAGCCGGAAAGGCAATCTTTCATTTTGATTTTCCTTACCCCCGCTATGATTCAGACGGCATTTCCCTGGTGGCTTCGAACCGATTTGTCACCTCCAACACTACCTACAAGGGTATCGAGCTGTGGACCTGTCTTTTACCGGAAGAAGCCCCACTAGCGGCCAGATATTTAGAGAGAACCAAAGTACTGTTGGAAAAATATGAAAACCTGTTCGGCCCTTTTCCCTACCGGCGATTTACCATCGTGGAGTGCTTTTTAAAGTTTTCCCTGTCTTTACCCACCTATGTTCTGCTTAACCGGGAAAAATTACCGGACAAAGACTTAGAGAATTCTCCCCTGGACCATGAACTCGTGCATCAGTGGTTCGGCTGCGCCGTGTCCCCTGATTTTGAGCGAGGCAACTGGAGTGAAGGGTTAGCCACCTATTTTAGCGATCATCTCCAGGCAGAAGGAAAAAACGCCGCCTGGATCTACCGCCGCCAGCTTCTGGCGGAGTGTCAGAAACAGCAGCCCAGGATCATGGAATTTGCCCTGCGCAATTTCACTGTAGGTGTCGGTCCCCCTTCTCGTTCTGTGGGCTATGGTAAGGGAGTCCTGGTGTTTCATATGCTGCGCCGGCAGGTGGGTAATCAGGCCTTTGCCACCGCTATCAGACAGTTTTTCCTTACCCGCCGATTTACCGTGGCTTCCTGGACAGACTTACAAAAATCTTTCGAAAGTGTGACCGGCCAAAACTTATCCTGGTTTTTTCGGCAATGGGTGGATGAGGGGGGGCAACCACAGATTGCTATCAAAAAGATTGAGATCGACCATAAGAACAGGGAATATACTGTGAATCTGGTGCTAAGGCAGGAGGGTCAGCCAAAAAGGCTTGCTCTGCCGGTGACGTTCAAAGGGCCGGAAGGTGAAAGCAATTTTCAAGTGGAATTAGACCGGGGGGAGGAAAGTTTTTCTTTTCAACTTAAATTTAAACCCGAGGCAGTGGTTGTTGATAAAGATTTTACGGTGTTTCGAGCTTTGCTGCCGGCGGAGTTTCCTTCTGCCCGGGCACCTTCATCATACCTCGGTAATGGTGCACCTAATTCTGAAAATATTACCAGAGGGATCCAGCGTCGATTCAATTTTTCTGCACATTAATACACCCGGGGCACTTCCTAATCGAGCAACAGCAGGAGATATGGCCCTTGCAGGACGGGGGGCGGCAACAGGTACCTGCGCTTTGCGAGTAGATCCACTTACTCGCATATGCTGTGACGTGAATCGGTTGATCCATCTCGCCCATCACCCACGCGGGGACTATTTTGCCGGACGGCACCTCCGGGGCCGACCCATCCCCGTCTGTTAAAGGACTGTCATCCTTATCGTAGATAGGGACTTTATAAATTTGGGTCAACGCTGGCGTGCACGTGGTCCCGCTGAAAGATATGATCTCGACTGAGTAATCTCTGATAAAAAACCTGCACTAGATCGCCAATTTCTAAAGAGTTAAATAACTTAATTGATTATGCCTTTAGCTCAGCAAAAGTAATAGTGGAAGTTATAATGCAAGCGTTCAAAATACGATTGAACATTTGTGATTCCCAGAAACGGCGGTTAAAACGATAGCAAAACTCTGCGAGGTAGCGAGACAGATGTTTGGGGCTCACCCCGTGATGCACACCACGAAGATTTCCTTTGGCGTTCGCGATGAGAGCATGAACCCAAGGCAAAACTTTGACTGCATTGGGACCGGAACCGACCACAGTGGGTTCATGTTGCCGCGGGTCAGAAACCAGCGAGCGATAAGCCCTCCAACCATCGGTCCGGATAATTACATCATCCATCAAACAGTTTTTAAAATGACTGACCAATTCCTGGGCACTCACTTCTTGTACTTGGCGCATCTTGGCGAAGCGGGGTCGATCCTGATCAGTTTCAACTGCCACAACGACCTTCGCTTTTCCAACAGCTCCCCGGCCGCGTTTACCAGGTTTGGAGGGTCCGAAAAAAGCATCATCCATCTCCAACAAACCTGCCAGCTGGTAAGAGGCATCCCGGTCAGCCATGGCTTTGCGGATCTTATGTCCCATAGTCCAGATGGTCTTGTAACTCTTAATTTCCAGGAGCCGCTGCAGCGACAGCATGGAAATGCCGCTTTTTTGACGTCCCATGAGGAGGATCAACCAGAACCATTTGGTTAACGGCGTCCTGGTTTTGTGAAAAACCGTCCCGGCCGTCAATGAGACTTGATATCGGCACGAGCAACATTGATAAAACCGCCGGGTGCGAATAAAAGATGCTTTTCGATTTCCACAGCGGGGGCACTCAAAACCTGTGGGCCAACGCAAACGAAAAAGATGCTTTTGACAAGCTTTTTCCGTGGAAAACTTCTTTTGAAATTTTATGAGATTGAGGCTATCTTGTTGCATTGTTAAACCCACCATTATGTTGTTATTTAAATATATTATAACATAATTGGCTGATTTAAAGCACTAATCAATAACTTAATAATATTTCTATATTAACAACAATAAATGCCGGAAACGGTCTGAAGCCCCTTTTATAATCGACAGATCAGGTCTTGATAACTATAATTCGGTATGGGGCTGAGAGCCCTTTGCCTTGACGGGGTCAGGATTCCCACACCGGCTTTTCAGGAGAGATTTCATGCCCAATAACCGCTTCATCGCCTATTTCACCATGGAGATTGCCTTGGACCCCGGCATGCCCACTTACAGCGGCGGGCTGGGAGCCTTAGCGGGGGACACCATCCGTTCGGCTGCGGATCTCGAGGTGCCCATAGTGGCCGTCTGTCTCCTCCACCGCAAAGGCTATTTTTACCAGCGGTTGGACGCCCAGGGAAACCAGATGGAAGATCCGGTGGAATGGGCCGTCAATGATTTTCTGACGGAGATGCCGGAGCGGGCCACGGTGTCCATCGAGGGCCGGGAATTGCAGCTCCGGGCCTGGAAATATGAGGTCAAAGGCATCAGCGGTTTTGTGGTACCGGTATACTTCCTGGACACCTTTCTCCCGGGAAACAGTCCCTGGGACCAGCAACTCACCGACTACCTCTACGGCGGTGACGACTGGTACCGCCTGTGCCAGGAAATCATCTTGGGCATCGGCGGCGTCCGGATGCTTCGGGCCCTGGGATACCAAGATCTGAGACGCTTCCATATGAACGAGGGGCATGCGGCCTTCCTGACCATCGAACTCCTGAACGAGGAGGCGGAGCGGACCGGGAAGAAGACCATCGGCCAGCCGGAGATTGACGCGATCAGGGCAAAGTGCATCTTTACCACCCACACGCCGGTGCCCGCAGGCCACGACCAGTTTCCCCTGGAGCTGGTGGAAAAGCTGGGGGACAACCTCAAGTGGGTCATGGACATGCAGGACACCTTTGCCCTGGATGTCCAGAAACATATCTTCCAGTATCGCGGGGATTTCGCCCAGATCCCGGAACTGGCCCAGCGCGGACTCAGGCTGAATATGACCTACCTGGCCCTGAACCTGAGCCACTACGTCAACGGGGTAGCTAAGAAGCACGGCGAGGTCTCCCGCCTGATGTTCGCGGACTACCCGGTGGACGCCATCACCAATGGTGTGCACGCCGCCACCTGGGTCACGGAGCCCTTCCAGGCTCTTTTTGACCGCCACATCCCGGGGTGGCGGGAGGACAATTTCAGTCTGCGCTATGTCCTCAGAATCCCCGCCGACGAACTTTGGGACGCACACCGCAAGGCCAAACAAGAACTTCTGGCCTACGTCAACCTCCAGACCAACGCCGGCATGGACCAGGACATGCTAACCATCGGGTTTGCCCGGCGGTTGGCGACATACAAGCGGGCTGACTTGCTGTTCAACGATATCGAGCGCTTGCGTCGGATTTCCCGGGAGGTGGGCCCCATCCAGTTGATTTTTGCCGGCAAGGCCCATCCCCGGGATGGTCAGGGAAAGGACCTCATACGGCGGATTTTCCAGGCCGGGGAAGCCTTAAAACCGGACATCAAAATGGCTTTCCTGGGGAATTACGACACCTGGCTGGCGCGCCTGCTCGCCGGCGGTGTGGATATCTGGCTGAACACCCCCCAGCCGCCCAACGAGGCCTCGGGCACCAGCGGCATGAAGGCCGCCCTGAATGGGGTCCCCAGCTTCAGCATCCTGGATGGCTGGTGGCTGGAGGGCCACATCGAAAACTTTACCGGCTGGTCCATCAGCGCCTCGGTGATCCACGGTCTCGGGAGCGAGGATTGCACTGGCGATGCCGACTGCCTCTATGGGAAACTGGAGAGCGTCATCGTCCCCCTGTATTACCATAACCGGAGCGCCTTTATGCGGGCCATGTACGGGGCCATCGCCATCAACGGCGCCTTTTTCAACACCCAGCGCATGGTGCAGCAGTATGTCGTGAAAGCGTACCTGTAAAATTTGGGAGGGGAGAAGACGAGACCATATCTGCCCTGATCCGAAACTTATCACCGGGCCAAAAACTTCCCATATTCAGACCATATCCATACGTTGTGGCCTGAAAAACGCCTGCCATTCCCGCCGGTAACCTGGCGTTCCCCGATCACCGCCATCTGAAATCTTCCTCTACCTTCTTTGTGACATCTGTCTCATCTGTTCTATCCCTTTCCCCCCCTTTGTTATATTCTGCTGCCAGAAAAAAGGTTTTCTAGAGGAAATCAAAGGCTTGTGCGGAGGCGACCATTCGTTCGCCGCCCCAGCAACCCTGCAGATAAACGCCGAAATTGCGAAAAAGAACCGTTTTTAACAGGAGGAATCACCATGCCCTGCACCATCTGCCAACACCCCCAACGCCAGGCCATCGACCTGGCCCTGCTGCACCAAACCTTGACCCTGGCCCAGTTGAGCCGGCAGTACAACCTCAGCCAGTCGGCCCTGCACCGCCACAAACAGCACCTGCTGAAAAAAATGGCGCTCTCCCAAAACCGTTTCCAGACTAGCCTCCGGGAAGGCTGTCTCGTCATCCTCTATTCGTTCCTGGAGCGCCTCATTCACATCACCCGGACTGCCGCAGCCGAAGGCAATAGCCGCCAGGTCCTCCAGGCCGTCCGCCAGGGCGTCGGCATTATCAAGTGTATGCACAAAATGGATCTCAACCTCGACCTCGACTCGCTCTACCGCCTGCTGGCTTCCCCCCAATGGGCTGAACAAGGCGCCCTGCTGCCCACCGATCTCCAGTTTACCGCCGGCTCCCGCCAGGATTTGGCCGCCGGCCTCTTCTCCTCCTGTCCCGAGCCTGCCTCCGATCAGGAGCAGGCCCTGGAGGAGCTTGCCGATCTCCACAACCTCATGTCAGCATTCCCGGCCTCCGAACTCCCCCTGCCGGCCAGCGGGAAAAAGCCGGGAAAAAAGCGAAAAAAGATCGCCCCGCTAATGATGATTACAAGCAATATCAAAGAGATAGCTTGTGTGATCAAAATATCGCCAAACTTCTCCGGTCGGAACCATCACCTGCCCGGCAACCCGAGCAGCCCTGCCTCCAGGGCCAGGCTCCTTCTCTGCTCGGCCCGGCCCGCCGGCAGGCCCCCGGGCGCGGCGCCTCCTGGATTAATGACCTGGATGCAGGCCGCCTGGATGTTAACCTCCTGCACGCCATCGGCGCCGGCCGCCCCGTTGACCCGGACCTCGCCGACTATGCCGGCGCCGCCTGCGGCGAGAGGGTCGAAGTCAGCGGGAAAAGATCGGCAAAACCCTTAGTATTGGATTGAATCTGTTCATTTTAGGTCGGGCCGCGCCCGCCACCTGGGTCCACCGAGAACAAAATTACTTTTACGAATAGCACAGGTGTCGAGGCTCTGCTTGCCGCGCCCATATCGGGAGGGTATTCAACCTGGGGGAAAATGAGAACTTCAGGCCCGTCGGAAGATTCCGGCGAGGCGGCCAAACGTCAACCTATTACGGCTCGAAGGGGCGATAGATAAAAACATACTCTTCATCATTAATGGCTATACAGATAGTGCCGCCCCGTGACTCGGCATAGACCAGCCAGGCCGGCTTGTCTTCGCTGCAGCACGTCACCCGGGGTGCAAATTCACCGGTTTTGGCGTTGTACCAGGCGAGCAACAGGGGTTCGGCCGCAATTTCTCCGGCCTCCTTGTCCGCCAGTTCTTTGGCTCGACCAAATCCCAGGCCCGTATCCTCAACTGTGAGGCGTATCGGGTTTTTTAACATCTCTTTTCTAAAAAGGGGGCACTCCGTCATAGTCTGGCCTGTTCTGCTGCATCAGCATGGAGGAATACTAAGTATTTATCAAACCAAGCGCCTTGGGTGGGTTGCATCGGTGGGGTCAGGCCTCCGCGCCCGCCTCGCCTCCGCCATGGCACAAGTTATTCATGTTCTTGGGAACACAACGAAGCATGAAAACCAATCTGAGCCTGTTGATCGATCCGGTCTTTTCGGCCTCACTGCTCACCGCTCACGGCTCACGGTTTTCAAAAAGTTACCCTGGCAGTCGCGCCTGTGCCGCCGCCAGGTGCTGCAGGTAGAGATTTTCCACCTCTCGCACCATGGCTGCCGCCCCGTAATGTTCCCGGACCTTGGCCAGGGCCCGCTCGGCCAGGCGCCGGGCCAGGGGCTGATCCTGGAGCAGGGTGGCCAGCAACTCTACAAAGATCCGGGTCTGCTCCGGCGGCGCCAGCAAGGCGTCCACCCCGTCTTCTAAAACCTCTGCCGTGCCGTCAATTTCGGAGGCGACGATGGGCAGTCCCGAGGCCATGGCTTCCAGGACCGTCATGGGAGTGCCTTCAAAGAAACTCGGGAAAAATAAAACATCGCTCGCCAGATAAAGCTCGGGCATCCCGGTCACAAAGCCCAGAAACTGCACCCGGTCGGCAATGCCGGCTCTGGCGGCTAAATTTTCCAGGCTGGCCCGGTCCGGCCCCTCCCCGGCAATGACAAATCTGACTTCGGGCCGCCGTCGGCTGAGTGACGCCGCCGCCGCCAAAAAACCGGGAAAATTTTTCTGGGCCTGCAATCTGCCGGCTCCCAGGACCACCTTGGCGGTTTCCGAAAAACCGAACCGGCGGCGGCATTCCCGGCGTTGTTCCTTTGAGCCCGGGGAAAATCGCTCCAGGTCCACCGCGTTGTAAATTAATGAAACTTTGTGGGGCGGAATTTTTTCCATCTCCAGGAGAAAATCCCGGGTGGACTGCGACACCGCGATAATCCGGTCCGTAAACCGGTTGGTCAGGCGGTCCAGCCACATGCGAACTTTGTTGCGGTAGCGAAAGACGTCATTGCACTGGTCGTGGTTGAACAGCACCGGCACGCCGCCTAAGTGAGCCAGGGGTTTGGCAATCAGGTTGGCCGCGATGAGATGACAGTGCGCCAGATCAAAACGGCCCCGACGCAGCAGGCCTGCCAGGTTGGTGAGATACAGGGGGGCGAATTTATGCGGCGAGAGCGAATGCACCCGCACCCCGGCTTGCTGTATTGACTCCCAATAAACCCCAAACCCGTGCATGGTCGCCACTTCGAGCTCAAACCGGCTGCGATCGGCGAACTTAACCAGATTCAGGAGCGCTTCCTGCGCCCCCCCGGGACCTAAGTGATCTATAATGTGAAGAATGCGATACGGTTTTGCCATTGGAAATTCTTACCAAAAGTCAAGATGTCAGCGTTCAGTGGTCAGCTCTCAGCCGTCAGCTTAAAGAATAAAATCAAGGTGTTATTACAACATGCGTCAGCGCCCCACTAACCCTTGTTTGTCTTAACCTATTGTTATTGCTTATAGTTGAACGCCAACGTCTCTTTGTTTAACAATTACCGCAAAGTATGAAAATAGGCGGATTTTCCCGTGTTACCTATAGCCCATAGCCTATAGCCTATAGCCTGCTTTCATACAACTCAATCTGTGACATGGTCACCCCTTCCACCGGCCCGGTATTGACCAGCCATTGCAGGAAGCGGCGAATTTTTTCGGTCAGACGCCTCACCGCCGCCTCATCCGGGTAGTGGGGCGTCGCCCCGGGGTGGAGTTCCGAGGAATGTAAAAACATGTTCAGCACCCGGCCTCCCCGGCGGCGGTGTAAACGAGCCGCCAGACGCATGGACGGCAGCGGGAACCACGTCGGATGAATGCCGGCCGCGCCGTAGCGTCTGAATGATGCCAGCAGCTTCTCCCCCCGGAGCCGCGCCATTTTCTTGGCAATGCGATAAACCACACGGGCCAGGCGAGGCATTACCGGGATCATGGTCAAGGGAATTTCCACGAGTGGTTGGCGCGGCTGCCCGGCCAGCAGCCGGAAAGGGTCGGTGGGCGTCCGGTATTGGTCCACTCTGCCGACATAATGGGCCAGGGGCACCATGCTGCTGTCAAATCTAAGTCCGACCCCGGGCAGCAGGTCCAGGATAAAAGGCCACCAGTCAAAGCGCCCCATGCGAAAAGATCTGGGGGCACAGTCAAAATTCCGGCCTATGGTTGTTACCAGATTTTCTAATTTAGCTTGTAACCGGGACGAGGGCAACTCCCGGCTCGCCAAAGGCTCAGGCTCCGTCTCATGTCCAAAAGGCGGTGTATTCCAGTGGTGCAGGTGAGCCCCGATCTCGGCCCCGTGGCCCTGTTGCCACTGTTGGATCACGGGCCGGGCTGCCGCATTTATGGCAACCTGATAACTCAGGAGGAGAGTCAGGGGGAAACCGAATTCCCGGGGAATAAACTCCAACCGGTCCAGGGCTGCAACATTTCTCACCCCCGGCGGCGTCCGGGAATAGCGGCCGGAAAATAACCCCTCTTCCTCCACGTCAATGCTGATCACCAGTTTCATAACCGTATCGCCACCTTCATGCTCTGGGTTCCGCCTTTGTCCATGGCTGTCTGGAAAGCCTGGCGATATTCCGACAGGGGGTAAATATGGGTCAGTAAACCAGCCACCGGATAGGTCCCGGAGGCTAATATATCCACGGCCATCTCAATGGTGCGCACCTGGCGGCCCTGAAACTGGCCGTGCGAGTAAATGCAGGAGCCGGTGAGGCATAATTCCCGAAACCAGATGGCGGAAATGTCCAGATTCTTGACGCTGCTCGTGGTGCCCGTCAGCACATAGGTTCCCCGGCTGCGCAATAGCACCAGGCCGTCCTGCAAAGCCTGTTGACCGCCGGCACAGTCAAAAAAATAATCCGCCCCGCCCTCAAAGTTTCCGCCCCCCAGGGTGGTGGGCAGCCATCGGGCCTGCAGCGCTTCGCCTATCTCCCGGCGGCTGGGCTTTACCAGGATCACATCCGCCCCCCCGGCCTGGGCGGCAACTTGTTGAAAACGGTGTCGGACCACGGCAATGATTTTAGCCCGGCAATTAAGATGGCGCAGCAGCCTGATGGTGTGCTGCCCGATTATGCCCGGCCCCGTACACCACCACCACGGCATCATCCGGTGGCAGATGGTCCAGTACGGGTTGCAGGGCGGAGGCCAAAGAGTCGGTCAAGACCGCGGTTTCATCGTTAAGTTCATCCGGCAGGCGCACCAGTTGGGCGGGATGTGCCGTCAGGTAATCCGCCAATCCCCCGCCGATTTCGCCGGTCATGCCCCGGGTCGCTCCTGGGGGGATCGGCGCCGTGGGTATAGCATTCACACAGATTATACTTTCCCTGCGCGCAGAAGCGGCAGGGCGGCAATCCTCTCACCTGGCAGCCCAGGACCGAGTCGATGGCCACCCTGTCTCCTTTGTGCCAGGGAGAGTCGGAGGGCGCCCATTCTACCTGGGAAATTACTTCATGCCCCAGAATCGCCGGGAAGGAACCATACGGCTCCAGCAGGTAGGACTCGCTCCCCCGGAGCAGATTCAAATCCGAGCCGCACAGGCCGCACAGACGATTGCGTAAGATAATCCAACCTTCCCTCGGCTTCAGGGAAATCTGTTGCAAGGTCACCGGGGCCAGGGAGTGGAAAAAATGGTGCGGCCAAATTTTGTTCGCCGCTTTGGTAGCCAGGTATCTGAGCGCCGACCGATAATAGACCAGGGCCTGCATGTGTCTGGGAGCGCTGACCATTTTTTAAAACAACCCTGCAATCGTTATTTTCCGAGGAATTTTGTTTAATTTGACATACATTTTAACCCCGGGTCAACTAGAATGCATTTTCAAATATAGTTTATTATCGTCTCTTAGGATATAATAAGATGGTTAATCTTTACTACCGGCAGGGAAAATGATCAGTGAAACAAACTCCACACTGTCAATCAAACTTTTTTTCCCAAAATAGCCCAAATAGGAATCTAGCATGTCATCCCGCAGCAACGTCTCTTTAGGTCTTATTGTTAAAAATATGCTCCGGGTGGCCAAACATCCCTGGATAGGTTTGAAACTGGCCTCCTTGGAAGCGGAAAAGCGTTTTTTTAATGTCTTCTATCCCCAAAGCCGCCGCGGCCTGGCCAACAAGATCCGGCAGGCCAGTTTCCGCATCACCGATCGTTGCAATCTGCGCTGCCATACCTGCGGACAATGGGGCGATAAGGGATTCTTGCATAACCAGGACCTGAAAGTCTTGAAACAAAATGAAGTTCCGGTTTCTCGATATAAAGAAGTCTTTGCTGATTTAGTGAAGCATGGCCACCATCCCCTGATATACTTCTGGGGCGGCGAACCCATGCTCTACGAAGGAACCCTCGAGCTTATTGAGACGGCCACCGCCTTGAATCTGCCCTGCTCCATTGCCACCAACGGCACCCGCATTGCCAGGTCTGCCGAACGGCTGGTCAAAGCGCCTTTGTTTCTCCTCCAGGTCTCCATCGACGGCCACAACGCCGAGCTCCATAATACCGTGCGGCCCGGAGCCGTCGGCGGCAATAATTTTGCCGATATCCAGGCCGGTTTGCAAGCGGTGCGGCAGGCCCGCCGCGAACTCAAGCAGACCCTGCCTCTGCTTGCCTCCCTGACCGTCATCTCCCAGGAAAACTACAAACACCTCCTGGATATTTACGAAGCCTTCCGGGACAAGGTTGATCTGTTCGTGTTCTATCTTTCCTGGTGGATCGATCCTCCGGCCCTTCAGGACCACATTCGGGATTTCGAGCGCCGCTTCGGCTTCCAACCCATCCGCCCCCAGGGGTGGATCAGTGATTGGCGGCCGGACAATATCGAAATCCTCGACCGCCAGATACAGCTTCTGAAAGAAAAGTCCCAGGCCTGGTCGGCCCCGCCGGTGACCTTTATTCCGGATATTTCCGGCGTTGCCGATCTGGAGCGCTATTATACCGATCATAGCGCCTGCTTCGACTATAACCAGTGTATCTCCATCTTTCAGGCGGTGGAGGTCAACAGCAACGGCGACATGTCCCCGTGCCGGGATTACCATGATTACGTGGTGGGTAATATCAAGGACGCCACTATCACTCAGCTCTGGAATAGCCCCGCCTATCAAAAGTTCCGCCAGAGCCTCGCCACCGAGGGCCTGATGCCGGTCTGCAGTCGTTGTTGCGGACTGATGGGCTATTGAGGTATTATTGACTTCACCTGCCATCCCGCCTGACGGCCAGACGCCCGCCCGGGTCGTCTTCCTGCTGGAGGAGTTGAATTTCGGCGGTACCCAGCGCCAGACGCTGGAGTTGGCCCGGCGGCTGGACCCTGTAAGATATCGAAGCGAAATCTGGCTGCTGCGGGCGGGGGAGAAGTTGGCCCCGTTGGCCCGGAGTTGGCAGATTCCGTTGGTCTGGCTTGCTCAGACGCCAATCGTCGGGCCACTCAGCCTGGCAAAACTGTGGCAACGGCTGAAAAGAGAAAAAATTGACCTGTTACTGCTTTTAACCGCGATTCCCAACATCTGGGGCAGGTTACTTGGGAAATTGGCCGGGCTGCCCTGCATCATCGGCAACGTTCGGAGTAACACCGCCAATCGTCAGCACGAACGATGGCTGTGGCCTCTGGTGCATCATCTGATCTGCAATAACCAGGTCCTGGAACGTTTGCTGATCAATCTGTATCATATTCCGCCCCAGCGCTTGACCATGATCCCCAACGGGGTGGACACAAATTTTTTTAAGCCTCCATTGAAGAGCCGAACGGCAGAAAATCTTAAAATATTGAGCATTGGCCGTTTGGTTCCCGACAAAAATCAAGAAACCCTCATTCAAGCTTTTAAAATAGTGCTTCGTGATCATCCTGGGGCTGAACTCTGGCTGCTGGGAGATGGTCCTCGCCAAAGCTATCTGGCCCAACTCATAAAGCAGACGCTCCCGGCCGGCAGGGCCTCTCTGTTGCCTGGGCAGGCGGATATCAGACCGTTTTTACAGCAAGCCGGTGTCTTTGTTTTGAGCTCAGTAACCGAAGCTCTGCCCAATGTCGTGCTGGAAGCCATGGCTGCGGGTTTGCCCGTTGTTGCCACGGACGTTGGCGGCGTACCGGAAGCGGTAATGCCGGGACAGACAGGCTGGCTGGTGCCTTCCCGGGAACCGGCGCTTTTGGCCGAGGCCTTAAGTAAGTTACTGGCCGACGAGAATAAGCGGCAGATTTTTGGTCAGGCAGGAAGGGAGAGGGTTGAACGGAATTTTTCCTTTAATCGGATGGTGAGCAGGTATGAGGCTTTATTTGATGATCTTTTGGTATATAGGAATGGGCTGTAATGGACGGTAAGTTGACTACTAAAGTGGCGTATGTGGTGCTCTGGCTGCCGGAGCCTTCACAGACTTTTGTTCTGGATGAAGTCAATACTCTTTTTCGGTTGGGACTGGACGTTGAGGTGTTCACTCTCTATGGTCCTCGCAGCCCTCGCCGGATAGCCGGAATGCCGGCGGCACTGCCTCCAGTCTTCAGGTTCGGCAGCAAATCAATGCCCCGGTTGCTAAAAAACCTGACTCAAGTTGATTCTCAATTCGATCCCGGGGCCAGAAAATTTCTTCTTAAAGTAATCGGACGCCGCTGGCGAAGTTTGGAAACAGCCGGTGAAGCCTTGTGGGCTGCTTTGTCCGGCGTGACTTTAGCCAAAATCTTGCCGGGGCGCGGCGTTCAGCATATTCATGCTTCCTGGGCCAACGGTCCGGCTACCGCGGCCTGGGTGGCTTCCGCTCTGAGCGGTATTCCCTTCAGTTTCTGCGCCCGGGCCCACGATATTTATCCCCCGGACGGCGCCCTCTTAGAAAAATTGGCCGCCGCCGTCTTCGTGCGCACCGAAAATGATGCCAATAGACATTATCTGGCAGGACTGCTGCCTGCCGCAGCTCCAAAACTCCATCCTATTTATAATGGTGTGCCTTTAGAGGCAAATAACGCCATCCGACCGGAGGTTTCTCCACCTTTTAAAATTCTGACCCTTGGTAGGTTTGTAATTAAGAAGGGATTTTCCTTCCTCCTGCAAGCCTGTCATCTTCTGGCTCAGGCAGGATTGGATTTTCAGTTGACTCTGGCCGGCGACGGCCCGGAAAAAGTCCATCTCCAGGACTTGGTCAAAAAATACCATCTTAACTCTCGCGTGCAGATGCCTGGTTTCGTGGATCGCCAACAGGTGAGGCAACTTCTGGCGGCAACCCACCTCTTCGTCATGCCGAGCATTGTGGCTCCCAGCGGTGATCGGGATGGCACCCCCACGGTCATAGCCGAGGCCCTCCTGCACAAGGTTCCGGTGGTCGCCACCAAGGTTTGCGGCATTCCGGAAATGGTGCGCCCCGGGGAAACCGGTTGGCTGGTGCCGCCGGAAGATCCTCCGGCCCTGGCCCAGGCCATTATCCAGGCCCTCGCCGACCCCGCCGAGGCTCATCACCGCGCTGCCAATGGCGGCCGGTTAATGCGGGAGGAATTCGATTCCCGGAAAAATTACCGCCGCTTAATGGATTACTTTGAAAAAGCGTCTGCTGCCGGTAAGCAGTGATGTTGGATGAAATAGCTGATTAAATCGTAGATCGTCTGATTGCCGCAGAAGTTTTCCCGGCCGATATTTTTTTGAAATTGCTCCAGCCGGGCTTCAAAGGCTGGGATGATCGAAGCCGACGGATTTTGGCTTTCCAGTTTCTGGCCATACCCCAGGCGTTCCAGATAAAAAGCATTGAGATACTGTTCAAAGGCGCCTTTGATGGGAAACGACAGGACCGGTTTCCCGAGATACAGGGCCTCGGAGAGCAGGGTATGGCTGCCGCCGCAGATCAGGTAGCTGCAGCCGGCCAGGTCCTCGAGAAACCCCGTTTCCGAATTCTTTTTGAAATACAGGTTGTCTTGACGATCTTCTTTGTTGAACCCATAGACCATGACCGGTCGTCCGGTGGACTGCAGGAGCGGGAAAAAACGTTTGAACGTCTCGTACCCCTGATAAGCCACAATATGCGAGCCGGGACGACTTTGGCAGGCAATTACCCGGTCCCTGAGGAGAGGCGGCACGACGCGCACTTTGGCATCCAGGGGACCGTCAGGGCAAAAGAAGGAACTGGCCAGGAAGACGTCGGCGGCGCTAAAAAGCAGATCGATAATACCTTTGGTGAGAAGGTGTTCCGGAACCTGCCGCCAGGGCAGGCGGTGACGGCCCACCGAGATAATGTGCTGATGGTCCAGCGACAGGCAGGGCAGCCCGAGCCGCCGGGCAACCCGGGGCAGGAAAAAATCGTAATCCGTCAGAGCCACATCCGGTTTGAAATCGTTGATCAAGTTCCGGAGCCGGCGCTTAATCGCCCAACTCTGGCTTACTACTCTGGCATCTTCAAACACTGTCTCCAGGGGAGCAACTTTATGGTGCCGCACCACGGTCACCAGGCAGGGAGATTCGTGCACCTGAAATTCCGGCTGTAAAACCGCCGCACCGGCGCCATGGCTCAAAAATAAAAATTCATGTTCGGCAAAATGCCTGGCGACGGTCAGGGCCCGGATGGCATGCCCATGCCCGGTGCCATGGACGCCGTAAATAATTCTGGCCATGCAGATTCCTCTTTAAGGTTATGGGTGAAATCTTAGAGTTTTTATGTAACAGGATCAGCCCAAAAAATCTTCTCAAAAATTTATTAAGGACAATCCGTGTCAGAAAAATTCCTTCTGGGTTTAACTGCCTTGTCGTTGCTGCTTCTCTTCTGGCGAGGGTCTCGATATATCCGCCGGGGAGAGGCGTCAAGCTTCCGGCCTGCTGCCGGCCCGTGGCCGCGAGCGGCAGTGATTGTCCCGGTCGCCGGCGTCTATCCGGAACTGCAAGAAAATCTGCGTTCCCGGTTGACCCAGGACTATCCCCACTATGAGGTCATCCTGGCGACGGCAAGTGAAGACGATCCTGCTACCGGAATAATCAAAACCCTGCTGCCGCATTATCCTCAAGCCCACCTGGTGATTGCCGGCCCGGCCGAAAATTGCAGCCAGAAAAATCACAACCTGTTGCTGGGGCTGAAAACCATCGCCCCGGAAGTGGCTATACTGGTCTTCAGCGATGCCAATCAGACCACCCCGGCCCATTGGTTAAAAGCGTTAGTGCAGCCACTGGTTCAAGGCAAGGCCGTCGTCGCCAGCGGCTTTCACCATGTCATCCCGCAAGATAACCACCTGGCCACCCTTGGCCGTTGCCTCGCGGTCCTGATGATCTATCTGGGCAAAGGCATTGCGGCGTGGGATCAACCCTGGGGCGGTTCCACCGCCATACAAAGGCAGGTCTTTGAAGATCTGCAGGTGGCGCACCTCTGGTCCCGGACGGTGGTGGACGATGTGACCCTGGCCAAAAAGCTCCAGCAGCACAAGATTAAAATGGCCGCCGCCTCGGGAGCGGTTTTGGCCACCCCGGCCAGAGAAACCATGGCCAGTTGGGAAAACTGGTTCATCCGCCAGTTGATTTATTTGAAATTTTATTTTTATGTTCCGTGGTTCATACTCGGCACCGGTATTTTTTCCCTCCTGCTTCTGGTGGGCTTTGCCCTGAGCCAGATGCTGCTGGCGCTGCTGGGCCAAGCCACGTGGAACAGCACGGCCGTTTTTTTCTTCCTGTTCACGATAACCGCCGCCGTCTTCTTCTTAAGAAGGCTTCACCCCCGCCCCGGCCCCGCTCCGGCCTATGTCACGGCAATCTTTCTGACGTTGGGCATGGCTGCCTGGTGCCATGCCAGGACCTGGTTCACCCGGGACATTAGTTGGCGCAACGTCTTGTACACGGTAGATGAGGAAGGACTCGTGGTTAACATTCAGAAACTCTGAGACAGCTTCAACCCTTTCTTCCACCAGTAGCCCCACAGCACAAAAAATGGCGTCACACTGAAGAGGGCGTTGAAACCCCGGGGAAGTATGTTTTTAAAGGCAAAAAATAGCCCAATGGCCATGATCAGAGCCGCGCCGACAGTTTGCAGATCTTGGCGGCGGAGAAATTTTAACCGCTTCTGAGCCGTTGTCACCGTCAGCAAGGCCACCGCTCCCTTGGTCACGATAATTGCCAGCGCCGCCCCCACGAGGCGGGTAGAGCGGCAGGACCAGGGAGGACAGGAGCAGATTGATAATCAACCCCAGGAGATAAAAACCCAGGAGCAGCTTTTCCTTGCCCATGCTCAGGAGCAGAAAAACCGCCAAATTATGCCAGAAGGCGATGATAATCGTAATCACTAAATACTGCTGCAGCCAAACGGCCTCAACATATTTTTTGCCATAGATGAGCAGGATGAGGCGATCGCTCTCCACCCAGAGGCCGAACATCAGCGGCAGGGCCAGGACGAGGAGCCATTTGGCCGTATGTTGGGCCAGAGGAATGACCGCCGACCGGTCCTGCTTCCAGAGCCGGACGAACACGGGATACAAAATGTTCTGTAACACCAGCCCGGCAACCAGACAGGAAAAGCCGTCCACCACCTGCCAGGCGGCGCTGTACTGGCCCACGGCCTCAGAACCGCCGTATTTTTGCAGAAAAAACAGATTGGCTTTATTATAAATGCTTGCCGTTATTTCCATGGCGGCAAAAATAAGACCAAGCTGGACCAGGGCCTTCAACTTTCGCAGGGTTGGCCAGACCCACTGAAACTTACCCCGCCAAACCAGCAGCCAGGCCCCCCCCAGGAGTTTTATACTGCTGTCGATAATTTTAAAAAAGGCCATAGCCAATGGCGCCGCTCCCAAAAAGAGGGCCAGCAGTCCATAGCCAAAACCCAGGGCCGCCCCGGCAGATCTTATTTTAGCTTCCTGATCCTGCCGGCCTTCCACCTGCAGAACCACAAAAAAGGCGCTGGCAAAGGCCTCGAGAGCAACACCGGCGCCGATGATAAGGAGAATCCGCTTCAGCGCCGGGGAATAGTCCTGCCAGGTGATAAAAATCAGCGTTCCCGTTAACGCCAGGAGAAAAAAAAGTCCCTTCAGGACCAGGACCTGGCTGAGGGCATCGTTTATGTTGTCCCTGGAGCCGACCGCCAGACCCACAAAAGGTAAATTAAGGCCAAACTCTGCCACCATGAGCAAAATACTGCCTAACCCGAGAGCCATCATGAATTCCCCGTACGTGGCAGTGCTGACCCGGGCCAGGTAGATAAAAAAGAGCGTCTGCAGAGCTTCTTGAAACCAGCGGGCGGTAAGTAAGTAGGCAATCTTTCTTATAATTTTAAGTTTTTGCGGAGATGGGGAGGGTTGTTCGGCGGCGGCAAGATTGGCTGGTATCATAAAAGATTTCTATGGCATAAAGAGACTTCAGATTTGGCGTTGTGACAAACCCGTGCCCTTGGCTGAGCCGCCAGTTTTAACCTGCATCCAAGACATGCAATCCTTCTGCTGTAAAGGTTGAAAAATCGAGAGCTCAGAAAGTTTGGAATTAGAGTAACCGAATAAATATTTTGACCCGTGCCGAGATATTCAGGAGAATCAAAAACCCTGATCATGCGGTTGAAAAAAAGTTTTTGACCTTTTTTCTTAAGACAAAGCCATTTTCACCCATGGCGCATAACACTATATATTTTTTCAACCGGCTGGGATTGCGGCGCCAGACGTCCAATAACTGGCGCCAAAATTGGCCGCGATATGGAGCTTTTATTCCCTGGCGCCAGAAAACCTTGACCCCGCGCCTCAGATCACGCAACAGCATTTTCAGATCCAGATCTTTTTTTGATTTTGACCCGGTACTGGGCTGCGATTTCCGGCCCGCCATAGCGCTGCGGGTTGGCCGCATCGCCAATATATAATTATAGGCCCGCTGCAAATAGTTCTCCGGCTTGTATAATTGTAAGATGGTCTTTTGCCATTCACTCAGGATTTCGCTCTCGGGCCGGTCTGGAATAAAATATAAGGAGAATGTTGTTAATTCCTTTGGAAAGACAATAGGCTTAAGCCGCCCTGCTTTTTCCAGGCGGTCCCAGAGGTCAGTGCCCGGCAAAGGAGTCAAGAGATTCAGCATGACCCACGGCAGGTTGCAGGCCTCGACAATTTGACTGATTCTGGCATCGGCCCCCGGCTTTTCCCCATCAAAACCGATAATAAAGCTGGCAACCGCCTCCAGGCCGTTGGCATTGATATTATGTATCCACGTCTCCATTTCAGCGCTTTTATTGTGATGTTTGCCTGATTTGGCCAGCACTTCGGCATCGGTGGACTCGACGCCGATAAAAACCGTGCTGAAATTGGCTTCGGTGAGCAAATCGATCATTTCAAGATCATTTCCCAGATTGACGGAGGTCTGCGTCCAAAAATAGAATGGCTCGTCATTGGCTTTCATCCATGGGGTGAGTTTGTCTAAAATTGCTTTGGCATGGGTTTTATTGCCGATAAAATTGTCATCCGAAATAAATACCGGACCTCGCCAGCCCAGTTGGAAAAGTTTTTCCAGTTCGGCCAGCACCTGCTCAGGTTTTTTATAACGGGGCTTGCGGCCGAATAACTTGATAACATCACAGAATTCACAGTTATACGGACACCCCCGGGAAGTTTGAATCCCCATGACGACGTAATCATCCTGCTTTATCAAATCAAACCGCGGTACCGGAGACAGGGCCATGGTTGGGCGTTTGGGTGGTTTCAAGATGACTCCCACCGCCTTTTCCGTGACAGCCTGCAATATTGCCGATATCTGATTCTCTGCTTCCCCTTGAAAAACGATATCTGCGCCGGCTTCAATTATTTCCTGCGGTCGATTGGTGGTATAGGGTCCCCCGACAACGACAATTTTGCCTCTTTTTTTTGCTTCTTGCACCAGTTCCAGGCAGTCGTTCCTCTGAATCAGCATGCTGCCGATCATTACCAGCTCGGGCCATTGCCAGTCGGCCTCCGAGATATCCCGGGTATTTAAATCTATCAGCCGTAAGTCCCAATCTTCCGGCAATAATCCCGCCACGGTGAGCAATCCCAGAGGCGGCATTAAAGTCTTTGCCCCCGTGATCTCGCAGGTCGTTTCCATGGTCCAAAAAGCGTACGGCATTTTAGGATTAATTAACAAAGTTCGCATAAGCTTTCAGTCCTTAACAAGTCAGTCAGAATGGGCGAAGACCAAAGACGTCTGACAATTCAATATTTCCTTTAAATTATCCATGACTCTAGCAGTATACCATTTTTTTATAACATCCAGGCAAAAGGATATTTTAGATATGGCTGGTAACAAAGAAAAAATCAGCTTTCTCGTTTAAAGACGCGAAAAGTCTTATAACGGCGGGCTCCGTAAAATTCTAAGGCCTTGATATAAGGCCCTAAATTTTCTGGAATAAGAGACAGGTCAAATATCTCGCAAGGAGACTTTTGGACAATGTCCAGGTAAGTTCTAATGATCAGGGCATGATGCAAACGCCGGTTTTGATATGATTGCAAAACACCCAAAATCAATCCTCTGGCTTTCTTATAAGCTTTTAATCTTGCTTCATACCACAACCGCAGTTTTCCCACCCAGGTCAGTCGGCCGTTTAATTCTTTTACCAAAGGGTTAATATCAGGAATGGCAATGCCAAAGGCCACTAAACGGTCACCATCCAATATCAGGTTGATCAATTCAGGGCGCAGGAGCGGTTTGAGATCGTGGAAGAGTTTTCTAAATTGGCGATCAGTTACGGGTATATGACCCCAATTCCGGCTCCAGGCTTCGTTAAAGAGATTGTAAACTTCTTCAGCACGCCTCTCCAATTCTTTTGGGTGGTATTTCGTGAAAACCATTCCCTGCCCCTGCAGAATCTTCCGTAATCGCCTTTCCAAACGCGGTACGTCAATATCCCGCTGACTAATTTTCAGCCCGTACCAATCCATGACCTTGGTAAACCCCAGATCAGTGAACAGATCAAGATAATACGGTGGATTATACGTCTGGAAGATGGCCGGCATGGTGTCGAAACCCTCCACTAACAGGCCCATCTCATCGTACACTGAAAAATTTAATGGACCGATAAGCCGCTTTTTCCCACGTTGAGTCAGCCAATCGGCCGCGGCGTTAAAAAGGGCTGCCGCCACATTAACATTTTGAATAGATTCAAAAAAACCGAAAAAGCCATCTTCAGGATCATGATATTGATTATATAACCTATTGATATGAGCTGATATTCTGCCGGCCGGCCGGCCCTCATAATATGCCAGAAAATATTGCGCCTCGCCAACTTCGAAAAACGGACCTGTTTTTGGATCCAAGAAATCCTTCTGCAATGGGAGTATGGGTGGCACCCAATTCGGGTCATCATGATAAATACGCCAAGGCAGCCGGAGAAAATCCTCCATCACATTTTTATCTTCAACTGCAACAACGTCTACTTTAGAATTCTTCACGCTGTTTCGCAATCACCCCGACAGTGAGTTATATTGGTCATCAAAAATCCGGGGATTCTGGTTTTAGAATCATGAATTAGAAGCTTTTGGCACTACCAGGCGCACTTTCAGCCCATCTTTGAGAATGTGCTCGGGGTTGGGAACGCTGAATTCCACTTCAAAAAAGGAAGGCTGATCGGGCGCACTGGTCAATGAACTCCAGGATATTCTTGTAACATTGCCGATAAATTTTTTCTCCGGCAGAGAAACTACGTGGACCTCAGCCTGATCACCAATCCGAAGCTGCATGGCCTCCAGTTCATGTACCTGGGCCTTAATAATCATGGTATCCAAGTCACCGATGAGAAAGGCCGGTTCTTCCGGTTTTAATTCGGCGCCGACCCTCATATCGGGATGGACCCAAACAACATAGCCATTAATAGGTGCAGTCAATTTGACTTCCGCCGGAAGATTATTGACCCCGCCGGGATTGTTCAACTGTTTTTCCAATACGGCCAAGTCATCACTATGAAGTTGCCGGGCCCATTGCAAACGATCTGCAAGAGCGTTTTTCTCTTTGCGGGTTGTGCTTATTTCATTGTCGATTTGATTCAGGCTTTCCTGGGAGGTTAAACTATTCTTGGCCAGTTCTTGCAGTCCCTGCCTTTTTTTTTCTAAATCAGTCAATTTGGCAGTCAGCCTAACCTGATTCATTTCCAGCTCTTTTATTTCTTTTGGGAAGAGGCGACTGCGGATTTTTAACACGGACTCCGGATGCAACCGGTAGCGAGCTAAAAGTTCCCCTTTAGTCACTTTCTGGCCGGCCTGAACCGACAAGTTCGTGATAACACCGTAAAAAGGCACGATAACGACACGTTTTAATGAACAGGCCAATTTCCCGGAGACAAGAATATCCTTGGAGGCTGATTGGAGGGGAGCCGCCGGTTGCTGGGCTGCGGCTCCGGTGGGCAAACCCGGCAAGGTTAAGAACAGGGAAATAATAAGAATATTAATATTTTTCTTCAGAACGCTGGGGAACAGAATTTTCATTGACATAATTTATTACCAAATCATTGGCCAGATTCCTCATATTTAATTGGGCCTGATCGTAATTTAAGGTTTTTAAAATAATATTTTTCTTGGCGTCGGAAACTACCTTTTCTCCGTCCAGATAAATGGAAAAAGGCTCTCCCAGGTTATGGTAGCGCACTTCCTGCTGTCTTGCTTTTAACATGGCCAGTTCCAACTGGCCTTGGCTCAGCTCTAATTCAGAGGCAGCCTCTGTTAACGTTTGCTGGGCCGTTCGCCATTTCTCCTTAAATTCTATTTCCTTTTCATTTGTTTCGGCTTCTTGCTGTTTTAGGACAATTTTTTGTCTGCTCACATTCCGCAACCGCCTTAACCCGTCCCAGACGGGGATATTGGCCCCAACGAACAAAAACAAACTCCTGGATTGAACCAGCGTCAGAGGGTCCGGGGTTTGCGCTCCCATAAACAGTGTGGGTAGAAATTTGGTTTTAGCCAAAATTATATTATATTTTTGGAGTTCCTGCCTCAAGACCTGAATTTTATGGTCAGGAGAAGAGTCCTTATGTGTTTCTGCAGAATCTTTGGCGATGTTAGCGATTTCCCAGGATTTGGGTTCTGGACCTGGGCAGATCAAAACGTAGTTCCTGGTCAGCCGGCCAGTTTAGGTAGGCCCGTATACTTTCCTTACTTTTTATGAGCCCTTCCGACAATTTATTTAGTTGAATTTTGGCCATTTCCAGTTCCTGGGAAGCGACCTTTAATTCCAGAGCATTGCTGTGACCGATTTTTAATTGTTCTTGAATGTAATTAATATTCTTCCCGGCAAGTTTAATTAACTCCGTCTGGGTCTGGGACATTTGAGTCAATGAATCCATCTCTAAAAACATCCGCCCGAGACGATTCAACCCCTCGGAGATCGCCTTAAGATGAGCCTGAATTGCTATTTGGGTGATTATTTTACGGACTTGCAATGAAAAATAGGCTTCCACCGGACTGTATGGTTCGGAAACAAAATCCAGAGAATATCGGGATGAACTCATGCCATCCTGACTGAGATTGGAGAGGTAATAACGGGTTCGAAAATTAAACGAGGGGATGAAGGCAGATTTACTGTCTTTTTCATCCAGGCGTCTAACTTGAATTTCCAAATCGCTTTTTGTTAAAAAAGGAGACTGGCGGATGGCTATCCGGGCGCACGTATCAAAATCCATGGCCTCTGAAGGGGAAATATCCTTAACCATTTTACCCGTTGCCGGGTTGGTTCCACCTGCTGGAGTAAGAAAAAGTCCTGCCAACAGGATACAGGACAAGAAATTGATCAGGAGGAGATTAAGCGCCTTGCCTCTAAGAAATTGCATTGTAATCCATACCCGATTATTGTTTAGCGTTGTAAACAACCATCCGTCAAGACGTATGTACGATGGCAGCGGGTGGCGATATCCGGGTCGTGAGTGACTATCACCACGGCATTTTTTTGACTCGCCACAAATTCTTCAAAATGCCCCATTACCAGTTGACCGTTAACCCGATCCAAGTGCCCGGTTGGTTCATCCGCCAGGATAATACGAGGATAATTGACTAAGGCTCGTGCTACCGCGACCCGTTGTTGTTCTCCACCGGAAAGACGATTGGTACGATGGTAGATGCGATGGACCAAATTAACTCTTTCCAGGGCAAGAGAAATCAATTCCGGCCGTTTCTTTTTCTCGACTCCGGCATATATTAAAGGAAACTCAAGATTTTCATAAACCGTGGAATTCTCTATAAGGTCGCAGCTTTGAAATACAAAACCAAGACACTGGCGACGGTAGGCAGACTGCTGCGAGCGGTCAAATTGGAGCACATCTTTTCCCAACAGATAATAAGAACCTCGGCTTGGTTTCAGCAATAAGCCTAAAATGAAGAGCAGAGTCGATTTGCCTGACCCGGAAGGCCCCATTATAGCTAATATTTCCCCGGCTTTTACTTCAAGATCAATTCCTTTGAGTATATGAAGAACAGAGGCCCCATCAGGATAATCCTGGCTCAAACCTTTAACCTGAATTAAATGTCCATTTAACGGAGCAGAAAGATTAACATCATTCATATCGTGTTGCCGCGGCTACTTCCATACGACTTGCCTGTAAAGAGGGGTAAAGACCAGCACTTACCCCTAAGAAGATAGCGAAAATAAAACTCAAGCCAAAATAAAGGAAGAAAAGGTCTTCGGAAACGCGATGCTTAATCAGGTAGCTGATGAGGCCGATGATAATCCGCCCAATGATACCCCCGATAAAGGCTGCCCCTAGACTTAACCAGAGGGATTCCAAGAGAAATTGTATTAAAATATCTCGATCTTCCGCTCCGAAAGCTTTTTTCAGGCCTATTTCTCGAGTGCGCGACCGGACAGCAGCCATCATGATATTGCAGATGCCAACTCCGCCTAAAAGCAAGGTGGCGCTCAACGACAGATAGACAAAGAATTCCACCCACCAGGCGACCTGTCGCACGTGTTTTAAAATGGCCCAGGCGACTTCGACTTTTAATTGTTCGGAAGGCTGATGGCTGGCAACAACCCGAGGAATTGCCTCTGCTACGGTGGGCACATCATCCCACGTATGGCACCGAACATAAATCCGATCTACCAGAACATGTCTTATAAAACGGTCCTGCACCGTGGTGATCGGAAAATACGCTTTGGAGGCGAGGTCAGGATCATTTAAGCCGCCCAAAATCCCGATTACCGTGTAGAGATCATTATCCACCGATAATATTCGGCCCACGGCATTTTCCGATCCATAAAGTCTCTTCGCCAGGATCTCTCCCAAGACGCAAACTTTTTCCCGGTCTTTGATTTCCTGGGGGCCGAAGAGTCTGCCGTCCAGAGGCCATAGACCTCTCACTTTCCAAAAATATTCATCGACACCGACAACGGAAAAATCACACCATTGATTAATTTTATATACTCTGGTGAGGCTGAAGACAATGCTGGTAGCATATTCAACTCCCGGAAGATCTCTAATGGCCTTAAGAGTCGCGGGGCGAAACCATTGCGGCACGGAAGCAAGTTGATTATCAAAGAAGCACCGTATAACCGTGGCGCCGCCGATGAGATCCAAGTCCTTATTAATGTTTCTTTTAACATCCTGCCCCATGGTGAAAATGGTGATCAAGCCGGCAGTCCCCAAGGTAATGGCCAAAACCACACCCCAATAACGACGTCGCTGCCGGAAAACTTGGCGGGCGCTGATGCGTAATAGATCGCTGAGATACAAGGTGGTATGTTACTGTTGCGGTTGGTAAAAGTTAGCTAGATTACCTGACAAAACTCCCACCGCCGGACTCAAGACAGCTGCATCTGGGCCAGGTGCCTCTGAGGCAGCACGGCGGCTTCAGTTTCCTGTTCAAGGTTTTGAACTCGATATTTTTTTGCCAATTTATCTAACACCTCCAAGACATAATCAATTTGCCTATCTTGGTGGGTGCTCATAAAGGCAGTGCGAATGAGGGCCTGTCCTCTGGGAACGGCCGGGTATAGAGCCGGTAAGGCAAAGATGCCATGGTCAAATAAATCTTTGGAAAAGAAAGCAGCCTGTATTTCATCACCAATGTGGATGGGCAAAATATGGGACGGCTGCTGGTTCGTCTTTAGTCCAATAGATTTGTAACCCTCGTAAACTCTCTTACTTATAGATTTTAAACGGTCTATCCTTTCCGGTTCCTGAAAAATAATATCTAAAACGGCCAATACCGCAGCAGCATTGCTGGACGCCAAAGCGGCAGAGAATATTAATGTTTTAGAATGATGGCGTAAATAATCCATGACAATTTCATCGTCGCTGGCGATAAATCCGCCTATTGAGGCCAGGGCTTTGCTGAAGGTTCCCATGATAAAATCCATTTGTTCCGTCAGCCCGAAGTGATTGGCCGTCCCCCGTCCTCGTTCACCCATAACTCCTAAGCCATGGGCATCATCAAGATAAAAAAGCAAACCGGGGTATTGCTTTTTTAAATTAACAAAGGCCGGCAAATCAACAATATCGCCGGACATACTAAACACCCCCTCGGTAACCAACATGGTTACACCCGAGCGGGATTTTTCGCTGAGCTGGGCTAATTTTTTAGAAGCTGCAAGCGAATTATTATGATCAAAGGTTACAAGGCGAGATCTTGAAGCTTGCCAGCCTTGAAGAATGCTGGCATGATTTTCCCGATCACCGAGAAGAATATCCTGGGGAGACAATAAACAGGCCAAGGCTCCGAGGTTGGCACTGAACCCGGTAACATGAACGGCAGCCCTTTTCTTGCCGACTAAGTCTGCTAACCGTTCCTCCAACTCTTCCAATAACGTAGTATTGCCGCTGAGGAAACGGGACCCTCCCGGTCCGGTCCCCCACCGGCGTACGCCTTTTTGGGCAGCATCCTGGACGCGTGGATCATGACTCAGACCCAAATAATCATTGGATCCGATCATTATCATTCTTTTTCCCTTGACCTCGACCTCCGTCCCCCAGGATTGGGCGACAGGTCGAAAGTAAGGATAAATTCCCTGATTCTTAGCTATCGTAATATAATCTACGAAAGATCCACAACGATCAGCCAATATAGATTTTTTCATAATTATTTAAGACGAACTGAAATGTATTGGAATTAAAGATACAATGTTTGCTTTATAGCAAAGTTTTTCGCACAAAGCAAGAATTCTTCTAAGTAATTCCCGAGAAATTTCGAAAATTTCTTTTTCTCTCCTCTCTGAGCCATGCCGCCGATTATAATATATTATTTTGCCCTGATGCAGATATGAATGATAGTGCTAATCTTTCTAACTCCTTAACCCAAAAATTATTTCCCCTGACCCTTATAGCAGCGAATACACCCGTCTTCATCTTTCAAACCCGCTAAACCCATCCCGGCCGCCGCCTTAGGTTTTTCAGGTATCAGCTTTTCGTCTTTTATACCTGATTTTCAGGCCTTGCGCTACCTTCGCCAGAGATGCAACCAAGTTGAGCTTAATACTTAGAACAAAATTTTATAACTATGGCAACGTCTTCAAAAAGCCCCCCTACCCTAACCTCCCGCACGCGTGGGGAGAGGGGAAAATACGTTAGTGTATTTATGAACTACTGTATTCAGTATTATTCTAGTATAAAAGCCAGTTCTTTTTTTGCCTTTTAGAAATTGTCCTGAACAAATTCGAGATTAAGACTGCAACGCCGGTCCGATTCCTGCAGCAGCCCAAAGTCAGTACTTGCGACTTTCATTACCAGCGCCGGGCCGGGAATACCTTTCGCAGTTAAAGCGACTACAGTACAATATGTATAAAAAATCCTCTGGTAATTTGAAACAAAAGATAGTATATGATAAATTTTTACTGCAATAATAGAGTTTATCGGATAAGAGGCGGTTAATGTTAAATATTTAATGTTATCATGGTTGATAATTTATTACAAGGCACTTAGCATATTTAAAATAAAAACCACCATCTGGGTTAATTTTTTACCAACTCTTGAATTAAATAATTAAACTATACCTTGATTATCGAAGATTTTGGTTATTGCCGGATAGTTATCGTATTGTTTACTTTAAATTTATTTGTTAACATTTTAAAAGATAATGACTCACAATCCTCGTGACTGGGAAGAAAACGACTCAGTTAGGCGCCGGGGCAGATTTTGACTGACAACCGTCGCCGGCGCAAGATGGGTTAGGCCAGAGTGGCCCGGCACCGACTCCGGACTGCGGTCGATCCTTTCACCAACCGCTTCTACTACCAGGATCATTGTTCCTGCCGGGACCAGAAAGTATCCGGATAGCGGAGGCTGGCAGACAGTTTCCGGATGTTACCTGTCCCTAAAAGTTATTTACGTGATATATTAGAAAGGTTAACCAATTGACGGCAAGGGAAGGTGCGGAAAAACAGTTTCCCTGGGTATGCCAACTTTGATTTAGTTTTAAAAAGAGGTAACGACTTGGCTCAAAGGCTAGTGGACGGGAATGAGATTTTCAAAGAGATAAAGGTACTTTCATGGCACCGGTAACATTAATTCCTGTGACCCGCCCTTCGGATATGAAGGCATTTTTAGAGTTGCCATGGAAGATCTATGCTCAAGATCCGAATTGGATCCCCCCTTTGAAGAAGGAGGTAGCGAAGCTACTTGACTCCAAGGCGCATCCATTCTGGCAATTTGCCGAGCAAAAACTGTTTTTGGCCAAAAGGGGCGACGAAACGGTTGGCCGCATTGCCGGCATTCTGGATCATAATTACAACCGATTTCACGATGAGCGCATGGGAATCTGGGGATTTTTCGAGTGCGCCAACGATGTGGAAGCCGCGGCCGCCCTTTTGGGCGGAGTGGAGGAATGGCTCAGGGATAAGGGGATGGCTTTTATGCGAGGGCCCCTAAATCCTTCCACCAATTACGAGGGAGGGTTACTCATAGAGGGCTACGAGCAACGGCCGGTATTCATGATGACGTATAATCCGCCCTATTATGCAGAATTGGCAGCGTCCTGCGGTCACATGAAAGAAAAAGACCTGCTCTCTTTTTGGGTAGATCGGCAATGGCAGCCGGCACCCTGGGTGGAGCGGTTAGCCCGGCGCATTGCCAATAAAACTGACATACAAACGCGTGCTATCAGGATGGAAAATTTTCGGCAAGAACTGGAATATGCGAAGGAAATTTATCACGA
This sequence comes from uncultured delta proteobacterium, assembly GCA_963789385.1. Taxonomy (GTDB): domain Bacteria; phylum Desulfobacterota; class Desulfobaccia; order Desulfobaccales; family Desulfobaccaceae; genus Desulfobacca. Next base: position 28,988 of record CAWBKT010000001.1, on the reverse strand, counting down.
AGCCTGGTTTGACAACTGGGGATTTGTCCCTATGACCGATGCCGAGTGGGAAGATCTGAGCAAAAGTCTGGCGCGCATTGTCGACCCTGGGTTGGGTTTTTTTATGCTGGATGGCGAGGAACCGATTGGGGTTGGCATTGTCATCCCGGATATTAATCCCTTATTAAAACGGTTCAATGGCAAAATCGGCATGTTCGGGTGGCTTAAATATCTGCTTTACCGGCGGGAAATCAATGGACTGCGGGGATTAATTTTTGGGATCAGGAAAAAATATCGCCAAATGGGGCTACCCCTGTTAGCATTTAACTATCTTTTCCATAATGTGATCAAAAATCCCAAGTATGATCAGTATCAGTACATTGAATTGGGTTGGAATCTAGAAGATAATGATTTAATTAATCAATGGTATGTAGACGGGGGCGCCAAGGTGAATAAGAGATTCAGGATCTACCGGAAGGAATTAATTCATTAAATTTGGGCGCTTTTTCCCATTATCATCATTAAACCGGCGCAACCTGAAATAATCAGTTTCGGGTTTTTCTGCACTTAAAGGGGAAGATTAACGGGGACGCATTTGTAGTGAACGATTTGTTTTTGCAAGGCATTACCGGCATGAACTTGAGCTCGCTGTGGCGGCTATTAACCAGAAACCATTTTCAAGTAGACCGGTGCTATCTGGATCGGCTTGGTTATTTATTCTTCCTGGCCTGTTATAATTCCGTCCTGGCTCAATTCGAAAACCGTTGCAATGGCGCCGAAATAGAAGCCACCAGGATTACCGACCCGCCGGTCTTTATTATCGGGCATTGGCGCAGTGGGACAACGCATTTGCATAATCTCCTCGGATTCGATGCCAACTTTACCTGTCCCACGTATTATCAGGTCATGTTTCCGCATCATTTTGTTTACAGCCAACCCTGGGGCATGCAGTTTTTTAATTTCTTTTCGCCGCACAAAAGGCCTATGGACAACGTGGCTATCGGGGCTAAAGCGCCCCATGAGGATGAATTTGCGCTGGCGGCGCTGTCCACCGTGTCCCCATACCTGCAGGCGCTGTTTCCCCGGACTGGAGATAACGGGTTTACGGTTCTGGATCCCCTCCGCCTGGACCAGGAAGACCTGGACCGTTGGAAGGCCGCCATGCGGTATTTTATCCAAAAGCTGACGTTTTCCAAGGGAAAGAGAATTGTCTTAAAGTCTCCGCCTCACCTGGGCCGCGTGCGCATCATCCTGGAATTATTTCCCCAGGCAAAGTTCATACATATTTCCCGAAACCCTTATGAGGTTTACCTGTCTACCAAACATATGTGGCAGACCGGCTTCAGCCATTCTCATCTCCAGAAACCGGACCCCCGGGACCTGGAAGAAAAAATCCTGACCTGGTATACCGAAATTTATTCGCTTTTCGCCCGGGATCGGGACCTGATACCTCCCGGATCCCTATGCGAGATACAATTTGAAGAGCTCGTGAAGAATCCTTTGGAATCTTTAAAAGATATCTATTTAACCCTAAGCCTCCCAGGATTTGAAGAATTTCAAACCAGAGTAACACCTTATTTGGAAAAACAGAAAAGTTATACGAGAAATACCTATACCCTGGACGACGAAACCAAAGAAAGGATTCGGCAACGCTGGGGACCAATCTGTGCACGGTATGGCTATACCCTGACCTGAAAATCTATTTTGTACCGTTTAAAGGATAACATTGTTCAATGGGTGAATATTACAGAAGCACTAAGGATGAGACAAACTTCCGTCCGATAATCGGCACGGTCTGGCGGCTGGAGGAATTTTCGCCGGCGGTGGCTCGAATGGCCGAGACACACCGGCACTATCAGCATAGTTGAGCTATCGCATCTGAATTTGGCGACTGCGGCCCCGGTCCTGGAGCGGATTGGAGCCCAAGGCGACTCCGTCCATTACAAAGTAAGCCCTGAGGCGTTGCAGGATCAGGCTTTGCCGGAATTGCTGGCAGCCATGTCGATAAAAGGACTTTGGGTTGAATTTCATCCCCTGTTGCTTAAAGAATCGCCGCACGTGGCCTTGAAACGCTTACGGGCCTTAGGACCCCGGGATAAAAATTTTTCCCATTATAAGCGATATTTCCTTAATTTTGGAGGTGCTGTCCCAGGACCCCGACCTGCCCTATCTGGTGCTCAAAGGCAGCGAGGCGGCAGGTCTGGTGAGCAGTGAATCCGCCTTTAGTTTATATGCCACGCTGGGCGACCGCCGGCGCCAGGGGGAGTCGGCTCCCGGGGTCCTGATCTGGGGAGGCGTGGCCACTCCGGAAGCCGCGGCAGCTTTTCTCACAACCGGCGCCCGGGGCCTGGTGCTGGAAAGCCTCCACTGGCTTACCGACCTGCCCGGATTGAAAGAATCCTCCCGCCGGGGAGTAGAGAAGCTTCGTCCTGATCAGACCCAACTGGTGGGCTTAGGGCTGAAGGCGCCCTATCGCCTTTTTAACAAGGGCAATTCCCAGGCGGTAAAACAACTTCTCAAGGGTGTGCCGGCCGAGGGGGGATCGGCAACCCTCGAAGAAGGCCGGAGATTTGTCCAGGAGGCCTTGCATCTGGCCCAGTTCCCGCAGGAGAGCAGTTTTAGCCGGGAGGAACTAATCCCCCTGGGTGTTGAGGCGGCCTTTGCCGCCGGCTGGGCAGAGCGTTACGGATCCGATACTGAGGAGGCCTTGCAGGGCTTTCTGGCCGACGTGGCGGCGCAGTGCGCCCTGGCCGATGAAAAGGCCAACCTCCTGGCCGACAGCCCGATGGCCCGGGAAATGGGAATTCGCTACCCCATTATTCAGGGAGCCATGTCCTGGATTACCGATGTGCCGGAATTTGCCCGGGCCGTGGCCGACGCCGGGGGACTGCCCACCGTGGCCCTGGGCCTCATGGATCAGGCCGCTCTGACCCGGAAGCTGGCCCGGTTGCCGGAAGTCATGGGGGACCGGCCTTATGCGGTGAATGTTATCGCCCTGGCGGAGAACCCCCACCGGGAAGTTCAACTGGAATGGATCACCCGACAGCGCCCGCGTTTTGCCGTCATTGCCGCGGGGGAACCGTCGTTTGCGCAAGACTTGCAAAACCGGGGCATTGAAGCAATGTATCTCGCCCCAAACGAGGACCTCTTGCGGTTGGCTTGCCGCGCCGGGGTGCGCTATCTTATTCTGGAAGGCAATGAAGCAGGCGGTCACGTGGGGGAACACAGTACCTTGACCCTGTCCCAAATCGCCCTGGAGGTGCGGCGCCGGGAACCGCAGCTTATGGAAGGCCGCCGGATAATTCTGGCCGGGGGTATTTATCAGCGGGAAACGGCCTTTATGGCGACCATGCTGGGAGCTGAGGCCGTGCAGGTGGGGACGGCATATCTGGCGACCAAGGAAATTGTCGACACCGGAGCTTTGACCGATCTTTATCAAAGGCTGATTTTGGAAGCCGGCCCCGGGAGCACCGTAGTAAGCGGGGAAGCTACCGGGCTGCGGGTGCGGTCGCTGGCAACTCCGGCCATGGACCGCCTGGCGGCGCTGGAACGGGATTTTCAGGCCGGCCGCCGGGACGAGGCCACCTTTCGCCGGGAGGTGGAAACCCTGGCGGCAGGGAGCCTGCTGGTGGCGGCTCGAGGCACTGCCGGGCCAGACGGTCCGGCGCTGGCCGAGGCCGACTGCCTGGAGCAGGGCCAGTTTATGAGCGGCGCCGACGCCGGGGGCATCGACCGGGTGAGATCGGTGGCGGAACTGCACGAGGAGTTGGCGGCAGGGCCGCTGAACCTGGCGCAGCCCGAGATCGGGCCGGTGCAGAGGACGACAACACTTAGGGCACAGCGCCGGGGCGCCGACTCCGAAGAGCGTATAGCCATCACGGGCATGAGTATAGTCAACGCCCTGGGGAACTCTCCGGCTGAGGTGTGGGCCGCCAGTCTGGCCATGAAATCAGGCATCACCTATATTCCCCCGGAAAAATGGGATCACAGCCTGATTTATCATCCCCGCCCCAGGATGCCGGAGAAGACCTATTGCAAAGTGGGGGCCTTTCAGCACCTGGATATCACCCGCAAGGATCTGGGGATTCCGCCCCAGGACTTCCGCACCATGACGCATGCCACCAGGGTCACCATGTGGCTGGCGGAACAGGCCATCCAGGATTCCGGAATCCTGAGCGCCGACATTCCCCGGGAGCGCATTGCCATTTTGATCTCTCAGAACTCCGGCGAAGCCGCGGGGACTCTGGAGGACATCCTGACGCGGGGAACCTGGACGGGAGTTCTGGAAGCCATCAAACGAGTAATACCTCTGTCGGCAGAGGTCCAGGAGGCCATTACCAAGGAGGTCATCTCCGGACGGCTGGCCATTGACGATACCACCCTGCTGGGGAGACTCAACTGCACTGCGGGCGGCTTTATCTCCAACAAATACGGCTTCCGGGGGCCCAGCTTCGCGGTGTCGGCGGCCTGCGCCACTTCCCTGGTAGCCCTGTACAGCGCCATCCAGTTGATCCGCAACGGCATCATTGATGCGGCCATCGTCGGGGGCGGCGAAGAGAACCTGACACCCATCCACTTCCTGGAATTTTCGGCGCTGGGGGCCCTGGCGGGCCTGGCGGGCGAGGACTACCCGCCACAGGAAAGCAGCCGTCCCTTCGACCTGAAAAGAGACGGCATGGTGCTGGGCGAAGGCGGCGGCATGATCGTCATCGAATCGGAGCGGGTGGCCCGGCGCCGGGGGGCCCGGGTGCACGCCTATCTCACCGGCACCGGGGCCAGCAACAACAATCTGGGGCTGGTGGAGTCTTCCCGGGAAACCCAGGAGATTGCCATTCGGGCCTCCTTCCAGGACGCGCCGTATGGGCCGGAAAAAGTGGACCTGGTGGAATGCCACGCCACGGCGACCTTTCAGGGAGACGTGGAAGAGGTGCAGGCCCTGCATACCTTTTATCGGGGCAACGGCCGCACCAGGTTAGCCTCTTTCAAGTCCCAAATCGGCCACACCCTGGGGGCCTCGGGCATCAACAGCCTCATCCGAGGCGTCATGGGCATGCAGGCCGGAGTTTTTCCGGCCAACCTCAACTACCAGACCCCGGACCCGGACATGGGCCTCAACGGTTCAGGCCTGGTGGTGGAAACGGAACCTTCAGACTGGAAAAAGATGCAAGACCGGCCCCGACGGCTCCAGGTAAATTCCTTCGGCTTTGGCGGCTCCAACTACGTCATGCATCTGGAGGAATCCCGGGACGGCCATGATACGGTGCTGGTAGCGCTGCCCGAAGAAACCGAACAGACTGGTTCTTCCAGTCCGGATCAGGTGATTCCCGAAGGGGTGTTCTGCGGCCGGACCGAGGTGGCCGGGGAGGGCTACCGGCTGGCAGTGACAGCCGCCTCCGAGTCGGAGGCCAGGAGCCGGATTGAGGAGCTGCCTCCCCTGGAAGGCCCGCTGACGGAGAAGACGCTGCGGGTTCTGGGAGCGCAAGGGCATCTTTCTGGGGAAGGAGGGCGTCCCGCCCCAGCCCCTGGCCATGGTCTTCCCCGGGCAAGGAGCCCAATACGCCGGGATGGGCCGCGAGCTGTACGAAAACTTCCCGGTGATCCGCTACTGGCTGGACCGGGCCGCAGAGGTCGCCGAGTTTGACCTGCTGAACCTGCTGTTCGAGGATCGGGAAGAGGATCTCCAGAAAACCCGCTGGCAACAGCCCGCCACCTTTTCCCTGGAGTTCGCCCTGATGCAGTATCTCCGCTCCCTGGGAGTGGAGCCCCAGGCCATGGCGGGCCACAGCCTGGGAGAGCTGGCGGCCCTGGCCACGGCGGGGGTCTTTTCCTGCGAGGACGGCTTCCGCCTGGTGAACATGCGGGCCATCTGCATGGACAAGGCGTGCCTGTGCAATATGGACCCCGGCACGATGATCGCCACCGACGCCCCTCTGGAACTGGTGGAAGCCAAGGTCCAGAAGCTGGAAAACGTCTGGATCACCAACTACAACGCCCCCAGCCAGACCGTGGTGGGGGGCGAAACCGCCACGCTCCAGGCCCTGCGGGCTGAGCTCAAAGCGGAGGGCCACCGGGCCACCCAACTCAGGGTCAGCATGTCTTTCCACTCTCCGGTCATGCGGGTCATCCACGATGAAATGGCGGAATTCCTCAGCCACATAACCTTTCACGCCCCCCGCATCCCGGTGATTTCCAACACCACCAAAAAGCCTTTCCCGGACGACCCGGAGGAAATCAAGAAGATCATCATGGCGCACCTGGAGTCCCCGGTGCAGTGGATGAGCAACGTCCGCACCCTGTGGCAGGATTTCGGCATCAGGACGTTCCTGGAAGTGGGGCCGGGCGACAGCATGAGCAACCTCGTCAGCCAGATCCTGGAATCGCCCGATTGTATTCCCACCTGCCTCTCGGAAGCGGAGAAGACCACCTTGCAGTCAGCCCTGGGCCGGTTGTATGCCCGGGGGCATCTCAAGGTTGCGGGTCAGCCCAGGTTCATTGCCCTGCCCGGCACCCGGACCGCGGCCGCAAAGCCCACGGCACCGGCGCCGACGGTAATGAAGCCGGCGGCGATGGCCACTGTCGGGGCGGCGGAGCCGCTGGAAAGAATCATGCAGCGGGAGATCAATGCCTTCATCCTGGAGTCTTTTGGACGATTCTTAAAACCGTCCCTGCTGACTGCCATCCGCCGGGAGTATGACCCCAATTTTTCTGAAGAAAAACTGGAGCAGCTCTTACAATCACGGCAGGCTGCCTGGACCCCGGCGGCAGTTCCCGCGGGCGGCCCGGCGCTGTCGGCACCCTTGGGGGCAGCCCCCCTGCCGGCCGTGGAATCTCCGGCCCCGCCACCCCGGGCCCTACCGGAAGGGGAGATCGACTATATCGAGGAGGTAATCAGCCTCATCATGGAGGCCACCGGGTACGAGAGGGACGAGATTGAGCCGGATATGGACCTGCGATCCGATCTGGCCATCCGCTCCAGCCGCCTGCCGGTGATCATGGACGCGGCGGAAAGCCGCTTCGGCATAGAAATCCTGCTGGAAGATTTCATGGAGGTGCGCACGGTTCGGGAGCTGGCCTCCCGTATCGTCGAAGTGGCGGCCCGGGGCGCCGGCCGGGCGGCGCCGTCAGCTCCGGCAGCCACCACGGCAGCCACCGAGACGCCGGCGGGCGAGGTGAAGCATCTCAAGCGGGTAATCTTTACGCCGGAGCCGCTGCCCGATTTCAGCCCCCAGCCCCTGGAACTGACCTCGTCGGATACCGTGGCCATCCTGCATGCGGGCGGCAGCCCGGCGTGGCTGGAGGAGGTCAGCGAACTGTGCCGCCGGGAGTGGGGATGCACCGTGCAGTCCCTGGCTTTTCTGGAAGACGGTGTCGATCTGCGCCGACCGGAAGGGGCTCGCCAAGCTGCCCTGAAGTTGAGCGAAGACCAGTCGCTGGCCGGATTGATCATCCTCCTGGACGACAATCTCGCTTCCAGGCTCCAGGGAATGGCTGAACTGTCCGGTCTGCTGGCAGGTTTCTTCCCGGTCCTGCAAGCCTTAGGGGCAGCCCCCCGGAAAAAATTTACCCTGGCCCTGCACCGTGCCCTTGATGAAACAGGAGAGGCAGAGCTGCTCAGGGAAGGCCTCCTGGGACTCTTCCTGAGCGCCGCCCTGGAGTATCCCGACCTGCTCTGCCGCACGGTGCGGCTGGAACCGGAGACCGAACTGCCGCCGGCCATGCGGCAGGCCCTGGATCCGAAGCAGCCGGTCATCGATACCTGCTACCGTCAGGGGCAACTCATGACCACCGCCGGGCGGGCGGCCCTGGCAGACGGGACAACCGAACCGGGGTTGGCCTTAAACCCGGGCGATGTGGTCGTGTTCTCCGGCGGCGGTTACGGCATCACCACCCATCTGGTGAAATCTTTGGCGCCTTTCAATCCCCGGGTGGTGTTGCTGGGGCGCACCGCCATCGAGGTGGACGAGGGCATCAGCAAACTTTTGCAGGAAGAGGAGCCCTCGGAAAAGGCCTTGCGCTGGCAGATCATGCAGCAAAAGCCGGATATTTCCCAGGAGGATTTGAAGCGGGAGCTGGCCCGGCTGGGTCAGGCCCGGCTGGTAATCCGGAGCCTGGAAGAGCTGCGGGAAACGGGCCTGGAGGTGGCTTATCTCTCCTGTGATGTGACCGACCCGGAACAGGTGCAAGAGACAATCAATGAGGTTATCCGGCGTTACGGCCGCATCGATGGCCTGGTGCACGGGGCCGGGGTGTTGCGGGACAAGCTGCTGGCCCACCTGAGTCACGAGGAAGTGGCCCCCGTTCTGGACGTCAAGTTTAAGGGCGCCTGGAACTTGTTCAACGCGGCTGCAGAAGCCGGGTTGCGGTTTGTCGTGGCCCTGTCTTCCGCCGCAGCCATTCAGGGGAACCGCGGCCAGACCAACTACACTGCGGCCAACCGGATGATGTCGGCCCTGTTGAGCCAGATTCAGGCGACCCGGCCGGCCGTCCGGTGCAAGGCTTTGAGTCTGCCGCCCATCAGCGGCGGCGGGATGGCCGACGACCCGGAACTCCGTCTGATGCTGGAGAAGATGGGGGTGGGCTACCTGGAACCCGAGGAACTCAGGGAACTCTTCTGCCGGGAGCTATTTGGGGCAAATTCCCAGGACGTGTGGGTCATGTTTATGTCCCGGCTCCCCAAGATGAAGCAGATCCGGCTGTATACCGACGACCCGGAGCCGGCCCCGGCGACCCTCCGGGACGGGGCGATCATCTTGGCGCCGGAACAATTCCCCCTGATTGACGACGTCACCTTTCTGGACCTCCACAAGGGGGTGCTGCAGGCTACCCGGGAGTTCTCCCGGGCGCGGGACCTGTGGATTGCGGATCATAAGCCTTTCCAGTTTCTGAAAAACCCCCTGGTTTCAGCCATTATGGCCCTGGAAACCTTTATGGAGGCGGCCCGCCTGCTTTATCCCTACCTGGAAGTCAGGGAGATCCGGGAGGTGGAGTTCATGGAGGCCATCGAGGTGCCGCCGGAGGTGGCGATCCTGACCACGATAACCTGCCGCCGCCTGGCGGAGATGACAGGTGAAGTGGTCTGTCAGCTCACCATGGAGTCCCCCCTCATCTCCCCCAGCGGCAAGGTGATGGAAAAAAAGGTCACCAACTACCGGGCGCAGGTGGTTTTAAGCGGGTCGCCCCCGGCGTGGACCGATCTGCCGGGATTTCCCGTGAACCCGGAGGACCTGGACACCCGGCCGGCCGAGCTCCCGGAAATTTCCGATTGGTACGGCCAGCGGACCGATATGCAGGGGAGATATCGGGTCATGGAGCACCTGGACGGCTCCGGCCCGGGGCTGGTGCGGGGCGCAACCACGTACCGGCATCAGGAGGATTTCTCCCACGTCCAGGCGCCCATGCTCCAGTATTCGCCGTATGTGCTGGAAGGTCTCATGCAGTTGACCAATTTTTATATTGTCATGCGGAATGAGGAGGATGAACGCACCTTTATCCCGACGAGCATCGAGGCCATGTCATTCACCCGCCGCTGCCGGGATCAGGAAGGCGTAATCCTGGAGGGTCGCCTGCATGAGGATGATGTCAAGGGAGTAACCTGGGATGCCCAGGCCCTGGACGCCGACGGCCAGCCCCTCATGAAAGTGCGGGGACTGAGGCTGCGCAGCTTTTCGGCATGAGACCGGTTTGGGTTAGAATCCCGTGTCAGGCCGGAGGGGAGCCGCCCCCAAGTCCGGCGCTGAGGACACCGGCGTTTTTTTCTCCCTGGGGGGAACCGGCCCTGGTGGCCTGGACGCCCGCGGCTCCACCTGCCTCAGGGCAGGGGGGTGAGGGCGCCCGTCTCCGGCAGGCGGTCAAGGAGTCTCTGGCCCTTTTTCTGGCGGAGCACCTGCTGGAGCGTCAGATACCTGACCTGACTGTGGATGCGGATTCCCTGGGCCAGCCCCGGATGTGGCTGGGCGCGGCCCCCGGCCCGGCCCTGTCCTTCAGTTGGAGCGCCGGCCGGCTTTGGGGTGCGGTGGGCAGATCCGGGAGCGGTCTGGGATTGGATGCGGCGACCCCGGAGGAGTTCCCCGGTTCTTATCCGCACCGCCGAGTCTTTAGGGAGGCAGAGTGGCACGAGGCGGTCAAATTGACGGCAGGGGACGGCGCCGAGGCCGCGGCCCTGTTGTGGTCAGTCAAAGAAGCGGTGGTTAAAGCTTCTGGCTGCGGCTTTCATTTTGTCAGTCCCAAAAAGGTGAACGTCCAATGCACCGCCCAGGATGAGCACGGGTATTTCTGGCGCGGCAGCCTGCACAATCCAGATCAGAACAGGCCGGGAGGACGGGAAGCGTGTCCGGCGATCTCGGTCCGCCTCCAAGAAGTCTGGCTGACCGTGGCGTGGCGCCGGTCAGCAATTCAACCTTTCAAGCAATAGGAAAATCTCATGCGTGCTCTGGTAACGGGGGCCAGCGGTTTTATCGGGAGCAATCTGGTGGACCGGTTGCTGGCCGAAGGGGTGCAGGTCAAGTGCCTGGTCCGCCCCCGCAGCAACCGTACCTGGCTCGGCAACCCCAACCTGACCCTGGTGCCGGGCGATTTCCATGATCCGGCCTCTTTGGCTGCGGCCGTGGCCGAAGTGGATGTGGTCTTCCACGTGGCCGGGGCTACCCGGGGGGCCCGGCGGGCGGATTACTTTCGGGGAAACCTGGAGGCGACCCGAACGCTGCTCCAGGCCTGTCAAAAGTATGGGCCGGAGCATCAAAAAATCCTCTTCATTTCTTCTCTGGCCGCGGCCGGCCCCAGCGCCGGCGAGCCTCTCACCGAAGACCAGGAGCCGCGACCGGTATCGGCGTACGGCGAATCCAAGCTGGCGGCGGAAAATGCCGTGCTGGAATTCGGCCAGGCGCGCCCGGTGGTCGTTATCCGCCCGCCGGTAGTGTACGGCCCCCGGGACCGGGACACCTTTTTGATGTTCCAGAGCGTGCAGCGGCGGCTCCACGTGATTCCGGGCCGGGGAAAGCAGAAGGTGAGCCTGGTGCACGTGGACGACCTGGTGACGGGGATCTGGCAGGCGGCGCAATCGGAGCAGGCCGCCGGGCGGATCTACTATATCTGCGGCGACGAGCATTACCAATGGCAGGAGGTGGGTGAGCACCTGGGCCGGGTGCTGGGCCGTTGGTACGGGACTTTATATGTCCCCTGGGGGGTGATGCGCCTGGTGGCTTTAGGAGGCTCGATGGCCTCCCAGTTCACCCGCCGACCGACGTTAATGAGCCTGGACAAGCTGCGGGACATGCGGCAGGACAACTGGCTGTGCTCGAGTGCCCGGGCCCGGGCTGAAATCGGTTTTGAGCCGGCGATGGATCTGCTGAGGGGTTTGGAGAAGACCGCGGCCTGGTATAAGGAGATGGGATGGCTGTAGGCCAAGGGAGCGGCAGGCGGGTATGAAAAACGTGAGCAGTGAGCGGTGAGCAGTGAGCCGAAAAAGCTAAATCGATCAAAGGATCATTTTGGTTTTCATGCTTCGTGGTGGTCCACAGAATTATGATGACTTATACGGAAATGGGAAGATTACACGATTGGCTGGATGGTATTCGAACGGTAAAAATCAAGAATATGAAATTGTTATGGAAATCATTTCCAAAAACTGCATTATTCAGATATACATAGCGGTTTTACACTATCTGTAATTCCTTTTCTAATGACAAAAAAGTAATTTTCTGTTAAGTTTAAATTTGGAGTAAAAAATAAATTATTTTACTCAGTTGATAAAAGTGTGACTCCGGGAGTCAGCGGCGACTGCTGCTAAGGTCCCAGTTCTTCTCATTGCAGTGGCTCAATCGCAAAAACCTGCCCCCATCACCCACACTGCACAGATATCAATAAAAAGAGAAAAGAGCGAAGAGTTTCTGAATCTCCCGTTAGAAGATCTCTCGAGGTCTGTCGACTTGCAGCAGCTAGTCTTAGGGATTCCTATTAGCCATCTTGCACTATAACTCAAGAGTCCTTCAGCAGATTTCGGTTTAGTCGGCCGAGTAGCCCAGATAAAAAGGAGACCTCAAGAATGGCGTTGAGCAGCAAGAGCATTCGTGAGCCCTTGTTCCGCCTGAGGTCCTGCCTCCTGGGAGGCGGCTTAGGGCAAAGGTACGCCAGCGACGAACCCCCATTGCGATCGGAGTTGTTCAGCGCCGATCAGATGGAGCAGCATGGCAAGACCCTGGCGGGCTCGCACGAGTTGAGCCCGGGGGGGCCTCAGGGCCGGCTGCTGAAGCGGCTGGCGGAGAATAAAGCCGTCCTCATTGACGTCCGCAACCTGCTGATTGAGGCGGTCACGGCAAACCGCCGGATTACCCCGGCCGGGGAATGGCTGCTGGACAACTTTTATCTGATCGAAGAGCAGATTCGCACCGCCAAGAGGCATTTGCCCAAGGGTTACAGCCGAGAACTACCGCGCTTGTTGAACGGCCCCTCGGCCGGGCTCCCGCGGGTATATGACCTGGCGCTGGAGACGATCTCCCACGGCGATGGCCGGGTGGATCCGGAAGGTCTCAGCAGTTTCATTGCCGCCTACCAGACCGTCACAGCCCTGAGGTTGGGTGAATTATGGGCCATCCCCATCATGCTGCGCATCGCTCTGATCGAAAATCTCCGACGTGTGGCGGTCCGGATTGCCACCGACAGGATAGACCGAAACCTTGCCGACTATTGGGCGGACCAGATGACGGAGATCGCCGAGCAAGACCCGAAGAGCCTGATTCTGGTGATCGCAGATATGGCGCGGTCGAATCCACCGATGGTGAGCTCGTTTGTGGCGGAACTAACGCGCCGGTTGCAGGGGCAGGGGCCCGAACTGGCATTGCCGCTCACCTGGATCGAGCAGCGACTGGCCGAATGTGGGTGGACGAGCAAGGAGTTGGTACAGTCGGAGAACCAACAACAGGCCGCGGATCAGGTTTCCATGAGCAACAGCATCGGCAGCCTCCGTTCCCTGGGGGCGATGGATTGGCGCGTTTTCGTCGAGACCCAGAGCGTGGTGGAGCAGACCCTGCGTCAGGACCCGAGTGGGGTTTACAGCACGATGGATTTTGCCACCCGTGACCGGTACCGCCATGTTGTCGAGGAGATCGCCAAGAGCAGTCGGGACTCCGAAAGCCAGGTGGCGAGCCAGGCGATCCAATTGGCCCGGGAGGGCGCGGCCAGGAAAGGCGGCGACGATCGCACGGCACATGTCGGCTTTTACCTGATTGAGAAGGGATTGGCGCAACTCGAGGGGACCGTAGAACTGCACCGCTCCCCTTTTGAGGCGCTTCGCAGAGTGAGCCGCCGGTTTCCTTTGCTGCTGTATGTCGGCACGATCATGCTGGTTACGGCAATCACTACCGGCAGCTTCCTGGCAAAAGCGCAGGCCGATGGGCTAGCCGGTTGGCTACTCGGGATGATGGGGATCCTCTCGATTCTGGGCGCCAGTCATCTGGCGATAGCCCTGGTAAACTGGCTGGCGACGTTGCTGGTGAGGCCACAGCCGCTGCCGCGCCTGGACTTCTCCAAAGGAATTCCGCGGGAATTCAGCACCCTGGTGGTGGTCCCGACTATGCTCACGAGCCCTGAGAACATCGCGGCTCTGATGGAGGCGTTGGAAGTCCGGTTCCTGGCAAATCGGGACGAGAACCTGCACTTCGGCCTGGTCACTGATTTTCGGGATGCGCCCGAAGAGACGCAGCCGGAGGACGAGCCGCTGGTGAATCTGGCCCGGCAGGGCATCGAAGAGTTGAATGAAAAGTACCGGAGCAACAAAGGCGATATTTTCTTCCTCTGGCATCGCCCGCGTCGATGGAATCCCAGCGAGCGGATTTGGATGGGTTACGAGCGCAAGCGAGGCAAGCTCGCGGAACTGAATGCTTTTTTGCGCGGGGGCTCCAGGGATTGCTTCTCACTCGTGGTCGGTGATATAGCAGTCTTAGCGGGCGTGAAGTACGTGATCACCCTGGATACCGATACGCAACTGCCCCGGGACTCGGCGTGGCAACTGGTGGGAGCCATGGCGCACCCCTTGAACCGGCCGTGGTTCGACGAGGACAAGCAACGTGTCTGTGAGGGGTACGGCATCCTGCAGCCACGTGTGGCCGTGAGCCTGCCCGGCACGAACCGGTCGCGGTATGCGCGACTCTGGGGAAGTGATCCGGGCATCGATCCATATACGCGGGCGGTCTCCGATGTGTACCAGGATCTGTTCCAGGAAGGCTCGTTCATCGGCAAGGGAATCTATGAGGTCGAGGCGTTCGAGCGGGCGCTCAACGGGCGGTTCCCCGAAAACCGGATTCTCAGCCACGATCTTCTGGAAGGGTGCTATGCCCGGGCAGGGCTGTTGAGTGATGTCCAGTTATACGAGGAATACCCCTCTCGCTATAGCGCCGATGTGAGCCGCCGACACCGTTGGATTCGCGGGGATTGGCACATTGCCCGGTGGCTGCTGCCGGGTGTTCCCGGCCCGGGCCCACACCTAGCAGAAGAATCCGCTCTCGGGGCTCTCCCGATGGAAGATCTTCGACAACTTGCGACGTAGTCTCGTCGCCGCGGCGTTGACGCTGCTGTTGCTCCTGGGCTGGACGGTCTTGTCAGCAGCCTGGTTTTGGACCTTGTCGGTGATCGGCATCATCCTTATGCCGCCTTTGATTGCCTCTCTGCTGGAAATGTTCCAGAAGCCGGGCGATGTGCTTCTGGGCCAGCACCTCACTGCCATACGGCGTTCGGCTGATCGACACTTCGCGCAGGCGGCATTTACGTTCGTGTGTCTCCCCTACGAGGCATTTTTCAGTCTGGAGGCGATTATCCGCACGGGCGTCCGGATATTGATTACCCACAAGCGACTTCTGGAATGGAATCCGTCGAGCGATGGGGAGCGCCTTAGCCGCTCGGACCTGGTCGCCTCCTTTCAGGCGATGTGGTTTGCTCCCATTATCGCTTTAGCCGCAACGATCTACCTGGCGTTGTCGAAGCCGGCCGTGTTATGGGTGGCTGGGCCAATACTGGGCCTCTGGTTTACCTCCCCGGCGATCGCCTGGTGGATCAGTCGACCGCTCACTCGCCGGGCCGCGAGATTGACGGCGGATCAGACCCGCTTCCTGCACAAGATTTCCCGAAAGACCTGGGCGTTCTTCGAGACCTTCGTCGGCCCGGAAGATCATTGGCTGCCGCCGGATAACTTCCAGGAGCATCCCGTGGCCGGGGTCGCCCATCGCACCTCGCCGACCAACATGGGACTGGCGCTCCTGGCAAATTTAGCCGCTTACGACTTCGGCTACATTTCAGCCGGACGGTTCATCGAACGCACCGAGAAGGCACTGGAGACGATGGCAGGTTTGGAGCGTCACCGAGGCCACTTTTACAACTGGTACGACACGCAGTCTCTGCAACCACTGTTGCCCATCTACATTTCGACCGTGGACAGTGGAAACCTGGGGGGCCATCTGCAGACCTTGCGGGCCGGTCTGCTGGCACTTCCCGATAACAAGATCCTGGGAGAGCGCTGGTTTGATGGACTGAGTGACACCCTCAGGATTGTCGTGGACGCGGCGGGAGGAGTCACTCCGGCCCGGCTGACGCACCTTCAGAAGGATCTGGCATCTGCCTGTGATTCCCAGCCAACCACGCTGGCGGCGGCGCGGCTGTGCCTCGACCGGCTGGCGACGTCCGCGGAGGATGTGGTCCACAGCCTCGATCACGACTCCGAGGGCCAGATAAACTGGTGGGTAGGCGCCCTCGCCCGGCAGTGCCGGGATGCCCTGGATGAACTGACGTTTCTGGCGCCGTGGACCTTATTGCGGACATCCCTGGATAAACTCAGCGAGTTCCCGGGTATCGGCGAAATCCCGACGCTACGCCAATTGGCCAATCTTGAGGTGGATCTCCTGCCGGCCATCGAGTCTCGGCTCGGGTTAGAGGTGACTCCCGAGGAAAGCGTCCAGTTTGATAAGCTGCGACGGCTCATCACGAAAACCAGCCAGCGGGCTGGGGCCAGGATGGCGGCGATCGAACGGCTGGCCGGGCAAGCAAGCGAATTCGCCCGTATGGATTATGATTTCCTGTTCGACAAGGCGCGTCACCTATTGGCTATCGGCTACAACGTGGGCGAGCGTCGGCTGGACTCAAGTTACTATGATCTTTTGGCTTCGGAAGCGAGATTTTCCAGTTTCGTGGCGATTGCACAAGGAGAGTTGCCGCAGGAGAGCTGGTTTGCCCTGGGGCGTCTGCTCACTACCGTGGGGGGAGAGCCGATTCTCCTGTCATGGAGCGGCTCGATGTTCGAATACCTCATGCCGCTGTTGGTAATGCCGACCTACGAAAACACGTTGCTTGACCAGACTTGCAAGGCGGCGGTGGAGAGGCAGATCGAGTATGGCAAGAAGCGCGGCGTGCCGTGGGGCATTTCAGAATCCGGTTACAATGCCATCGATATTCACCTCAACTACCAGTACCGGGCCTTCGGCGTGCCCGGCTTGGGATTCCAGCGCGGACTGGCCGAAGATTTGGTCATTGCCCCGTATGCCTCAGCACTGGCGCTGATGGTGGCGCCCGAGGAGGCCTGCTTGAATCTCCAGCACCTGACGGCGGCAGGGTTTGAGGGAAAATTCGGCTTTTATGAAGCCATCGACTTCACGCCGGCGCGCCAGTTACGCGGACAATCGAGCACCGTGGTTCGGTCCTTCATGAGCCATCACCAGGGCATGATTTTCCTCTCCCTGGCTTATCTGCTCCTGGACCGGCCGATGCAGAAGCGATTCGAGTCGGACCCTTTGTTCCAAGCGACCATGTTGTTGCTCCAGGAGCGCATCCCCAAAGCCACGACGTTCTATGTGCATGCCGACGAGATCACCGGATCACAACCAACTTCCAGCCTGGCGGAGACACCGGTGCGAGTTTTCAACAGCCCCGAGACGCCGATACCGGAAGTGCAGTTGTTGTCGAACGGCAGATATCATGTGATGATCACCAATGCGGGCGGCGGTTACAGTCACTGGCAGGACCTTGCCGTCACCCGCTGGCGCGAAGACAGTACCTGCGACAACTGGGGCACGTTCTGTTATCTCCGTGATGTGGCGAGCGGGGAGTTCTGGTCAACCACATATCAGCCAGCGCTCAAGCGATCCGACAATTTTGAGGCGATTTTCACGGAAGGGCGAGCCGAGTTCCGTTGCCGTGAACAGGACTTTGACGCCTATACGGAGATCGCGGTTTCGCCCGAGGATGACGTCGAGGTGCGCCGAATCACCATTACCAATCGGGCTCAGACACCGAGAGAGATCGAGGTCACAAGTTACGCCGAAGTAGTCCTGGCACCGCCTGCCGCGGAGGCAATGCATCCGGCGTTCAGCAATCTCTTTGTTCAGACCGAGATCATCCGCCCGCGGCAGGCCATCATCTGCACTCGCCGGCCCCGCTCGCGCGACGAGCAGGCGCCATGGATGTGTCACTTGATGGCGGTGCATGGGGCAGACAGCAAAGAAGTCTCTTATGAGACTGACCGCATGCAGTTCATCGGCCGGGGCCGGACCGTCGCCGATCCCCAGGCGATGCACGGTCCAGCGGCGCTCTCGGGTCGCGAGGGCTCAGTGCTGGATCCGATTGTCGCCATCCGGTATCGGCTGGAGCTCGATCCGGAAAAATCGGTAACGATCAATATTGTCTCCGGCATCGGGGAAACCCGGGAGGCGTGCCTGGGCCTGGTGGAGAAATACCAGGATCGGCGTCTGGCGGACCGCGTCTTTGATCTGGCCTGGACGCATAACCAGGTGGCCCTGCGGCAGATCAATGCCACAGAATCCGACGCGCAGCTCTACTGTCGCCTGGCCGGCTCGATAATCTACGCCAATGATTCGCTGCGAGCCGACCCGAGCGTCCTCATTAAGAACTGCCGCGGGCAATCCGGTCTTTGGGGCTACGCCATTTCCGGCGATTTGCCCATCGTACTGCTGCAGATTGGCGATCCAGCCAATATCGATCTGGTGCGCCAACTCATCCAGGCCCATGCGTATTGGCGCTTAAGAGGACTGGCGGTGGACCTGGTGATCTGGAACGAAGATCACGCCGGTTACCGGCAACTTTTGCATGACCAGATCATGGGACTCATTGCGGCAGGGGTCGAAGCCAGCGAGATAGATCGGCCAGGCGGTATTTTCATAAGACCTGCGGACCAGATATCGGAGGAGGACCGCGTTCTGTTCCAAACGGTGGCTCGCGCCATCATCACCGATAGCCGGGGGGCACTGGAGGATCAGCTCAACTATCGGGGCCAGGTGGAAGTGACGGTACCGCCCCTGACGCCGACCCGAACCCACCAAGCCGAACCCCCGGGGACGGCCGAGTTTTCCCGGGGAGATCTGATGTTCTTCAACGGGCTGGGCGGATTCACCCCGGACGGACGCGAATATGTCATTACGACCACGGACCAGCAGGTGACTCCGGCGCCATGGGTAAATGTGCTGGCCAACCCGCACTTCGGAACCGTCGTCTCAGAGAGCGGCCAGGCCTATACCTGGAGCGAGAATGCCCACGAGTTCCGCCTTACTCCCTGGGGGAACGATCCCGTGAGCGATTCGAGCGGCGAAGCCTTTTACCTTCGTGACGAAGAAACCGGCCACTTCTGGTCCCCTATGCCGCTGCCCAGCCGGAGCACGCTGCCTTACGTCAGCCGCCACGGCTTCGGCTACAGCGTTTTCGAGCACACCGAGGACGGCATTCGGTCAGAGGTGTGGGTCTACGTGGCCCTGGAGGCACCGATCAAGTTCACGGTGCTCAAAGTGCGCAACGAGTCGGGCCGATGGCGCCGGCTCTCCGCCACGGGCTATTTAGAATGGGTGATGGGCGATCAGCGGTGGAAATCCGCCAGGCACGTTTTTACTGAAGTTGACCCGACTAGTGACGCGCTCCTGGCGCGCAACCCGTATAGCACGGAGTTCTCCGATCGCGTTGCCTTCTTCAAGGTGGACGCGACGACCCGGAGCTTAAGCGGCGACCGGACTGAATTCCTGGGACGTAACGGTACGCACCGCAGTCCGGCGGCGATGTCCCGTTTGCGGCTGTCTGGAAAGGTGGGAGCAGGTCTGGACCCCTGTGCCGCGCTGCAGGTTCCTTTCGAGTTGGAGCCCGGGCAAGAGCGTGAGCTCGTTTTCATGCTCGGCGTCGGGCGAGACGTCGATGACGCCAGGGACCTGGTGCAGCGCTTTCGAGGCGCAACCGCGGCGCGTGGCGCCCTCGATGCGGTGTGGCAGTACCTGGAATCATACTCTCGGCGCCGTGCAGGTGCAAACACCCGACCAGTCCCTCAACGTGCTCACGAACGGCTGGCTTGTCTACCAGACTCTGGCGTGCCGCCTTTGGGCGCGCAGCGGCTACTACCAGTCGGGGGGCGCCTTCGGTTTCCGGGATCAGTTGCAGGACGTGATGGCGCTGATCTACGCCGAGCCGCACCTGGTGCGCGAGCACCTGCTCCGGTGCGCCTCCCGCCAGTTTCCGGAAGGAGATGTCCAGCATTGGTGGCACCCCCCCCTGGGCCGGGGTGTACGGACCCATTGCTCCGATGATTACCTCTGGCTGCCGTTGGCGACCTGCCGCTACGTCGTGAACACCGGGGACACCGGCGTGTTAGATGAGCGTATCCACTTCGTCCAGGGCCGCCCGGTGAATGCGGAGGAGGACTCGTATTATGATCTGCCCAATCGGTCTGAAGAAGCGGCCAGTTTGTATGACCACTGTGTGCGAGCCATCCTGAGGGGCCTCAGATTTGGCGAACACGGCTTGCCGTTCATGGGCTCCGGCGACTGGAATGACGGCATGAACCTGGTGGGCGAACACGGCAAAGGGGAAAGTGTCTGGCTGGGATTTTTCCTGTATGAAGTGCTCATGCGGTTCACCGAGGTGGCCCGCAGCCATGGTGATGTATCCTTCGCCGAGCGTTGCCTGAGGGAGGCGGCCGGGCTGCGCCACACTATCGAGGAGCATGGCTGGGACGGCGAGTGGTATCGCCGGGCCTACTTCGACGACGGTGCACCGCTGGGGTCGGCGCTTAACCCCGAGTGCCAGATCGATTCGATTTCGCAGAGCTGGTCCGTTCTATCCGGTGCGGGAGAGGCGGCGCGGGCGCGCCTGGCCATGGAAGCAGTGGATCAGCGCCTGGTTCGCCGGGAACAGGCGCTCATCCAGCTCCTGGAGCCGCCGTTTGACAAGTCGGATTTGAATCCCGGCTACATCAAAGGGTACGTCCCCGGGGTGAGAGAGAACGGCGGGCAATACACGCACGCGGCGATCTGGGCGGCGATGGCCTTCGCGGCCTTGGGCGACAAGGCACGCGCCTGGGAACTACTGGCAATGATCAACCCGGTGAACCATGCCAGATCTCCCGAGGAGATCGCCATCTACAAAGTCGAACCCTACGTCGTGACGGCCGACGTCTATGCGGTCTCGCCTCATACTGGCCGCGGTGGCTGGTCGTGGTACACGGGGTCGGCCGGCTGGATGTACCGGCTTATCGTGGAATCGCTCCTGGGACTGAGGCTTGAGGTGGATAAGCTGCGGTTCACGCCGTGTCTGCCGTCGGATTGGCCGGGCTTCACGATGCACTACCGGTATCGGGAGACGGTCTACCACATCGCCGTCCAGCGCCCGCCGGCCGCGCCTGGCGAGACGCGGGTGACACTTAGATGGCGTCGACCAACACGATAAAACTATTCCCCTGATTGACGACCGCCAGGAACACTTTGTCGAGGTGAGTATACCCATGATACAGAGTCAAACGCATGATTGACCCCTAAAAGAAAGCGGCCATCCCGGTTTTACCTGAATAGGCCATCTCCTTACCCAACAAGTTAGATACCTCGCCGTCTTTGCCTGCGATGCTTAAGAGTGATTTCGTGTTATACTTTCTTTAAAGGAGGGCGAGACCATGCAGTCCCTATGTTCAAATTGCACGTTTTGGAATAAGATAGGAGAAATGCCAGGACGTCCGGGGCAATTCAGAAAAAAGAGTCTTGAGATGTTCCCGGGTTATATGGTGGGGCAGGCTATCTATTGATAATCTTTTACTCATAATCTCCTCTTGGCCGATTTGCCGACCCTGGTGGGATGGACTTGCTGGAGCATTCTTTCGGGAAAATCGTCTCATACAGGAATTAAAAATCCATCATCAGTCGCATCGGTGAGTTCAGCTCGGGCGTCGGGTAATTTTCCGGTGGGTATTCTCTTTTCGGGCCATCTCCTGGAGCGCTTTTACCAGGCTTAAGTTTCGTGTCAAGTTCTATTTTTTCTTCTCAGGGTCAAAGTACCGGAACTCCGGGGTCCCGAAACCGCCGGAGTTACGGCCAGTAAAATTTATGGACTAAAGTTTGAAGACATTTTGGGCCTGAGGCCCCTTGGGACCGTCGACCACCTCAAACTCCACCGACTGTTCTTCTGCCAGGGAGCGGTAGCCATCGCCTTGAATCGCGCTGTGGTGCACAAACACATCCGGACCGCTTTCCCGGGCGATAAAGCCAAAGCCCTTGGAGTCGTTAAACCATTTTACCTTACCATTTTCCATCATTTTAAAACCTCCTGCAGATACTACGAGATTATCCCGCCAAAAAAGCAGGGCGAAGAGCCGTCAGGCAAAAAAAAATCGGTGGGAGATCTGCACCCCCTCCGATTCTGTCCAAGGCTTGCAACCCTGAATGACGTCTGACATACTAATCTATAATTATTTTACAAGAATATTTCTTAATGTCAAATTAATTAAATTAATCTTTTGGCGTTTCGCAATTTACCATTGAGGCCCTATAAATAATATCGGTATTATTCTATTTCCAGCCCAGCGTCAGTTAGGTTATTGTTTCGCTTCGGTGTTGTTGATCAGGCCCGAAGAGGTCTGGTCGGGGGGCCGGGGGCCGGTTTGCCAGCCGCCGCCGAGGGCTTTATAGAGCTGCACCAGGGTGACGAGCTGGTCCCGCTGGGCCGCGGCCAGTTCCAGTTCGGCGGCGAAGAGCTGGCGGTTGGCGTCCAGCACGGTCAGGAAGGATTCGAGCCCGCCTTTAAAGCGTTTTTCAGCCGTCTCGGCATAATCATGATAGCTCTTGACCAGGGCTTCCTGCTCCTGCCGGAATTCCTTGAATTTGGCATGGGCGATGAGGCCGTCGGAGACTTCCCGGAAGGCCTGGCGCACGGTGAACTGGTAGAGGACCAGGGCCTCTTCCTGTTGGGCCTGGGTGGCCCGGAGGACGGAAAGGTTGTAGCCGCCGGTGAAGATGGGGAGGGTCAGGGTCGGGCCGATGTTCCAGATGCTGGACGGACCGGTGAAGAGGCGGGCCAGGTCGATGCTCTGTATGTCGGGTCAGTTACAGACGATGCAGGGGGGCATGGGAAGCAGCGACGCGATCTTCCAAAGAGAGTTTTTGCATTTCCACCTCCCTAACGCGGTGATATAATGCAGACATATATAATAGTGTCTGTCCCCATTTCCCCCATTTCCCCCATTTTCCCATTTATTTTTCAAGGAGCAGCAGGGAACTGGAGCCCATTAACGCCCCCGGGGTCAGATTGATGACCGGACCGGTGCGGGTGATGGTGCCTGCCCAAAAATGGTCAGTGAAAACTGGGTTGGGCCCCGCAGTGGCTGTGTTAAAACTACGGGCCACCTGATAGAAAGTGCCATTGAGCGTAGCTTTATCCAATTCGACCTGTGTGACACCTGTTTCACGGTCGGAGCCCAAATGTTTCTGGGAGTGGTTCAGGGTGAGGTAGAGCAGGTTTCCCACTAAGATGCCGCCGCCGGAGCCGATAGGATTCCCATCCGGGGCCGGATCGACGTAGGTCTGCACGGTGTAATAAGCCCCCCCCATGCGGTTGATGCATCCCCTCATGGTGACATTAACCGGAGGGGTTATAGGACCATTTTTATCGTGGGTTAAAGTGAGCGTCCAGGTAGTCTCTCCCAGGTACTGGGCAGCGACCACAGAGGGCGCTCCCAGAATTGAGAGTCCCAAGGATACCAGAAAAACAAAGACAACGGCTTTCTTCTTCATGTTTTCCTCCATGCTGGTGTGGGTTTGGTCTCTTTGGTTAAAATGATTTAAGCCTTCGGCAGCAGGATTTTTTTCTACCGGCGGGCGATGTTATAAATAAGAATTTTGCTCAACGTTAGAATATATTTTTCATCAAAGTTTCGCAAATAAACAAAGCAGGGGCAAGGACGGCCCTGTTTTTTATTGCCTGATGGCCATGACATATCCACTTCCCATTACAAAAATTATCATCCAAGCGGTAAAAATAGCAAATATGATCTGGAGATTGCAACCTGTCAGGCCGATACCTTATTTCAGCCTTTGACCCTTCTGTTAATTCACTTCGATAAATTTCGGTGCTGCCAGGCAAAATTTCAAAATTAACTTCATATGTTAAGCCTCGCACGGTTATTTTTTTATGAAGAATAATAACCTAATAAAATTTTTTCAATGAATAAAAGTGACTATTTCTATAGAAGTCAATGAGCTCTCCGCATATCCAATCCCGATTTAGAACATTCCTGAAAATGTGGTCTGGCGTGTTTGAGCAGGGTCAACCACGACCCTGACTTTAAAAAGAAGATAACTTGCCATGACGCCACCCGCATTGAAAAACCGGTTTTTGCCCAAGCGGTCTGGTTACTTTGATGGGATGAGGGTTCTCCGGACAGCAGTGGGCCTTTAATGTCTTCCGGAAGTTAGGACCGTGGATTTTACTAACTAATTAACTCGAGAAAATTTTCATTGTTGGCTGGGTTCTGATTAAACTCTACGACGCAAATATTTGCGGTATTCTGATTCGTGATTTTCCAGAACAAATTTAAGGTAAGAGATATTTCTTTCAATAATCTCCCGGTTCAAATCCCGGTCAAGTCCCCTCCAGGCCCGGAAGTGGTCCAGCATATACCGGTTCACGTTCCCAAGTTCCTTAACCATACGGAACTGAGTGAAATCCCAAAAAGCCGGAGTTTTTCTTAAAAGATCCAACTCGGACTCAAATCCTGGAACTTGTGCCTCTTTAAATTCCCGATACAGAAATTGCAGCTTTTTCAAGTAAGCCTGATCCGCCATCTGTCCCAAAAGGTCGGCAGTTCCCAACATACAGCCCACCTCCCGGTGACAGGCGGATTCAAACCAAATTTCCTCAATTCTCACGCCAAGCTCCGTGCATTGCACGCAACATCGACAGTAATCTAAATCACGGGAGGAAAAACCGGCCCGGTCGAAGTATTTTGCCATGAAGGCCAGACTGCGCCCCACATGGACGAGAGTATATTTTCCCCCAGTACCACCCGGATCATCCTCAGCCTGAATATACCCGGTATCATGTAGCAGGGCTGCGGTCAGCCCCAGGACAACATCACGGTCCAGCAGGGACAGACCGTTGAGAGAGGCCCCATGCAGCAAACGGGCCATGGCCAAAAGGCAGTCGGTGGTATGCTTTAAATCATGATATTCGGTGTTGCATTTCTGATAGCCGGGATAGTTTCCCCGGAAAAGCTTGACCACATCGTCAAAGACCCTGGAAATAACCATGAAATCTATCTGAACATTCGTTGCCGCAACTATGCGGCAGACCTCTTCGAATACCTCTTGAGGATTATCCGAGTAAATCAGATTTTCATAACTTCCACGCTTTTTCATGCCTCAACCTCTTCTGAATGCAGGATAAGAGAAAGCTGTTAGGTTTAAGATCGAGAATTACTCTCTTTTTCTTTAATGATTTTTTTTATATTGTTTTAAGAAACCAGCTAAGAGTTCTTGACAGGCATCGAATCTGAGCCTGGGCACGTGGTCCAATTTTATGCCGACCAGGACTCGGGGCGGGGCTAACGACCAGACTAGTTATGACTGGGGTGAAAAATAGCAGACATGATATGAAGAGGGAGACCCGAGGCAGCGGCCCGGTGGTAGAGGAGTGAGCAGGGTTACCCCGACAGCCACTGGCGGAGACTATCCCAGAGGTTATGGAAAAACTCAACGGCTTCGGGGTCCCGCCGGCCGGGGCTCCACAAGAATTCAGCAAACCCGAACTGGGCCAGGCCGATTTTGGCCAGGACGATCTGACCGACGGCGACATAGCCGCAGGCAATCTGACCGACCCCCATCAGGACAGCCCCGGCAAACTGGGCCAGGGCGGTGAGTCCGACAATGAACTGGCCAAACCCGAAGAGGAGACCCACCCCGAACTGGGCTACCGTGATGACCCCGACGGCGAACTGACCGATGGCGATGAACCCTTTGGCCACTTTGCGCTTTCCCTGGGCATCTTTCCCAAAAGCCAGGTGAATTAAGGGATAGCCGCAGATCATCTGCCGGGAGCGCCATTCGAAGCCGGGACCCCGCCACTCGGGTGCGGCGGGCGAGGGAGCCCCACAGCGGGGGCAGAAAGCGGCGTCGGGGCTGACTTCCTGATTACAGGCCCGACACGTTACCAGAGGCATCCGTTATCCTTTATCCTTTCCGAGCAGTGAGTTCACCTGCCAGGGGACGGCAAGGGCACCCAGGTGGTGACCGAGGTCAACAAGTATTTTTATTTGTATCGACCGGAGCGGGAAAAAGCTAAAATCCGCCGGGATGGAAGGTGGGAGCGGCCAATCATTATGATGCATTAAAAAGGTTCGCATCATAGCAGATCCTCTGTTCCTCTTATGTCAGGCAGTCATCTGTCTATCCACTAAATATAACAAATCTATAAAAGTTCGATTAATTAAAAAATTAATTACTACCGGATCAAGTTTCGCACCCCTAACGAGCAGTAGAGTATTAGTTGTCAAATACGAGCACTTTAGGTACCATAAAAACACTTGGCGCGGTAATTCGTAGTACTCTTTCCTGTGTCATTGCCTGTCCGGGCAGCCTGATTCCCGAAAGGCAGCCTCATAGTTCCCTGATCGGGAGTGGAGAGCAGCATGGAAACGATGATGTTTGAAAAGATATTGGTGGCCAACCGGGGCGAGATCGCCTTGCGGATCATGCGCTCGGCCCAGGAGTTGGATATCAAGGTGGTGGCCATCTATGAAGAGACCGACAAGAATGCTTTTCACGTCATGCGGGCGGACGAGGCCGTTTGTATCGGTCCGGGCCCGCGCCGGGATTATCTGAACATCGACAAAATTATCGAGGCGGCCAGGAAAACCGGAGCCCAGGCGATTCACCCCGGTTACGGTTTTCTGGCGGAGAACCCCAAATTCCCCGAAGCCTGCGTCAAGGCCGGGCTGGTGTTCATCGGGCCGCCCATGGAAGTGATCCGCAATCTGGGGAGCAAGGTAGTGGCCCGCCGGATCGCCGAGGAGGCGGGGCTGCCGGTGATTCCGGCGACGGCGACCCTGCCCCCGGGAGCGGCGGGGGAACGGGAAGGGCTGGCCTTTGCCGCCGAGCTACGGCTACCCCATGATGATCAAGGCCGTGGCCGGCGGCGGCGGGAGAGGTATCCGCCAGGTCCTTGACGAAAAGGCCCTGCTGGCCGGCCTGGCCCAGTCGCGCTCGGAAGCCTTGATGTCCTTTGGCAACGATGAAATTTACCTGGAAAAGTGCGTGCTCTCGCCGCAGCACGTGGAAGTCCAGATCCTGGCGGACACCTATGGCAAGGTGGTGCATTTGGGCACCCGGAACTGCTCCATTCAGCGGCGCCATCAGAAACTCATCGAGATTGCCCCGGCGGGCCTGGACGCCTCCCTGACCGCGGCCATCTGCGAGGCCGCGGTGCGGGTAACCAGGGCCGCCAACTATCTCAGCGCCGGCACGGTGGAGTTCCTGGTGGAACCGGACGGCAATTTCTTTTTTCTGGAAGTGAACACCCGCATTCAGGTGGAACACACGGTAACGGAAGTGGTGAC
Source organism: uncultured delta proteobacterium (assembly GCA_963789385.1). GTDB lineage: Bacteria > Desulfobacterota > Desulfobaccia > Desulfobaccales > Desulfobaccaceae > Desulfobacca. The sequence continues at coordinate 2,167 of CAWBKT010000001.1, read as the reverse complement.
CGGCATCGATATTGTCCGGGAGCAACTCCTCATCGCCTTGGGGGAGCCCGTCAGTTTTACCCAGGACCAGGTGCTGGAGAGAGGTTATGCCATCGAGCTGCGCATCAATGCGGAAGACCCGAAAAACAACTTCCTGGCCAGCCCCGGGGTGGTGCAGGTCTATCAATCCTCGGCGGGGCATGGGGTGCGGATGGATGGGGCCGTGTATCAGGGCTATGAGATCACGCCCTATTACGACTCCATGCTGGTGAAACTGACGGTGTACGGCTTAACCTGGCAGGAGGCGGTGGACCGCCTATCCCGGACGTTGAAAGGGTTTCTCATCATCGGGGTGAAAACTACCATCCCTTACTTTCAGCAGATCATCAACGAGCCGGATTTTATCCTGAGGAAGTTTGATACCTCTTATATCGACGACCACCCCCATCTCCTGGATTATCGAGGAAGGGAGCGGGAGGTGGACAAAATCGCCCGCCTCATTGCCGAAATCAACGCCCACGGCAGCAATCCCTATGCGCAATGACGGGATTAGCCACTGCGGGAGTAACAGAGCCATGTCAGGACATATTATCAGGGGGATGAGCCCCAGCGAGATTCTCGACCTGTTGCGGGGGACGAATGGCTACTACCTCTGCAATAATGAACGGGATGTATCGCAATCCGATTTCAAGAACCGGCTGATGCCCATGACCACGGTGCGGGTGGCGCCGCATCGGGATGCGGTGGGATTTTTCTCGGTGGAGGTCAGCGGCGGCGCCTCGGTCCATATGGATCTGCTGTACAAGCAGGTAAACCCTTTTGAAAGACTGCGGATCATCCGGAAGGCCATGCCCCGGACCCTGCTGCAGACGGTGTGCCGGGGGGCCAGCCTCTTCGGCTACCGGCATTACCCGGAAAACGTCATCCGCCTGACGGTAAGAGAGTTTGCCAGGTATGTGGATGTCTGGCGGGTCTATGACTTCTTGAACCATGTGCCCAACATGGTGGCGGTGTTTGAGGAAGTGCAGCGGGCGGGACGGCTGCTCATGCCCAGCATCTGCTTTTCCACCGGCAAAGAGCATACCGATAACTTCTATGTGGGGAAAGTGAGGGAGATCCTGGAGGTCACCGGCCCTGACGTCATCGTTTCCATTAAGAATTTTGCCGGATTGGGGACCCCTAAGCGCATCGGTCAGTTGGTGGAGGCCTATCCGTGAGGCTTTCCCGGAGATCATTTTGCACTATCACGGCTGCAATACGGACGGCAATGACATCGGCCGGATGGTGGCCGCGGTCCTGGCAGGGCGAAGATCTGTGATGTGGCGGACCACGGCTACGGGTCCATTTATGGCCAGGCCCCGGCCTTGACCCTGATCCAAAACCTCAGAGACTACGGCAAGAAGGCTGTGGGCATACATATCCGGCCGCTGTTGGAAAGCTCGGATATCCTGCGCCAGGAACGAAAGATCTATGAGCCTTTCGAAAGCCCCTTCCGGGGGCATGACCCCACGGTATCCCATTATAAACTCACCGGCGGCGCGGTGGGGAGCGCTTATGAACATGCGGACAAGGAGGGCTTTCTGGAGCGGATGCCGGAGATCCTGCGGGAAATGGCCCGGGTGCAAGTGGAACTGGGGAACTGGTGGTCGGTGACGCCTGGATCGCAGATTCTCTGGACCACCGCGGTCAATAACGTCCTTTACGGCCGCTATGAAAGGCCGTCCCTGGACCTGAAGAATCTTCTCCTGGGTCACTACGGCCCGTTGCCGTTCTATGAGCCGGAGGATTGGATATGTGAAAAGGTGTTGGAATACCAGCGAGCCGACGGCAAGAAGTGGCAGCAGATCCTTGATGAGGAAGGGGAGTATGTGAAGCCCCGGGAGGCGGACCTGGAGCAGGAGAGGAGCCGGCTGCAGGCAAAACTGGGGCGGGAAGTCTCCGATGAAGACCTGTGCCTTATCTCCAATTCCCCTTTGATGCCCTGGCGTATTTCCAGTTCGAAGACCGCTACGGCAAGACCTGGCTGTTGCCGCCGGAGGTCTGGTTCCGGCGGGGCGGCTTCAAGAACGGCGAGCGTATCACCTTCGCAGATGAATACGGCGTGCCCCACTATATTGAGGTAATTTCAACCCGGCGGGAAGGTGATACTATCCTCACGACGATGGTGGTGGACCACAGCTTTCAGACG